>WQXS01000004.1 GCA_009784725.1 Oscillospiraceae bacterium
CCAGCTGAGCTATTGAGGATCACTGTGGAACCTCCGTTTTTCAACGGTTTCTGGTTTTTTATTAAGCTATTTTCTTTCGGTGGTTTATCCTACCATATGGACTACCAGCTGAGCTATTGAGGAATGTGGCTGGTTTCATGGTACTTTATTATAGTTATCTTGTCAAGCGATGAAATTTACAATGATGGAATGAGCTTTTATTTTATGTCAATACTATTCCAGTGCAAATTCGGTGAAGTATGCTTGCTTAAAAAGATCGTGATCGGTTGGAAGGTCTTCGTTGATTCTTTCTATCAATCTTCTTGATATATCTTCAAAATCTCTGTGTGTTGTTATTTCGGGTATTGTAAGTTCGCCTAAAACAGAGAGTACCGAGCTGCGTACTTTAAATACAACTTCATCGAGTTCTTCAATTGCACGCTCGTCAACTACTTCGAATACTATTGTGCATCTGATTCTCCTGCGCGGGTCATTATCATTTACATTAGTTGTAAACGGTCCTCCCGGAGTATAGTAAAATGAGGTGAGGATTCTTGGTTCCGGTGAATCGCAAGCTGATATAACGAACAACGCAATGAGTATAATCGGAATGATTATGGCTATTTTACTTAACATTGATTTTTTCATCATTGGTACCTCCAAAAATACTCTAAAATCTAATTAACTGGTGACCCGTAGGGGACTCGAACCCCTGTTGCCGGCGTGAGAGGCCGGAGTCTTAACCGCTTGACCAACGGGCCTTGTCCGCACCTTTCAGGAAATTCGTTAATACTCCGTTGGTGGGCCCAAGTGGACTTGAACCACCGACCTCTCGATTATCAGTCGAGTGCTCTAACCAGCTGAGCTATGGGCCCATATTAAATTACTGTTTATAAGGACTAGCTCAGCTTGATGAGCTATGGGCCCGAATGCTTTGCAGCAAGCTGCGCATTACGGAACCCATAACAAAAAAATGGTGGAGATGATCGGGATCGAACCGATGACCCCCTGCTTGCAAAGCAGGTGCTCTCCCAGCTGAGCTACACCCCCGCATGGTTCGCATAATGCGTCATTGATATTACCATTTTTTACTTTGGTTTGTCAATATATTTTCATTGTTTTGTATTTTTCCCATTGACAAGCGGTTTTTCTTGCAATATAATGCTCATGCTTTTATAGCAAATAAATAATGAAAGGAGTTGATTTAAAGGTGAATTATAAAGTATGGGTGATTTACTCTTAAAACCGAATATTTTGCACTGCGGACGCAAGGCAATATAGATTATTTTTAATCGAATATTCCCGGGTAAATCACCCAAAACTTTCGCAAAGTGCAAAGCGCCGGCTTGGCGCAATTAACAACTTTCGTGAATAGATCCAAAATCAAGGACACGATCGAGGTCGTGTCCTTTTTCAGTGTTTATATTGAAATACGCATCACATCAGACGATATAAATATTATTCAATTAACCGGAGAAGAGATGAAAAAAGATTCAACATTACAAATGATGATAGGGTTTACACATAAATTAAAACATTTTTACCTTATCTCAATACTAACTGCTATCGTAGCAACGCTGCTCAGCTTTATTGCGCCGTTAATAGTCGGCTTTACAGTCGACTCTGTCATAGGCAATAAGGAAGGAGCATTACCTGCACCGATTATGTGGGTATTTAATTCATTTAACACAAGCGGGACACTTTCGTCCATGCTGATAATATGCGCAGTAATGATTGCGGGACTGGAGCTGATCTCCGGGTCAATAAATTATATTGCCAGAGTAAGCATCGCAAAGGGTTCCGAGCGAATGATCAACAATCTTCGCATCAGCCTGTTCAGACATACACAAAACCTTCCGTTCGAGTGGCATACAAACAATCAAACAGGCGATATAATTCAACGCTGTACATCGGATGTCGAAACAGTCAGGCGCTTTGTTTTTAACCAGCTCATTGAGGTGGTAAGAACAGCGATTCTAATTGTTATCGCTATTATTATCATGTTCTCGCTTAACCCGATTATGGCTACGGTCATAACTGCGTATATGCCGATAATCCTGTGCTACACGATGTTTTTCTTTCTGCAGATTTCTAAAAAGTTTTTGGCTGCCGATGAAGCAGAGGGTGCTTTAATGGTAAGGGTACAAGAAAATCTTACAGGGGTCCGTGTCGTACGGGCATTCGGCCGCGAAGCATATGAAACAACCCGCTTTGACGAAAAAAACACAGATTTTGCAGGTAAGTGGACAAAACTTGGCGGCACATTCGGTTTATATTGGGGTATCGGAGATGCCATGTCTTTTCTGCAGATGCTCAGTGTAATTGTCGCCGGTTCAATACTTGCAACAACCGGAAGCTTCACCGTCGGTGATCTGTTGGTATTTTTGGGATATGCAAGTATGCTCATGTGGCCTGTGCGTCAGCTTGGGCGGATTATTGCCGAGATGAGCAAAGCGGGTGTGTCCTTAAAGCGGATTAAAGAGATTTTCGATGCAAAGGAAGAAACAGATGTGCCCGACGCAATAACCCCTCCGATGGACAGGGATATTGAATTTAATAATGTAAGCTTTACATATGATGAACAGCCTGTATTAAAAGATGTCAGCTTTAAGATTAAAAAAGGCACGACATTTGGTATTCTGGGTGCAACTGGATCGGGTAAATCAACAATAACCTACCTTCTTAACAGCCTGTACAGCCTGCCTGAGGACGGTGGCACAATAACAATTGGCGGCATAGACATTTCCAAGATAAAAAAAGCATACCTCAGGCGCAATATTGGTCTTGTTCTGCAAGAGCCGTTCCTGTTCTCAAAAACAATACTTGAAAACATTGATATAGCATCACGGGATAACGAGCTTGAAACGGTCAGAGACAAAGCAAAAATTGCTGCAGTCGATGATAATATTATGGCATTTTCCAAAGGCTATGACACGATTGTCGGTGAGCGCGGCGTTACTCTTTCGGGCGGTCAAAAGCAACGTGTTGCAATTGCAAGAACCCTGATGATGAATGCTCCCATTATGGTTTTTGACGATTCTATGTCGAATCTTGACATGGAGACCGATGCCAAAATACGTGAGTCTTTACGTGAAGACACAAAAGGAGCTACCGTAATTCTCATTTCACACAGAATATCAACGCTTATGAAGGCCGATGTCATAATGGTTTTGGAGGAAGGTAAAGTTGAAGAAATCGGTTCGCATGCCGAGCTTGTTGAACAAAACGGCATCTACCGGCGTATTTATGATTTACAGTCGGGATATACAAAAAAAGAAATAAGCAGCCCGAAATCCGGAGCTGATGAAAAGGGAGGTGAGTCTCTGTGAAATATGAATATGAAGATGAGGTAAAAGTAAAAGGCCTCAGTTTAGGTATATGGAAGCGTCTGCTCCCTTATGTTGGCAAGATGAAAAAATATTTCATATACGCACTTATAATAATTATTGTATGGACAGCGTTACACTCGGCATTTCCGCTATTTACGGCATATGCGGTTGATAATTTCATAATGCTTGAGTCAACAGAAGGGATAATCCCGTTTATTGCACTTTATTTCAGTATTATCCTTATTATCGGATTTTTAACTTACTTATGGGTAAAGCTGCTCATTGGTGTTGAAATGAGATTGGGTCTTTTGATCAGGCGTGATTGTTTTATTCATCTGCAAAAAATCCAGCTGGCTTACCATAACACAAACTCAGTCGGATACCTTATCGGAAGAGTCATGTCCGATACAGAGCGTATCAGCGGTATGATTTCCTGGGGATTTACCGCAATAACCGAAGCATCCTTAGTTATAATATTCAGTATTACATATATGTTGATTCTCAGCCCGACACTTGCATTAATGCTGATATGCATCATTCCCGTTGCTTGGTTTATAGCATGGGTATTCCAAAGAAAAATTCTCGTTGTCAGCAGAAAAGTACGCGAAATAAACTCACGGATTACAGGAGCGTACAACGAAGGTATTACAGGTTCAAAAACCTCAAAAACTCTTGTAATCGAAGACCTCAACAGCAATGAGTTTGCCAAACTTTCCGACAGGATGCAGCGTAACTCCGTCCGCTCGTCACGCCTTACGGCCATGATGCTTCCGATGGTTGCATCCATCGGTTCAATCGCACTCGCTATTGTGCTTTACAGAGGTGGTCTTATGGTTGACAGAGGAATACTTGATTATGGTATCCTTGCCGCTTTTATCACTTACGCTGTTGTTACAATAGAGCCGGTTATCTGGGTTTCGGGTGTTATTTCGGAAATCGTTTCCGCACAGGTTGGTGTCGAAAGGGTTACAAGTCTTCTCGGTGAAGAGATTACTATAAACGATACTCCTGAGGTTATCGAAAAGTACGGCGATACATTTGACCCGAAACGTGAAAACTGGGAGCCTGTACTCGGAGGCATTAAATTCGATGATGTGACTTTTATGTATCCCGACGGTGATGAGAATGTTCTTGAAAATTTCTCGCTTGATATTCCGTCCGGTACAACAGTTGCAATAGTCGGAGAAACAGGAGCTGGAAAATCAACAATAGTTAACCTCGTATGCCGCTTTTATGAGCCGACAGAGGGTAGGGTTCTGATTGACGGCCGGGATGCCCGTGAGCGTTCACAGTTGTGGCTGCATTCATCACTGGGTTACGTTCTTCAGGACCCCCATTTGTTTTCGGGGACGATAATGGAAAACATCCGTTACGGTAAGCTTGATGCAACCGATGAGGAAGTTATAGCCGCAGCAAAAATTGTTTCTGCCGATGTTGTAGCGAACAGGATGCCCGAAGGATATGATGCCGAGGTCGGTGAAGGCGGCGATAAGCTGTCAACAGGAGAAAAGCAGCTGGTATCATTTGCCCGTGCAGTCCTTGCAAACCCGCCTATCTTCGTATTGGATGAAGCTACCTCAAGCATTGATACGGAAACAGAGCATCTTATCCAAAACGCAATTTCACATATGCTCGAAGGTAGGACTTCATTCATAATTGCACACAGGCTTTCAACAATCTCACATGCCGATATTATTTTAGTTGTGGAAGACGGAAAAATTGTCGAACGAGGCACCCACAACGAACTCATCGCCGCAGGCGGACACTATAATGACCTGTACACGGCTATGAGATTAGAAGAGACTGACATATAGATAATTATAAAAATCTCATAGCCGTTGGCTATAGAAATTAGAAGAGACTGACATATAGATAATTATAAAAAATCTCATAGCCGTTGGCTATAGAAATTAGAAGAGACTGACATATAGATAATTATAAAAATCTCATAAACAAAAAGTGCTTTCCATCAAAGTGATGGAAAGCAACTTTTTTGTTTAATCTGAGCACAGGAGAACCGTCCCCTTGTGCTGTTTTTATTCTTCGTTTCCGTCAATGGCGGTTGCTTGGATTGCTCCGCCTCCCATTCTTACGTTGTAGAGGTTGTTTTCGCGCATTTTTCCGACAACCTTCATCAGGATTTGCTGGAAGAATTTTACACCGAGCTCGGGATTTTTATCTATCAGTTTATTTATGTCGCGTTTGTCAATTCCTAAAAGCTCGGTAAATTGTAATGCACGGCAGTTTAGTGTAAAGGATTGGTGCGTTATACAGCTTTCTCCTAAGATTCCGCCCTTGTGCAAACGTGTAATTTCTATCTCTCCGCCGGTTTCTCTTGTGCCGGAAAACAATTGTATTTCTCCCTTGAGAATTATATACATTGTTTCATTAAAATCGCCGCACCGGAGAGCATTTCATCTTCATAGAATGTTTTGACATAGAATTTCTTTGCCAGGGTTGCCCATCCTTCATCGCTGAGTTCAAAGTCAAATGCTTTTTGCAGGACTTCAATTCTTTCTTCGGTTTTCAGCTTGCGTACGCTTTGTTCATCTCTTAAAATCGGATGGTTTGTTATGTTGTGGTCTTCCATTATTTTTCGAAGCTCATAACGTTGTTCTGCAACTATTGCGCATAATTTTTCCCAAAGCTTTTGAACCCCTTTATATCTTGTAAAGGCATCAAAATTGGGCTGTGCATCTTTTTTTGCTATCATGATGTTGTTAAGTGATTCAAGAGCTCCCTCATTATCACCCTTCATCATGTAATCCTGTGCAAGCATCATGTTTGAGCGGAAGATTTTTTCTTCAAGGTCATCTCGCAAAAATTCTCCGGGATACGGGTCAAAATCTTCGGGCGTTACCATTACCATTGTGCCTGATTTGACCTGTGATGCAATTTTCGCTCTTTCATAAACGAAACGGTATATGTCTTCCCTGATACGTTTCCACTGCGGATGTTTTTTCGGAACGGGAAGATGCTTAATTGCAAGTGTGTTGTCGAGGAAAAATGAGAACCCGTACATTCTGCTGTTGATTAAGTAGTCGATGTCCTCTCCCCTTGTTATCTCAGGGTCAAACGGCACACTTTGGAACATATCGCGGTGAACAATCATTGCTCCGCCAAATGCAAACGGAGTACGTTTTACTCTGGGCGGGCTGCCGATTATTTCGTCAAATGCTTTTGCTTTAAACCCGAATCTGTCCCAATATGTCATCCAATGCTCCATTTTGACATCGTCGTAATATTGGTCATATTTATTTGTGTAGTAACCTGCCATTCCGTAAACGACATCACCATAAATCCGTTTACCCAGAAATTCGACCGAACGTTCAACCCAGTCGATTTTTTCAAATACCTCATCATCGTCAATCAAAATCGCTGCATCCGCAGATAAAATATCCGCACAGAAAAGACACATATTTCTGACATTTGCATAACCGACCATATTTAACAGTTTTTCTGATTTACGCTCTGTATCGGTTTCGTAAATAATATTTGCGATTTTTTCCAGATCGGAAATTGTAAAAATATACGTCTCTGCCTGCAGATTCACATCTTCAATAATTTGTACCACACGTTTTTCCGCTTCGTCTGCTACTTCGGGTGTTGTCGGGCAGATAAGCAGTACAAGCTTAAAGTCCTTTTCCGTGAGAATCTTCATGCTTTCAAGTGTGCGCGCAAGTGTTCCTTCTTCATCGAGCGGCGTCGGATGGTCATAGACTGCGTCGCCTTCCTTCCACTCTCTTTTTGCACGAGACCAATACGTTGGAATCAGTACAACTTTTCGCATATAACTTTTTGCCTCCCCCATATATTGTTATTTAATCAATATCTTAACACAATTTTTAACTGTTGTATATCTTAATTAGTGTATCCATAAGTGAATCCTGAGCATAGTTATCAAGTGCATATTTTGCTGCATTTTTACCTCTTTGTGTTCTGTCGGGATGGAATATTTCTTTACGGATTGCTTTGGCAAGGTCTTTTGCATCTTCTACATTTACAAGTGACCCTACATCATCGTTTATTATATCGGTAAGACCACCCTGATTTGTCGCTATAACAGGGCAACCGCAGGCAAGCGCTTCAATAGCAACAAGACCGAATGGTTCGCGGCGGGACGGGACAAGGCTTACATCCGCTGTGCTGTAGAGCTCACGAAGCTGTGTGCTGTCGAGGTGACCCATGAAATACAGGTCTTTTAAGTTTCCGTCTGCCGCTTGTTTTTTAAGTGTTGTTGCAAGCTCGCCGTCACCTGCTATTATCGTTGTAATTTCTCCGGGGTGTTCGCTCTCATACAAAATCAACGCTTCGATTAAAATATCTACACCTTTGAAGTGTGCAAGTTTTCCTACAAACAAAACAAGCTTTTCCTTCAGTTTAATGTTAAACATATTTTCGATTTTTTCTCTCGGGACCGGTTCGGGGTAAAATCTTCCCGTGTCATATCCGTTTTGCATGAAAACAGCTTTATCTGCACAGGCCGGAAACAGCTCGCTGACAAGCTCGTTATTATCGTTTGATATCGTAATTATACGTTTTGCTCCTATTGCGGTTTCCTCTGCGTATTTTCTAAAGCGTTCCCACTCTTTGTATCCCATTAAATCTGTTCCGTGTGCCGTAACGACATATGGAATGCCCGTTTTAATTGCAAGCCAGCTCAGCAGCCAGATATGCTGACCGTGAATAATATCGGGTTTAAATTCCTCACAGGCTTTTTTTATAGCGTTTTCAAATGCCGAAAGATACATTTCGAGCTGATTATCGTCAAGGTCGGCAAAGGTCATTACACTTCGGGGATGTGTTGTAAAGCAGGGAAAATTAAACGGAAGCATACCTTCAATTACTTCGGTATGCAACGTACCTTCGGTACGGGAAAAATATACCGGAATAATGAGGGTGCCGGGGACATCTGCAAAGTTCTTTGTATTTTCGGGCATGATTATACACACCTCATGACCCTTTTTTTGAAGATGCACTGCTATGTTTCTGGTATATGTGCCGCTGCCCGAGCCGTCGAGCGGAAAATGGTTTATCATCAGTACTTTCATTGGTTTATTTATTCCATCCTTCCATAAATTTATGCCATGATTCAGAAACATGCTCAAACTCACTTACATATTTTTTCACATTATCCCAGCTTGCATCAAAATTCTTGATTACAGTGTTAAATCTTGGGTATGCAGTATAATCGGATAATGCCTTTAACCCGCGTTCAAGATGTTCTCTTTGGTATTCTCTTGTTTCTTTTAAGTCATTCCCCAGTATATGGTTAAAAAACGGATTGCGGCCGACCCAGCCTGTGCATGCATAGTAGAAACGTTCTTTAACCGACGGGTCATTTTTTAAATCGGGCTCGTTCGGGTATTCCTTATATGTGTCATGCAGCGGGTTTATTCCTATATCGGTACATTTAATCCCGCCCTTTGCAATCTCCATACCCAAAACCGTATCCTCGCCGCGGCATAAAAAGAGCTCTCCATCCAGTGTATAGTAAGAAGAAAAGAATGGCGGAAGGTTTGCAAATGCGGATAATTTGATTGCCATATTTCCGCCGAGAATTTTTTTGCATGGTTTTGATTCGATATTATCGGGCTGTACTACAAGGCATCGGTGAGACATACTTGTTTGCCAGTATTCGTGCATGTCGGATTTTTGGACACCTGCTAAAAATGCATCCATTCCGTCAAAGGATGCCGGCGGTAAAATATTGTATCCGCTGTATTCTCCGGTGGTTACGTCGGAGCCTGAGTTTAAATGTTCCAGATGAGCTCCGAAAAAATCTACGTCTTTTTCAATAATGCTTCCATCCGGTTCTCTTTTAAGCACCTTGGAATAAACGTCCGAATCTACAAAAAAGAGCGTGTCCATTCCTCTGAGTATTGCTTCCGTAACCACTATCATACGGTTAAAGCCATACGGTACAAGACCTGCTTTCGTATCCACAGGACATTCAAGCAGCACTTTGGCAAGAGAATCGGATATACCCCGGTGACGCATTTGTTCCTTGCAGTAGTATGGGTTGTTAATATTTATTGCATAGAAGGGTACTTTTTTTCGTATATTATATTCAACAACAGGGTCGTGAGTATGTGTATACGCAACGATTACACCGTCTATTTTATGCCCGTATTTTTCTGCATTATCGATAAACCCCATAAGCTCCTGCTCGGAATCAAGGTTTCTGATTATCATTCCCAGCGCAATTTTCAACTGCATCACCTCACACTTCGATTAAATCTATTGCTTACAAAAAATCTCTGAACATTGATTTTACCACATTTTGCATAAAAATAAAAGCTGTTTATGCTTTCACGTTGTTATTTTTGTCAAAAGGAATAAAGTGACGGTTGCACTTCTTTTTATTTAATGCTAAAGTGTAAAAACGGTTATATATTATTTTTGATTACTTACAAACAATATTTTTTGAAGGGTGGGCATAACATTGTCGGGTTATAAAGTTGAAATTGAAGGGTCAGGCAAGCATTGCCATGTAACGCGCAAGACATTAAACACATTGTTTGGAGAGGGTTTTGAGCTCGAGGTTAAAAAAATGCTTTCTCAACCGGGCCAGTTTGCAACGCCGCATAAAATTACAGTTGTCGGACCTCGCAGGTCTACAGAGGTTACTATACTTGGTCCATGCAGAAAAGCCGACCAGATTGAACTGTCTCTCACCGATGCGACATCCCTTGGTTTTTCCGCTCCGATCCGTGAAAGCGGTGATATCGGCGGCAGCCCCGGATGTAAGCTTGTCGGCCCGAAGGGTGAAGTTGAAATCAATGAAGGTGTTATAATTGCAAAGCGCCATGTCCACATGATTCCCGAGGATGCAAAAAAGTTTGGTGTTTCGGATAAGGACATTATAAAAGTTAAAGTTAATGGCGACAGAGCTCTTATATTCGACGAAGTTGTTGTACGTGTAAGCCCGGATTTTGCAACTTATATGCATGTCGATTATGACGAGTTTAATGCAGCAGCTCTTTCAGGTTCAAATAATATGGGTGAAATCGTTAGCTAGTGATGAAATAATATTAAAAGAGGTTACCCGCCATTTTGGCGGAAAACCTCTTTTTGTTAAAAATTTATTAAAATAAACTTGAAACTTGCGATATATAAACGATGAATTACATGAGATTCAGTATTACTGTCAGGACAACAAAAACACCGGCAACCCACTTGGTTGCAAGAGCAAGGCGTGCATCTCTTGATTTTGCTTTATTTTTGGCAAGATATGATTCATTTGCTCCCGTAAATGCCGAAAGACCGGAGTTTTTTCCCGATTGAAGAACTATAATGCAAATGAGTATTAAGCTTAACAGTAAATGTATACTTACAAATATTGTCTTTACGATATCCATTGTGTCTGCTCCTTGTGCTTCTATGCGTATTTCTGATTAATTTCACAGACTGTTACACTAGCACATTATTTTTATTAATGCAAGTTTTTTTGGAAAAGCGGTGGTAAAATGTATTTCGACACACATGCACATTATTGCGATAAACGATTTAATAATGACAGAGATGAATTGCTTGAATCCATGCCGGATGCAGGAGTTTCATTAATTTTAAACTCGGGAAGCAGCCTGTATTCGTCGGATTTAAGTATAAAACTGGCTGATAAATATCCTTTTATTTATGCATCAGCCGGTATTCATCCGCATGATTCCAAATCGATGAATGATGATACTGTTTTAGAGCTTAAAAAACTTCTTGCACACCCTAAAGCTGTTGCGGTTGGTGAAATAGGTCTTGATTATCATTATGATTTTTCACCGAGAGATATCCAGAAAAAACGGTTCCGGGAACAGCTCGAGCTTGCCCGGAGCTTAAATAAACCGGTTATTATTCATGAACGCGAAGCATTGCAGGATACTTTAAATATTGTTCGTGATTTTAGTGACCTCACCGGAGTTTTTCATTGCTTTTCAGGCAGTTGGGAAACAGCAAAAATCATTCTTGATTTAGGCTGGTATCTATCGTTTACAGGCGTTATAACCTTTAAAAACGCAAGAAAAGCATTGGAAGTACTTGAGAACATGCCTGCCGACAGAATTATGCTGGAGACGGACTGCCCTTATCTCGCTCCCGACCCTAAAAGAGGCACACGCAACAGCTCACTGTACCTGCCTTATATTGCTCAAAAAGTTGCAGAAGTACGAGGAGAATCTGTACATGATATTGCAGAGCTGACTATGGATAACGGGAAGAGGTTTTTTGGTATTATTTAAGCTTATCTTTTAACTCTGCCAATTCTTTTTCTGCAGCTTCAAAATCAAAATCTTCCATTTGTTTAATCAGTTCTTCACTGTCCGCAATAAGGTAAAGCCTGTCAACAAGTATCAAACACTCCATGTCTTTATCTTTCAGCAACGGTTCTAATTCATCAAGAAGTATTAATGCTTCCTTATTGTCATACATCTCTGTTTGACTTGGGTGCTGTGTCGAATCATCCGCAAGCGGCTCAAGCTCTGCAAGAACTGTACTTAGTTCTTTTTCAAGGATTTCAATTTGCTTCGGCGTGGTTAAATTTTTCTCATCCTTAAGACAGTCTTCAATTTCATCGGCAATCTCCTGCAGGAAGGTTTTATCAAGCTGACCTGCATTACTTTTTAATGTGTGGACCAATCTGTGTGCGAGTTTAATATCGTTTTTCTCTATTGCTTCTTTTATCTCTGCGCTTTTATTGTGGTTATTATATATGAACTTGTTTATCAGCTTTTGTTTTAGTTCGTCTGTTTGAGTCAGTTTATCATCATTTGTCTCGGTTTCCCAATTTACCGGCTTAAAGTAATTTAACAGGCACCGCCATAATTCTTGTGAAGTGAATGGTTTTCCGACATAATCATCCATACCGCTTGCTTTATACAGCTCTCTGTCATGGGTCATTATGTTTGCAGTCATCGCTACTATCGGGATTTTATTGTCGATTTCCTGTATTTTTTCGGATGCTTCAATCCCGTCCATAACGGGCATATGGATATCCATAAAAATTAAATCAAACTGCTTGTCGGCAGATTCTTTTTTTGCCCGCTCTCTTACCATTGCTACACCGATTTGACCGTTCTCCGCCATAACGCTTTTAAGTCCGATTCTTTCGAGATGCTCACTTATGACCTCCTGGTTCATGGTATTATCCTCGCATACCAGAATCAAGCCTTCAAATGTGGGCTTTTTAATATCATCATGTGCGATTTTGCGTTTTTGGTATTCATCAATGGTGATATCGACTGTATCCAAAACCAGTTCAAATCCGAATCTGCTTCCGGCACCGGGTTTACTTTCAACTACCAGTGTGCTTCCCATCATTTCAATAATGTTTTTTGTTATGGAAAGTCCGAGGCCGGTTCCTCCGTATTTTCGCGTTGTTCCTGATTCGGCTTGTATAAACGGGTCGAAAATTCCTTTAATCTGATCCGGGGTCATCCCGATTCCTGTGTCCTGTACCTCAACGTGCATGGTGACTGTGTCATCTTTTTGCTCCTTAACGGTTGCCCATAAACGTATTGATCCTTCTTCCGTGAATTTTACGGCATTTGACAAAAGGTTGGCCAGCACCTGTCTGAGTCTTGTCGGGTCGCCAAGCGGCATTTTTCCTATTGTCGGCTCCACGTAAAATGACAATTTCAGACCCTTATCAAGAACCTTCGGTAAAATCAATGTCCTGCAGGTAGTAAATAAATCTCTCGGATCAAACGGCACTTTTTCCAGTTCCATTTTACCTGATTCAATTTTTGATATATCCAGAATGTCATTTATTATCTGCAGTAATCCTTCGGAATTTTCAAGAATGTTGGTTAAGTAATTTTTCGTTTTAGGCGGTATATCATAATCCAGAGCTAATTCCGAAAAGCCTACAATACTGTTAAGCGGTGTTCTTATTTCATGGCTCATATTGGCTAAAAATGCCGATTTTGCATTCGATGCAAGCGCAAGCTCATATGTGCGTTCTTCAACAAGAACCTCAAGCCGTTTACCGACTCGGCGGCTTCTCACAAATAAAATAATAATAAGTAAAAGCACAAAAAACAGCAAAATTGATGACCCTATCAAGAGCGGTTGCTGTGCTTCCGCTACTTTGGCACGGTAATCAAAAGTGTTACGCATCCATTGGTTTGCAATGCCTTTCGTATCTATTGCATTTAAAGCTTTATCAATAATATCGCGAAGAACCGTTTCGTTTTGGTTAAAGCCAAATCTTGTGCTGATTCCCTGGTCAAAAACAAAGTTCAGCTTAAATCCCGTAAGCTCCTGATAATGAGTCAGAAACATAAGTCTTCTCTCTGTTGTCATTACCATCTCAACTTCGCCGTTTCCCAAGGCAATAAAAGATTCTTCAATACCGTCATAATACGTGATGTGTTCATGATCCGGAAACCATTGCATAAACATTGCCGTATAAGCAGTATCCTTGACAACACCGACACTGATATGCGGTATTTCGTTTAATGTTATATTTCTATGGTCGGACCTTGATATAAGTGCATAGTAGTCATCTTGTATTGATATATTCGACCATATGAAATGTTCTTCGCGGGCTCTTGTCCATATCAAATCGGCTACCAGCTTCACCTCACCGGTTCTAAGCATTTCCTGCATTGCCGACCATTCCGTATGCTGGTCGTTTTTGAGTTCAAAGGTTAAGTCTGTTATTCCTTCTATTTGCTCAATTAAATCAAAGAAAATTCCCTGCCATTCGCTTTCGCGGTTATTATAAAAACAGATAGGATAGTTACTGTAAATTGCTGCAACAGGTATTACGGGATTTCTTCGTATATACTCATGTTCTTCATCTGTAAGCTGATTGTAAATTTTATATCTTAAATAATCATGATAACCGGCATTATACAGCTCAACAAGATAGTTTGCGATGCCGTTGTCCAGTGCTTTTTGGATAACGTTAATTATTGGCTCAAGTTCGGGATTTTGTGTTGTTAGAGAAACAGGGCTGAAAATTAACGGAAAAAAGTCTCTTGCGACTACATCTCCAAATTTGTCAAAAGCAGCTTCTGCAGTATTTACATTAATAAAAACATCAATTTCCCCGCTACTAAGCATTTCATGTGCTGCATCGGTATTAGGCACAAGCACAACTTCATATGTATCCGGGTCAATGCGGGAAGCAACTTCATCAATGGTTGTTGTTCCGGGAATAAAACCATACCTTGGCAAACGCTTTTCTGCAATTTCTTCGAGCGGTATACTGTCTTTAAGGCGAAATGTCCGTATTGACTGCTGGGCAATTGCTGATGTCATAAAGTAAGTTTTTAGGCGTTCCTCCGTAGCTGTCATAGCGCCGGTGAAATCAACCTCAAAACTCGCAAGCTTTGCTAAAAAATCACCCCATTCAATAAACTCCGGGTTAAATTGAATATCAAACAGCTCTGAGAGCCACTGACAAAACAAAACAGACCATCCTCCGATATTTCCGTCTGCATCAATAAAGGCTTCTGTGGACGGCAAAACACCGTAAACAAAATGTGTTCTTTGTTCACGGAGTGCTTCGATTGCATTAATTTCTTCTTCTGTAATGCCCGGAATATCTTTATATGAAGTAAATTCTACCCGGCTATTTCGTTGAGTTCCGGCAGACTCAGCGCAACCTGAAAGTAATACCGGTAACAGCACTGTGATAGTCAGCAGCAATGCTATAAATTTTATTATTCTTTTAATAATTACACATCCTTTGCCTCAGGCTATCACTATACGTGCTGTATTCTGCACTGATTTGATTGGCTATTTTACACTATAAAAGAGCATTTTTCAAGCCTTCAAAATCGAGATAGTCTTCGACAAATTGTTTTTTCAGTAATTCCTGCGGTATAAATTCATTATATTTACCCGTAACCTGTACTTTCTCGGGCAGCGGGAGGCTGTATAAATCAAGGTCTGAACTGATAATATCAATTATCAGTTCAGTGAGTGACTCGGCTGTGCCGTTGTAAATAACTTCGAGGTATATGCATGTTATCCAAGGCAGTTTGCTTTTTATTCCTCTGTCCAGAAGAGCGTAATGCAGTGTAAAAAGCTGCCTTGTTCCTACCCACGGGAATATTGCGAATTTTTTGTCCGATATCGGAGTGACAAGATTTTCAAGAATACCGCTGTTTCTTGCTATGTAACGTATCTCCTCGATTCTCGGAGCGCATCTTTCACTTAAGTAAGGGTACTCTTCGTCACATGTCAATACGTTTTTCATTCGCTGCACAAGAACGGTATGGAGCTCAACCATTGTGTCCTGATCCCAGTCAACTATCGATATACCGGGTACCCGTTTAACAAAAATAACTTTGCTTTTTTCGTTGACATCCACAGTTTCCCATGCCTGCCCGGCAAGCGCAAAGCGTGTTCCGACAGGATAGATTTTATCTACCGTACCTATTGTGCGGTTTTCGTCTTTTACAAGTAAATATTCGGGCGCTATAAACACTGTCAGGAACTTATGGCTGTTTATAATTTTTTCGCCTTCTCTTCCGATTATAATACCGCCGCGTTCGGTACGTTCCAGTTGCTCTATATTTATTAAATGCTCAAGCAGCTTGCGGTAATCTTCCTGCGGTATGTGTTTAAAGCAGCCAAGTGATAGTATTGCCTGTGCCAATGCCGCAGGTGATAACTCGCCGTTACATTTCAGGTGGCTGAGCGTTTGATGATAAAGCAGATTGTATGCATGGTTATGCGGATATATCGGCTCTATCCAGTGATCTTTTGTGTATATGTCTATTATTGCAATTGTCCGGACCAGCTCCCAGTTAATAGGGCCTATTATATCTGCCGTGTTTATTTGAATGCTTTCAACTATCGTAAACAGGAGCTGCGGTGTCTGCCCTCTGCGGCCGCAACGCCCGAGTCTTTGCGCAAAGGATGAAACATTAAGAGGAGCACCAACCTGTACTGCCTGATCGAGCGAGCCGATATCTATGCCAAGCTCGAGTGTCACCGTTGCTCCCGTTACGATTTTCTCGTCTTCCATTTTCATTTCATCCTCGGTTGTTTCCCGAAGAAGAGCCGAAACATTACCATGGTGCACCCTGTAAACATCGGGTGCTTTGTTTTTTAGTGCGATTTCACGCAGATTTGCGAGTATATATTCGGTTTCCTCTCTGCTGTTTGTGAATATAATGGTTTTTTTATCGAGAGTTGCCTTAAATAAGTAATTATAGTGCTCTCTGTTTCCGATATCCCCGCCTTCGCTGACGCTGATAACATTGCCGCTGCCGTCCCGCTCCTCAAGGTCACGTTTATCTGCATAATTAACAAAGCGTTCAACATGGATGCGTACACGTTTTTTTCCTTCATCTGTCACGGGTGAAGTGCAGTTGCGGTTTGTCCCGGTATTAAGCCATGTTGCAGCCATGCCGAGGTCTCCCATGGTTGCAGAAAGTCCGATACGCCTCGGGACAACATTCGTCAGATTTTGCATGCGCTCCAGCACACAAAGAAGCTGTATGCCTCTTGCATCACGCATGAAGTGGTGTACTTCATCGATAATTACAAAACGTAAATCCGAGAATAGCTGAAGGCATGCTCCGCGTTTATTTGTAATAAGGCTTTCGAGCGATTCGGGTGTAATTTGCAAAAGCCCCTCGGGATTTTTAACAAGCTCATCTTTTTTTGTCTGCGATGCATCGCCGTGCCATTTTGTCACACGCATGTTTGAATCAATAAGCAGCTGCTCAAGCCTCTTGAATTGGTCGTTTATTAATGCTTTAAGCGGCGAAATATATAGAACTCCTATTGATTTTGAAGGATTGTTATAAAGCTCGGTAAGGACAGGTAAAAATGCCGCTTCGGTTTTTCCCGAAGCGGTGCCCGATGATAGCAGCAGGTTATCATCCGTGTCAAAAATAACCTCGCAGGCTGCCACCTGGATTCCTCTAAGCTCATCCCATTTTTCCTGATAAATAAAGTCTTGTATAAAAGGTGCAAGTCTGTTAAATACGTCCATGGTTTATCCTTTTAAATTTCAAATTCAACAAAATCGGCATGGATATCTTCATCCGAAAGGCCGCCTTTAGCCATTTCAAAGCTGTTGCTTCCGAGGATATCCTCAACACTTTTTTCGGGATTTTGATGGATTATACCTGTAAGCTCAATAAAATCCCGGATAATTTCCCTTGGTGTTATATGAGTTTCCGCACCTACCCTGTTATATTCAACTGTTAAGAAATAAAGCAGGTCTTCGTGTTTTAGCGTAGGTGTATAATTATATAAATGCGCATGTATATCTCTCAGTTTTTCCACTAGAACATACATTTCTTCTTGCGTCAGCATTTGAAGCTTTATTATCGGTGCCGAAAGGTCTTTAAGGTCGTCTGTAGCAAAGTGCCCCTCTGCCAGCCGTGACCGTAGCGCTTCATAGCTGTAAACGCCTTTGTATCTGTCTTCTATGCATTGCGGGGTACCGCCCATCAGAAAGCCGATGTGCTTTGCCTTCCCCTGCAGCACATCATTATATAACGTGAGAATCTTTTCATAGTTATTTGCTCTTGTTATCGAGTTTGGTATTTTAAAAATGTTGACAAGCTCGTCTATGAGTACAAGCAGTCCTTTATATCCTGTGCTGACAAGGAATGCTGCCATTATTTTAAGGAAATCATACCAGTTATCATCCGTGACAATAAAGTTGATTCCGATGTCTGCTTTTGCATCTCTGCGGGTTACATATTCACCCCTGAACCATCTGAGAACATTACTTTTTTTTGCGCTGTCATCTTCTTTATATGCCTGCCAGTATGTAACTATTGCTTTGGCAAATTCAAATCCGTTTACCATTCCTTCAAGTGATGCTGCGGCTGCGTATATTTGCTTTTCTACCAGCTTGTCAAATTCATCTCCTTCGGCATCCGACTGTGATTTAACAGTTGATTGTATTGCTGATATCCATTTTTCCAGTATCAAAGGTAATGCTCCACCGTCGGGTTTTGATTTTGTGGAAAGATTTTGGAGAAGCTCCTTGTATGTGGCAAGCCCTTGCCCCTTAGTTCCTGCAAACCTTCTCTCCGGTGAAAGGTCTGCATCGACAACCGCAAACCCCTTTGCAGTTGCGTAGTTGCGGATTGTTTGGAGCAGAAAACTTTTACCGCTCCCGTATTTTCCCACAACAAAACGAAACGATGCACCACCGTCCGCTACTAAGTCAATATCATGTAATATTGCCGCAATCTCCTGCGCTCTGCCGACGGTGACATACTCAAGACCCACTCTTGGTACGACACCACCTTTTAGAGCGTTAATAAGAATACTTGCGATTCGCGGCGGGACTTGGTTGTTCATGGAATAACTCCTTATGAATAAGACAGGGGGAAGAGTCCCCTGTCTTACAGTATAATCATTACCGGAAGCGGAAACAAGATAATTATTGCAAAGCAGGTTATTTTACGTTTATCCCGAATAACTAATATATCACCTGAATATGACAACTGCATGTCATATTTAAGCGGCATTTTAATAACAAATTTAAAATGTATTTCGTTCGTATATGTGGAGATTTCCTGTTTTTCCGGTACGTTTAACAGCACCTATATAGTTTAATATATTGAGAATGGTTTGCGCGGTTCTGAGGTTTATTTTTGCTGCTTGTTTATAATCCTTTGTAGTAAACTGTTCCTCCAGGTCCGGCGGTATAAATTGCAGGTAATCGGACTTTGCATTAAATAAAATTTCATCAGTTATTTCCAAGGGATGCCTGTCGTAACGGGATGAACCTTTTTTCTTATTTTCACTCCAGCCATCCAGATAGCGGTATTCTTCCATATCAATAAATACAACGTGAAGTTTTAGGTTAGGGTGATTTAAAAGTGGTCTGATTTTGTACAGCTCATGAACTGCATCATAAATCCTGCCGGTTTTTGGTGATTTTCGTTTCTTTGAGACCTCGCCTGTTTGTTTATCAATCCACAAAAGCCATTTCGTTTTCGGAAGCGGATAAACAATTGTGACCGTATAGTGTTCTAAAAAGAAATTGAGCCTTTTCCGTAATGCGTTAAATGACCTCGTCTGTATTTCAAATATCCCGTTTTCCGTAACAATGTCAGCATGAAATGAACCTACCTTTTTTTCATGCTTTGTTACATCCGGTTCAATATAATGCTTAACCACCGCATGCAGGGTTTTTTCACCAAGAGTACCAATTTGATGGTACTCTCTTTTTGTCTCCGTTACTATACTGCACGCATCTGCAAACCTTTGCTTATTCATGTGAATTATTTATTTCCTTTATTCTGCTTATCTGCATATTGACTCAATATTATCTCTGTACTCGTCATAGAGCATTATAATCTCATCATCCAGTTCAAGCAGGCTGTCACCTATACAGTCTGCAGCTTTTTCATTTATTGAATCGGCAAGGACTTCCGGCATAATATTATTTTCATCGGCAAACGCTTTTATGTCTGCGTTTTCTTGCAGAGCCAAACTCAAAGCTTTGCGCTCCATATCGGAAAGTGCTGTTTTTAATGCTTTCCAGCCATCAGCAAACGAAAGTGTTACAGGTTCCTCAGGCTGCTCGCAAGAGAACACAGCAGAACCGTCCCCTTGTGCTGTCGTTGCCTCGGTAATTTCTTCCGGAACTATCAGCTGTCCTTGTGTTTCCAGTGCTTCGGAGCGGATGCGGGCAAGGTTTGAATGGTCAACATTTACTGCTATGAGATTTTGCTCTCTGTAAAAGTCTGCCACGGCTTTTTCTATTATTTTATCGAGTTCCGCTCTTTTTGCCGCAGGGCGCTGCAGTTCTCTGAAGGGTTTTGTGCCGGCCTTTATATCTGCCGCAAGTTTATACTTATATTTTACTTCCTGCCTCAGACAGGCTTCTGTTTTTTTGATTATATAACCGATAAAATCCTTTTGGCTTGAATAATATATAGGCAGGTTTGCTGTCCATTGCCCGTGCTTACAATAATAACGTTCAAATTCCGAAAGTTTTATCTCTCTGTCTGTTTGTTTTGCTCTGCTTCCGAAATGCGCCTGTTTAAACGGCTGCCACGGTGAGCGCCTGCTCACACTGTAAACAAGCAGGTCTTCAAACCGTGTGTTCCGTTTTGTGCAGAAGTCTTGAATTTTCGTCAGCACATAAGTAAAACAATCATCTACAAGCTGTTCATTGCCGTCTTTATAAAACTTGGAGGTTGTTACATCATAGCCCGATATATTATTCCAAAGCTCAAGTTTATTCTCTGCATTTTCATCAAATAAAAGAGTAAGCGAGTAGTATTTTTGCAACTGATTTTCATTAATAAAATCGGAAAAGGTGCCCGGGAGTTCATAGAACACAAAATAATCCTTAAACCATTTGGATAAATATTTCTCAATCGGTGCATGTTCCTTTGAATAATTGCACCATACCTGAAGCAGTTTATTTAATCCGTCTTCGGGATTCTCTGTACCGATGCCCGAAAGCAGTTCATATATGTACAAAAAAATATATGATAATGATGTTTGCTGCAGCTCACCGCTTCTGACTTTTGTTCTCCATGTAAAATATGTTCGAAGGTAGTCATATCCCATATTCTGGTAATAGGGATAATACATGTTAAATTTTGCATTTCCTTCATAATCATCCGTGAAGTCTTCCATGAATCTTGCTTGTCTGTAAAAAAGCTCACTGTCGCTGCGGGCAAAAGGTTTTGCAGATGCAAGCTTGCGCATTTCATAGAATTTTTCTCTGATAGGGTCCATGACGCGAGGTTTTATCGGCTCTGCGCTTGGCGGGGGTGTTAATGACGAAAAAAACCGCAGCGCTGAGCTACCGTCACAGCTGCGGTTTTGGTCAAGCGAGGTTTCTATTTCAATTTCGGCGAATTTAAGCTCATCCATTTTACTCTCTTACAGCAGCATTGATGATGTTTTTTTGTCGCAGTATCCGCATCTGTCGGGGCCGTTTCTTGATACGAGTTTAGGAAGGTATGTATCGGATTGTGTTATGCATGCGGGGTTTACACACTCTCCGGGAGCTGCTTTCGGGTCATCCTCCGGAACCGTTGGTGCTTCTTTCTTAAGATGCATAAAATCAAGAAGCAGCGCCATTCTTATAAGCATTCCGTAACGGGCCTGTTCAAAATAAACAGCCCTCGGGTCTGTATCGACATCGGTTGATATTTCATCAACCCTCGGCAGGGGGTGCATTATTTGCATGTCTGATTTCGCACCGTCAAGCATTTTTTTCGTCAGGACATATACATCTTTTAATCTTCTGTATTCACCGGCATCACGGAAACGCTCCCGTTGAATTCGTGTCATATAAAGTACATCAAGCTCCGGGATTACATCGGCAAGTATTTCGGTTTCTTCATATGTCTGACCTTGCTTTTTCATTCTTTCAAGTACATAATCCGGGAACTTAAGCTCCTCGGGAGATATCAGATAGAAACTTATACCTTCAAACATTTCCATTGCTTCAACGAGTGAATGGACGGTTCGCCCATGTTTAAGGTCTCCGCACAGACCGATTCGGATATTTCCGATTTTTCCTCTTTTCTGAGCAATTGTCGTCAAATCCGTAAGTGTTTGTGTCGGATGTGAATGACCTCCGTCACCTGCGTTTATTACAGGAACCTCCGAATATAACGCAGAAGCAGTGGCCGAACCTTCCTGAGGGCTTCTGATTACGATTGTGGATGAGTACGCTGCTGTCATCCTTATTGTATCGGCAAGTGTCTCTCCTTTTGATGCCGATGTCCCTACCGGATCGGAAAAACCGAATACACCTGCTCCAAGCCTTTGTGCTGCTGCCTGGAAAGAGAAGTTTGTACGGGTACTCGGTTCATAAAACATTGATGCAAGTATTCTTCCGCTGCAGGAATCTGAGTATATTTCAGGCCTTGCAATGATATCACAGCAGCGCGAATACATTGAATCCCACCATTCTCTCGATAAATCAGACACTTTTACAAGCTTACGCCCCGGCACCATATATTGCCCTCCAAATAAATATTTCGCATAATTTTATCACAACATATAGTGCTTATCAACATATATTTACAGCATAAGACAGGGTTCTGCACCCTATCGTAAAAGTCCCACCCTCACTCTGAGGGCGGGACTTTTTTCTTCCTACAACCAGCAGCCGCTTTCAAGGTCTATTATATCTATGTCCATTAGGGGCCACCATTCTATTTTGGTTCCGGAGATTTGTGCCTTGTTAAAATGCTCCGTATCCTTTAGCTTTGCATAATGTTTTGTTTCAACATATGGTTTGAAGTCGTAGGTTTTTTCTTCGCCGTTGTCGAATGTAACATAAAGCTTATATTCCGCTTGCGGGGTTACTGTTTTCAGTCTCGGACGCTTATAGAAATCTGCCATACATTTAATTGCTTCGGCTAATGCAACTCTTTTATAGTCTTTATTCCAACGGTTTACTGCTATAAAGTCAAAGAATCCTGCATGCTCCTTAGGCCAGTTGTCTCCGCCTGCTGCTCCGATTGCACGTTCCATATGTGAAAACGCACCCGGACATCCGCCGCCGCCGCCGCCTGCTGCTGCTACAATTATGCTTGGTTTATCCTTAAAGAATGAAACGGAATCTCTGTGGTTGCCCCACTGTTTGGTCGCCTGGCAACGCCTGAGCTTATCCATGAAAAGCTTAAGTTCTTCGCTCATTTCACCCCAATAAACAGGAGTTATGAACACAAATGCGTCGGCTTTTTCAACTTTTTTCTGCAGGTCATTAAAACCGTCCTTGTCACCGAATATGCAGTAATGCTCGTAAAAACATACTCCCCAGCCACCATCACACATTCTGCATTTAGTGAGATTCATTTTTGAAAGGTTAATTACCTCCGATTCAATACCAAGCCCGTCAGCAGTTTCCTTTGCTTTTTCCACAAATGAGTAAGTCAGTCCGTATGTTTTAGGTGTTCCCGATATAATTAGTAATTTCATTCTTCTCTCCTTAAAATAAATTATTTCATCAGCAGATATATGATTCCTTTTTGAACGTGGAGACGGTTTTCCGCTTCGTCGAAAATTTCACCGGCATGTTCTTCGAATACCTTTTCCGATATTTCTTCACCCTTATGTGCAGGCAGACAATGTTGTACCATCGCACCGGGGTTTGCAAGTGCCATGATTTCATCATTGACCTGATATCCCGTAAACGCCTTTGCGCGCTCTGCCGCTTCTCCTTCCTGCCCCATTGATGCCCATACATCAGTGAAGACAACATCTGCTCCTTTTGCGGCAATCTTCGGGTCATCGGTCATTTCGAATTTGCAGTCCTTAACCGTTGCGGCAAAATCGAGAACCTGTTTATCGGGTCTGTAACCTTCGGGACAGGCTACAGATATATCCATTCCGCATTTTAGGCATCCTACTATAAGAGAGTTTGCCATATTATTTCCGTCGCCGATCCAGCAGGCTTTAAGGCCCTTAAGTTTTCCTTTATGCTCACGGATTGTCATGAGGTCGGCAAGGATTTGGCAAGGGTGTGCAAAGTCCGTAAGCCCGTTAATGACAGGAATCGTTGCATGCTTTGCGAGCTCTTCCACCTCATCTTGATCATATGTACGAATCATAATTCCGTCAACATAACGGCTTAGTGTGCGTGCCGTGTCACTTATGGATTCTCCGCGTTTCATCTGGCTGTCTGCGGTTGACATGAATAATGCATGTCCGTTGAAATGTGTCATTCCGACCTCAAAAGAGACTCTGGTACGGGTAGAGTTTTTTGCAAATATCATTGCAAGCGACTTTCCTGCGGGGAAATCATGCTGTTTCCCTGCTTTCCGTTCTGCCTTCAATTTATCTGATGTGTCAAGAATAAGTGTAATGTCATCACTTGAAAGATCAAGCAGCTTTAGTAAATCTTTTTTCATTATGATATTTCCTCCAATGTAGTTTTTAGTATTTTCAGCCCTTTGTCGAGCTCTTCATATGTTATAAGCAGCGGTGGAAGTATCCGAAGCGCATCGGACCCTGCGGTCAATATAAGAAGGCCGTTATTAACACAGGATTCGGCTGTTGCTCTCGGAACGGCATTTTTTAATGATATGCCTATCATAAGTCCTTTGCCGCGGACTTCTTTGATACAGGACAGATTCCAGCTTTTTATTTCTTTTTCTATATAATCGCCTTTTTTTGAAATCTCGACAAGTGTATCATCATCAAGCTGACTGAGAACTTCTGTTGCAGCGGCTGCTGCAACGGGGTTTCCGCCGAATGTTGTCGCATGTGTGCCTGCGGTCAGAACAGCGGAGCATTTTTCATTTGCTATTATGCCGCCAAGCGGTAAACCGCCGGCTATGCCTTTTGCAAAGCTGAAGACATCCGGTTTTACTCCGTAATGTTCAAAAGCAAATAATTTTCCTGTCCGTCCGACCCCTGTCTGTACTTCGTCTGCGAGCAGCAGAAGGTCTTTTTCCTTACATATATCGGCGACAGCCTTTACATATTCGGCATCAAGGGGTATAACACCTCCTTCGCCTTGAATAAATTCAATAAGAATTGCACAAACGTCATTTGTTATTTCATTTTCCAGTATTTTTATATCATTTGCCTCTACATGCTTAAAGCCTTCCGTGAACGGGAAAAAATAATTGTGGAAAACATCCTGACCCGTTGCTGCAAGTGTTGTTATTGTTCTGCCGTGAAAGCTTTGGTTTAAGCATATTATTGTACTCTTGCCTTTTCCGTGTTTATCGAAGGAGTATTTTCTTGCAAGTTTGATCATTCCTTCGTTTGCGTCCGCTCCGGCATTTGCAAAAAACACATTTTTCATTCCCGTGCGTTTTATCAGCACTTCTGCAAGTTTTGTATAAGGTTCACTGTAATAAAGATTGGAAATATGCTGCAGCTTCATTGCCTGTGCATATATCGCATCCGCCCATTTTTTATTTGCATAACCGATTGAGTTAACACCTATACCACTGGTGAAATCTATATACTCTTTACCCTCGGGGCTGTATACCGTTGCACCTTCGCCTCGCTCGACAGCAACATCGAAGCGTGCATATGTCTGCATAACGTTTTGATTATCGAGTGTTTTTATTTGATTACTGTTCATATTTTCTCCCTAGCATATCATTGTACCGGCACCTTCGTCGGTGAGCATTTCTATTAATATTGAATGCGGTATACGTCCGTCGAGGATGTGTGTTCGTCGGACTCCTCCGGTAATTGCATCGGCGCAGCATTCAATTTTTGGAATCATACCACCCTCTATTATACCTTTTGACATCAAGCCTTCAATTTCTTTTGTTTCAATTTGTTTAATGAGTGTATCTTCTTTATCTTTTTCTTTTAATACTCCTCTTGTGTTTGTCAGTAAAATCAATTTCTCCGCTCCCAGTGCTATCGCAAGCTTCGCGGCTGCTGTATCTGCGTTTGCATTGTATGCCGTTTCATCATCCGTGCCGTAAGCGACAGTTGCTACAACGGGGATATGCCCGTCTTTTATCGCTTGATTGACGACCTCCGGGTTTACTTTAGTAATATCACCGACAAGACCGTAGTCTTCGCCGTCGCCTCTGTCCATTTTTTTTGCTTCAAAGAGTTTTCCGTCAAGCCCGCAAAGCCCTACTGCACTGCCGCCTTTACGCATTATTGTTGAAACAAGGTCCTTGTTCACCTTTCCGCAAAGGATGCTTTGAACAACATCCATTGTTTCTTTGTCGGTATAACGAAGTCCGTTTACAAAGCGGGATTCCATGCCGAGTTTATCAAGCATATCATTTATTTCCGGACCGCCGCCGTGAACGAGAACTGCATGTATTCCTACAAGCTGCAGAAGTATCATATCCTCAATAACAGCGTCAAATAACTCGTCGCTTATCATTGCATTGCCGCCGTATTTTATAACAACGACTTTTCCCGTGAATTTTTGGATGTACGGAAGCGCTTCAACCAGTGTTTGAGCACGTTCAAGGTTATTGTTTATCATGTCCTGTAATCTCCGTTTATTTTTATATAGTCGTAGGTTATGTCACAACCCCAGCAAGTGCATTCGGCTGTGCCTGCATTCATGCTGATATCTATGGTAATGTCATGTTCTGTCAGGATTTTTAAAGCCAAGTCCTCGTCGAATTTTATTCCTGTTCCGTTTTCACAAACAGTAACATATCCTGCTGTTGATTTTAGCACAATATCAATCGTATGCGGGTCAAAGCCGGCACCTGAGTAACCCATTGCACATAGAATACGGCCTATGTTTGCATCCTTGCCAAAAATCATTGCTTTTACAAGTGTTGATGATATGACGGATTTTGCAAGAATTTCCGCCGTCTCTTCGTCCGGGGCATTTTTGACTGTGCATATAATAAGATGTGTTGCACCTTCGCCATCAGCGGCAATCATTTTTGCAAGCTCTACACAAATGAAATTTAATGCTTCTGCAAAAATTTCATAATCTGCACCCGGCTTTGTTATCTCTGCATTTTCCGCAAGACCGTTTGCCATAAGTGACAGCATGTCGTTGGTAGAGGTGTCTCCGTCAACCGAAATTCTGTTAAAGCTGATGTTTGTTGTGTTTATAAGTGCTTTATGAATCATTTCGGAGCTTATTGCGCAATCGGTTGTCAAAAATGCAAGCATTGTTCCCATGTTCGGGTGAATCATTCCGCTGCCTTTTGCAATGCCTCCGAGCTTGCATAACTTGCCGCCAACGTTAAATTCTACTGCAAGTTCTTTCATCGTAAGGTCGGTTGTCATAATTGCAGCCGCTGCATTTTGCGAGCCTGTATCCGACAATTCTCCGACAAGTTGATTTACACCGTTTTCAATAACTTCGATTGGTAAGGTTTGCCCGATAACACCGGTGGAGGCAACAATTACATCACTTTCGCCGATACCAAGTGCTTCTGCTGCAGAGCTGCACATACGCTTTGCGTTTTCCAAACCAAGCGGAGCACAGGCATTTGCATTGCCGCTGTTTACAAACACGGCTTTTGCTTTGCCGTTTTTCAAATGTTCTTTTGTGACATCCAGCGGAGCGGCTTTAACGATATTTTTTGTGTAAACTGCAGCTGCTGTGCAATCACAGTCTGAAACAATAAGTGCAAGGTCTTTTTTGTCCTTGTTTTTTGTTTTTACACCGACATGAATACCGGACGCTTTAAATCCCTTTGCGGCACAAACTCCGCCATTAATATTTTTCATCTTCCAATCCTAACATTATATCCATATTTTGCACTGCCGCTCCCGATGCGCCTTTGCCGAGGTTATCAAAGCGGGCAGTTACCGTTGTTACTTTATCGTTTCCGCAAACTGTGAGGTTAAGGTTATTTGTTCCCGCTCCCCAATTACTCTCAAGCATTCCGCTCCCAAGCTCTTTTGCTACTGTAATATATTTTTCGCCTGCATAATAATCCGTGAGATTTTGCTTTATTCCTTCTGCTGTGTGTTTTCCGGTCAGAGTATCATTATGAATCATAATTGTTGCTGCAATGCCGCTGTAATAATCATCGACAACCGGGCAAAATACAGGCTCAAATGTAAGTCCCGTAATATGCATGATTTCGAGCAGGTGCTTATGCTGCAAGTCAAGACCGTATATCCTCGGTGCAAACATTTCCGGCGTTTTATTGTTTTCGTATGATTGAATCATTGCTTTCCCGCCCCCCGAATATCCTGTCAGCGAAAAACATGTCAAAGGATAGTTGAGAGGTAATATGCCAAGAGATATCAGAGGATAAACCGCTGCGATAATTCCTGTTGCATGGCAGCCGGGGTTTGCCACTCTGCGTGAGTTTTTTATTTTCTCCCTCTGGTGTTTTGATAACTCGGCAAAGCCGTAAACCCAGCCGGTATTTGCTCTGTGTGCGGTTGATGCATCAATAACACGTGTTTTTGTATTGTCAATAAACGTAACAGCTTCTCTTGCCGCCTCGTCCGGAAGGCATAAAAAAACCAGGTCGGCTTCGTTTAAGAATTTTTTTCGCTCTGAGGAATCCTTGCGTTTTAATTCATCGATTTGCAATAATTCTATATTATCTCTGCTTAATAATCTGTCATATATTTGCAATCCGGTTGTGCCTTCACTGCCGTCAATAAAAATTTTCGGTTTCATTTTTGTTGGTACTCCTGCACTCTTTGCGTTATCATACAATGATTTCGCCTGCTTTTAAATGGGACTATATCATAATATGGATTATTATGCAATACTTATTTTTGAATTAATATACATGATTTGTTAAATAAATAACCATTGCCCCTTGGCCTGTGCACTACAGAGCCGAAAGGCCTCAGTTAACTCTAGTGCATATTTATGCGTTATTGTGTGAATATTATTCATCTGTCTGTTGTGTGCTTTTTGTGCTATACTCAAAAGA
Organism: Oscillospiraceae bacterium; assembly: GCA_009784725.1. Classification (GTDB taxonomy): domain Bacteria; phylum Bacillota; class Clostridia; order Oscillospirales; family Oscillospiraceae; genus WRMH01. Next base: position 28,568 of record WQXS01000004.1, read on the forward strand.
GCGATAGGGGGTAACGACTTTGAAATTAATGGCTATTGATGGTAACAGTATAGTAAACCGTGCGTTTTTCGGTATTCGTCATCTCTCTGCTAGTGACGGAACACCAACTAATGCGATTTACGGTTTTCTTGCGATTTTACAAAGGCTTATTGCAGAAGAGTCTCCCGATGCGCTCTGCGTTACATTTGATCTGCCCGCTCCGACATTTCGTCATGAACGCTACAAAGAATATAAGGCTCACCGTAAAGGCATGCCGGAGGACCTTGTCGTTCAAATGCCTGTTCTCAAGGATGTTCTTGATGCAATGAATATTAAATGTTACGAGCTTGCAGGCTGGGAAGCCGACGACTTGCTTGGCACACTGGCAAAGGTATGCGAAAGAGACGGTTGGGAATGCGTAATCGTAACAGGCGACAAGGATACGCTGCAGCTTGTTACCGGAAAAACAAGAGTTAAGCATATAAAAACAAAAGGCGGGCAAACCGAAACAAACAATTATACTCCGTTGATGTTTACAGAAGAGTACGGCTTTGAGCCCGAAATGATAGTTGACCTGAAAGCACTTATGGGTGATTCTTCAGATAATATTCCGGGTATTGCGGGAGTTGGCGAAAAAACCGCAATGGAGCTTGTCCGCAAGTTCGGGCGAATAACCGATATATATGCAAATCTTGATACTTTGGATATTAAAGATACACTTCGAAATAAGCTGCTTACAGGAAAAGAAAGTGCAGATCTGTCATATGAGCTTGCCGAGATTCGAACCGATGCACCGCTTAATTTCAGCCCGGGCGACAGTGTCCGAAAAGAGTTTGATAACGACAGACTTTATGAACTTTTTAAGCGTCTTCGGTTTATCAGTTTTATTGACAAGTATAAACTAAGAACCCCGAGCACCGGAGCAGGAGCAGAAGGTACGGAGGTCTATGATAAACTTGAAATAATAAATATATGCACCGCCGGTGAGTGCTCTTCATTTTTAAAAGAGGCAAAAGAATCAGAATTGATTTCTCTTGGGGTCGATATTGGATTTTTCGACAGTATTGCCGTTTCAACAGGTGATAAAGGAAATGTGTATGTTTTGCAACAAGGGATTACCGAAGATTTTAACGGAGCATTATCGGCATTGTTAAGCGGTGAAATAAAAAAAGCAGGGTATAATATAAAGGACATTATCCGCTCATGTCTTGAAAAAGGTATTGATACCGATGGCTGGATATTTGATACAGCTCTTGCCGCTTATTTAATTTCACCAACCGACAGTAATTATGACATTGAAAAAATTTCCGAACATTACATCGGCTACTCCATTAATTCCGACAATGAAGAGGGTGGCCAAATCTCAATGCTTGCCGATTCGGGTAAGCAGCTTGCAGAAGAAGCCTATGCGTTAAATCTGCTGAAACCGGTACTTGAAAACAAGCTCAGAGAAAAAGAACTGGAAAAACTTTATCATGAAATTGAACTCCCTCTATGCCGTGTTCTTGCAGAGATGGAACAGGACGGATTCCTGGTTGATAAAGATGCGCTCATAAAGTTCGGAGCAGACCTTTCCGTGAGAATAGCTGATATCGAAAAAGAAATATATGACCATGCACATGAAACATTTAACATAAACTCTCCAAAGCAGCTTGGAGTTATACTCTTTGAAAAGCTTATGCTCCCTGCTCCTAAAAAAACAAAAACAGGATATTCAACAAATGTCGAGGTTCTTGACAGCCTGCTCGGTAAGCATCCGGTAATAAGCTTAATTAAGGAATACAGAGAGCTGGCAAAGCTCAAATCTACATATGCGGAGGGACTGCTTAAGGTAATCAGCTCTGACGGAAGGATTCACACTCATTTTCAAATGACCGTTACTGCTACGGGGCGCCTTTCTTCGACAGAACCGAATTTACAAAATATTCCCGTCAGAAAAGAAATCGGCGGAGAGCTTCGTAAGATGTTTGTGGCAGCTCCCGGAAATGTACTGGTTGATGCAGATTATTCTCAAATCGAGCTGCGGCTGCTTGCACATATCGCAAACGACCCCGTTATGCTCTCTGCATTTGAAAAAGGAGAGGATATTCACACTGTAACAGCTTCGCAGGTTTTTAATGTTCCTCTTAATGAAGTCACATCATTGCACCGTTTTCGCGCAAAAGCCGTCAACTTCGGAATAGTTTATGGTATCTCCGCATTTTCGCTTGCCAACGATACAGGCGTAACACCTAAGGAAGCAAAAACATACATCGAAAATTATCTCCTTAAATACTCCGGAGTCCGTGAGTATATGACAGAAATAATTAAAAGCGCAAAAGAGCTTGGTTACGTTAAAACACTTTTTGGCAGACGAAGAGATTTACCCGAGCTAAAATCCCACAATTTCAACACCCGCTCATTCGGCGAAAGAGTTGCATTAAACATGCCTATACAAGGAACCGCTGCAGATATAATGAAAATTGCAATGAACAACGTTTGGCTGCGCCTGCGCTCAGAGAAACTAAAAGCAAGGCTAATCCTGCAAGTTCACGACGAGCTAATCGTAGAATGTCCCGAAAACGAAGCCGATACCGTGAGTGCTATACTGCAGGAGGAAATGGAAAACGCCGCAAAACTATCCGTCCCGCTAATCGCAGAAACAAGAGCCGGAAAAAGCTGGTTTGATGCGAAGTAGGATTTGGGCGTTGGCTACCGGGGGTAAGAAATTTAATTGATTAGAATTATTAAAGCTGCAAAAGCACATTTGCAGAGAATTTTAGAAATAGGTCATGATTCGATTTCGCCTGCTTGGACTTTTGGGATGTTGCAAAACGAGTTGGAGAAGGGTGATTCAATAATTTTGATTGCAGAACAGGATGAGCTGTCTGCTTGTCTTGGGTTTGTTGTTTTCCGGCGGGTTGGGGATGACGGAGAGATATTGCAAATTGCAGTTGATAACTCTGCAAGACGTTGCGGTATTGGTGATAAGTTAATGGATGCCGTGATTAGCCATATGGTAGAAAACGATTTATTATCGCTTTTTCTCGAGGTGCGAAAAAGTAACCTGGCGGCTGTTAATTTATATAAAAAGCATGGATTTATCAATGTGCGTGTTCGCAAGGATTATTATAACGACCCGGTTGAAGATGCTATAGTGATGACCAGAACAAATACAAAAGGAGCAAACACAAGAACGAAATCTTGTTGACAATTACATGTTTGTGCTATAGTATGATGCGGAAATATAAAGAAAGGAGTGAAAGCCATGGCATTTTCAAACAGATATCTTAAACATAATATCGGTAAGCGCATAGGGGTAGTGCGCCCTTTTTCAAGTGGTGTCAGGCTTTTGCTGATTCATTTGCAGTAGTATAAATAGAATGCTAATGTAAATAACAGTCGAAGGCTTACAGAAATAAATGTCTTCGATTTTTTGTTGCGTAAATTTCGTCGGCAGGAAAATTTAAACAGAAATGAGAAATAAAATGAAAGTTTACAAAACACTCCCGGACGGGACACAAATAGTTGAATATGAAGATTCGCTCGCCGAAGCTGTTGCCGATATGTGGAACAGGAGCGGTGAAGGCTGGGGCGGGTCGTTTGATAACGGTGTATACACCGCTGAGCGTGTAAGGGCTAAGCGGGCGGGCGGTATGTTCTTTAATGTGTATATAGCAATGAAGGACGGCGAAGCTCTCGGGTATTGCAGCTTTAACAGGTATTATAAAGATGCAGATACGGCTTATGTTCATCTGTTGAATGTTCGCCCCGACTATCACGGCAAAGGACTTGGCAAGGAACTTGTTTTAATGTGTGTCAACGAGACAATTGCAAGAGGCATGCCGAGGCTCGATATTCACACATGGCCGGGAAATACTAAGGCTGTACCGATGTACAAAAAGTGCGGTTATTTCTGGGAAGACCGCACCGACACTACACATCTGAGTAATTTTATCCCGACAGTACTTGGATCAGAGGCAACAAAAGATTTCTTTGAAACTGCCGATTGGTATGCCGACTCAACACGTAAAATAGATATAAACCCGGATGGCAAAAAAGTAAATAAATTTGAACTTTATGAATATCAGTGGGAAAAAGACGGTAAGCATCTGCGTGTCGGATTTGAAAAAACAGGACGCAGGATTAACTTGATTGAAACAGATGATTATAAGATAGAACTGACTGCTATGCACCATGAGCTTGCATATGGGTTAAGCTACCCTTGCAGCTTTCATGTAAAAAACAAGACAGGCAAGGAATTGAATGTTTGCATAAACGCAAAAGATAATGATGTTATTAAATTTGAAGGCTCTTGGGATTGCAGTGTTGAAGACGAAGCAGTTTTCGATGGAAGCTTCTTTGTCGGTGCAATTACAGAAGAGCAAGACGACATGCGAATGCACCCCTGTGTTCTTGCTGATGTGTATATAAACGGAAAACATGCTGAGTTCGGTTTGGGTATCGAGCCAAAATTCCCTGTAGCAATAAGCCTTGGCAGAAAGCTTCAGCCTCTTAAACAAGGAATGTCCGAGAAAATTTACATCAACATAAAAAACGGGCTTTCTTCCGGTGCTGTGATAAAATTCTCACTTCCGCAAAATACATTATTACAGTTTGAGAAAAGGGATTTTAAAGTGAAGCTTGCTGACGGAAAAGATGCGTCCGTATCCGTTTCGGCAACAGTAACAGGCTGCGGTTACAGCGGCGACCCTATGACCTGTGAAATCACCATGGATAACGGCGAAGCTGTCAGCATAACCCGCCCGCTGCACATTGTTAACCAGGGTATTAACGAACAGTTTGAATTTGAACATGAGGACTATTATGCGGCTGCCAACGGTTTGTGGAGATTGGCTCTTAACAAACAAAACAACGATTTTTGGTTTGACCGCATTGTTTCATCGGGTTTTGTCTGCTTCCAGGTTTCAAAACTCGGCATGCCTTATGATGATGAGTTTAATATAGCAAAGCCTTCAGACATAAGAGTGACAAACGAGGGAAGCTTCACCAGATTTGAAGCCGATTATACATCAGAAAAATTTATCGGAGCTGTTTTGACCGAAATTTATCTTTTCGATTCTGCCGGTACAATAAAACGTAGTCACAGGGTAAAAAACATAGGAAAATCCGCACTTGAGCTTTCATTAATGACTCAGTTCTGGTCCAATGTCGGCAGAAGAGCTATATTCCCTTATGATGGCGGTGTCCATGAAGTAGCTGATAAAATGAACTTTGGTTTTGATACTCTTGATAAAGAGAAAATTGATGAAAACTGGGTTTTCGACGCAAGCGGAGGCGCTCCTTCGGGAATATACTGGCCGCCGCAGTACAAACCGGATATTAACTGGGGCGATCTTATTAAGTTTGAAGTTAAGCCGGGAACGCTCATACCCGGTCAGTCCTATGAAACCGAATCGGTTGTTTATATGTGTGACGTATTTAAAGATTTTAAGGATTTTCGAAACTATGTTCTTGGCATCTTTGAGGAGAAGACACCTTTTAAACATAACCATCTGGAAATTCTGGCAAACGGCGGAAATCCCGTTGTGTCGGCAGACATGATGGAGCTCACCGTCCGAAATAACCGCTTAAATATACGAGGCGGTACTGTTACGGTTTCTTCACCGGATGACATTTTCACCAAAGAAACACAGACAAACCCCAATGACGAGCTTAAAGCGGAGAACGTCTTTTCAGTGCCTGTCAGACGGGAACCATCAGGTATAGGAACAGCTGATTTTTCTCTGTTTCTGTCGGGATTTGAAGCAAAGTACAGCCGCACATTATTAATGCAGGACAATACATTAATAAGCACTGCAGAAAAAGACAGTGTATTTACTGTAGAAAACGGCAGCTTGCGATTTGAAGCTTCTCCCGGATTCTCCGAGGCGTTATATTCATTAAAACTTAAAGGCAATGAATGGATGTTTTCTAACTATCCCTCAACCGAACCATACGCATGGTGGAATCCGTTTATCGGAGGTCTTTATACCCATCTCAATAAAATGAACAACAATTTAATCTTGCGCGAAAAAATTACTGCAGCTTTTGTAACGGAAACGGACAGTCTTGGAAATGTTTGGAGCGGAATCCGTACAGATATATTTATCGAAAACTTTGACATGTACAAGGGTATGTATTATTCTTTATTTTATATGACCTTACCGGGGGTTCCTGTTATGTGTCACTACGCAAGATTGAACAATAACACCGGCAGGTATCTGGATGATGAGCTGCACTGCATGCTTATATTCTCGGGCGAAGAAAGCCTGTCTGAGATTTGCGTAGAAATGACGGATGGTGATATAAAATGTAAGGTCCACCCCGGAACCGGTGAGGAAGAATTGTTATATGACAAGCTGCTAAAAGTTTCCCGAAATAAAGATAACCCCCGCAGCGAAAAGCTTTATATCTACAAGGATTCTGGGCAGTATAACGGGAAGCATCAGTTTGACTTTGACAACAAAATTGCATGCAGTTACTTCAACACAAAATACAAGCTCCCAAACGGCGGACAATTTACATCCTTGCCTATCTTCTGTATACTGACAGATAAAGATTTATCGCTTGAAAGCCTGGATGACCTCAGACGAATTTCGTTTTAGTATAAGTTATAATATAAAGGGGGAACCGTCTTGAAAATCATTGACGCTCATGTGCATTATTCTCAAATTAAATCTTTTAAGGATTGTGCGGAGAGTACTTCAATGGTTGACTACTCAAAGCAGGGGTTCATTGATGAATCTGCAGCTAATAAAGTTGTAAAATCCGTTTGTATGGGTCTTACAGAGACAACCCCGGGAGGTTTCCCTGATATTAAGTCGGAGATGCCTATGACCGCAGACCTTGATGCTGCACTGCCCCCGGGGATGTCTTTATGCCTCGGTATAAATCCGCATACACTTAACAAACGCTCCCTCGCGAAAACCGAGGATATGATAAAAAACAACAAATGTGTTGTCGGAATGAAAATATATGCAGGGTACTATCATGTTGATATAACAGACTCCATGTATAACCCTGTATATAACCTTGCCGAAAAATATGACCTTACAATTGTAATTCATACAGGTGAAACTTTTTCCGAAAGAGGTTTATTGAAATACTCACATCCGTTATGTGTCGATGAGCTTGCGGTTAACCGTCCGTCGTTGAGAATCGTTGCTTGTCACATGGGGGTTCCGTGGGTTTTTGATGCTTGTGAAGTAGCTGTAAAAAATCCTAATGTATACCTTGATATTTCAGGTATGCTTGTAGGTAATACCGAATTTATTTACCAAATGGCAAACACACCTCTTTTGTTAAACAGATACAAAGAGTCTCTTGTCTTTATGCAAAGATATGACAAGGTTTTATACGGTACAGACTGGCCTTTGGTTCCTATGGGTGCATATATAGATTTTTGCAAGGAGCTTGTTCCCGCCGAGTTTCATAAGGATGTGTTTTATCAAAATGCATTGAATGTGTATAAACTTGATGGCAGATAGAAAGCCTCGGGTACAATTAAAATTGAAAGTTAACGGATATGAAAGGTTAACAGAAATGAAAAAATTTTTGGATAATGATTTTTTGCTTGAAACCAAAACTGCTCAAAGGCTTTTTCATGATTATGCGGATAAAATGCCGATTATTGACTACCATTGCCATGTATCTCCGCGCGAAATTGCCATGGATATAAAGCTCGGTAACATTGCAGAAGCATGGCTCGGCGACGACCACTACAAGTGGAGAATGATCCGTGCATGCGGGGTTCCGGAAAAGTATATTACCGGTGATGCATCACCCCGGGAGAAATTTCAAAAATTCGCCGAAGCTTTGCCGTACGCTATCGGCAACCCCTTATATCATTGGACTCATCTTGAACTCAGGCGTTATTTCGATTGTGATTTGGAAATAAATGCCAAAAACGCCGAAAAGATATGGGAGCTTTGCAATGCCCGTCTTTCCGGCGATGACATGAGTGTCCGGAATATTATCAGAAAATCAAATGTTACTCATATCTGCACAACCGACGACCCTGTCGATAATCTTGAGTGGCACAAAAGTATGTCGGATGATAAATCCTGGGAGGTAAAAGTGCTTCCCGCATTTCGCCCCGATAAAGCAATCTCTGTAGAAAGTCCCGATTTTTCCGGTTATATCTCTACATTATCACGTGAGTCAGGCATAGACGTTAAATCCATTGATAATTTACATTCCGCTCTTAAAAACCGTATGGATTATTTTTCAACCTTAGGTTGTGTAACCTCCGACCACGGACTTGATTATATTCCGTGGGTAGAGGGCTGTGAGGATAAAGCCGATGCGATACTGTTAAACGCTCTTACCGGCAGTAAGCTTAAAAAGGCCGATGTTGATGCCTTTAAGTCGGCAATGATGGTATTTTTGGCAAAGGAATACGCAAGGCGCGGCTGGGTTATGCAAATTCACTTTAATGTTGCAAGAAGTGTTAACGCCGTAATGTTAAACAGTGCCGGCCCGAACACCGGCTTTGACAGCATTTCGGGAAAAGACAACAGTTATGCGCTTTATAAGCTGTTAGATACTATTAACTCTGCAGGCGGTCTTCCAAAAACTGTGCTTTATTCATTAAATCCAAACGATGATACTTTTCTTGCAACTGCAGCAGGCTCTTTTCAAGCTCCCGGTATACCCGGTAAAATTCAACATGGAAGCGCATGGTGGCATAATGATACAAAAACAGGCATGCAGCAGCAATTGACAACCCTTGCAAACCTCGGTGTGCTTGGCAATTTCATCGGTATGCTGACAGACGGACGCAGCTTTTTATCATACACAAGGCATGAATATTTTCGCCGAATACTATGCAACCTTATAGGCGGATGGGTGGAAAACGGTGAATATCCGGATGATATCGAATTTTTAGGCAAACTGGTTCAGGATATATCATATAATAATGTAAAAAGATATATGAGCTTTACTGATTGAGAGGAACATTACTTTGGGAAACACTTTTTTCAATAAGAATATTGAATCATCTTTGAGTGACTTAAGTGTTGATGTATCAACAGGGCTTTCGGATGATGAAGTAATAAAAAGACTTGAGACATACGGTCCGAACAAACTTAAGAGTGCAAAAAGAAGGTCCTTGCTTCTCAGGATTCTTGACCAGTTTAAGGATTTTCTTGTAATAATTCTGATTGCAGCAGCCATTATTTCTGTTGTTGTAGGTGATGGGCTTAAAGACGCAATCATAATTATTGCAATTGTTATAATTAATATGATTATCGGAATCACTCAGGAGAACAAAGCGGACAATGCTTTAAAAGAGCTGAAAAATATGTCAAGCCCCAAAGCAAAAGTTAAAAGAAACGGTCAGATAATTAAGATAGATTCTGTTGATGTTGCTCACGGAGATGTTGTTATCTTAGACGCAGGAGATTATATCCCTGCCGATATCCGTTTAACAGAAAGCATGAATCTGCGAATAGACGAATCCTCGCTAACCGGTGAGTCAGTGCCTGTCAGTAAGGATGCAGAAATTGTTTTGGAAGAAAATACTTCTATCGGGGACAGAAAAAACCTTGCGTATATGGGAACCGTTGTTACATACGGCAGAGGTGCCGGTGTTGTGTATGCAACCGGTATGGACACCGAAATGGGTAAAATTGCGACCATTCTCGGTCAAACCGATGAAGCAAACACTCCTTTGCAGGATAAGTTGAACAGCATGGCGAAGACATTGGGCATTCTATGTATTGTTACATGTGTTTTTGTTTTCTTGATTGCAATAGTATACAACTATTTTGGGTTCGGTGACCCGAGAGACCTTGTTGAAATGTTAATGGTATCTGTTTCACTTGCAGTGGCAGCTGTCCCGGAAGGCATTGCAATAGTCGCAACTGTAATCCTGGCAATCGGCGTTCAGAAAATGGTTAAGTCACATGTAATCGTAAAGCGCCTTCGTGCCGTTGAAACACTCGGCAGCACAACAGTTATCTGCTCGGACAAAACAGGAACCCTGACGCAAAACAAAATGACAGTGGTTAAAGTTTTTGATACGGAAACTGTATATAATGTTACAGGGGTTGGTTATAGCGCAGACGGGGAGATAACCTCCGACTCTCCTGTTTCCGCTAATATTCCATTGATGGCAGAAATCGGCGTTCTGTGTAATGATGCTCTTTATGATAAGAAAAATTCCAAAATAATCGGAGACCCGACCGAAGCGGCTATGCTTGTTTTCGGTGCAAAGCTTGAGCTAAGCAAAGAATCCCATAATGAAAAAAATAAACGTGTACAGGAGATTCCGTTTGATTCGGCAAGGAAAATGATGTCAACATATAACCTTGGTTCAGACAAGGTTATCATGAATGTTAAAGGTGCTCCGGACGGAATAATATCACGTTCATCAAAGGTTTTTATAAACGGAGATGTTCAACCCATGACCGACGATATCCGTACAAGGCTGATAAAACAAAACGAGGAGTTTGCCGCAGCTGCTCTGCGTGTTTTGGCTTTTGCGTATAAAGAATATGATGATTCGGAAGCGATTGATAATAATGAAGATGATTTAATTTATGTCGGCATGATGTGCCTTATTGACCCGCCGCGCGAGGAGGTAAAAGCCTCGGTTGAGCAATGCCATACTGCAGGAATAACGGTAAAAATGATTACCGGAGACCATAAAATAACTGCGGCTGCAATAGCCTGTTCACTCGGGATTATCCGCGAGGGAGATGAGGTTTTAGACGGTAATGACCTTAATAATATGTCCGACGAGACCCTTGCACAAAAAGTACAAACTGTTAATGTTTTTGCAAGAGTATCACCCGAGCATAAGGTTCGCATTGTTACGGCAATTAAAGAATGCAACAATATTGTGGCTATGACCGGCGACGGTGTAAATGATGCGCCTTCACTTAAAAAGGCAGATATCGGAATTGCAATGGGAATTACCGGTACTGACGTTACAAAGGAAGCCGCCGATATGATTTTGACGGATGATAATTTTGTCAGTATTGTAGGTGCCGTTGAACAAGGGCGGACGATTTACGGAAACATCAGAAAAGTAACCGGTTATCTGCTCGGATGTAATGTAGGCGAAATTTTCATCATACTGCTTGCAATCGTTATAGGATGGCCCGTGCCGCTTATTGCTACTCAGCTGTTATTTTTGAATCTTCTCACCGATGCGTTTCCCGCATTTGCTCTTGGTATGGAGCGTAAAGAAAAAGGAATCATGAAGTTAAAGCCAAGAGACCCGAAAGAGGCAATTATTAACAAAAGCATGATGAGCTCTGTTATAATAAGAGCGGCTTTCGTTTGTATCAGCGCACTTGGTGCATTTATGTACGGGTTTTATTTGCTGGACGATTATATAACAGCAATGAGTATGTGCTTCTTTACATTGGTTGCATGTGAGCTGCTTGTGGTTTATCCTTCAAAAACCGATGCATTTATGGGACTTAGCGGCAGGTTGTTCGGAAATAAATTTCTTAATATATCCGTGCTTTTGTCGTTTTTAATTCTTATTGCCGTTATGTATATACCGGTATTAAACGATTTGTTTACAACGGTTCCTCTCGATATCGGGCAGCTTCTTGTAAGTATGGGCTTTGTGCTTGTTTCGGTTTTCGGGTTTGAAGTGTCAAAGCTTGTTTTCAGATCGAAGTAAGGAAGAATTTATGGTTAATACCGGAACAATAATAGTTGAAAACAACGGAGAAGCGCTTAATTACCGGCAGCTTAAAGAAGGTATAGCAAAATCGCTGGAAGGAAGAACTTTTAAAAAGGTTCTGCTTGTTCCGCCCGATATTACACGGCCTAATTCCGGTGCGGGAGATATTATTTCAATATATGAATCTTTACTTGGTAATGCGCATATAGATGTTTTGCCCGCACTGGGAACGCATAAACCAATGACAAGAGATGAGCAAATTAGTTTCTTTGGTGAATCACTCCCGAAAGAGCGGTTCCTTGTTCATAACTGGCGAAGCGGAGTAACAAAGATCGGAACAGTTCCTGCAGCTTTTATTGCAGAGGTTTCCGGCGGGCTTATACGGGAGGCTGTGGATGTTGAGATTTCCGATTATCTGCTCGACCCCTCATATGACTTGATTTTATCAATCGGACAGGTTGTCCCTCACGAAGTTGCCGGTATGGCAAATTACACCAAAAATATTGCCGTCGGATGCGGCGGAAGCAAATTTATAAATCTTTCCCACATGCTCGGAGCCGTTTGCGGCATGGAGTCAATCATGGGTAAGGACCATTCTCCTGTCCGCAGGGTTTTTGACTATGTTCAGGAGCAGTTTTTATCAACACTTCCGCTTGAGTATGTCCTGACCGTTACAGTTACAGAAAGTGAAAAAACAAATATTCTGGGCCTTTATATCGGAAAAGACCGAAGTGCGTTTAACCGGGCTGTTGAGCTCAGTCAAAAGTATAATCTTATATATATGAAGTCCCCGATAAAGACTTGTGTTGTATGGCTCGATGAAGCGGAGTTTCATTCGACATGGCTCGGAAACAAAGCCATTTACCGCACACGTATGGCTATGGCAGATAGCGGACATCTTATTATTATTGCTCCGGGTGTTAAAATGTTCGGTGAAGATAAGGAAATTGACCGTCTGATACGAAAATTCGGCTATATCGGAAGAGATAAAATACTGGAGCTTTGTAAAACAGAAAACGAATTGCAAAATAACCTGTCTGCCGCAGCACATTTGATACACGGCTCGACCGACGGACGCTTTAAGGTCACTTATGCAACAGAAATATTAAGCTGTGAGGATGTTGAAGGGGTTTCATTTAATTATATACCTTATAAAGAAGCCGCAAATAAGTACAATCCGGAAAAATTGAAACCCGGGTACAATACATTGTCAAACGGAGAAGAAGTGTTTTTTATTAACAACCCGGCTTTGGGGCTTTGGGCTTTGGAAAATTAATATAATTGATTTATTCAAATTAGAAAGGTTTGGTGAAAATTATGAAGCTTCGTGAAAATTGCAAATATGGTGTTGCCTGCCCTACGAGTATGGGTGTGCGTATTACCCCGCCCGGCGGCGCTCCCGTACACACAAGTAATTTATTCCATATGCATGCAACCTCCGCCGAATCAAACGCTGTTAACATTGCTTCCTCATTGGGGTATAAGGGGCTTGTGTTGACAAATTTCGTTAAGGAAAGCCCGATATCAATATTCATTAAAAGTGAATTGCGTAAAAGAAATATTGATTATTACGGGCCTGATATCCCTCAGGGCGGGCCGTGGGGATACCGCCATCAATTTAATCTTGCTGACAGCGGCTTTGGTAACAGGGGTCCGCGCGCTTATAATGACAGAGCAGGTGAAGTCGGATATATATTAAATTCAAAGGACTTTGATTTTGACTTTATTTTCGGAAAGGAAGGAGTGCAAATCCTTCATTTATCGGGTCTTGTCGGTGCTATATCAGAAGATACGACCCGCTTTTGCACGGATGCAGTAAAGGCAGCAAAGAAACACGGGACACTGGTATCATTTGACCTAAATCACCGTAAGACCTTTTGGGAGGGCAGAGAAGCTGAGCTTCGAAAAAACTTTACCGAAATGGTGAGTATGGCTGATATCCTTATCGGAAATGAGGAGGATTATCAACTCTCTCTCGGAATCGAAGGTCCTGAACATGGCGGACAGGAATTAAATGCTCAAATTGACAGGTTTAAAGAAATGATTTTCAGAGTAAAAAACACATTCCCTAATGCAAGTGTTTTTGGAAATACACTGCGGCAGGTTATTTCTGTAAATGAACATCTGTGGGGGGCGTTATCACTTTTTGGTGATACCCTATCCGTTATTGAACCAAAACCTATCCGGATACTCGACCGTATCGGCGGCGGCGACGGATTTGCAGGTGGTTTGCTTTACGGGATTTTAAGAGAAATGACACCCGAAAAAGCAACACAGTTTGCATGGGCGTGCGGCGCACTTGCAACAACAGTTTTAGAAGATTATGCATGGCCTGCAGACGAAAATGTTGTTTGGAATATCGTAAAAGGAAATGCAAGAGTAGACAGGTAGTAAGCGAAGGGGATGGATTTAATGAATAAATCGGATATTGGAATTGTCGGACTTGCCGTCATGGGAGAAAACCTGGCAATGAATATGGAGAGCAAGGGTTTTTCCGTAAGCGTCTTTAACCGCACTGCAGATAAGGTTGAAGCATTTATTAAGGGCCGTGCTAAGGGTTTAAATATTACCGGTACTTTTTCTTTGGGAGAACTTGTTGACAGCTTAAAAACTCCAAGGAAAATAGTTTTGATGGTAAAAGCCGGCAAACCTGTTGATGACAATATTGAAGCTTTAATACCTTTGCTTTCAAAGGGCGATATTATTATTGACGGCGGTAACTCACATTTTCCCGATTCCATCCGCCGTGCCGGTTATATTGAATCAAAGGGTTTGTTATATATAGGTGCCGGTGTTTCCGGCGGTGAGGAAGGCGCTCTTAAGGGACCGAGTATAATGCCCGGCGGCTCACGTGCTGCGTGGGAGCATGTTGCTCCGGTTTTGAAGGCTGTTGCAGCTGTCGAGGACGGAATTCCATGCTGTGACTGGGTCGGAAGTGGCGGAGCGGGACATTTTGTAAAGATGGTGCATAACGGTATCGAGTATGGTGATATGCAGCTTATTTGCGAAGCATATTTTTTAATGAAGGAATATCTCGGAAAAAGTACCGATGAAATGCATGATATTTTCAAGGAGTGGAATGAAGGTGTTCTCGACAGCTATCTTATAGAAATAACAAGAGACATTCTTGCTTTTAAAGATGAAGACGGCAGCCACATAGTTGAGAAAATACTGGATTCTGCAGGTCAAAAAGGAACAGGAAAATGGACATCTGTTACATCACTTGATGAAGGTGTACCCTTAACCCTGATAAGTGAAGCAGTTTATGCACGTTATTTGTCGGCAATGAAAGAAAACCGGGTTAAAGCATCCGGCATTCTCAAAGGGCCTTGTTTTGCGGGAAAATTTAAAGGTGATGCTGCTGCTTTTGTCGAGGATATACGTCAGGCACTGTTCGCTTCAAAAATCGTTTCATATGCTCAGGGTTTTGCTCTGATGAAGACCTGTTCGTTGTCATATGGCTGGAATTTGGATTTGGGTTCAATTGCAATGATGTGGAGAGGCGGATGTATCGTCCGCTCCGGGTTTCTTGCAAATATAAAAGAAGCATTTGAAAAAAATCCGGGGCTCGATAACCTTATGCTTGATTCATATTTTTGTGATGCACTCGCTAATGCTCAACAGGGCTGGCGCAGAGTCTGTTCTTCGGCAATGCTTGCCGGTGTTGCTATTCCGGCTTTTGCAAGTGCACTTACCTACTATGACGGTTATCGTACAGCCCGTTTACCTGCAAATATGCTGCAGGCTCAACGTGATTATTTTGGTGCTCATACATATGAGCGTGTCGACAAACCGCGGGGCGAAATGTTTCATACAAATTGGACGGGTGACGGCGGAGCAACTTCCGCATCGGCATATTCTGTTTGACGGGATTGATTTGTATAAAGCGGCTGGTGTGGTAAATGACATTAAATAATCAAATAAAAAGTAAATATGGACCTTATGCAATTATTCTGTCTGCGGCGTTTGTTGTATATGGTCTTATTTATCTGTTCTCCGACGGGTTTTTTCTCACATCTTTTAACGTTTATAACTCTTTTTCCCGGCAGGCGGCAGCTTGGCTCTCCGGAAGCTTGAGCCTGCCTGAAAATGTTCCCTGGCTGGAGCTTGCTGTTTTTGACGGCAATTACTATGTCCCATTCCCGCCAGTTCCTTCAATTATTATGCTTCCTTTTGTGCTGTTGTTCGGGATTAATACTCCCGACAATGCAATTGCTGTTTTTATTTCACTTTGTTCTTTAATATATGCATATAAGCTTGGACAGATTATTTTAGGGAATAAATGGTATGCCGTTTTTTTAAGTCTTTTCCTCGTTCTCGGAACAAATTACCTCCATATATCATTATGGGGTGCTGTATGGTATATCGCTCAAAATATGGCTTTTCTTTTCATGCTTATGGCTTTTTATTATACCTCGACCGAAAATCCCAAGCATTCTTATATAGCTCTTTTTGCATTATGTGCATCTATGGGCTCTCGTACATTTAATATTATTTATCTGCCTGTGGTGTTATACCTGATTAATAAAAGAGAAAATACAACTTTTGGCAATTTTATTGTCAGAACGCTTGTGTACAGTATTCCGGCATTTATTATGGGTGCTTTCATTTTATGGCTGAACTATGCCCGTTTTGGAAGTGTTTTTGAATTTGGCTATAATTATCTGCCCGAGTTTGTCAATGACCCTCACGGAATGTTTTATTCGGGACGTATTTTACTTAATCTTGGCAGAATGTTTTTCAGTTTTAATCTGACGGAATTTCCGATGTTCTTCGGCTTTGCTTTCTGGGTTGCATCTCCTATTGTAATATCTTTCTTTGTTTATTTTATATTTTATATATACAAGATTATCGCAAAAAAGTCCGCTTCACTCTCTGTAAATGAACAGGGCCATGACTATAAATACGTTGTTTTCTGTATCTTGATTCTGACAATTGTGCATATATTCATTTTCTCCCTGTACAGAACACTCGGCGGTCACCAATTCGGCTCAAGATATACAATTGACACACTCCCTGCATTTTATTTGGGATTAGTATACATGATAAGAATGCAGAGCCCCGGTAAATTCATGTACCTTAATATTATTCCTCTGCTTTTTGGTTTAATTCTCAATTTTCTCGGAACAATCCGTTATTTTTCATACTATTACGGTTAATTGACAGAACCGTATGCAAAGTATATAATGCAAAACGCATTTTATGCATGGAAAATGGGGTTTTTATGGTAATTTTTGCCATGCAAAACAGAGTTGGGTTATATGGGTAGAAAATGGTAATTTTTGCCATGCAAAACAGAATTGGGTTATATGGGTAGAAAATGGTAATTTTTGCATTGGAGTCATCTTGTGATGAAACGGCGGTTGCTGTCGTAAGAGACGGGTGCGAGGTGCTGTCGAGTGAACTGTTTTCTCAGGCGGATATGCATGCCTTATATGGTGGTGTTGTGCCTGAAATTGCTTCACGCAATCATGTTTCGGCAATCGGAAAGCTGTGCGATTTAGCTTTAAGCAAAGCCGGCATCAAAAAAACAGATATTGACGCTGTTGCCGTTACATATGCTCCGGGGCTCATTGGTGCTCTTCTTGTCGGGGTTAATTACGCAAAGGGGCTTGCGCTTGCACTTGATGTACCGCTTATCCCCGTGCATCATATCAAAGGGCATATAGCTGCAAATTATATTGCATTTCCCGAGCTCACACCGCCTTTTTTATGTCTTGTTGTATCCGGTGGTAACAGTTTGATTGCCGATGTAAAGGGATATACCGATATTGATATAATAGGACGCTCCAGGGACGATGCCGCAGGTGAGTGCTTTGACAAAGCAGCCCGGATTCTCGGTCTCGGCTATCCCGGCGGACCGGCTCTTGACAAGCTGGCCCAAGGCGGAGATGATTCACTATTTGATCTGCCGTGTCCGGTCATAGAAAATGCACCATATGATATGTCGTTTTCCGGCTTGAAGACAGCTTTTGTTAATATTGTTCATAATAAAGAGCAAAAAGGCGAATCCCTTGATACTGCATCACTCGCTGCTTCATTTACTCGAACTGTAAGCGATATTCTTGTTCCGAGAGTTATTGCTGCGGCTTTAAAGCTCGGTCATGATAAGATATCTGTTGCCGGTGGTGTTGCAGCTAACTCGCGGATTCGTTCGGATTTTATTAAAGCAGCTAGAGCTAATAATTTATCAATATTTATTCCGCCTCCCGGGTTATGCGGGGACAATGCCGCAATGATCGGCAGTCAGGCTTATTATGAGTTTAAAGCCGGAAATACGGCAGATATGAACCTTGATGCGAAAGCATCAATGGATTTAAGCAGCTTATGCGGGGAACAGATATAATGGAAAGTATCATAAAAACAGAAAATTTAGTTTTTTCATATTATTCACAGGATAATCCTGTTCAAAAAACCGTATTGAACAATATAAACCTTGAAATTGAAAAAGGTACATTTGTCGCTGTAATCGGTCATAACGGCTCGGGAAAAACCACTCTTGCAAAACATTTTAATGCGATTTTGCTTCCTGAAGGCGGATGTGTTTATGTTAATAATATGGATACCTCCAATGAAGAGTTGATTTTGGAAATCCGCCGTAATACAGGTATGGTATTTCAAAACCCGGACAACCAGATTGTAGCAACAATAGTTGAAGAGGACGTTGCATTTGCTCCCGAAAATCTTGGCTATCCGTCCGATGAAATTCGCCGCAGAGTCGACGAGGCATTAAAAATCGTAGGTATGTATGAATATCGCAGACATGCTCCCCACCTGCTCTCGGGCGGGCAAAAGCAACGTATCGCAATTGCAGGGGTTCTGGCAATGCGTCCCGAATGTATTGTTTTTGATGAGCCGACAGCTATGCTCGACCCTCACGGACGGGAAAGTATAATAAAAATAATGGGTGATCTTCGGGATAATTATGGTGTAACAGTCGTGCTGATCACTCACCACATGGATGAAGCGGTAAATGCAGACAGGATTATTGTAATGTCCGACGGCGATATTGTAATGGATGGAACACCAAAGGAAATTTTCCGTAACATTGATTCCTTGCGAAATACAGGTCTTGACATTCCGGAAACATCGCTTCTTCTGCATGATTTAAAAAATGACGGTTTTGATATATCGCTTGATGCATTAACCGTGGATGAATGTGCAAAAACAATATTTGAATCATTGCAGAGCAGCAACAGAGGAAATTAAATGTCACTTATAAAAACAGAAAAGTTATCACATATCTACAGTATCGGCACGCCATTTGAACGTGTTGCTGTTAATAATATTGACTTTGAAATAAACAAGGGTGAATTTTTAGGGATTATAGGTGCAACCGGTTCGGGAAAATCTACATTTATTCAACATTTAAACGGACTTTTAAAGCCGACCGAGGGCTCTGTTTTTTATGATGGTACAGACATTCACAGCACAAAACAATATACACGCGATATACGCTTTAAAGTCGGGCTTGTATTCCAGTATCCTGAATATCAGCTTTTCGAGTCGACTGTTTTTGATGATATTGCATTCGGTCCAAAAAACATGAAGTTGTCCGAGCCTGATGTAAGAGAGCGTGTTTATGAGGCTGCAGGATTTGCCGGTCTTGACGAATCATTATTAAGTAAATCACCGTTCGGTCTTTCGGGCGGCGAAAAAAGACGCGCTGCCATTGCGGGTGTTATTGCAATGCGTCCGGATGTGCTTATTCTTGATGAGCCGACAGCCGGGCTTGACCCCGGAGGGCAAGCTGAAATAATCCGTAATATTGTGAACTATAAAACTTCTCATAATGCAACAGTTATTTTAGTAACACATAATATGGAAGAAATTGCACGAAATGTTGACAGAATCTTATTAATCAACCGCGGCAGCATTGTTATGGATGACACTCCCGCCCGGGTTTTTTCTGAATCCTCACGGCTGACAGAGCTGGGTCTTGCAGCGCCAAAAGCTGCATTGCTTGCCGAGAGGCTGAGGGTGTTGGGTCTTGATGCAGGGCAGGGTATTTATACAACTGAGCAGCTGCGAAAAGCTCTTTGCGAAATCAAGGGATTGCAGGGAGGTAATGCACATGCTTAAGGATATTACATTGGGGCAATTTTTCCCCGGTGATACGGTTGTTCATAGGCTTGACCCGCGTTCAAAGCTTATTGTTATGATTATGTATATAACAGGGCTTTTTATGGCTAAGGGTTTTCCCGCTTACGGCTTTATGTTTGCTGTTCTCGTTACATGTCTCGCTATATCAAAAATAAAACCCGCAGCTGTTCTGCGCGGATTAAGGCCGATACTTATAATAATATGCTTAACTGTTTTACTGAATATCTTTTTCATACGCGGTGAAACTGTTTTGTTTCAATATTATTCAATTGTAATTACTCTGGAAGGTGTTTATACGGCAATATTTATGGCTATGCGTCTTATTATGCTTATTGTCTGTACTTTTTTACTCACCTATACAACCTCTCCGATAACCTTGACCGACGGTCTTGAACGCATGCTCAGTCCCCTTAAGAAAATCAAACTGCCTGTCCACGAGTTTTCAATGATGATGAGCATTGCACTGCGCATGATTCCGACACTTATTGAAGAAACCGATAAAATTATGAGCGCGCAAAAGTCAAGAGGAGCCGATTTTGAAACCGGCGGGTTGATTAAAAGAGCAAAAGCAATATTACCCCTCATTATCCCGCTGTTTATAAGTGCATTCAGACGTGCCGACGAACTTGCCACGGCTATGGAAAGCCGTTGTTATCATGGTGGTGACGGCAGAACAAAATTAAATGTATTACGTTTTTCCGGTATTGACTTTGCAGCGTTTTTATTCGGTGCATGTGTTATTGCAGCGGTAATATTTCTCGGACGGTTTGCGGTATAATGGAAATGAAGAATATTGTATTGCGGATAATGTTTGACGGCTCGGATTATCATGGGTGGCAGATTCAAAAAGGCGATGTAACAGTCGCAGGAACACTTGAGGCTGCACTGTCGCAGGTATGCCGGCATCCTGTGAAGCTGCATGGCTGCGGCAGAACCGATGCAGGTGTCCATGCGGAAATTTACTGCGCAAACTTTATGACCTCGTCGAATATTCCGCCGGACAGGTTGCCGCTTGCAGTCAATTCACTTCTCCCCGCAGACATTTCGGTTCAAAGCGCTGTGGATGCTCCTGCAGATTTTGATGCAAATCTTTCTTGTATTAAAAAAGAATATACATATAGAATATATAATTCCAAAATACGTAATCCCTTTTATTCCAAAAGAGTATACTTTTATCCGCAGACTCTTGATATCGATAAAATGAAAGATGCCGCCCGGTATTTTGTCGGAACACATGACTTTGCGGCTGTCCGTTCTGTAGGGACCGAAACAAAAACAACAATACGTACTGTGTTTTGGTACGATATTGAAAACTGCGGCGATTTAATAGAGTTTCGTGCCTGTGCGGATGGATTTCTATATAATATGGCAAGAGCCATGGCCGGAACATTGTTATATGTTTCCGAAGGTAAGATACTCCCGCAAGAGCTGCCGACGCTTCTTGAACAAAAAGACCGCAGGAAAACAGGTCCGACCGTACCTCCCGACGGTTTGTATCTTACAAGAATCTGGTACGACGGAAAAATAGGCGAAAATTTCAAAAAATGACATGGCAGAGTGTTACATTTATCTATCTTTTATCTATCTTTTTGCATAAAAGCATGATATAATTGCGAATTGCGATTGGAGAGTACAATCAAAGTGTAGCACATATGCATTATTATATGGCACATGAGTTATGCTTATGGAGATGGTATATGAGCAGCGACGGTATTCCAAAAGAGGAAAAACGAAGATTTCCGGCTCTTGTTCTTATTTTGGTAATTATAGCGGTTTTCACTGCTGTTGCTATTTTTCTTATAATCAGCCATATAATAGGGCCTTCATTTTTATCCGACATATTTTCGCCGCGTTTACAGGAGATAACGGCAGAGGAATTCAGTTTTGACATAGGCCGTGCAAAGATGTTTGCATCCTTTGATAACTCCATTGCGGCTGCCGGGACTCTCGGCATAAAAGTTTTAGGTACAGACGGTATTGAAACGCTTAGAGATTCCTTTCGCATGAACCAGCCCGCAATCGCCAATTCGGAAAACTATTATATTGCATTTGATATAGGCGGTTCATCGGTTCGTATTTTTACGGGAACACATGTTATATCTTCACTGGAAGCAAACGGGACTGTTGTGTCTGCTTCGGTCAATAAAAACGGCTGGTTTTGTGTAGTCACACAGGACGGCGGAGGTTACAGGGGAGTTGTAACCGTATATAATCATTATGGGTCTGATGTATTTCGCGCTCACATCGGAAGCGGTTTTGTACTGTCGGCAGAGCTATCTCCGGATAATAAACATCTCGCAATTTTAAGCTTTACCGAAACGGGAAGCCGGATTACAATTTATGATAATATTGATTCCGAGGATGAACCGACGTACAGGTTTGATTATAGCGGCGGACTGATTATTGACTTTACGCATTTATCAAACGGTGAAATATTGGCTGTTTCTGCAGATTTATTATTCACCGTTGACAGTCAGGGAAATCGCAATGTTTTATATTCCTATCACGATAACCGTTTGGGCGGGTATGCGTATGACAATGATTTTATTGCACTGCATCTTTATGATTACGGTATCGGTTACCAGGGCCGGCTTGTTGCTTTGCTTGCAGACGGCACCATTTTAGGAGAAGTCTCTCTGGAGCGTGAAGTGCTGTCAATATCGGCAGCCGGGCAATCTTTTGTTATTCTTAAAACCGACGGGGTTGCGTTTTTTACCAATGAGCTCGATGAGTATTCAATGACTGCCGAAAGTTTATCGGCAGCAGGAGCAAACCGTATTCTGGCACTGCGCGGGGATGTGGCACTTGCTACAAGTGATAATTCCGCTGTTATTCTTCGAAGGGAGGAGGAGCATTAGACTGTGACAGCATTTTTACTGGATTTTGCTATTGTGGGAACCATTGCATTTTGTGCATGGCGCGGTTATAAAAACGGTCTTATACGCGGTGTTTTCGGTGTTGTTTCACTTATTGCATCGCTGCTCGTCGCAAATATGGCTGCGGAAGCATATTCAGGCGAAGCAAAAGGAATGCTTATGCCTTTTGTAGGTGGAATGCTCGATTCTACAATAACCGATTTATCGGATGAAGGTGTGGAATATCACGCTATTGCTCATGACCATGATATTGATGACATCGATTTCGGAACAGCATATCTTGCTCTTCGTCAAATCGGTTTTCCCGAAGCTGCTTCGGTTAAAATCGCCGAGCTTTCAATTGAAAGCGACGAAGATGAACCCGGAAGATATTTTTCCGATGTTATAGCGGACAGGGTATCATCCGTATTGTCATATGTTGCAGTATTCGGTATTGCATTTCTTCTTATTGCAATTATTTTTGCAGTAATCGGCAATCTGGTCGGTTTTGTGTTTGCATTGCCGGGACTCAGGCTTGTTGATATAATTTCCGGTTCTGTTTTGGGTTTATTTAAGGGTATAATACTCGTATATTCTGTTGCAGTAGTTGTCAGGTATTTCGGATTATTAATTTTATCAACTCTGGAAAGTACATCCATCCTGCTGTATCTTGTCAACAATAATCCTATTGCAAACCTTTTGGGAGTCTAATTGTTTATAAAGCCATCATTTGATTAGAGGTGAATTTATTGGTAAAAATAGTTCCTAATATTTTATCCATATTTCGCATCTGCCTTGTGCCGGTGTTTGTTATAGCATACTTTACCGATGATAATGATATTAAGTATTATGCAATTTTAGTTTATTTTATCGCAGGGTTAAGCGATTTTCTTGATGGCTTTATTGCCCGTAAGTTTAATGCTCAGTCAAAGCTTGGCAAGCTTTTAGACCCGCTCGGTGATAAATTAATGGCATTTACCGTGCTTGTGTGCATTACAATTACAAATACCGCATCAAGACCATTTCTTATATCGGCCGCTTTGGTATTTTTCATAAAGGAAATTTTAATGGGAATCGGCGGTCTTGTACTGCATAAAAAAGCTCATGTTGAACTGCCTCCCGCTAATTTTATAGGCAAAGCATCGACGATTGTTTTCTATGCTGTATTTATTGCTCTGATGTTGTTTAACATCCCGAATTTTGTTGTTATTATCCTTGTTTCGCTCGCAATCGGTCTTTCGCTTATAGCACTTGCGGGTTATATATATTCATATATAAAGATTATGAAATCCAGATCAAAAATAACCGGTGAAAACGGAGAAATCGAATGCAACCAACAATCTGTTCAAGATGTAAACGAAATCCGGCAGTAATTTTTATTACCAGGATTGAAAACGGGCATTCCACAAATGAGGGAATATGCCTTAAATGTGCACGTGAACTTAATATTAAACCTGTCGAAGATATTATTAAGAGAATGGGGCTTACCGATGAAGATCTGGAAAGTCTCACCGATGAAATGATGGAAGCGATGGGTGGCCTTGAAGGTCTTGCCGATGGTGACGAACAGGAAGAAAATACCGACGAAGGAAAAACAGCGACGTTTCCGTTCTTAAACCGGCTTTTTGGCGGGCCTGATGACTCCCCGCCGAGAGATTTTCCAAGACCGGGCCGTGACCCGAAGGATAAAGAACAAGGTTCGGGCGCAGTAGGCAGCCATGGCAGTAAGAGACGCAAGTATCTGGAAAGCTACTGTATATCGCTGACACGAAAAGCCGCCGAAAGCAAGCTTGACAGAATAGTCGGGCGTGAAACGGAAACAGAACGTGTTGTTCAGATTCTAAACAGAAGACAAAAAAACAACCCCTGCCTCATCGGAGAGCCGGGGGTTGGCAAAACCGCTATTGCCGAAGGTCTTGCACAACGTATTCACAATGAGGATGTTCCGCAGAAGCTGCGTAACAAGGAAGTATATTTGCTGGATTTAACGGCTCTTGTTGCAGGAACACAGTTTCGCGGTCAATTCGAGAGCCGGATGAAGGGGCTTGTTGAGGAAATAAGAAATCACGGTAATGTAATTCTTGTTATAGATGAGGTTCATAGCCTTGTCGGTGCAGGAGATGCCGAGGGGTCTATGAATGCCGCTAATATTTTAAAGCCGGCACTTTCGCGCGGCGAGATACAGGTTATCGGAGCTACAACATTTAATGAGTATAGAAAACATATCGAAAAGGATGCCGCATTGGAACGAAGGTTCCAGCCGGTGGTCGTTTCAGAACCGTCTATCAGTGAATCCGTTGAAATTATTATTGGAATTAAAAATTATTATGAGGCCTTTCATGGTGTAAAGGTTTCCGATGATATAGCACGGCAGGCTGTAACACTCTCCGAAAGATACATTTCCGACAGATTTTTGCCGGATAAAGCTATAGATTTAATTGATGAAGCCTGCTCCGATATGAATCTAAAAAGTGAACTTATTGCCCGTAAGGAATCAATAAAAAAAGAAAAAGCAGATTTGCAAAAAGAGCTTGATTTAATCCTTTCGGCTCCGGATGGTAATGACTATGCACGGCTTGCAGAAATCCGCAGCCTTGATTTCCGGTTGTCCGATGAGCTCGATACACTTGAACTTGAAGGTGACCCGATATTGACAATTGATAATCTTGCACGGGTAATTGAACTTTGGACCAAGGTTCCTGCATCAAACATCCGTGAGGATGAGTTTAAACGGCTCTCGGAGCTTGACAGGCGCCTTAGCGAAAGTATTATCGGCCAGGATGAAGCTATCGCTACAGTCTGCGCAGCAATCAGACGCAACAGGGTAGGAATTTCTTCAAAACGCAAGCCTGTTTCTTTTATTTTCATCGGCTCTACCGGGGTCGGAAAAACCGAACTTGTTAAACGGCTTGCTTCTGATCTTTTTGATTCTCCCGAGTCTTTAATCAGGCTCGATATGTCCGAATTTATGGAAAAACACGCTGTATCGAGAATAATCGGTTCACCTCCCGGATATATCGGATATGATGAAGCAGGTCAGCTTACGGAAAAAATCCGCAGAAGACCATATAGTGTTGTTTTATTTGATGAAATTGAAAAAGCACACCCGGATGTTATGAACATACTGCTTCAGATTCTTGACGACGGACATATCACCGATGCACACGGGCGAAATATAAATTTTGAAAATACCGTTATTATAATGACAACAAATGCAGGAAGTGATAAAAAAGACGGTGCAGTCGGGTTTAACCGCTCTGCTGATGAACAGGGTAAAGAAAAAGCAGAGAAGGCCCTGAAGGATTTCCTGCGTCCGGAATTTATCAACCGTGTTGATGAGGTTGTTTATTTTAATCATTTATCGGAAGAAAGCTTTAAGGCAATCGCCGAATTAATGTTAAATGAACTGCATGATTCCATGGCGGAAAAAGCAATAAAACTAAGCTTTGATGAAGCTCTGCTGGATTATCTGACGAAAAAATCCTTTTCTCAGGCATATGGCGCAAGAAATTTACGGCGGATGATTCAAAAAGAAATCGAAGATAAAATTGCATCCGAAATGATAAGCAACTATGCCGAGCCGATATCAACTGTTTATTTATCTGTAAATGAAGAAAAAATAAGCGTAAATGGGTCATAAATAAAAAATATCTTAATATTATCACATTTTGCTCATTGACTCTTATTCTTATTATATGTTAAAATCTCATTATTTCCTTGTATATTTAAAAGGGGGCTTCTCTCATGAAAAACTTAAAAGTTTCGGCAAAACTAATCACCAGCTTTTTGATTATTGCAGTTTTAACGGCAATAGTCGGTGTGGTAGGAATCTACGGAATGGTTCAAATCAATAACTCATTTGACGAAATGTACGAAATGCAAACAGTACCTATGCCTGACCTTGCAAAGGCAATAGAAGAACTCCAGCGTCAACGGGCTAATATGCGCGAACTGATCATAGGTTCGGCACTGGATGATTTCGAAATGATGGACAGAGCACGTGCAAATGCAGATCATTCGCACGAAGAAATGCAAAAATCATTGGATTCATACTACGAAACCATAAAATCTGAAGAAGCAAAACGACTCTTTTATGAAGCTCGTGAATTATACGAAAACGAGTTCAGAGTCGGCTTTATGCGTATATATGACGGTGCTAAAGGAGATATTGAGCCCGCTGAGTTATATACAATTATGAGAGAATATACAGCTGCAACAGATAAAATTATTGAAAATTTTGATATTTGTTTTGATATGAAGATTGACACTGCGGCAAATGCTGCTCAAAGTGCATCAAGCATGGCTGATCTTCTTTTATGGTTAATAATCGGTGTTCTTGTCGTTGCTCTTGCTGCTGCCGTATTTCTCGCTCTTTACATATCCGGTCTTATCAGCAAGCCGCTCGTTATTCTTTCAACATTTATGAAAAAAGCCGGAACAACCGGAGATATTGCGCTTTCTCCGGATGATATGAGCAATATTAATAAATTTGCTCAAGGCAAGGATGAAATCGGCCAGACAATTGCGGGAAGTGCAGCGTTTCTGCAGCATGTCACCAACATTGCAGGTAAGCTTGAAACCATTGCCAACGGTGATTTAACAATTGATGTTCAAATGCTGTCAAACTCCGATACCATGGGTAAGTCTCTTTCGCAAATGGTTGATAACCTTAATAATATCCTCAACGGTATTCAAACCTCGACAAGTCAGGTTTCAACCGGAGCAAAACAGGTTGCCGACGGCGCACAGGCTCTTGCACAAGGTTCAACCGAGCAGGCTGCTTCTGTTCAGGAGCTTTCAAGTTCGATTGCGGAAATCGCAAGCAAAACAAAAGAGAATGCCGAAACCGCAGGCAAAACATCTAAACTTTCCGAAACAATCAAACAAAACGCTCTCAAAGGCAGCACTCAAATGGATGATATGATTGGTGCAGTTAAAGAAATTAATGATGCAAGTCAATCAATCAGCAAAATTATTAAAACTATCGACGATATCGCATTCCAAACAAATATTCTTGCACTTAATGCCGCTGTTGAAGCTGCACGTGCAGGACAACACGGTAAAGGTTTTGCTGTCGTCGCAGAGGAAGTCCGCAACCTTGCATCCAAGAGTGCCGAAGCTGCAAGAGATACCGGCGATATGATTCAAAACTCAATGGAAAAAGCAGAGTTCGGTTCACAAATTGCAGGCGAAACAGCAGAAAGCCTAAAAGATATTGTTGAAGGCATCAGTGAATCAAGCGAATTGATTTCTGAAATTGCAAGATCCTCTGAAGAACAATCACTCGGAATTTCTCAAATCAATACAGGTATCGACCAGGTCGCTCAAGTTGTACAGCAAAACAGTGCAACGGCTGAGCAAAGCGCAGCAGCATCAGAAGAGATGAGCAGCCAGTCAACAATGCTCGAAGAGCTTATTTCACAATTCAAAATTAAAAACCAAAACGCAGCAATGCGGGCACTGCCGCCGTCATATGACAGCCCGAAACCGGCACCGCAGTATGAAGCAAACGATGTCTATGAGCCCGATGTCGGCGCAGACAGTTTCGGAAAATACTAATACTACGATTAAGGGGCTGTTACAAAACAGCCCCTTAATAATACACTCACTATAAGCATGGAGGTCGCACCGGCGGCCTTCATTGGATTTTGTGTGCTTTTTTTGGATACCATTTCTCCTCGATTTATCCGACGTCTTTAACAAAGCAAATTACCCGTTCTTCTTCTCTGAAGCCGCAGGATTTGTGAAATAACTCACTTATTGTGTTTTCGAGAAGGCAGTCGGATGCAAGCTGAGTTATTTCTTTTTCTTTTGCAATGTTTTCGGCAAACTCTATAAATTTTCTTGCAACACCTTTTTTTCTATAATCGGGCAATACATATATCGCTTCGAGGAATAGAACGGGTGATGTATCAGTTCCATTAACATAGTCGCTTCGCACCGAAATATGCATCATCCCGACATATTTATTATCTGCCTGATATAAATATCCCATTTCCTTATCGGTTTTAAATGATTCTTTGTACATTTCATATTCTTCTTTATATTCCTCATCGGGAAACAGCAGCATTGCAAGGTCAACGTATTCTTTCAGGTTATTGGTATCAACAGGAATAATCATAATTATTTTTTCCTTTCTTTTTTAATTACTCAACTAAAAAGCATGATGTGAATGCAATTTTTTCCTGTCCGTAATTATATCCTATATTATTATCTGTACAGACCTTGCTTACAAACAGTCCGTATGCTTCCATGGAAATTTCAATTTTATCGGGATAGCGGCATGGTTTGTCCGGATATGTGCATAACTGGCACAGCTTGCATTCGCCTGCTCCCATTGCGAGCAGCTTCGGATTTTTTTTGCTGAGATTTTCTCGCATTTTTCCAAAGTTTTCTTTATGCTTTGCACCGACCTCCATTATTCCGTCCCAGTCAAGACTGTCTTCAAGGTCACCGACCGTTTGAACAATTATCCCGTTTGTATAGTTTTTTACCTTTTCCTGCATTTCATCCAGAGACGGACATGCAGGCGGGCACGACCATGATTTATTATAGCTTCTGCACTTTTCTGCATTACACATATCTCGGATATCCTGCCTGAATTCAAGAGTTGATATATCAAGCTTTGTATAATGGGTAAAGCCGCATTCTTTTGCCGTTTTTTTCAAGTCTTCGTATGTGTTCATTTAAATTTGACCTTTCACGTTTCTATTTCGTTGCTGTCAAATGCCATTTCTTCCACAAACTTCTCGTTAAAAAATGCTATTGATGACAGTTCGATATACTCACATTGCTTTTGTATATTACTTAAACGGGTTTGCATTTCCTTGGAGCTGACTGCTTTGGAGCTGACTGCTTTGGAGCCGACTGCTTTGGAGCCGACTGCTAATGCCGCTCCTTCTCCTGCTGTATTTCCCAGTGCTTTCGCCACAGGAAGTAAATTCTTTGGAAAGAGACCTATTCTTGCGGCACTGTTTAAGTCCATATAACTGCCGAAGCCTCCTGCCAATATCAGATGTTTTATGTCTTTTTCGGTAACCCCTGCAAAATGCAATAATACCTGTATACCCGCAGCAATTGCTGCTTTTGCAAGCTGAAGTTTTCTTATATCTCCTGCGGTAATAAAAACCCCTTTTTTATCATTTTGCTCCTGATATGTAATCCAAAATTTATCGCCGGTAATTAATCGCCCGGTTTCATCAACCTCTCCTGTCTCAAGTAATACCGCAAGCGCATCAAGCAGTCCCGAGCCGCAAAGCCCTTTTGGAGGGCAGTTGCCGATAACCGAAAAGTTTATTTTGTTATTAATTGACCACACATGGTCGATTGCACCGTCTTCAGATGCCATTCCCATTTCTATTTCCGCGCCTTCAAATGCAGGTCCTGCTGCTGTTGCGCAGCAGTAATATACCCCTTTGTGCTTTAATACTATTTCGCCGTTTGTGCCGATATCTAAAAATATTGCGGGCTCTGTTATATCCTCAAAGCCGGCTGCAAGCAGCCCTGCTGTTATATCTCCCCCGACATATGCCGATATTGCCGGAGTATAATAAATCAGAGCATTTTTTGAAACAGGTAATCCTTCCCATGGCGGCAGCTCTTCACCAAAAAGGCTTAAGGTTGCAAAGGGTGCTGTACCCATTGTTACGGGTGATAGTCCCGCAGCTATATGCTGCATAACAGTATTTGCAGCTAAAACCAAACTTTCTATATCGTCGGGTTGTATCCCGGCGAGTGCGCATGCTTCATTAATCATTGATGAAATCTGCTCACGGATTAAATCTGTTAAGCTATCGTGTCCGTTTACCGCACAATATTTTATACGGCTTGTTACATCTGCACCATATGGTATTTGAGCATTTGTGCCGCCGACAGCCGCAAGCTTTTCACCGGTTTGTTTATTTAATAAATAAAGCGCAACTGTTGTTGTGCCGATATCAATAGCTGCACCAAAAGAATCCTTCGGCATTTTATTTCTCCTTTATGTCAGCCTGTCCGGTGTCATACATGAAAGACAACAGAACCGTCCCCCTGTCTGAAAGACAACAGAACCGTCCCCCTGTCAGTCATGCAGAACTTCTCCGAATAGTGACCAGTTGTTGCTGTGTGTGATTTTAACTTTTGTGAATTTTCCGGTTTGCTTCGGGTCTCCGGTAAGATGAACCAGTCTGCCTCCGTTTGTTCGTGCTTTTAACGGATATTCTTCTCCCGGAGCTTCTCCGTCTACAAGAACCAATATTTCTTTTCCTGTATATGCTTCATGTTTTCTGTCAGATATTTCGTTTTGCAGGTCCATGAGCCGTTCGAACATGACTTGCTTCTCTTCTCTTGTTAAGCTGTCTGATTGTTTTGCTGCAGCTGTACCCGGGCGTTTTGAATAGATAAATGTGAACATCGCATCAAACTGTGCTTTTTCCACAAGCTTTAATGTTTCGTTAAACTCATCTTCAGTTTCTCCGGGGTAACCTACTATGACATCGCTTGTTATTACGATATTCGGCATCAGTTTTCTTGCGGTTGTAATTTTTTCAAGGTAGCTTTCCTGTGTATATCCCCGGTTCATTAGTTTCAGTATGCGGTTACTGCCTGCCTGAAACGGTAAATGTATATGCTTTGCTGCTTTTTCACTCTCCGCCATTGCTTTAAACAGCTCAAGTGATGCATCTTTAGGATGGCTTGTCATGAAGCGGATCAGGAAATCTCCTTCGATATCGTTAATCATGCGGATTAATGAAGGAAAATCTGTTTCTCCGTCATTGTAAGAATTTACATTTTGCCCAAGCAGTGTGATGTCCTTATAGCCTGACTTTACAAGGGTTTCTGCTTCTTCGATAATTGCATTCCTTTTACGGCTGCGTTCTCTCCCGCGTACGTACGGCACAATACAGTATGAACAAAAATTGTCACATCCGTACATAACCGGAAGCCATGCTTTGATAGTGCCGTCACGATGCAGCGGAATTCCTTCGGCTATTTTTGTTTCTTCACATTCTGTTTCAAAAACACGTTTTTTACCGGTTAGAGACCGGTGAAGCAGCTCCGGAAACCGCCATAAATTATTCGGCGGAAATACAAGTCCGACATGATGATATGAATTTTTTATTTTTTCAACGGTTTCGGGAACACCTGCAAGACATCCGCAAAAAACAATGAGTTGTTTGCGGTTTGCTTTTTTTGTATGAATCAATGCTCCGGTATTTCCAAGAACACGGTTTTCAGCATTTTCTCTTATTGCACAGGTATTTAATATTGCTATATCCGCTTTATTTTCATCACCGGTAATCTTATAACCCATTTCCGTCAGCATCCCGCGCAGTTTTTCACTGTCCGATTCATTTTGCTGGCAGCCGTACGTATCAACATATCCAAACAGTTGTTTACCCTGCAGTTCATTCATGCTTTTTACTTTGTGCATAAATTGTCTTTGTTTATTTATTTCATTTTCATGTACTTCAATGTTCATTTTTACGCCTGCCAATGTTGCCTCCTCCGATGATGGTTATTCAGATTTGTTATTTTACCATCTGTGCTGTTAATAAACAATGGTAAAACAACGGCAAAACTTGATTATCACATTAATTCGTGGTATTATTATTTGCTGTTGCAATGCGAGAGAGTAGGAGTTCTCATAAATGAAAAATCTGGTTATTGATTTACGTGTGGTTAGAAATAACCTTAGAGCTATTAAGGATTTTGCCGAGGGTGTGCATATTTTTATAGATTTAAGCGCAAACGCAAGCGGCATGGGATTGCTCACGGTTGCGAGCTTTCTCAGAGATGAAGGCATTAAAAACTTTATCGTTTCCGACCCCGATGATGCAAGATTATTACGTCAGAACGGGTTTTCAAAGGAGCGTCTGATGATGCTTCGCAGTACGGCAGACCCCAATGAAATAAACGAGCTTTTATCATACGGTGTTATATGTACGGCAGGTTCATATGATGCCGCAGTTGCGATAAACGGGATTGCCGAGTCAAAAAGAATAGTAGCAGATATCCAAATCAAAATTGACACAGGGCTTGGACGTTATGGTTTTCAACCTACAGAGCTTGATAAAGTTGCGGCTATTTATAATTATATGTCAAGTCTTCATGTAATCGGTACTTTTACTACATTTTCATCATCCTGGCGTAACAAAAAGCATACATTCGCTCAGTTAGATAAATTTAATGAAGCTTTGGACAGAATCATCGATATGGGATATGAGCCGGGAACGGCACATGCGTGTGATTCCGCAGCTTTATTTAAATATGAAATTGACCTGATGGACGCTGTCAGAGTTGATACGGCACTTACCGGCCGCATTCCGGGGAAGAATGTACAGGGTTTATCCAAAGTCGGGTATATCGAAGCAGGCCTTGAGGAAGTTGTCTGGCATCCAAAAGGGCATACTATCGGCAGCGGCCGCAGCTTTGTAACAAGAGCCCCGACAAAAATAGCAATACTTTCTGTCGGATATTATCATGGCTTCGGTGTTGACAGATATATAGCCGAAGGAAGCTTGTTCGGCTTTTTCAGATGGCGGCGAAGAAAGAATTTTGTCAGAGTCAACGGTCAGAAAGCAAGAGTTTTAGGAAGCGTCGGCTTAATGCACACAATGATAGATGTAACAAACATCGACTGCACCGTAGGTGACATAGCAGTACTGGACGTCGACCCCGTAAACGTAAAGGGTCTGCCGATTGTATACAGGTAGATAATTAACTTCGGAGGATAAGTGTTTGCCAAAGATTCTTGAGCTTGAGCAGCATGTTGCTGATTTGATTGCGGCGGGCGAGGTTGTGCAAAGACCTGCGTCCGTCGTTAAAGAATTGCTCGAAAACTCTATTGATGCCGGTGCAGGGATTATTACCGTTGAGATTTCTTCGGGCGGTATGACTTATATCCGTGTAACCGATGACGGCTGCGGCATTGCCGCAGACGAGGCAAAAACCGCATTTCTGCGCCATGCCACAAGCAAGCTGAGAGATGCCGACGGGCTCGCTGCTATCGGAACTCTCGGTTTCAGAGGAGAAGCGCTTGCTGCTATTGCTGCAGTTTCCCGTATTGAACTGATGACACGGGAACACGGAGCAAACGAAGGTATCGCACTCACTTTAGAGGCAGGAGAAGTTGTTAATATGTCTCCTGTCGGTTGTCCTGAGGGAACAACAATTATCGTTCGAGATTTATTTTTTAATACGCCGGCAAGACAAAAATTCATGAAATCAGACCGTGCAGAGGCTTCAAGCATCTCTTCTGTTGTTTTGCGGTGTGCTTTATCTCGGCCCGATATTTCAATCCGGTTTATTAAGGACGGAAAAACCGAATATCATACCCCCGGAGATTCAAAGGTTGAATCGTGCATATATAGCTTGCTTGGCAGAGATATTGAATCCGGATTTATCAGAGCCGAAGCTTCCGATGAGACTGTTTCCGTCAGCGGTTATGTATCTTCTCCAGCAAGTGCACGGGGCAACAGAAGTTATCAGTTTTTCTTTGTTAACGGCAGAGTAATCCGCTCTGTTCTTTTGCAGTCTGCTCTTGAACAGGCATATAAAAATAACTTGCCGTCGGGACGATTTCCTTCTTGTGTGCTTTTTATCACAATAAAACCCGGTGATGTTGATGTCAACGTCCACCCTGCCAAAACCGAGATAAAATTCGTTTCGGAAAAGCAAGTGTTTGACGGAGTTTATTATGCGGCATTCGGAGCTATTAACAAAGAGCGGGAAAAAATCGCCGGAATGAACGGTAATGAAGCTGAAGGCAGACAGCTTACAGTTACAGATATTATTGAACCTGTCGGTACTCAGGGCACAGGCGGCAAGGCTCACGAATATAAAGACGGTAACGCTGCAGATGAGACATTTAAAGCAATGAGGGTGGATGATTTTAGAATAGCACGTGTTACCGAACCCTCGGTGGTCTACAAATCATCAAAAAGCCCGCAGCTTTCACAGAAATTTGCAACCCCCGACAATTCCATGTATGATTACTCGGAGTTTACAGGCTTTATGCCTTCTGTGCCTCCGTATCGTGTAATCGGCGAGGCTTTAAATGTCTATATTATCGTAGAATATAACGACAGTGTCTGGTTTATCGATAAGCATGCAGCACATGAACGAATTCACTTCGATGCACTTAAAAACAATAGTTTCGAGTCCATGTCGGAGGCACTTATTACGCCCGTCATTTGCCGCCCCGGGCATGAGGGTGCTGCTTTACTTTTGGAAAATTCCGGGTTTCTTGACAAGCTCGGATTTACTGTTGAAAGCTTTGGAGAAGATACAATTGCTGTAAGACATATTCCTGCAGAGATAGATATCGGTGATACAGAATCCGTTTTATCGGAAATTTGCGATTTGCTTAAGCACGGAGGCGTTGCCGAATCATCAAAAACGGACAGCATACTTAAGTCTATTGCATGTAAGGCCGCTATTAAAGCCGGGCGCTCATCGGGGGTAAGAGAGCTTGAATCCTTAACTGCAAAAGTTATGTCGGGTGAAGTGTCACTCTGCCCGCACGGTCGTCCTGTATTGTTTGAAATCACCAAATCTGCGCTTGACAAAGGTTTTGGCAGATTATGATTGATAAAACGCAGATAATTGTAATTACAGGTCCGACAGCTACCGGGAAAAGTGAACTTGGCATACAACTCGCAAAAAAAATTAATGGTGAAATTGTCTCCGCCGATTCAATGCAGATATATAAAAATATGAATATCGGTACGGCAAAACCAAATGCTGAGGAAATGTGCGGCGTCCCTCACCATATGATTGATGTTGTATCACCACTTGAAGATTATTCGGTTGCACGTTATATAAGGGATGCAGAAAGTTGTATTGATTCCATCATTAAGAGAGGTAATTTTCCGATAATAGTCGGCGGTACCGGATTATATATCGATTCATTAATCTCGGGAAGAACATTTTCTGCCCGTGTTGATACCGCAGAGCGTCTTTGCCTTGAAAATGAGTTTGATAAAACCGGCGGCGATGCAATGCTCGAAAAGCTTCGTAAGGTCGATGCAGAAACTGCACAGAGGCTTCATCCGAATGATAAAAAAAGAATTATCCGTGCTCTTGAGATACATAACTCAACGGGAAAAACTATATCAGAGCATAATAATGAAACAAAAAACCTTTCGCCAAGGTATAAAACATTAAAATTCGCTCTTAATTATTCACAGCGGGCGGTGTTGTACTCTAAAATCAATAAGCGTGTAGACAAAATGATAAGTATGGGTCTCGAAAATGAAGTGCGGGCACTGTTAAAAATGGGACTGACAGCAAAAAACACCTCAATGCAGGCAATAGGATATAAAGAAATTTCCGCTGCGATTACAGATGAATCTGATATTATCTCTGCAGTCGAGAAAATAAAAATGGAATCCCGCCGTTATGCAAAGCGTCAGCTTACATGGCTCAGGCGAGACAGCGGGACTCATTGGATACTTTGGGATAAGTCTCCCGATTTTATTTGCGGTATTAATACGATATCAGAGCTTTTACGGGGTATCAAATGAAGAGAAGTGATTTTTTCATAAGATTAACAACCGGCGTGCTTTTCCTCGCTGTTGCTTGTTATATAGGTGTCTATCTTTATCGGGCTTTTGTTAATGCGTACGAAACAACCGAAGCAATAAGGTACTCTATTGAAGAAACGCTTCCGGCTCAGGGCTTTATTGTCCGTACCGAATCGGTCATAACCGATGGCGGTGCAGCTTTTCTGCCGATTGTAAGCGAAGGAGAAAAGGTTTCGTCCGGACAGGTAATTGCCGTTGAATATTTAAGCCGTGATGCTCTTGAGATTGCAAGTGAAATCCGTTCTCTCAGAATAAAAATCGCACAGATGGAGTCTGCCCGTGACAATACTGATGCTGCAGGCTTTAATGCCATACTCGAGCTGTCGGCTGCTGTGAGCAATCATGACTTAAGAAGGCTTGACGAGCTTGCTTTCAGTATTGAAACAAGTATTTTTTCCGTAGAGACCGATACAACCATAATGCGCGAAAGACTCGAAGACCTTGAAGGCAGAAATGTCGGAACAAGAAATATTACTTCAAATGCGAGCGGTACATTTTCTCATATTGTTGACGGCTTTGAACATATAAACCCCGATATGCTGATAAACATTTCTCCCGATGAGCTTGCTGAACTTTTTAATACTTCCTCCGGAATATACGGCGGAGGAAAGCTGATTACCGAGTTTAAATGGTATTATGCTGCTGTTATGAATCACGAGGATGCCTTTCAGCTTTCGGCCGGACAAATAAAGACCGTACAGTTTTATGGTGCTTATAATGTTGAAATTGATATGCTTGTAGAAAATACAGGCAGACGTGAGGACGGCAAAAGTGTTGTATTATTTTCAAGCGACAGAGGTGTTCACGATATTGCTCCGATGCGTTCTCTTCGGGCAGACATTGTACTCGATGTAATTTCCGGTATCAGGATTCCAAAGGAAGCAATACATCTTGATGATGAAGGTAATACATTTATTTACCTGCAAACTTCAGGATATGCAGAACGGGTTGATGTGGAAATTTTAAATCCCCCGGGTGAAATCGGGGACAGTTATCTTGTAAGAGACGGAGCGGAAACAGGTTCTCCCCTGCGTGTTGATTCCATAATTATTGTTAAAGCCAACAATTTATACCATGGTAAGGTTGTGACATGATCACAGTAAGATGTATACTGCGAATTTAATTAACAGTCGTACGGAAGGAATAAGCATATATGCAAAATGACAATGCCGGAATTGCCGATAATATAAAACAGCTCAGGGATCTGATAGCCGACGCTGCCGCTTTGTCCGGCCGGAGTCCCGATGATATTAAGCTTGTTGCAGCCGCAAAAACAAAGCCTGTTGATTTAATCATGCAGGCTGTTGCAGCAGGAGTGGATGCTGTCGGAGAAAACCGTGTTCAGGAAATGCTTGAAAAACGTTCAAAAAACGCATATGACGGTGCTCCGCTTCATTTTATCGGTCATTTGCAATCAAATAAAATCTCTAAAATTGTCGGGGTTTGTGACCTTATAGAATCTGTGTCATCAAAAACACTTGTTGAGTTAATTGGAAAAAAAGCAAGCTCTCTTGGAATTGTCCAGGACATTTTAATTGAAGTAAATATTGGCCGTGAGCCGCAAAAATCAGGTATAATGCCTGAGCAAACAGAGGAAATTCTTTATTTCGCCTCTCAGACACCGGGAATAAATGTGCTTGGATTAATGGCAATTCCGCCAATAATCGACAAAAAAGTGACAACTTGTTACTATTATGATACAATGTTTAAGCTTTTTGTTGACATGGGAGCAAAAAAATATGATAATGTCTCTGTGCGATTGCTTTCCATGGGCATGAGTGACAGCTATATTGACGCAATACACGCAGGTTCAAATATGGTTAGAATAGGTTCTGCTCTCTTTGGCAGGCGTTAACAAGTCATCATAAAAGGATGTCCGGGAGCGGACTTCGATGACTGTAAAGGAGGTCTCAAGACTTTGGGATTATTTAACGAACTTAAAAAACTTGCAAAACCTTATGACGATGAGGAAGATTTCGATGATTTTCAACCTAAAATGACTGATGAGCTGCCGTTACCTCCGAAAACACCGGCACAGGCACGAAGCTCATATGGCGGATTTGAAGAACAGCGAAGTAACAATAAGGTTGTAAATATCCATGCAACGGCACAGCTTAAGGTTGCACTTTTTAAGCCTGAAAGATTTGAAGCCGCAGCAGAAATAGCAGATAATCTGCGTGACCGCCACACCGTAGTGTTAAATCTTGAGCAAACAAATAAAGACATTGCACGGCGGCTTGTTGATTTTCTAAGCGGCGTTGCTTATGCTCAGGAGGGAAAAATTAAAAAAGTCGCTGTTAATACATATCTTATAACACCATATAACGTTGACCTACTGGGTGATCTGATAGACGAGCTTGAAAATAACGGATTGTATTTCTAGTCTGAAAAATATACTTCATCATATTTAAGACTACAGTCAATTTGATACCGAAAGGATTGAATAATAATGCTGACTCCACAAGATATCGCTGATAAAAATTTTGACAAAGCCCTGCTTAACGGTTATGACGCAGGTGATGTCGATAATTTTCTCGAAGCCGTTTCCAATGATTACAATGCCTTATACAAAGAAAATGCAATCTTAAAAGGAAAGCTGAAGGTTCTTGTTGAAAAGGTTGAAGAATACCGTTCTACAGAGGATGCTATGAGAATGGCATTACTCACCGCTCAACGTATGGGTGAAGAGATTACAGTTGAAGCAAAAAGAACAAAAGAAGAAATGATCCATAATACAGAGGTGGAAATTAAAGCAAAACTCACAGATACAGCCCAGCGTGTTTCCGAAGAAGAAACACGGCTTGCTCTTGCTGCAAAAGAAACTGCTAAGTTTATTGAGCTTTCACAAGCCATAATGCGAAAGCATTCCGAGTTTTTAAGTAAACTGGAAACTGCACGCCGTGCAGTAAAACCCAAAGGTGAGCCGAGACAGGCTCCGCCTCCCTCCGGCATGCCCGGTCCGGCAAAGGCACAACGCACTGCTCGGGCACCGGCAGCTGCACCGCCACCCGCAGACATTCAGCCTCAGCAAGCTCCGCCGCCGGCCGCTGTACAGCCTGCGCCAAGACAGGCTCAAAGACCCCCCGAAGAACCGGGACAGGCAACAAAACCGATACCAACCGTAGGTGCCGATGATTTTGAAATTGATGATATTGCATTACAAATAGGCTCTGTTGTTGAGCAGCTCGCAGATGACGAGGCTCCGGAGCAGGACGATATAAATATGCCGCTCGCCGAAGAGCCTCCCCCGTCACTGTTTGATGAAGATGATGATTCGATTAAACTATATTCTCCCGACGACGAAACAGAAGAAGAAACATCACCAAGACCAAAATTCGATTTTGATGATTTAAAATTCGGCGCAAACTTTGACAGTGACGACTAAGCATAGATTAAGTTTAGCTGAACTATAGGAGGTAACACTAAATATGCTTTGTTTTCTTTTTGCTGCGCTCATAGTTGCGCTTGATCAGTTCTTTAAGCAATGGATTATGCGTACTCTTGATATTGGTGATATCGGTCCCGAGGTAATCCCCGGCATCCTGGGCCTGACCAGATGGGAAAATGACGGCGCAATGCTGAACATTTTATCGGGTCAGCAATGGCTGCTTGCCGGAATTGCTTTCGCTGCCGCTGTTGTTCTGATTATGATATTACTCAGATATAATGAGGGCTTTTGGGGAACACTCGGGCTTGCGGCAGTTCTTGGCGGAACAGTAGGAAATCTTGCCGACCGCGTTCTTAACAGCGGAAAAGTCGTTGATATGTTCAGAACATTGTTTATTGATTTTCCGATTTTTAATGTTGCCGATATCTTTATTACGCTTGGATTTATTACGTTTCTTATTCACTTTATCGCATTAACCGTTAAGGGTGAGAAAAAGGATGTACCTGCAGGCAATTATTATGATGAAGATGATGATGACGCAGAATATGACAGCTTTCCTCAAATGGATTCATCGGATGCTGCAGAGCCCGGTAATATTCCGGCTGCTCCATATGCTGATGCATCTGCCGATGAGCAGTATTCACAGTATGATGTTCCGCAAACACCCGGACCGGAGCAAAATCAATATGCACCGCAAGCACAGTATGAACCGGATGACTATTCTTCATTAACGGATACCTCTGTTGCCGGTGATTACTCTTCGGTAACAGATACAACTTCGGATACATCGTTTACATTAGATGCGCTTGAAGCTGAGCTCGGGTCGCTCGATGATTACGGTGATTACAATGTTGATGACCTGCTTCGCGAATATGGCTTTGAAGACGACGATACAGTGTAACGTTACAGGAGAGCGGCTTGATACATTTATCGCCGCAAGTATACCCGGGGTTACCAGAAGTGCAGCTCAAAAACTGATTGATGCAGGACAGGTAACTCTTGACGGCACCCATGTGCGGAAAAACCACAAAACCTCAACAGGTGAGTTATATAAAGTAATTCAAAACGAGCCGGATGTTTCTGCTGTAATAAAGCAAGACATCCCGCTCGATATTATTTATGAAGATACTGATATTATTGTTGTAAATAAACCTCGTGCAATGGTTGTACATCCTGCACCCGGGCATCCGGACGGTACATTGGTAAATGCGCTGCTTCATCACTGCGGTGACAGCCTTTCGGGTATAGGCGGCATTAAAAGACCGGGCATCGTTCATAGGATTGACAAGGATACATCAGGACTTGTTATTGCCGCAAAAAACGATAAAACACATGTATCGCTTGCAGAGCAATTGTCCTCGAGAACTCTTGTAAGGGAGTATCATGCAGTGGTTTGTGGCAGCTTAAAAAACGATTCCGGAACAATTAATGCACCGATAGGACGCCATCCGAAAGACAGAAAAAAACAGGCTGTTTATTCCGCTGATGAAAGCACCCCGCTAAAAAAAGGCGTACGCTCTGCTGTTACTCACTATGAAACTGTTGCAAGATATGGTAACTACACACATGTGCGCTGCCGTTTGGAAACAGGCCGGACTCATCAGATTCGTGTTCATATGGCATTTATAGGACACCCCATTTTGGGCGATACTGTTTACGGAAGAAAAAAGCCGGAGCTTGGGATGTCAAGCCAGTGCCTGCATGCATGGAAACTGCAGTTTATTCACCCCTCAACCGGCAATAATATTGAGCTTTTTGCAGAACTTCCGCATTATTTTACTGATATTCTTGAAGAGCTGGAGAAAAGAGCATAAAATACCAAAAGGAAAGGAACAGTGTTGGCGAATATTACTGACAATGAATTTTATATGGCTATAGCTCTGGAGCTTGCAGCAGAGGCAGGAAATGACGGCGAGGCTCCTGTTGGCTGTGTCATTATTAATGCAGACGGTGAAATTATAGGAAAAGGGCGTAACAGACGTGAAAAAGAGATGTCTGCTCTGGCACACGCAGAGCTTGACGCAATCGGGAATGCCTGCAAAACAATTGGCGACTGGCGGCTCGACGGTTGTTCCTTATATGTTACATTGGAGCCGTGTCCTATGTGTGCCGGTGCAATATTGATGTCAAGAATAAGCAACGTTTTTTTCGGCGCAAAGGATGAAGTAACCGGTTCATGCGGAAGCATAATAAATCTTTTTATGGAAAATTACGGGCAATCAACCCGTGTTACCGGCGGTATTCTGGCAACCGAGAGCAGTGAGCTGCTGACTGCGTTTTTTAAAAGTGTGAGAAACCGGGACCGGGGAAGGTAATAATAAAACTTATGGTGATGTATGAGTAAAGTCGTTCTGCTGGCAATTAATGCAAAATATGTTCATTCATCACTTTCGGTATGGGTTATAGCCGAAGGTGTTTCTCTTTATTCCCGTTTTCCGCATGATGTGAATATTGTAGAAGCCACCATTAATCAAAGCTGTGCCGATATTGTCAGTCTGGTTGCTCCGCATAAACCTGACGTAATAGGAATTTCATCATATATTTGGAATGCAGGCATGCTTTCCGGGCTGTGCACTCTGCTGCGGGAAAGATTGCCGGGTGTTCTCATTGTATTAGGCGGGCCGGAAGCATCTAATAATATTGATTACTGGCTTAATAACGGCGCAGATTATGTACTGCAAGGTGAAGGCGAATATACTTTTCCGCAGTTTTTAGACTCGCTTGAGAAACCGGGACAGGGAGACGGTTCAAGACAGGGGGACGGTTCTTCTGTCTTACCCGAAGCAAAAATAAACCAACTCTCCAATAATAAAACAGAAGAACCGTCCCCCTGTCTTGAACCGTCCCCCTGTCATGTAAACCCATATACTGATGCTTATTTTAAATCACTAAACGGCAGACTGTCATATATTGAGGCGTCGCGCGGATGTCCCTTTGAGTGTTCCTTTTGTTTGTCTGCCGGGAGCAGTGTAAGATTCTTCCCGCTCGATGAAATAAAAATGCAAATACTAAAGCTTTCAAAATCCGATACAAAAACAATAAAGTTCGTGGACAGGACTATTAATTGTAATCCGGAGCGGGCATTTAAAATTATTGAGTATATTATCGGCTTGGATACCCTGTGCAAATTCCATTTTGAAGCGGCAGCCGATCTCTTTGATGACCCGACATTGTCATTACTTAAAACCGCACCGCCGGGACTTATTCAACTGGAAATCGGATTGCAAAGCTTACATGAGCCGACCGTAAAAGCCGTAGCCAGGAAAACAGATACTGAAAAAGCAATGCGTAATATTCATGAATTGGTTAAAATGCAAAATATCCACATTCATATTGATTTAATTGCAGGTTTGCCATATGAAACATTAATGGATTTTCAAAACAGCTTTAACCGTGCTTATTTATTGAACACACATACATTACAGCTCGGGTTTTTAAAACTGCTTTACGGCAGTGAACTCCGTAATAATGCTGCAGCACTCGGCATTGAATATTCATCCGCACCGCCGTATGAAATAATACAAAGCAAATGGCTCAGTATTGAAGATATTATTACCCTCAAGCATGTGGAAAATGCACTGCAGAATACACGAAATAAGAACCGCTTTTTGTCTGTAATTCATTATGTTCTGACTTTAATGGGGCAAACACCGTTTTCATTAATGCACTCTATCGGAAGCAATGTACCAAATCACGGAACACAGCTTGAAAACTATATTATTCAACTCTTTAATTTTTTTCTGAAATTACCGGGAGTTGATGAAAGTGACTTAAAAGACTGTTTTATTTATGATTGGCTGAGTATGGTAAAGGGCAAAAATACCCCGGCATTCTTAAAAAACGATTGTGAGCATAGGAATTATGCCGCAAAATCAGCAGAAAAAACTCTCGGACGAAAAATCAGACGTGAAGAATATGCAGTACTGAATTCCGGCAGCTGTATTTTCGTTGACAGCAACAGCCGCTCCCCTGTGACGGGATTGTATGAAGTATTTATTATTAAGTAACGGAGTAACAGCATGACAGTGAGGAGAAAGCTAAACTTTACAGCTGTGTTGCATCAATATGAAAATAACTATACATAAAAATGAAATAGAAATCTCACGCATAGCCGATTTTAACCTTAAAAAAACCTTTGAGTGCGGGCAATGCTTTCGATGGGATGCGGATAAAAACGGGTCATATACCGGTGTTGCATTCAATCGTGTTATTAAAGCCCGCAGTTGCAACGATAGTATTTATTTATCATGTAATGAAGATGAATTAGAATCAATATGGCGCAATTATTTTGATCTTGACCGTGACTATGCTGCAATAAGAGAGCAGTTGTGTATTGATGACTTCATGCAGAAGGCCACAGATTACGGCATGGGTATTCGGATTCTTCGTCAGGATAAATGGGAGGCACTTTGCTCATTTATAATTTCGCAAAATAACAATATCCCGAGAATAAAATCAATAATTAACTCATTATGCCGAGAGTATGGTGATGAAATAAAATTTGAAGGAAACAAATATTATTCATTTCCATCTTCCGATATACTGGCATATCTGACACCTGAGAAGCTTGCACCTCTTCGCTGCGGATACAGAGCCGAGTATATTATCCGCTCTGCCAAAGCTATATCCGGCGGAGAAATTAACCTTGATGCTTTAACCGCATGTGACCCGGACTATACACGTGCAGAGCTAAAGAAGCTTTATGGTGTAGGCGATAAAGTTGCCGATTGTGTAATGTTATTCGGCCTTCATATGCTTGGTGCATTTCCGCTTGATGTATGGATGAAAAGAGCCGTAGCAAAACACTACGGCTCCGGATTCGACCCTAATATATTCAGTCCTTATGCA
Source organism: Oscillospiraceae bacterium (assembly GCA_009784725.1). Taxonomy (GTDB): domain Bacteria; phylum Bacillota; class Clostridia; order Oscillospirales; family Oscillospiraceae; genus WRMH01. The sequence goes on from WQXS01000004.1 coordinate 72,932, forward strand.
GGGATTGCTCAGCAGTATATATTTCATTATACTCGAAATACTACTTTTTAAAACCGTTGAACCATGCTCTTTCGTTAAAAGGTTTTCTTTGTACGTAGTTTAACGGATCTTTTGCAATTCCGACGGGAAGAAAACACACGAGCTCATAATCTTCGGGCACTTTAAGATAATTTGCCATCTTTTTTCCTAATTGATGTTCGTCGGTTATTACACCTTCCATCCAACAGCTTTGATATCCCAGCTCAACTATTGCAACAAGCATATTTTCAATAGCTGCCGAATAATCATGGACATTAAAACATGTATTTTTATATGCAGGAATTGCCTGTGTCAGCACACAGATGATTGCCGGTCCCGATATAGTGAATTCCGGTCCGACCGCTTTGCGAAGACCGTTTAATACGTCGGGATCATCCACTGCAATCAAACTTGTTGTTTGTGTATTACAGCCTGACGGTGCACAAAGTCCGGCTTCCATTATTTTAATTAAATCCTCTCTTGGAACGGGAGTGTCCTCATATCCTCCGCGGTAACTTGTTCTCCCCTTAATTGCTTCAAGAGCTGTCATTGAATAATCCCCCTTATTATTTTTTCATTATTGTAACATATAGCATTACATTATTACCAGATATAAAGATAATAATATTAACTATCCCGTCAAATTGCTTTAAATATATGGATTATCTTACTTTTATATGAAAAAATGCTTGCTTTTAGTGCACTCTGGTGGTATTATGGCTTTCGTGACTGTATTAACAGCATAAAAAGACTGTTATATCAACAATAACTCACATCGATAGGAGATATACGAGGATATTATGGCTAACATTAAATCATCTGCAAAAAGAGCACTGATAATTGAAAAAACAACTGCAAAAAACAGAGCTGCAAAATCATTGATGAAAACAAACATCAAGAAGTTTGACGCTGCAGTATCGGGAACCGACAAGGATGCAGCAGAAAGCTCATATAAAGATGCAGTTAAGTCAGTTGACCGTGCAGCTACAAAAAATCTTATTCACAAGAATAAAGCTAACCGCAGAAAAAGTATAATGACACAAAAATTAAACGCAATGGAGAGCAAATAACAGCTCGTAAATTACTGCGATGCCAACATGGTCGTCAATATATCCGTGTAGAAGATTTTAATTATACGTTTCGTACCAAAATAACCGGTGCGAAGCGTCTTTTTTTGCACACATTTTAAGTGTTTTATACTTGCTTTTTCCACATATAATTGGTAGAATATAAAGTGTATTTTCCCATGTATTTTAAAGGGTTTTTACAGATTAGCAAACCGAAAGGGACAGTATTATGAACTCTGCTGCCGATGTATGGAGCAAGGTGCTGGAAATTCTTAGAAACGATCTTACCGAAACAGCTATTTCTACATGGTTTGACGATTGCAGTGCAGTTGAACTTTCCGGCAATCGTTTAATTCTGCACACACCTACAAAATATAAAAAAGAAGTCATTGAAGGACGTTTTCTCGGTACAATAAAAAGCGCACTGCAGAATCTATTCGCTTCCGATGATGACTTCGAGGTCCTTATACTGGATGATGACGGGCTTAAGGTAATGACAGAAGCCACGGATGTTCCCGATTACTTAAGTATTGATGAATATACATTTGAACATTTTGTCGTAGGCAGCTCAAATAAATTTGCACATGCCGCCGCACTTGCTGTTTCAGACGGCAGAAAAAAGCAGGATTATAATCCTCTCTTTATCTACGGCGAATCAGGCCTTGGAAAAACACATCTTCTTTATGCAATACGCCATGCTGTTGAAAGTAAATTTCCGCATTATAAGGTTATTTACGTAAAAGGTGAGGATTTTACCAATGAGCTCATAACTGCGATTCAACAGGGTAAAAATGTAGAGTTCCGCGAAAAATACAGAAGCGCCGACTTCTTTTTAATGGACGATATCCAATTTATTGCCGGCAGGCGCAGCACTCAGGAGGAATATTTTAATACATTTAACACCTTGTATGAGCTTGGCAAGCAAATTGTTTTTACATCTGACAGACCCCCAAATGAAATGCTTCAATTGGATGACAGACTCAGAACAAGATTTGAACAAGGCCTCAGAGCAGATATTCAACCTCCGGATGATGAGCTGCGTGTAGCAATAATCAGAAATAAAGCAAAGCAGCTTGGTGTTGTTTTACCTGATGATGTTACTAACTATATTGCAGATAATCTTGATTCAAATGTAAGACAGCTTGAGGGAGCCGTCAAAATGATTATTGCATACAGAGATATCATGGATGACGATATTACCGTTGAATCAGTTAAAACAAGACTTAAAGACATGTTTAAGGGTGAGAGGGATTTAATTCCGACAACAGAAATAATTATCGGAGAAACAGCCAAATATTACATGCAGACACCCGAAGACGTAATGGGTCAAAGCAGAGTCGCAGACACAGCTCTTGCAAGACAAATTGCAATGTATCTTATTCGCAAGCTTACAAACCTGTCTCTTAAGGATATAGGCGGTGTTTTTGGCAGGGATCATACAACGGTTCTCACTTCAGTCAGAAAAATTGAGAAAAAAATAAGAGAAGAAAATGATTTTTCCGGAATAATAAGAGACATAACCTCCAACATCAATTCCAAAACATCAAACAGATAATAGTAACATTTTTTATGTTATGTCCTGTTAACTGCTGTGGAAAATATTAAATAAAAATATTTGTCATATTTTATAACAAAAGTTTATAACATTGTTTAAAATTTACAACATTGATATTTCAACGCATATTATTGTTTTCCACATAAATAACACCTACTACAACTGTTACTATAATAATATTATTTATCTTTATAAACAGATAATATGAATGAAAGGATTATTCCGACTATGAAATTTACATGTGAAAAACCAATACTGCTTTCAGCAATCCTTACGGCATCGCGTGCAGCTGTTACAAAAAGCCCAATTCCTTTGCTTGAAGGATTATTGCTTGAAGCAGCAAATGATAATGTAAAAATAACAGGTTATGACCTTAAAACAGGAATAATAACCAATGTACCTGCAGAGGTTGAAGCATCCGGCGGTATTGTTCTTAATGCACGTCTTTTTGGTGAGATAATAAGAAAAATGCCCGGCCAGTATGTAACAGTTTCAGTAAACTCAGGATATGTTGCTGCAATAAGCAGTGAAATGAGTGATTTTGAAGTTTTAGGCTCTCCGACATCTGATTATCCAGAGCTGCCTGCAGTAGATGAGCAAGATGCAATAGATATCAGCGAGGCAGTACTTAAAAAAATGATTTCACAAACAAATTTTGCCGTAAGTGATAACGAATCGCGGCCGATTCATACCGGAGCATTATTTGAAACAGAGGAAGGCAGCCTTACTATTGTAGCAGTTGACGGCTACAGACTTGCACTGAGACGGGAAGCACTTGAAAAAAGCGATGTTCCGGAACTAAGTTTTGTTGTACCGGGAACAGCTCTTAATGAAGTAGAAAGAATAATATCCGACGGGGACGGAAATGTTACAATTAAACTCGGTTCAAAGCACATTATTTTTGCAATTGATAATACTGTATTAATATCCCGCAGACTTGAAGGAGATTTTCTTAACTATAAAAATTCACTTCCGCAGCAGGCAAAATACCGCCTGAAAATTGAGAAGGATGAGCTTATAGCTGCTGTTGAAAGAGTATCACTTATTATCAGCGATAAACTTAAAAGCCCTGTAAGATGTGTTTTCGGCGAAGATATAGTCAAGCTTCATTCGGTATCAGCACTAGGCAAGGCAAGTGATGAATGTATAATCAGCGGTGACGGAGAGAGCCTTGAAATAGGTTTTAACGACAGATATCTTCTTGAAGCACTCAAAGCCGCACCTGCCGATGATATAATACTTGAGCTGAATTCGGGGGTAACACCGTGCATAATATCCCCTGCCGGCGATGCAGATAATTTCCTGTATATGATTCTTCCTGTCCGTCTGAAAGCATATGAAGGTTAAAATTGACGGTGTCCGCAGTGTGCGAATAAACGGCGAATATATAAAACTGGACTCACTGCTCAAATATACTTCTATTGCATCGACAGGCGGAGAGGCTAAGCATCTGATTAACAGCGGCGGAGTATATGTAGGGAAATCTGTATGTACATCCAGAGGGAAAAAAATAAGGCCCGGAGATATTATCCGGATCGGGGAAAGCGTTATTTTAGTTAAATAGGTAAAGATTATTGAATGTAAACGAGATATATCTCGACGGATACCGCAACTATATCGATACTACGGCACATTTCATCAATGGTGTTAACGTAATAACCGGAAGAAATGCGCAAGGTAAAACAAATCTTATTGAAGCAATATATTATCTCACGTCCGGACGGTCATTTCGTCCTGCAAGCGATAAAGAGCTGATAAAATTTGATACTGAAACGGCATGTATCCGTGCGGGCATCGTTTCTAATGAGCGGGAACAAACGCTTGAAGCACGGATTTTTCGCGGCCGGCGGCGCCATTTGTTTGCTAATGATGTAAAGCTGAAAAAAGCAGCAGAGCTTGCCGGAAGACTTACAGCTGTACTTTTTTCACCGGATGATTTAACCCTTATAAAAGACGGTGCATCGGTAAGACGCAAAATGATGGATAACTGTCTGTCGCAGCTTCGGCCGGGCTACCTTGCAGCACTTACTGAGTTTAATAAGCTTTACGAGCACAAAACACGTATATTGCGGGATTATCATGAAAAGCCGTCATTACTTGAACTGCTCGATGATTATGACTTGCGGCTGGCAGAGCAAAGCGCAAAGCTTATTTACTACAGAGCTGCATTTGCAGAAGGTTTATCAAAAAGAGCTGCAAAAATTCATGATGAGTTTGCAAGCGGAACAGAAACACTGAGTATCACTTATAAAACGGTCGGGCGTATTGACGCCGAAGGAAAAAAACCCTCCGAGCTGCTTCCTCTGCTGCTAAGACACCAGGCTGAACACAGAAACGCAGAGCTAAGATCGGGATTATGTTTATCAGGTGCACATAAGGATGATCTGGAAATAGAAATAAACGGCACGCCTGCACGCAAATACGCATCTCAAGGTCAGGCGCGTACAGCATCGGTTTCTATTAAACTCGCCGAGCGCGATATCCATTATGATGACAAAAATGAATACCCTGTATTACTTCTTGACGATGTTCTTTCCGAACTTGATTCAAAGCGGCAGAATTTTATACTAAGCAGAATAAAAGAGGGGCAGGTATTTATTACATGCTGTGAGGATACAGTAATTGAAGCACTGCATAACGGCAATACTCTTAGGATAGAAAAAGGCAAAATAATTGCTTAAGGTAATATTTTTATGTATTTACATTTAGGTCAGAACGTAGTTATACCGGAATCGGATATTATAGGAATATTTGACCTCGACAACACAACCGGCTCTTATATAACAAAAAATTTCCTTAGCGATGCCGAAAAAGCCGGCAGAGTAATTAATGTATCGGATGAACTGCCAAGATCATTTATCGTGAGCGGAAACGAAAAAGAAAGAACAATATATTTATCACAGTTATCTCCACAGACATTGCTCAAACGTACAGAAGCAATGCGGCTGTGAAATAAAATGATTTTAACCCGCCATATAATTACGGGTAATTAAGAAGGGATATCAATAAATGTCAGAGGAAACAATTAACAGCATAAACGGCGAAATTGAAGATTATGACGCATCGCATATACAGGTATTAGAAGGGCTTGAAGCAGTAAGGCTAAGACCGGGCATGTATATTGGCTCAACATCCTCTTCAGGGCTTCATCATTTAGTTTACGAGATTGTGGATAACGCAATTGATGAAGCACTTGCGGGATTTTGCGATGAAGTTCTTGTAGTAATAAAAAATGACGGCACCATTACAATAACCGATAATGGACGGGGTATTCCCGTTGACGTTCAGGAGCAAACCGGAACAAGTGCTCTCGAGGTTGTCTTTACTGTGCTGCATGCCGGAGGAAAATTCGGCGGCGGCGGGTATAAGGTATCGGGCGGTTTGCATGGTGTAGGTGCGTCTGTTGTCAACGCACTGTCGGAATGGCTTGTTGTTCGTGTACACAGGAGCAATCAGATTCACGAGATGAAATTCTCGAGAGGAGATATTACACAGGAAATTAAGGTTGTCGGAAAAACCGATAAATCAGGAACAGAAGTTACATTTAAACCGGACAGTGAAATATTTGATGAGTGTGTGTTCAGCTATGATATTTTACGCACACGAATGAGAGAACAGGCATTTTTAAACGGAGGGCTCAGAATAACAGTCCGTGATGAACGCGAGGGGCAAACTGCTGAAGATTCGATGTGCTACGAAGGCGGAATAATCGAGTTTGTTGAGTATATCAACCGAAATAAAACTCCTCTGCATGACGATGTAATTCACCTTGCAGAAGAACGTCAGGATTCAACTGCTGAAATAGCCTTGCAATATTGCGGTGATGTATATAACGAGTTTCTGCTGAGTTTTGCAAATAATATCAATACACCGGACGGCGGTATGCATGAAACAGGATTTAAGGCCGCACTTACCAGAGTATTAAATGATTACGGCAAAAAATCCGGTCTTCTCAAAAATGACGACAAGCTTTCGGGAGAAGACTGCCGCGAGGGTATCACAGCTGTTATTTCCGTAAGATTAATGGATGCACAGTTTGAAGGGCAAACAAAATCAAAACTCGGCAACTCCGAGATTAGGTCCTTTGTTGACAGCCTGATATCTGAAAAACTCGCAATATTATTTGAAGAAAATCCGGTTGTTGCCCGCTCTATTCTAAATAAGGCGATTATGGCATCGAGGGCAAGAGAAGCCGCGCGAAAAGCAAGAGAAAACATAAGAAGCAAAAATGCACTTGAAGGCATGTCATTACCGGGCAAGCTTGCAGATTGCAATGTTGATAATCCGGCACTCACCGAAATATATATAGTCGAGGGAGACAGTGCGGGAGGAAGTGCCAAAGGAGGCAGAGACAGCCGTTTTCAGGCAATACTGCCGCTATGGGGTAAGATGCTCAATGTTGAAAAAGCCAGAGCAGACAAGGTATACGGCAACGAAAAACTGACTCCGGTGATTACCGCACTTGGAGCAGGAATAGGTGAAGATTTCCTCGAATCAAAGCTTCGTTATCATAAAGTAATTATTATGGCGGATGCCGATGTTGACGGAAGCCATATAAGAACACTATTACTGACGTTTTTCTTCCGCTTCATGCGGCCTTTGATAGAAGGCGGTTATGTATATGCAGCGCAACCGCCGCTGTTTAAGCTGACAAGAGGAAAAACTGTCAGATGGGTGCTTGACGAAAGTGAACTTGAGACGGCACTTACCGAAATGCGCGGTGAGGACGGCAAAGGAAAAGTGGACATCACAAGAAACAAAGGCCTTGGTGAGATGGATGCACATGAATTATGGGATACAACAATGAACCCTGAAACCCGCACCTTAAAACGCATAGAGCTTACAGACGCAATAGAAGCCGATGAAGTATTCACCGTGCTTATGGGAGAAAAAGTCGAACCGCGCAAGGAGTATATCGAAAAATATGCCAAATATGCCGTAAATCTGGATATGTAATATCAATCTGCTATTACTCTTATATAATATAAAGAATGGAACAAGAATATGCCGAAGAAAGAAAAAACGGGAGACATCAGTTATCCCGAGCAAAAAATAATAACAGCACCTCTGGAAGAAGAAATGGAGACATCATTTCTGACATATGCAATGTCGGTTATTATCGACAGAGCGCTTCCCGATGTACGTGACGGTTTAAAACCAATTCACCGCCGCATTCTGTATACAATGCATGAGAGCGGTCTTACAAGCGATAAACCGTTTCGCAAAGCTGCGACAGCCGTAGGAGATATCATGGGCCGTTATCATCCGCACGGCAATGATTCGATATATGATGCAATGGTCCGTATGGCACAGGATTTTTCGATGCGTTATATGCTCGTATCGGGTCACGGAAACTTTGGCTCCGTAGACGGCGACCCTCCTGCAGCAATGCGATATACAGAGGCAAGACTTTCGAGAATCTCCGACGAAATGCTGCGGGAAATCGGCAAGGAAACAGTTAACTGGGATCCAAACTATGATGAAACACGCAAACAGCCCCGGGTTTTACCAAGCAGATTTCCAAATCTTCTGGTCAACGGTTCAAGCGGAATAGCTGTCGGAATGACAACTAATATACCTCCGCATAATTTAACCGAAGTAATTAACGCAGTTATTCATGTTATGAACAATCCGGAAGCGGATTTGGACGATATTATGGAACATATCCACGGACCGGACTTCCCGACCCGCGGAATAATCATGGGCAGAGCAGGTATGAGAGCCGCTTATGCCACAGGGCGCGGGCGCATCCGTGTCAGAGCGAGAACAGAAATGGAAGAGTTTTCGCAAGGCAGAACACGAATAATTGTTACCGAGCTTCCTTATCAGGTCAATAAAGCAAGGTTACTTGAATCAATTGCAGAAAACGTAAAAAATAAACGCATAGAAGGCTTGTCGGCAATGCGCGACGAATCCGACAGGGACGGAATGCGTATTGTCATTGAGCTTAAACGTGATGCAAACGCTCAGGTTGTTCTCAACCGTCTGTATACGCAGACACAAATGCAAACAACATTTGCCATAGTAATGCTGGCACTCGTAGATGACCAGTCACAGCCCCGGATACTTTCATTAAAACAAATGCTGGAGGAATATATTACATTCCAGCGTGAAATAGTACGCAGACGTACAGAGTATGATCTGAAGAAAGCACGTGAAAGAGCTCATATTCTCGAAGGAATGCGCATTGCATGCGATAATATTGACGAAGTCATTCATATTATACGCACCAGCTACGATAACGCAAAAGAACGGCTCATGGAAAGATTTGAGCTGAGTGAAATTCAAGCTCAGGCAATATTGGAAATGCGCCTTAGAAGCCTTCAGGGTCTCGAAATTGAAAAAATAGAAAACGAATATAACGAACTGCAGAAAATGATAGAGTACTATATAATGCTGCTCGATAATCCCGATAAGCTCGATGAGGTCCTGATTGAAGAAATGTCAGAAATCCGCGATAAATACGGTGATGAACGCCGTACGGAAATCGCAGTTGTCGAAGATGAAATCGACATTGAAGATTTAATTGACGAAGAGGAATGTGTTTACACCCTCACCCATGCCGGCTATATTAAGCGGTTACCCGCAAGCACTTACAGAGCACAAAGGCGCGGCGGCCGGGGAATAATGGCAATGACAACAAAAGAAGAGGATTATGTTGAAACATTGTTTACCGCATCCACCCATGACTATATCCTTTTCTTCACAAACCTCGGGAGAGTATACCGCAAGAAAGGATATATGATTCCCGAAGCGGGACGTCAGGCAAGAGGAACAAACATTGTCAATATTCTGCCGATGCAGCCGGGAGAAAAAGTCTCTGCTATGATAAGAATGCGTGAGTTTGCCGAGGAGGAGTACCTTGTTATGGTTACACGTAAAGGTACGGTTAAACGCATGAGAAAAACAGAGCTGCGGAATATCAAAAATGTCGGAATCCGAGCACTTACACTCAGTGATGATGATGAGCTGATATCGGTTCGCGATACGGACGGTATGCAAAAAATATTAATAGCAACAAACAACGGAATGGCTATTTGCTTTAAGGAAACAGATGTTCGCGCAATGGGAAGAGCTGCTGCAGGTGTCCGCGGCATTAGATTACGTAAAGGCGACTATTGCGTCGGTGCTGCACGTGCAAGAGACGGCGGTGCATTATTAACCGTTACAGAAAAAGGGTATGGAAAACGTACCGAAATAAGCGAATACCTGCGGGGAGACGAAGGAGAAGCTCAAAACCGCGGAGGATACGGCAAAAAGAATCAGACAATCACCGATAAAACAGGTAAGGTTGCCGATATCAAGGTCGTTGATGATAATGACGATATAATGATTATTTCAGATGACGGCACAATAATCCGCATGGCAGCAACAGATATCAGAATTATCGGACGTACAACACAGGGCGTACGATTAATGCGCACAGGAAAAGAAACAAAAGTCATTTCAATAGCCCGTACTGAAAAAGAAGACGAAGAGGACGAGGATATTATTGATGAGCATGAAACAACTTCAGATGATTCTAAAGAGGATAATGAAGAAATAGCAACAGAGGTTTCAAATGAAACAGCTGTGCAAGATGAAGAATAATGAAAAATGTGACGATTTATACTGATGGAGCATGCAGAGGAAATCCCGGTCCGGGCGGCTGGGGTGCGATACTAATGTATGGAAGCAAAAAAAAAGAACTCAGCGGCGGTGAAATCAGCACAACAAACAACCGAATGGAGCTCATATCGGTAATATCAGCACTTGAAGCACTAAAAGAACCCTGTAAAGTTATGCTTTACACGGATTCTCAATATGTTGCAAATGCTATAAATTTAGGGTGGCTTGATTCATGGAAAGCAAAAGGATGGAAACGCAAAGGCGGCGAGGTAAAAAACCCCGACCTGTGGGTTAAGCTTGTTGCGCTGCTTGAAACTCACAAAGTTACATTTACATGGGTCAAAGGACATGCGGAGAATGAGCTGAATAACCGTTGTGATGAGCTTGCCGTAGCGGAAAGCAAAAAATACAAAGAGATGTCACCTTGATGTAACGTAGGGTCATTATTATTCTTCGCTGCACTCAGATAAACCGGCAGGACTTACAAATGCATATATATCCTCATTAAACCGCTCTATTGCAGCGGTTTTAAGCTTTGCTGCATCAATTAACGTGCAGCTTGCCGAACAAACCGTCCCGTCTCGGATATCCGGATAAGATAAAATATCCCGAATCCGCGGATATTCCTGCTCCCAGCCTTTAAAGTTATGGGTGTAATAATCCTTTTCGCTTATTTTTCCCGTTTCATCCTTGAGTGAATACCGGGTCATTTCTGTATTTAACACATATGGGGTATTTACTATTTCTTCAAGTCCGTGCATAAAAGTGCATGAATACAGAATATCTCCGATAAACAGGATTTTCCCTTTATGCTTTAATAAAAGCATAAAAGGTGAATTTGAGCCTACAGGTGTATTGTCAATATAGTGTAATGATGTCAGCTCATCGGCAAGCGCACCCCATGCAAAAACAGAATGTGTCGGATGCATGCTTCGCCTGACACCTTCCATTTCCATAAAAGTAAGAGGAAGAATACCGACACAGGGTTTGCTTTCTGTTATCGAGAAATTCGGATTATCGGATGTTACAGATTCATATGTCAGAGCCGGCAGCAGAAGCGTTCCGCCGGGTGTGAGTACTTGCATGAGTCCGGATAGAAATTCTCTTGGAGTTATATTTGTTCCAAGGGCTTTCATTGATGAATGCATTAATACAACATCGCCGGGAGATACTCCGAGATTTAACAGCTGTGAGTGTATATCTGTCATTTCTGAAAAAACCTTTCGGGTTAGCTTTGGTGATTATAGAAACAGATATTATATCAAGGAATTATCCACGCTAATACCGACTTCAAACATTCTGTTCCATGGCATATAACAATCTGTTACAGTAACTTTATTATTTTTGCTGCTTAGGTATGCATCCGCAAAGTTCTGCAGGCGTTTTTGCACAATCTCCGCAACCTTGCCGCGCTGCCCGTCGAGGATATACGAGTCAAGACCAAGTAAAAGCAGCTCTTCGATAATGACATCACGCCGCACTATGCAGCAAAAACCAATGTCCTCAAGGTATCGCAGTGCAAGGAAATCACGATATGCATCGGTGTTTCCGTAAATCGCAAACAGCATTCCCATCGGAAGACAGGTGCCGATTGAGTTGGAGGATGTGTTCCAGCCGGCATAACCGGCAATCTTCCATAATAAACCCTTTTGCCGAAGCAAACGGAGAAGTAACGGATCGCCGCCGTTACAATAAGCGATATCCGCAAAAACAACCTTTTTATTAAGTTTTTCAATAGCATAATCGGCATATTCAATCAGCTCTATAAGTGTTCTGTTTGCATTGTACTCCGGTGTTTGCGGCAATGAAATTCCGGAGTCTATTTCTGTATATCTGTCTTGCATCTTACCGCTTGGGATATTAACCATCAAAATAATATCAGCTTCTGTTGCACATGAAGCAACAAGGCCGCCTGCTGCAAGAATATGATATTTTATTGTTTCACCAACAAGCCTGTCCTCATAATCGGGTATAACAGCACTGCCTACACTGCATGCGAATTTAACAAACACAAGAGGTCTTTTGTTTTCACGTTTATTTATGGCTCTTGCAAGCAATGTGTTAACCACGGCATCGGCATCCGGATACATATAGACACAAAGCTCAATATTGAGCCTGCGTATCTCATTACGTATAAGCTGCTGGTCTTTGGCAGTTAAGCCGTAAGGCGAAGCATCGTCCTGCGGAAACAGTGTTAATGCAAACAAACCCTCTGCAGCAAGTTCAACAACCTTTTTATTTACTTCAATGTTTACGGCACGCCTGTCAAGATAGTCGCCGAGAAATTCATGGGGAAGCCTTTTAACGATATCCTCTAATTCGGCATTTTCCTCTTCTGTTGCTATAAACAGCTCCTTACGGTGTTCAATAACTCCAAGGCGGTGGATATCTGCACCCCAGTTCCCGTAATAATCAGGCTCCTCCTCACTGCTTGAATAGGTAGGGTTTCTCATTATTAAATTAAATACATACATATTTAACTCAGGATGGTTCTTTTTTATGTCTCTGAGCCGTTCGAGCTTTGCAATCAGAACATCACTGCTGTTATTATGCAGGCGGGACGGCACGATGCCTGAAAAAAGTAATGTGTCAATTGAAATAATAGCGTCATCACAGCTTTTTACATTTTCAATAAACCATGACCATATTGCCTCGACATCTCCGGCTATTTTCTTTTTTCCGAGAATATCCCTTGGGGGAATAATCAACTCATAATCAGTACATTTTGCCAGCATTTGGGGGAAATCATAATTGCATGGTCTTTCATCCAGCGGGATTAATAGTATCTTTTTCATTTATACCTCAATTTTTTCAGTTTCCGACTCCGAATAATGCAGCACCGATAATTCCTGCATCATTTCCAAGCTCCGCTTTTATTATCGGTGGTATTTCACCATCTCCTGTTTTAAATATCATGGTCTCGACAATACTGTCCAAAGGACCGAATAACGGCTCTCCTGCTTCGCAAACACCGCCGCCGAGAATAACGGCCTGCGGCCTGAGAGCATTGCAAAGAGTTGCAATTCCCGCACCAAGATACTTGACGTAATCATCAACTATAATTTTGGCTGCTTTATCACCTTGTTTTACGGCATCAAAAATTATTCTGCCGTTAACACGGGAAAATTCTCCGTCACATAGCTTATATAACAATGAGTCCGGATACTCCGCCATAATACGCAGCGCTTCGCGTATTAAACCGGTCACGGACGCATAAGCTTCCAGACAACCGCGGGCACCGCAGCCGCAAGGCTCACCATCGACAACAATTATTATATGACCGGGTTCGGTACCGAAACCGCAGCCGGTGAAGATTTTTTTATCAAAGACAAAGCCTCCGCCGACCCCTGTGCCTAAAGTGAGCAGTATTACATTATCATAATCCCTTGCCGCTCCTGCATATACTTCGGCCAAAGCTGCAGCATCGGCGTCATTACCCAGAAATACAGGCATATCCCAGTGTTTTTTGAATATTGGGATGAAATCCAGGTTATTCCATCCTAAATTTGGTGTTTTAATAATAATATTGGTTCTGCTGTTGACAGCACCGGGGACACCGATTCCAATATGCTCTATATCATTTTCGGAAATTCCCGCCATATGAGCAACAGCTTTGCCTGCAGCGGCCATATCTGCAATTACTTCCTCAGCGGAGCGGTGAGCCTGTGTAGGGACAGAGTGTTTTTTTACAATTCCGTAATCTTCATTAATAATACCGACTTTAATATCGGTGCCGCCAAGGTCTATGCCCAGATAGTATTTACCCATTGTTAATTCCATCTCCTATGTTAATTATTACGTATCTCCGGGGTGTTTTCTAAACGAACTGCCGCATGTAACGATAGCTTTGCTCGATGCCTCTTTTTACATCTTCTTCGGAGCCTTCAAATGCCCGGTCTTCTATTTCAATGCAGGCATAACCCTTATATCCGATTTCATTAAGTGCACTGCATAAAGCGGCAAAATCCACATCACCAAGACCGGGTAGTTTGGGAGCATGCCATAATGACGGATAAGACATAACACCGTATTCGTCAAGTTTATCCTGATAAACCATTAAATCTTTTATATGCATGTGGAATATTTTATCTTTAAACTCATAAACAGGTTTAATATAATCTGCCATTAATAAGCACGGGTGTGACGGATCATAATTTAAACCAAGATAATCGCTTGGAATTAGCTCAAACATTTTTCTCCATATTGCCGGTGTTGAAGCAAGATTGTTCCCACCGGGATATTCATCCTTTGTAAAATACATCGGACAGTTTTCAATACCGATTTTAACCTTATTATTTTCTGCGTGTTTAATTATGGGTGTCCAAACTTCCTTGTAGATCTCCAGGTTTTCTTCAACAGTTTTGTTTTTGTCTTTGCCGATAAATGTTGTTAGCATGTTTATTCCCATCTGAGCAGAAACATCAATAAGAGCCATTATATGATTTACTGCAATCTCTCTTGCCTCCAAATCACTGTCGAGCGGGTTTGGATAATATGCGAGAGAGCTGATAGCAAGGCCTTTATTTGCAGCGTAATTGAGATAATAATCCATTTTTTCGCGAGTTATATCGGTAATATCTATGTGGGTAACACCCGCATATCGTCTTGCAGCTTTTCCTTTCGGCCAGCAGCAGACTTCAACACATTTAAAGCCGACGTCTGCAGCATAGTCAAAAACCTGCTCAAATGTATTGTCCGGTAAAATCGCCGATAACAGTCCTAGTTTCATATTTATCAATCCGTACCTTTCTTGTTTTATTATTTTATTACTGGTATTATAACAAGAGTTCCATAAAAAAGGAATCATGAAATGATTCTTATTTAAATAAAAGCGTTTCACCGAGAGAATCGAGGTATAACAAGAGTTCCTTTAGAATGGAAACATATTTATATGTTTATAGTTTATAAAAGGATAAATTAAATGGAAACACCTGTAGGAGCACCACTTGGTGAAAAAATACGCATTGAGATAAAAAAGCTGCGTGAAATGACATTCAAGCAAAAGATTGAACATATATGGGAGTATTATAAACCACTGCTGATTACTATAGTAATTGTTGTGGCATTGACTGCAAGCTTATTAAATGCATTTGTATTTAACCCGTCTCCCAAAGCCATTATTTTCATCTCCTGGAATGGAGGACTTGTCTCAATTGACCATCTCGATGAGTTGTTATATACCTTAGAGGATATAATGATTGATGAAGATGTCAATGAAGAGATAATTCTTTCTCAAATGCTGGTTAATGAAGATGATTTGTCAATGGTTTATATGAATAATACCCGCTTGGCTGCAATGATTGCATCGAGGCAAATTGATGCATTTATCAACAGTCCGGCTATGCTGGACATGCACTCCGTAAACGGGTTTCTCCGGCCGGTTGACGATGATATTCTTGCGGCGATAAAAGCATTAAACCCCGGGATATATATGCATATTGAAGAAAATTTTGTCCACATGCATTATGAGCTTGCGGACGGCAGCCCTGCCGAGGGAATATTGGCAGTCAACATAGGAAAAAGCCCTTTGCTGACAAGACTGGGCTTTTTCGAACAGGATTTATTTTACAGTATAGCTGCAGGCACAGAGAGGCTGAATATAGTCATGGAAACATTGATTGTATTTTTTGAATAATTATAGACAACCTGCTATTTTTCTTCATCAACCTCAATTGCGTCAAGAAGTGCTTTATACCAGACAAGGGCATCAACAAATGCTGTTGTAACTTCATCAAGCTCAAGTTCATATTTTACCATTTGAATTGCAATTTCATCCCAGTTTGCGTGCTCATAAGCATGGATAAATTCCAGTACCTTATATAACTCGCCGGATTTATCTACAAGAGCGGCTCTAACACCTTCGTCAAGTGCAACTTCTTTAACTGCTTCTTCCATAGGTCTTTCAAGAATTACATCAAGCAGTGAAAACAGTCCGAGCATAAATAGGCTTGGTGCAAAAATGCCCATGTTATACGCTTTAGCAAGGTTTTCGGCAAATCTGGCACGTATTAGAGAAAGTTTTGTAACTTCGTTAGGTTTATCGTCGGCAAGCTGGATTGATATTGCAGCAGTAGCCCACCTTTTAACCTCTTTCTGGCCAAGGATTGCAACAGCATTTCTTATTGATTCAATCTCACGGGGCATAACGGTATTAATAAAACGAAGCAGAGAAATTGACAGTGCGGGGTCGCGTCCGATTGTATCTGCGATATCTCCAAGGTCAAAGTCTTCTTCACTAAGGCGCTTCAAAAGTGTAAGAGCGTTTATTTTTACGGGGGAAATTTTTCCCGCTCCTTTTGTTATAGGCTGACTGAAAAACCCTCCGCAGTACAGAGTGTCGGGAAGTCCGACAAGTTTATTAAATATATCCATATCCGGAATATATGAAAGAACGATTTCTTTAAGCTTTGCAACGGCTTTCATTGTTGCAATGAATTTTTCATCTATAGTGAAATCACGTATATCAACGATAATATAGTCAATAAATTCAAAGAGAGGGTTATTTGTAAGTCCTTCAGGCATACCGTCTATTGCTATCTTAAAGCCCATCTCTTTTAGTTCGCCGCATTTTTCTATGACTGCGCCGTCGGCATTTATGTTTTTCTTAAGAACACAAACAAGCTGCTCGGGAGCGATATCAAGCACAATCGGGACTCTCATAAGAAGTTGAAATTCATTTATATCAACAAATAAAGGACAGCCGCCTGTGAGCGGTTCTACACCAAGTGTTTTTACAAGGTCAAGACCGGGAGATAAAACAGCGTCGGACATGCTCATTTCTTCAACCATCATCCCAATGAGCTTTTTACCGCTCCTTGAGTTGAGCCTGTAGGCGCGAACGGACATATCCGAGTCAAAAAACGGAATAGCTATTATAAACGTTTTCATCCGGTGCTTCTCCTTATGCCTTAAAAATTGTATGGAACATGCTGTAAACGCCTACCTGAAAATTCCTGCACTGAGCCAGTCGGGAATAACACCAAGTTCACTTAAAATTGTGCCGAGTTTAATTAAACTTGAAACAACGCCAACAACAATACCTGCGATGGAAAGACCAAGTGTTCTCACATTTGTCCTTTTAACGAAACCGACTATTGAAAACCCTATGCTTGCCGGAAGAAGGATAAATGCATATGCAAAAACACCAACTATTGCAAGAACGAAACCAATTATTATATAACAATCAGTGATTGTAAACGGCTGTTTTACTCTTGGCGCATAAGACGGATAATATACAGGCTGCTGATACCCCGGCTGAGGACCCGGGCGTGATGGTGAAGCAGGGTATTGCGGTGACTGAGATCCGGGTGCTGCAGAGGGTGCGGAGTATGGAGCTGCGGGAACTTGCGGTGCTGCAGACGTCTGCGGTGCATCAGATGCAGACGGTGAAGTACTTTCAGACGGCTGAGTATTGAGATTATTATTACATGATGAACAATAGTTATCTCCGGCATTATTTTCATTACCGCATTTTGAACAATTCATAAAAAACTCTCCTAAGTGATGTAATTGTATCAAAATTCATTCTACACGCAGAGACAAGGAATGTCAACAAAATAGACGTTTTGAAAATCCTTGTTTTTGTGCAGTGCTTTCATTTATAATTTAGCTGTGATATATTACAAGCATTAAGAAAAATACTGTAAGGAGAGAAATAAAATGCGTGACGAATTTCGTAAAGAGCTGATAGAAACCGGGTATATTCACAAACTTCTTCCCTTGCACAAGGAACGCTCTGTAGAAACACGGTTGCTAAAGAAGAGTGTTCTGGACGGACGTTGTCTTTGGGACGGAACAGATACAGCGCCATGGACCAAAACAGGAACCGGAGAAATTAAATGCAGTGAAAATAAACTGAGAGTAATCGCTCCGCCGCGCTCGGAACATCCCGAACAGATGGGCCATTACGAGAATTTTCATTATATGAATGCCGCCTTGCGTCTCGGCGGTGAAGATTGGAGAGGATACAACCGTGTACGATGCAGTATTTATGCAGACTGTCACGGGTACAGCAAGCCTTTTATTACAATATGCTTAAAAAATGACGGAGAGCAGAAAATACCCGATATATACGACCGTGAGGGATATCATTATGTGAATCTCAGTAACCATGAGTGGAATGAATGTGTCTGGGAATTTCCGGACCTTCCCCGCGATGCAGTAACGGAGTTAAGCTTCAACATAAATTGTAACGGCAAGGAAATCGGCGGAGCAGATGAGTTTGCATTTGAAATAAAGGATATATATTTAGAAAAGGTTAAAAATCCCGATATGTCGCTCGGCTGGCAAGGGAATGACTTTACCGTTTGCTACAGCACTGTCGGATATAACTCAACAGGGCGCAAACGCAGTATTGTCGGAGCAACAGAGGGAAGCTTTGTACTGGAGGATGAAAAAGGGAATGTTGTATACAAAGGCGAATTGAAAAAGCAGGAGAATGAAAAAGGTGTTTTCGGAGTCGCAGATTTCTCGGATTTTACTACAGAAGGTGTTTACCGCATTAAAGCAGGGAATTTATGCAGTGAGCTGTTTCCGATAAATGACAGGGTCATGGAAGAACCGATCTGGAAGGTAATTAATTATCTTTACGGTGAACGCTGCGGATATCCCGTAAACGGCGGGCACGGATATTGCCACGGTGACCTTGTTGCACACTTTAAGGACTATACCATTCCGTTTAACGGCGGATGGCATGATGCCGGTGATGTATCACAGCAGACACTTCAAACAGCAGAAGTAGCTCTGGCACTCATGAATATGAGAAGCAAAGCAGTTAATGACCCTATTCTTAGTGCAAGATTGGATGAGGAAGCCCGCTGGGGTCTTGACTTTGTTCTGCGCACACGGCTGGAAGACGGATTTCGGGCAACCGGGCTTGGTATTCTCCGCTATACCGACAACCGTCTCGGTACAAATGATGATGAGACTGCAAGGGTACATAACAGGTCATTTGATAATTTCTTAATGGCAGGTGTTGAAGCTGTTGCAGGCTTCCGTTATAAAAATGAGGATAAGGATTTTTCATGGAAAATGGAAAATGCGGCAAAGGAAGACTTTGATTATGCTATGGAGCGTTTTCTTGAAGTCGGCATAGAGCCCGGACTCAAGATGGAACACACGCATAATGCAAGTTTATCTCAATTTTGGGCAGTTATTGTATGGTCGGCATCAGAGCTTCTGCGTGTTACGGGAAATGACTATTATGCGGGTAAAGCACGTGAGTACGCAGCGCTAATGCTTAAATGTCAGGAAGACGGAAGTGCAAACCTTCCGTTTAAAGGGTTTTTCTACCGTGAACCTGAAAAACGCACAATAGTCCATTTTAATCATCAATCAAGAGACCATATATTTACTCAGGCATTGGTATCTCTGCTTCAAACACAGCCAAATGCAGAAGAACATTCTGTATGGGAGAAAGCTCTGCGTGATCAGGGGGATTACTATATTGCTATGGCGGAACATGCCGAGCCGTACGGGATGCTTCCGGCAGGTGTTCACCGTTATGATGAATACAAAGACAGCGAAACATTTTCACTCCTTCATGTTTATACCGATTATGAAAAGGACCGTGAAAATTACATAGAGCAGCTAAAATCAGGCATAAAACTGGATGAAAGCCATTGTTTGCGCCAGTTCCCCGTTTGGTTCAGTTTCCGGGGTAACTGTGCCGTACATCTGGCATCGGGTACGGCAGCAGGAATGATAGGGCAATATTTTAATGACAAGAGACTAAAAGATATCGCAGACGATCAGTTATATTTTGTCTTCGGCTTAAACCCGTTCGGGCAATCGCTGATGTACGGAGCGGGATATAATTATGCACAGCAATATGCCTATCTTGCAGGAGAATTAACAGGAGAAATGCCTGTAGGCATTCAAACCCGCGCAAATGAAGATGTTCCCTACTGGCCGATGGCGAATAACGCAACATATAAAGAAATCTGGACAAGCTCCGTCGGCAGATGGCTGTTATTGGCTGCAGTACAGTTTTAGTTTTTCAAATATTATTATTTAACGGTTTTCATCAACAGTATTTGATGCATTTTTTACTTATTCTATTATTAAATTAACTTTTCAACAGGGAGGTTGAATTAATGAACGCAAAAATAATAGGTATGCTTTCACTTGGAGCCATATCTATCGGGATTCTTCTCGGATTTATAGCAGGGGCATTGACAATGACACAACCCGAAGGGTTCAGCGCATCAAGGATGTTAATAACATGGACTATTTTTGGTGCCGTATCAATTATTTTGCTGGTTTTTTCAATATTCCTGAAAACACAGGAAGTTCAAAATGAGCAAAGCACCCAACCAACTGAAGAAAACACAGATGATAATGACATAACAGATGTCCATACTGTAAATACCAACGAAGCCGGCAATTATAATGATGCAACTGTTAATGCTGATGAATTAAGCAACAGCAACGAAACAGCCTATACCAACGAAAACACAGAAAATTACAATGATGATATAACTAACTATAGCGAAGACTTAACCGATCTTTCCGAACAACCGGCAGAACCTCAAGATGAATACACCACAGAAGACTACTAAGATTAAATGAATTCGCAGATGTTCGTGCATTAAGCTATATTTTCTGATATAGTATGAAAAAACTATATTTGTTTGTTATTTATATTTGGAGAATTTCGTAAAGAGAGAAAAAGCAATGCCGTTTTTTAGTAAGGTTCGGGAAAATATTTCGTTTATTTTAGGTGGAGCAGTTTTAACTGTTAATATAACGTTATCGTTATATTAAACACATGTTTATTAATAATCTTTATAAATGTTTTATTATAACGTTATCTCGGAGGATTAAACCTGTGAATAGCAGCATTAAAAGGAAACTACTTTCAATTCCATTCTTTTACAGAAAATTCATCGAACTGGAAAACCTTCGCAAGGAAAATGCATATTTGCGAAGCGGCCAACTTGATATTAGTAAAAATCACAAGTTCCGGACAGTCATAAAACGACCGAAACTTAAAAAAATGCCTAATATGCCTATACTTCATGTGGAAACAACGAAGAAAACACTTTTATAATAATTAACGGATCAAAACTATATCGTGTCAAGTTTAATGAAATAAATAAGATGAGACCCGATGTTGTCTGTGACGACAGCAAAATAGCACGTTTCACATGTCTCATTGACATATCAGAACCGTACTATGTAAATATTGATAAATTATCAATCGAATCAGCCATTATGATTAACGGCATCTTAGAAACATCACTAATCGCAGAACTACAATAAAAAATAACTAAGCATTTAGAAGTTGGACGTATTTTAGAAAAGTTTTAGAAAACTCTTATTGCTTATCCATGCTGTCACGAAAGTTTTGAGCGTCTTGCAGGAATTTCTCAAGAGGAACATCGGCGAATAGACCTTGTCGCCATTCCGTATAATCAAATGGTTCTCTACGCAATAAAGCAATAAATCGCTCAGCTTCAACAAGTCCTAGTTGTTTTGCCCTATTAAATGATTCGCGAATTGGAAAAACAATTGATTCAAGCTCTTTGAAAACATCATCACTAAAAGAAACTTCGCCACACGCAGAGCAAACATGTGATGGTACATTAATTATATTAATATTACACTCTTCAATTTCAATCCGAAAAGTTGTTTCTTTATTTTCTAATGAGTTTTTGCAAAGTAAGCAAGATTTTAGTTCGGTATCAAAAGTGTTTTCTTCATCGAAAAGTATAGAGAGATAGTCACGACTGCCAAAAATGATACGAATAACAAATATATCTGTTCCGAAAATACGATAAAAAGCGAGATATTTCCCGCAAACAAGATAGCGATAATCATTATCAATATCAGTAATAGATGAAAGCATTGCACCCAACTCGGCAAAGCCTTCCAATAATCGTACATTCTTGGCAATTTTTGCAATTGTGTTTTTTGCAGCAATTGGGCTCATTAATTCC
This sequence comes from Oscillospiraceae bacterium, assembly GCA_009784725.1. Taxonomy (GTDB): domain Bacteria; phylum Bacillota; class Clostridia; order Oscillospirales; family Oscillospiraceae; genus WRMH01. Next base: position 95,119 of record WQXS01000004.1, read on the forward strand.
TCACGAATATATCTTTCAATCTCCACAAGGTCATTTAGCGCTTCGTGTGAATAATTAATTTTTTTCATGAGAAAGACCCAGTTTTGCCTCTACATCGTCTGCTGATAGCCAACCTAGCTCCACTCCGCTTTTTTCGCCTTTTGCAAGCTCAGAAAATAACCTGATTGTTGCTTGTATTTTTTCATATTCACGCATATCTAGTATGGCATATCGGCCACGACCATTTTTTGTTAGAAAAACAGGTTGACCAACTTCAATATCACGCAATACAGTATTATAGTTTCTCAAATCTGACACAGGTAGTATGTTTGGCATAAATTCAACTCCTTTTCAAAAATGTAGCATAATATTAAGCAAAAAACAACGTAAAATATAATGCAGCTAATCAGCATTGTAAAAAAAGGGAGATGTCTTTAATTAGAAAATCTAAGATAATTCTTTTAATAATATCAATAAATATAAGCGGGAAGTCTGTCTATATTTTCATCAACCCACAATGGAAAAGTCTCTGCAATGTCAGCACCAAGAATGTCATTAACAATCGCTACACGTGAACCTGACGGAATATTGACCAAGATTCCAAAAATCTCTAACAATTTATCCATACCAAACTCTTCATAAACATACCAGTAAAACACAGCGCCGAGAGTATACACTCTTACACCCGCAACAAAATAATCTACGCTTAGAGCATACTCCAGACGATTATGAAATAACATAGATAATTCCTCATTAACTAAATCACGATAAGGTATAACTCTAGTTATATTGCCGGTAGTACTCGACGGATATAATCTATAAAATAAGTATGACTGAATAAAAGTAGCAAATCCTTCAGAATGGACTGCTGAAGAGATATTAGGATTCTTTACAAAAAATGCACATTCCAGGACATGAGCATACTCATGTAAAATAAGTTCACTTAAATCTCTAGCCGGAAAATAGAATTCCGGAAATGAAGTTGGATCGGGATTTGACCAAGTACCAACATAATGTCCATGTATTTCCATATTTATGTCTCCGGAAGGAAGGTGTCTCACGTGTGGCCACCATCCATTCTCATATGCTTCGGAAGATGATGAATAATTAGGAAAATATAGATTAAACTTTTGACCGCTGTCAGGAAGGTATAATCCTGTAAAGTCATGTACGACATCAATAATGTGGTTAATAAACGGAAACAACCAAGATGAATAAATGTGGCCTGCCTTAAGATGGACGATATAATAGTCAGTTTCAATTGTCTTATCTTCATCAACGAGAATTAATTCTTCCTCTTCCCAATTGATTTGACCGGGGATTCCGGGAGCAGTTCTCAGTTGATGGACAAGAAGCGGTCTTTCGAAAACCCGAACAACAATCTTAGGGTCAAATGAATAAGTTTTACCGCCAAAAGTATAGTTAACAATTACATTGTATCTTCCAACATCGTACGGAAGACCATTATCATCCAAAGCTAACGCTAAATCGGCTGTTCCACTTGGTTCATACACAATTTCATAACTGTCAAAATCACCGGTTACCGTAAAGTCAAATTTTGTTTCATTATCATCAAAATAACGGGTGTGAAAATTGTTTAACGTGACTTCAATATTTGGTATTACCAACTCCGGTTCAGGTGTGGGCGTTGTTTCGACAATCGGCTCTGGTGTCAGTGTCGGCTCAGGTAATGGTTCATCTGTGCTACAGCTAAATATAAATAGTGTCAAGCAGATTACACACAGGGTAACAAATGCATTTTTTACTAAAAATCCTCGTTTTTGTGAAAACAACATAACATTTTCCTTTACAGCTACAGCATTTAGAAGTTGGTGCGCGAGGGGGGACTTGAACCCCCACGTCCATATTGGACACTAGAACCTGAATCTAGCGAGTCTGCCAATTCCACCACCCGCGCATTTTAAAATATAACGTAATATACACCTAAAAGAGGCTATATGTCAAGAAGGCATAGTAACAGCAAAATATACGCCCAACTACACTTGACATTGTGTCTTTGTTCAATTAGAATACACTATGTTGGGTTAAGGAATGTAAGAAATGAAAGAAATGGTTGGAACAGGAGTGGTATAGTGTATTCCGTCGGGTTCGATATTGAAAAGTATCTGAAACTGCAATCCGAAAAGATTCTTGAGCGGATTGAGATGTTTGAAAATAAATTATATTTGGAGTTTGGCGGCAAACTCTTTGATGATTATCACGCAGCCCGAACATTACCGGGTTACACACCCGACATTAAAATACAGCTCTTAAAAACCCTCACAGATAAAGCAGAAATAATAATTGTAGTAAACGCTTCAAATATTGACTCCAACAAGGAAATAGGTGACACGGGTGTTTCATACGATGACGATGTTCTAAGATTAATAGACGAAATAAGAAATTATGACCTTTATGTCGGCAGTGTTGTTATCACCCAGTATTTGGGACAACCTGCCGCCAACACATTTAAAGAGTACCTTGAAGGCCTTGGCGTAACGGTTTATATAATGCACTATATTCCCGATACAGATTATCCGGCAAATGTTCAGCTTATACTCAGCGACAGAGGATATGGAAACAATGACTATATTAAAACAACAAGACCTCTGGTGATTGTAGCGGCTCCCGGACCCGGCAGCGGAAAAATGGCGGCATGCCTGTCACAGATGTATCACGAGAACAAAAGAGGCGTAAAAGCAGGATACGCAAAATTCGAAACCTTCCCGGTATGGAACCGCCCGCTTAAGCATATGGTTAATTTGGCATATGAAGCAGCAACTGCAGATTTAAACGACGTAAGCATGATAGACCCGTATCACCTTGAAGCATATAATGAACTTGCGGTTAATTACAACAGGGATGTTGAGGTATTTCCTATATTAAATGCTATGTTTACACGAATTTGGGGAGAGAGCCCTTATCGGTCACCGACCGACATGGGTGTAAACATGATAGGATATTGCATAGATGATGAAATATGCACAAACGCTGCAAAACAGGAAATTATACGGCGATACTTCAATACTCAACTTGATTATGCAAGAGGGAAAGTTCAAAAATCCGCACTGTCAAAGCTTGAGCTGCTAATGAATAATACAGGCATTAAACCTGAGGAGAGACCTCCCGTAAAGCCGGCTTTGCAAAAAGCCGAAGACGCAAAATGTCCCTGTGTTGCTCTGGAGTTACCCGACGGAACAATTATTACGGGAAGAACATCGTCACTTCTCGGTGCATCATCCGCTGCACTCCTTAATGCACTGAAGCATCTTGCAGGTATTGATGATGATGTACTATTGATTTCACCGACAGAGATTAAACCGATACAAAAACTTAAAGTCGGATACCTTGGCAATGAAAACCCAAGATTACAGACTGAAGAAGTGCTTCTGGCACTGGCTATTAATGCAGCAACAAACAAAACTGCCGAGCTGGTAATGGAGCAGCTTACAAATTTAAGAAGGTCGGAAGCTCATTCAAGCGTGATACTGTCACAAATTGATATTGCTGTCTTCCGGCGGCTCGGTGTCAACATCACCTGTGAGCCTGTATATCAGAATAAGAGACTTTTCCAAGGAAGTTAAAAGAAAGCAAAAGGATATTTCCGATTGCTTTCATTACTTTCACAGTCATTGAGGTTTAGAAACCGCAATGGCTGTATTTATTTGCAACTAGTGGTCACAATCCTCTTCTTGCCATATGAAAATTGATTCGAGATTAATAGAATAATATTCGGGAGTGAATTCGGCATTTAAAGAATTAAACCAGTCGTTCTGGAGTGCATCAAAATCAAATAGTGCAGCAATTTGCCGCAGTGAACGCATTATTCCCTCTCTGGAATATCCCGACGGGATAACATCATAGTCTATCGGAAGCCTTAAAATAATATGGTAACCGTATGTGGATTCAACAATTCCGCTTATTTCACCTATTTCAAGTGCGGCGGTGGCATCGGAAAATTGGGAAACCATGTCTGCGTGTAAAAACAGATAACCTTTCGGATAAGACATTAAACCGCCGAAATCTTCACTGTGTTCAAGCATAAGCTCTTCAAAAAATTCTTCGAAATTATCCGAACCTATTTTTTCGTTAAGTTGATTTAGTATATCCTCGGCTTCTCCCATAGGGTCTGCACCCTCTTCATCGGATTTTAAACGTAATATATGCATCGCCATCATAAAATCATTTTCTTCTTCAAAAACAGAGACATCTTCGTCAGAAAAAGCCGCTCCATCTTCGCCATAAAGGTTTTCAATAAGATTACTGATTAAAAACTCAACCTTATACAGTTTTTCAAATAATTCTAAATTATAGAACCCGCTGTTTTCACGAAGTGATGCTTCAAATGCATCTTTTCCGTCATACATTTCAAACAAATGATTCAACTCAGAGTTAAATTCGTTAAGATCATCTTCGCTTAACTCAAAGCCTATAGAATTAGCTCCGAATTCAAAAGCCATAAATGACAGAGCCTCTTCGGTTGCATAATCAAGAACAAGTTCAGACAAGGATGAGCCCGGCTCTATTTCCTCCGACCAGTCTATGGGCCCTCCAAGTGAATGCAAAAGGCTTACGGCAGAACGATGGAGGAAAATATACAGTTCTGCCCATGTAAGAACCATATCTCCGGATCTAGCCATAACAGTATCGGGCGGAAAAAACGATAGAGCAGCTTCGAAGTCAAAACTCCCGTGGTGATCATGCAAATCATTTTCTCCGTCAGTATGTACGCCGGGATTTTCCTGAGGATTGTCTTCGTCATTGACAGGGGTATCAGATTCCGGACCATCGCAGCCTGATAGTATAAACACAAGCAGGATTATACATAGTACCGAGCCTATAAGTTTTCTTAAATTCATTTATTTAATCCTTTCTGAAAAGACGAATGTATTATCAACAAGGGAGGAGTGTATCCTCATATCTATGATAATGCAATTTATGCAACGGAATTATAGCATTAATATATGAACTAAATATGTCATTATTGAGAAGATAAAATATACTCATAACTTCTGACAAATTTTACAGCTTCATCAACAACAGAGCCGCCTGCAAGCTTAAGCGCTATTGCAGGGTCGGTTCCGGCAATAACTTTAACACGCCCGCTATAATCAGGCAGCGAGTATAAGTTGGAAATGTTTTCAAGATTAAATTCTGAGAGTTTAAAGTTAAGCCAGCCTTCTTTTTGAGAAATTTCTTTTATACCAAGAATGGAAGCTTCACTGCGCATCATAGCCACAGAGGTTAATGCAAGCACCTGTGCAGGCGGGTCACCGTATCTGTCAATAAGCTCAGATATGATATCGTTACAATCTTCTTCGCTTCGGATAAGAGCGATCCGTCTGTAAATATCCATTCTCTGCTGTGCGGAAGGAACGTAATTTTCGGGAATACCTGCAGAAACATTAAGATCCGCAGTACATTCAACTTTTGTTGTGGACTTTTCGCCTTTTTCTTCAAGGACTGCTTCTTCCAATAGTTTTAAATACATGTCATAACCGACACTGATCATATGGCCTGATTGCTCGGAGCCAAGAAGACTTCCCGCTCCTCTGATTTCCAAATCCCTCATTGCTATCTTAAAACCGGAGTTAAACTCTGCAAATTCGCGTATTGCAGTCAGACGTTTCTCCGCAATTTCCGAAAGAGCCTTTCCCCGCCTGAAAGTGAGATAGGCGTAGGCTCTGCGAGGAGAGCGGCCTACACGCCCGCGAATTTGATGGAGCTGAGAAAGACCAAGCTTATCTGCATCTTCGATAATAAGAGTGTTTACATTGGGGATGTCTATTCCCGATTCAATAATTGTGGTGCAAACAAGTACCTGAACAGTGCCTGCTGTCATTTGCTCCATAACATCACTGAGGTCGTCTTCATCCATGCGCCCGTGAGCAACAGCAAACCTAACATCGGGCAGCATTTCGACAAGACGGCCGGCAACACGGTCAATATTATCAATTCGGTTATGAAGATAATATACCTGACCGCCTCTTGAAACCTCACGCCGTATTGCATCACAAAGAACACTGTAATCATGTTCTAAAACATAGGTTTGAACAGGCCGCCGGCTTTGCGGAGGTTCTTCTATTGAAGACATATCACGTATTCCGGAAAGAGCCATGTTTAATGTCCGCGGAATTGGAGTTGCGGACAAAGTTAAGACATCCACCTGCTTGGAGATTGATTTAAGCCGTTCTTTATGAGAAACACCAAAACGCTGCTCCTCATCAACAACCAATAATCCAAGCTTCTTAAACTCCACATCCTTTTGAAGCAAACGATGGGTACCGATTACAAAATCGACACTTCCGTTTTTTATGTCATTAAGTGCTGTTTTTATCTGAGAAGGAGTTCTGAATCTACTTAAAACTTCAATATTAAGGGGATATCCTGCGAACCTTCTCATGGATGTTATATAATGCTGCTCAGCAAGAACAGTTGTGGGGACGAGGATAGCGGCCTGATAACCTCCAAGAACACATTTCATTACAGCGCGCAGAGCAACTTCTGTTTTTCCATATCCGACATCTCCGCATAATAAACGGTCCATAGGAATGGGCTTTTCCATATCCTGCTTTATTTCTGCAGCGCATTTTAACTGGTCATCTGTTTCCTGATAACCAAACTTATCTTCAAATTCGGTTTGCCAGATTGTGTCGGGAGGAAACTCAAGCCCGGTTACACGCTGACGGGCGGCATAAAGTTTAATAAGCTCTTTAGCCATTTCTTTTGCGGCTTTTTTTGCACGGGTTTTTGCTTTAGCCCAATCGGTTCCACCAAGCTTTAATAATTTTATTTGTGTTGAATCCTCACCGCCGCCAATATATTTTGCTACCATATCAAGCTGAGTGGTGGGGACATATAATGAGTCGGTACCTGCAAAGGAAATTTTTACGTATTCTTTATCAACATCATCAACCCGCAGCTTGTTAAAACCGACAAACCTGCCGATTCCGTAGTGGTCGTGAACCACTAAATCACCAACAGCGAGGTCTGCAAAGCTTTGCAGCCGTTCACGGTTTGACTTTTCAACCTTCTTTTTTATACGGCGGGGAGCAGATTGAATAATCATTTGCCCCTCGGAAATGACTGCAAGGTTAATTCCGGGATACTCCATACCGGCAGACAACTCACCAATTGAAATTACACATGTTCCGTAATCGGGAAGCGAGTGCAAGGCACTGTCAAGAGCGGTTTTTATTTCTCTCTCCTCAAGATATTCACGAAGGCGTGCAGCTCTGCGTTTATCCTGACATAGAATAACAGTCCTGAAGGATGTATTTATATAATGGGAAACCTCTGATGCTGCCGTATCCAAGCTTCCGCCATAAGAAGGCAAACGTTTTGCATCAAGACTCAAGCTTGACCTTGGAGATATCGGGTATGACGCACTGGCAAAGCTGTCTGTCATAATAACGGGATAAGCCTCGGTTTTAAGCAGAAAACCTTCCCAATCCTCTGAAAAACGGACAAGACTGCTCTCCAAAACACCCGACTCAAGAAGGCTGACACACTCTTCGGCAAGAAGCTTTAGAAAACTTTCTGCTCTCTCCTTTACACGGAGAGGGTCACATATAATAACAATTGCATCTTCGGAAAAATAATCAAAGGCTGTGGTCATGGGAGATATGAGCTCGAGATATCTGTCTGCAGCAGGAAAACTACGGTTTCCCGATAACCTCTCAACGTCTGAGGAAAGGTTTTTTAGAAGTGCGGGATTAGTGGTGCGGCGCTTTTCGAGACGGGTAATATAACCGCTAAGTTCATTTGCCAATCCCGGAGCCCCGGAGCCACCCGAACCGTTATATAATGAAGGCAATGCTTCGGAAACCGGAACTATTCTCGCTTCGCTGAGCGCTTCGGTCCTTCTTTGAGATGAAATGTCAAAAAGCCCCATGGAATCTAGCTCATCGCCGAAAAATTCACACCGCACAGGTTCGTCATGAACAGGAGAAAAGAAATCAAGAATACCGCCCCTGAGCGCAAACTGACCTGACCCTTCAACCTGCTCACACCGGCTGTAACCGCACAGCACAAGCCTGTCGGCAAGCTCATTTATATCATATGATTTGCGGGTCCTCAGTTTAAGGGAGGAATCTGTCAACTGCTTGCGGGACACTGTGCGCTGGAGAACACCGGAAATGGACATAACGGTTATTGGAGACTTTTTGTCGACCAGGGCAGTTAATGTTGCGATTCTCGATTGCTCAATCTGGCGCGAAACAACTTCGGCATCGTGGAATATAAACTCTCTGGCACAAAGAGTTAAAGCCTGCTCCATAGTCAGTGCAGATATATCCTGAGCAAGGCGCCTTGCTTCGTCTTCAGCAGAGCAAATCACAACAATAGGACGCATGGTCGACGCCCTTATTGCTGCAGATGCGTGAGCACGATGAATCTCCGAAAGCCCCGATAAAACCACGGGGCATGTTCCGGCATCGATGCTTGCAAGAAGCTGCTTAAACACAGAGTCTTCAAGAAGCGATTTTGTGAGTGAAAGCATGACAACACTCTTTCTGTTTGAGTTTTATGGTGTTGCGATTATTCTACCGTGTTATCGGAAAGTATAGTCGCAGGAAAATCCCTATATAATGTTTCACGTGAAACAATCGGCACAACCTATTGTGGTTGTAAGGACTTGCGTGCTGTATTTGTTTTATGGCGTTAGTTTTACAAAGGGTGTTTGCGGCTTCACCGATTATGACGGCATTTTTGGTTGAGGGACATTTTTGTCCCTCAACCTTGTTTTATTGGCTTTTGCTCTGTGAAAATGATTATACGCTTTTATGTTCAGTATTGCAACCCCCGAAAAAGGATGCGGTCCTACGCTGTCAGAATTGATGCTTTTTCGCCGTCAACTGTGACAACTTGCTTGTCGTTTATTTTTATCAGCTCCGGTTTATTATAGTACAATTTAATGCTTTCGTCATCATCACCCCAATAATTATGACCATAATGAACATACATGTAGAAATCTATTACTGCAAGCGCAGAGAAATCGCCGTTTAGATCCGGTGCCATGCCTGCTCTGTCGGTATTGTCAGCAATTATATCGTTTTGCATAATTAACGAACCGGCAGATGTACTGATATATAGTTTTCCTTTGTTAATATGTTCGAGAATCAGTTTATCAACACCTTTGCGGCGTAATTCCTGCAGAAGAAAAAACGTATTTCCTCCGCATACAAAAATATAGTCGGTATTGGAAAGCTGCTCTTTTATCTCATCGTAAGGCAGGCTTGTTATTTCCAAATCTTCAACGTTTAATCCAAGGCTTCTAAGAGCGTTTCTATCTTCGTCAATATAGAATGTGTTGTCATCAAGTAAGCCTGCAGTCGGAATAAATGCAACCTTTTTTCCGGTCAAGCTCTCCCCTGCAAATTCCGACAGTAAACTTGCGACACTTGAAAAGGATGATGCTAAAAATAACTTTTTCATATTCTCCCCTCGTTATTATTCAATCTATTCCTCCGACATGTCCTGTATGCACAGTAGTATAGTCTGTTGAACGTTTATTGAAAAAAGCACTCATTTTCTCAAACTTTTCGTCCATTATTTCTCCATTCATAAGTTAAGCTTATGTTGCATTTCCTTTAAAAATTTTACCCGCCCGGGTGTGTTTAATATCGACATAGATAGTGTATCCATATTTTCTGCTGCCAGAAACAGGATGTCTAAAATTTCATTTTCAGAACTGCTTCTTTTTAATTTTGCCAAAGCATGTATGACCGGAACATCCTCGTTATATCCGTATCTATGCTGATTTGTATTCATTTTCTTATCTCTTATCTGCATTTCAACTACAAGAACCAGTTGACATAACTCAAGCGCAAGGTGTGCGGCAACCAAGTTGTCCTTTCGTCCAAGCTTTATAAGGGTCATAGAAGATATGTACCAGAACTGATTTACTGTGCTTTCAATTAAACAGGCAGGTAGCACTTTTTCATGCGGACATACATTTTCATTTGAATAAATAAAAGATAAATCAAAACGCCATCCTGTTTCAAAACAGACCCGATATACATCATTATCAGGATTATTATGAACTTCATAACCGAAAATTTTGCCGAAACGTTCTGACATAGCGTTAAATAGGCCGGCAGAATCCGGAGCAGCAGATTCGGTCGGATAGAAGGATATATCAACATCACTATACTCATCAAGCATGTTATGGTCAAGCAATGAACCCTTGAACTCATATTTAACAATTCCTACATGACTACTTATTAACGTTACCATTTCATCAGCAGCTTTAATTTGCCATAACTTCATATTCATAAATCAAACCTCAAAAACTCTTGCGAATTCTACTCGTTTTCGGAAAATATTATTTCAAACTGCTTTCCATCGGATACGGACATTCCGGCTTTTCCATAAATACGGCAGGCGCGTTTGTTGTCTGCGTCTGTTAAGACAAAGCTCTCCCTGAATCCGCTTTTTCTTGCCCACTCGATTGTAAACTTAATAAATTCTGATCCGTAACCCCTGTCTTGGTATTTTGTATGGATATCAACAGAGTAAATAAAGAACTGCGCTGTTGCATCATCAGAATCGGTTAGCGAATATCCGTATATTAATCCGATAACCTTGTCCCCCAACTTTGCAACAAGAGCAGTATTTTGCTTTTCTGCAAGAAACTGCTTTACCTTTTCAGGGTCAATGCCGGTAAACTCATCACTTATATCCCGCAATTGAATTATATCCTGCTCTTGCAACTGTTCAAAATGAAGATTCACGATACCACATCCTTTTAGTAATTCAGTTTACTCACACACTTATAACAAGAATCTATATGCCTTTAATTTCTTTAGTAACAGTTATTTTTTCATAAAATATAAATCATTGATACTATCATAGTTAAATCCAATAGATAATAGTGTGTTGATTGATTCTATATTATTTTTATCAGTCTCTACAAGGATTCTTTCAGCGTCCGGTAATGAAAAGATTTTAGATATGAGCGTGTTAATCATCGCTTTGCCGTAGCCTTTGCCGAGATAATCCTCTTCTCCGATAAAATAATCAATGCTGTATGTTCCCTGAAGCGGAACATCGCCATACCAATCCTCAAGAGCGTCTGAACACCTGTAATACTGACAAAACCCTATTGGTGTTGCCTCTGCCAGAACAATAAAATGATTAAGAAATTTAAACTCGCTTTTACGCTCTCTCATTTCATATAACCAGTCATCAAGAGAGCATTCGGGAATATCAAACCATTTTTTTACATGCTTTTTATTTAGCCATTTTTCGGCTAAACTTATATCATCATCGTCCAGTGGCTTAAGATTAATGTTATGCCTCGCATCAGTATACATTTTATTCTATTTCTGCTTTCATAATTTCTTTAACTTGTTTATTATGCGGTATATAAAGTACAGGGCATGATATAATGGATTAAACGGCGAAGTTTAACCGTTTTTGAAACGGTGAAAAATGAAGGAGATTGTTATGTTTGAAGGGTTTTCTAAAGAAACGATAGATTTTATGTGGAACTTACGTTTCAATAATGAAAAGGTGTGGTTTGAAGCAAACAAGGATGAATTTAAGCGGGTATTTCAAGAGCCGATGAAAGCTCTTGCGTTAGAGGTTTATGAGAAAATAAACGCAGATTTTGGCAAATACGGATTCATTTATAAGGTTTCTCGCATTTATAAAGATGCAAGGCGCGTTAAAGGCGGTGAACCATATAGGACAAACCTGTGGTTTTGCATTGAGAAACCGAGCGAGGAATGGACATCAACGCCTGTGTTCTGGTTTGAGCTTGCTCCGGAAAATTGGAGTTACGGCTTAGGCTATTACAGCGCACTTCCTAAAACACTTGCGAAATTGAGGGTGAGAATAGATAAAAATCCAAAAGCGTTTGAAAAACTGATAGCTCCAATCGGCAAACAGGATGAGTTTATTCTTGAAGGTCCGGACTATTCCCGCAAAAAAGAAGCGCCAACAGTTGCAACTGCAGAGTGGTACAACAAGAAAACATTTGCTCTTATTCATGATAACCCTATAAGCGAGGAACTGTTCTCCCGCAGCCTGGTGGAGCGGCTTATTAAAGGTTATACTTTCTTGATGACGTTTTATGATTACTTCATCACACTTGACTCAGACCCCGACCCGGATAAACCGGAGTAATAAAGAATAAACTATCACTTTGCGCCAAAGTAATCGCCTTTCACCATCCTGCTTGCGGATGACTTTATTTCCTGAAGCATTATTTCTCTGTTAAATCTGGTGATGCCTATGCGGTCTTTTGGGAGAGCCTCTACCTGGCGGCACCATGTTTCCATTTCCATAAGGCAGGGGACTGTGCCGTTGCCGCTCCCTCCTGCAGCTGCAATCATATCGACTGCTTTTCCTCTTGCTGCGCTGCCTTTTTCCTCATTAAATACTTCAAGGCGGCGAAAACGATCCATAAAATATTGCATATGCTCACTTGGTTGACCGAAGTAGACGGGGGATACAAGTATAAGCCCTTTAGCGGCACGGATTTTTACCTGCAGCTCTGCCATAATATCGCTAATAGAGCATACAGCATCACCAAAGCAAGAACCCCAACCTATATCGACACCGCCGAAAACAGGTTTACTTTTTTTACAAAGAACACATGGTTTCAGGTTTTCAGCACTGATATCTATTAATTCCGCTTCTCCTCCTGCTTCCGTAATGCCGTCAAAAGCGGCTTTTCCGCAAGCTTCTGTCAACCCTTCCTTATTCGGGCTTGCTGTAATGATAATGTACATAAGACCCCCTCCATAATCTATATAATTTAATTGCAAATATATTATCATATAAAACAGTTAAATTCTATATGCCATTCTCCCCTAATCAGGGCTACTGCATATGAACTACAAAAGAATTCCTTTTTATGATATTCCTTGATATAATAAAAATACGATGAATGATACGTTATTTTCTATAATTGAAAGTGGAGCAAGAGAGCTTGAGATTAATTTACCGCCAAATGCAAAGGCGGTATTTGAGGCGTATTACGATTTTCTTATAGAATATAAGCAAATCGTCAACTTAACTGCAATAAGCGGTGCTCAAGAAGTTGCACGCCTGCATTTCCTTGATTCTCTTGCTTTATTAAAAACAGTTAATTTCACTAATATGAGTGTAATAGACGTAGGGACCGGAGCGGGCTTCCCCGGTTTACCTCTCAAAATCACAAATCCCTCAATTAATTTAACCCTGCTTGATGCAACCGGTAAACGGGTGATATTTTTATCCGAGCTATGTAAATTACTTGAAGTAAATGCAAAATGTATTAACGCAAGAGCAGAGGAAGCAGCACATCTGCCGGAATTTCGTGAGCAGTATGATATTGTAGTTTCCCGTGCAGTTGCAAGGTTAAATACCCTTAGTGAATTATGTTTGCCGTTTGCAAAACTCGGAGGAGCATTTATAGCAATGAAAAGCATTGATTCCGACGAAGAGGTTGATGAGGCGAAAAACGCAATAGCTGCCTTAGGAGCAAAAATAACAGCCAATTATGACTATATAATTCCCGGAACAGATATTACCCACAGAGCTGTAATCGTATCAAAAATATCCGAAACACCCGAAAACTACCCCCGCAGATTTGCAAAAATCCAAAAAGCACCGCTTTAATAAATAGAATGGGTTGAGTCTACAGAAGAACGGGAGAGTATAAAATGAAAATTAAAATGAGACCTTATGACATTGTCTTGAATATCCTTTGTATAATACTGCTAATCGGAATTGTAATCTATCTAATTGTAAGATGGGGCAGTATTCCCGAGCAAGTACCCGGGCATTTTAATTTAAGCGGCGACGTAACCAGATGGGACAGCAAGGAGACATTAATAGTTTTACCCATTATTGCCTGGATTATTTTTATAGGATTTTCAATTTTAGAACAATTTCCGCAAATTTGGAATACAGGAGTCCGCATTACACAGGAAAATATGTATCATGTATTCAGTATTCTTAAAACTCTGCTGAGTACCATTAAATTGCTGATAGTTGCAACCTTTGTTTCAATTACAGTAATTCAATCTTTAGCACTCGGACTATCATGGTGGGTATTACTGTATCCCATCCTTATTATCGGAACAGTAATATTCAACCTGGTAAGACTGGTAAAGGCAAGATAACTCAACCCTTTTCTGACGCGGTAAAGGAGCGTCTTCTTATGTCACTTATAAATGTATCTAACTTGACGTTTTGTTATGACGGGAGTTATGACAATATTTTTACCGATGTCTCATTTCAAATTGATACTGATTGGAAACTGGGGTTTTGCGGACGAAACGGCAGAGGAAAGACGACATTTCTAAAACTGCTTATGGGAGAGTATGAGTACAGCGGAACAATATCGGCAAGTGTTGATTTTGAATATTTCCCGTTTAATGTAAAGGACAGTTCTCAAAATACGAATGCCATCCTGCTGGAAATTGCTCCGAACGCAGAGTCATGGCAGATATTAACAGAATTATCGATGCTTGCAATACCTGAGGAAGTGCTTAACCGGGCGTTTTCTACATTATCAAACGGTGAACAGACTAAAATCCTGCTCGCCGCATTGTTCCTGCGTCTCAATAGTTTTCTGCTGATAGATGAACCTACAAATCATCTTGACATGGCAGGGAGAGAAATAGTTTCAAAGTATTTAAACAGTAAACGCGGTTTTATTCTGGTTTCTCACGACCGTGCTTTTCTCGATGACTGTATTGACCACATTTTATCAATTAATAAAACAAACATAGAAATCCAAAACGGTAATTTTTCCAGTTGGTATCATAACAAACAAATGCAAGACGGCTTTGAACAAGCAGAAAACGCAAGACTCAGAAAGGATATAAAACGTCTCGAAACAGCTGCAAGACAAGCGTCCCAGTGGGCGGACAGGGCAGAATCATCAAAGATGGGAAAAGGAGCAGCAGCTGACAGGAAAAAAGGAAACTACGGTAAAGGGACAAAGGAATATAAAGCGGAAAAATCCCGAAAAATGCAAGCCCGCCGCAAAAATTATGATAATCGTCAGCAAACGGCAATTGAAGAAAAATCCGGATTGCTTAAAAATGTTGAGGAAGCGGACTCACTAAAAATCCACCCGCTTAAGTATCATGCAAACACCTTGCTATACTTGGAAAACATAGCAATTAACTACGGAAATAATGATGTAATAAACAATGTAAGCTTTGCTGTTAATCAAGGTGACCGTCTTGCGTTAACCGGAAAAAACGGCTCAGGCAAGAGCAGTATTCTTAAACTGATAAACGGAGAAAATATTCCACATACAGGGCAGATTAATATAGGCAGCAGACTTGTTATATCCTTTGTTTCACAGGATTCATCATTTTTAACGGGCGACCTGAGTGCATTTGCACAGAATCACGATATAGACGAGTCATTATTTAAAGCAATATTACGTAAACTTGATTTTTCCCGTGTTCAATTTGAGAAGGATATGAAAAATTTCAGTGCAGGACAAAGAAAAAAAGTACTGCTCGCACGCAGCTTATGTCAGCAAGCACACATTTACATCTGGGATGAACCTTTAAACTACATTGATGTTCTGTCAAGAATGCAAATCGAAGAACTGATAATAAATCATAAACCAACAATGATATTCGTAGAACATGACCGTGTTTTCTGCGATAACATCGCCACGAAATCAATATCTTTAAAATAATAAATATTTGCAGAGCATCATACAAATTGAGGTGAAAAGAATGAATAAATTAAGGAAAAAACATATAATAACAATTCTTTTAAGTGTTGTTTTGTTTATTTCTACGTTCATGCTCACAGCCTGCAGAGACAAAGGCGGAAGAAGCAGCGTAAATGGCGGCATGGGTAACACAGATAATTCAATTATTGAAACATACAGGTATATACCTGAATTTATTGACCTTGAAAATATAAAAGAGATTATTCATAAAGCAATCGTTCATAACGACCTGATATACTACTGTTATGTGGCAGAGACTGCGGAAGAAATAATGCAGCGAAAAATAGTAATAGAAAGCATGAAACCTGACGGCACACAGGTTTCACAGGTTGAAGTTTATCTTCCCTTTCATAATATTGCAATCTCAGCTTTATCTGTAACAGAAGAAAATAACTATGCAATTATATTTACAGGAGTTGAAATGACAGATACCGGAGCTGTTACTTCTGTAATATATGCAGAATATGCATATAACGGCATTGGGTTAAATCAACATGATCTTACAAGCATCCTTCCTGAGTTTAACGAATCATTCCCGGTTGGAAACGCTTTAATAACGGAAACAGGTGAAATTCTTCTGATGATGTCCGGTGCGGGAAAGATTGATGTTTATATAATTGATAATCAATTCTCCCTGCATGGCCAAATGGAAGTTAATCATGGTTACTCACTTAGCAAAATGAAGGACGGAAGAGTATTTATCAGTGATACGGCAAGAGAAATAGACTCATCCCGTACAGTCCTGCGTGAGGTTGACTTTGCTGCAGGTGACTGGGGTGAAGCTTATGAAATTGATGTAACGGATATCAGGGATATGTACACTGCCGGAGCGGCTGACCCGTTCGATTTATACATAGATGATGGTTCCGGGTTATTTGGGTATACATTTGACACCGGAGATAAAACTATGATTCTCAACTGGGTAGAAACAAATATTGAAATAAATTTATATGCTTTTTTATTCACATTTAATGAAGAACAGCTGGTATTGCTTATAAATAACAGAGACAATGCAAATAACACCTGGCTTGCGGAGAAAGTAATATTAACCCGTACAGAAAGAACGGGCTTAAACGAAGTTGAAATTATTACGATTGTCGTTGATTCCTTGCATGGTAACGCTATAATGCGTAACCATATTCATAGATTTAATCGTGAAAACCAAAACTATCAAATTGAAGTTATTGAATTTCAAAAGCTATACGACATTTGGGACGAAAACAACACCATGACAATGCAACGCTTTATGATAGACCTTATGACAGGAAATGCACCCGACATCATGTATGGTCTCGGTGCTCATTTTGACGTTATGATTGAACGGGGTTTGCTAATTGATTTATACCCGTTTATCGATGCTGACCCTGAACTTGACAGGTCAGATTTTTTCCCGAATATTCTAAATGCACTGGAATCTTCCGACGGGTCACTTTACGAGATTCCGTATACTTTTTACGTTAATACAATGATAGGCATGCCCGATATGGTTGGTGATATTGAGTCGTGGACATTTGATGAAATGCTTTCGCTGATAAATGAAACAAATAATTCGGATGTACCGTTTATTTTGTTTGAATTTATGACTGCCGAGTGGTTTCTTGATTGGGCATTCGGGTATACCGGGCATAAGTTTATTAACTGGGCGGAGAATAAAGCATATCTGGACAGCGATGAGTTTATCAGCCTCCTGGAAGTTGCAAACCGCTTACCAAAGGTCCCGCCTCCCTGGGATGAAGAATATCTCTCTCCAATCACACGTATGCTCCGCGGTGAACAATTGTTCGATATTATCAATATATTTGCTGTGGATTATTACCAGCTTTATACAGAACTCCTTGGTGATGATATTGTCGCCCTTGGGTTTCCAACTCCGGATGGCGGTGCTCATGTAATTGAAGCAAGTGGATTTTCGATAAGCGCAAGCAGTAAAAATCAAGATGCCGCATGGAGCTTTATACGCAGCTTTTTAAAGCCGGACATCGACTTGAATGAGTTATCATTAACCGGTTTTCCGTTACGAACGGACTTATTCGATAAAGCGATTGAAAAAAGAAAAACACCTCTTTACGGACCGGATGAAGATGGCATCGAAGAAGAAAAACCCCATGTCGGCAGGGGAACCGGCGATGTTTTTGCTTGGCTTTATGCACTAAGCGATGCAGAAGAGAGCGGCTTGCGGGAAATTATTGAAAATGCAAGTATTTTAAGTCATCAAAACGAAGCAATAGAAAATATGATGAAAGAAGAGCTTCCGGCATTTCTTGCAGGTAACAGGTCGGCTTCCGACACAGCACGGATTTTACAAAACCGTGTTCAGACATATTTAAGCGAAAGAGACTAATCACCTTTTGCTACAATTAGCTCCGGGGGCTGTTTTCACAAGATGATATAATCTCTGTGAGGGTGTTTTCTATATATTTAAAAGGTAAAGTGAAAAAAGCATCCTTTGCTGTTGTGCCCGTCAGCACAGCAGCAAAGTCAACATTAGCATTATTTGCGGTGTTTGCATCTATCAGGCTGTCACCTGTAAATAAAACAGTTTCTTTATCAACTCCAAAGAAATCTATTGCCTTAAGCAATCCCTCCGGTGACGGCTTTGGTTCGGTAACATCTTCCAGTCCTATAACAATATCTATTAAATCTGTGATTTTATACTTGCGCAATATTTCTTCAACCCTGTAACGGACTTTTGTTGTAACAATTGCGGTGTTACAGCCTTTTTGCTTTAAGCGGGTTAAAGTATCAATACTGTCCGGAATTAAAACCGTGCTTGCAGTCATTATATCATCGGCCTTATTCATAAAATATGCAAAAAACTGCTTTGTTGCACGTTCGTCAGAAACTTTTGTTAATGTGAAAAACATATCGCTTAATGTCATTCCAACAGTCCTTTTAATTGCATCACAACTCTTTTCCCCTAGCCCAAGCTGTCCGAGAGCATAGTTAACACAAGCAACAATCCCCACTGTCGCATCACAAAGCGTATAATCAAAATCAAAAATAAAAGTTTTATATTTCATAACAACCCTTTAGTATAATATCACAAAGACTTTCTATAAACCACAGTGCTTTAATTGGAGGGTAAAATAAATATTCGACATTTTACTTGACAAAACGGCTTAATTAAAGAAAGATGGAAATAGTTCAAATCATTAATTATCGGAGGAACACCATGTCACACGAGCATGATATACACACACATGATTCTCATGAAGACGATATAAAAGACCACGACCATGGACACGGAGGCTGCGGCTGCAGCGGCGGCAGTTCTTCAACGGACAAAAATCAACTGTTATGGCTTGTTCTCGGAGGTTTAGCTCTTACGGCGGGATTATTAATTGAGCATTTAAGCGAAGTCCCGTTTTATTATCCGCTGGTTATTTACATCCTTGGCTATCTGATAGCAGGCGGAGAGGTTGTGCTCAGGGCCTGCAGAAATATATTAAAAGGCAGAGTTTTTGATGAGAGTTTTCTTATAGCTATCGCAACCATTGGTGCTTTCGTAATAGGCGAATATGCGGAAGCGGTTGCCGTAATGCTTTTTTATCAGGTTGGGGAATATTTTCAAGATATGGCTGTCGGCAGATCCAAAAAGAACATAGCAAAACTAATGGATATTAGACCTGATAGTGCAAATCTTAAACAAAAAGACGGAACAGCATTAACAGTATCTCCTGCTGATGTTAAAATTGGAGATTATATTATTGTTAAACCCGGCGAAAAAATCCCGCTTGACGGAGTTGTTACTGAAGGTTCGGCAATGCTTGACACCTCTGCTCTTACGGGAGAATCCGTTCCCCGCAGAGCCTCCGAAGGTGACGCTATATTATCAGGCAGTGTAAATCAAAACGGAGTTTTGACAATAAAAGTCACAGAAACTTATGGTGAGTCCACAGTTTCAAAAATTATCAACCTTGTTGAAAATGCTGCAGCAAAAAAAGCACCTACCGAAAAATTCATAACAAAATTCGCAAGATATTATACACCGGTCGTAGTCGGGCTTGCTGCATTACTTGCTGTTATACCGCCGCTTTTAATGGGCGCTTCATGGTCCGAGTGGATTCACAGGGGATTAATATTCCTTGTTATATCCTGCCCGTGTGCACTTGTAATATCAATACCACTGAGCTTCTTTGGCGGAATCAGCGGAGCATCAAGGAAGGGGATTTTAATTAAGGGAGGCAATTACCTCGAAGCATTAAATTACCTTGACACTGTTGTATTTGATAAAACCGGAACTCTTACACAAGGTGTTTTTAATGTGACGGAAATACATCCCGCAGCCGGTATTGAAAGCTCAACATTGCTTGAAACAGCGGCGTTTGCCGAGTCTTATTCAAACCACCCGATTGCATTATCAATATTACGCGAATATAACAAAGAGGTTGATAAAAACGAGTTATCCGACTATACGGAAATTGCCGGACATGGTGTGAGTGTAATAATAACCGGAAAAAAAGTACTTGCCGGAAACAGTAGGCTGATGAGAAATAACGGAGTATCATTTATTGAAGCAGATACTGTCGGCACAACAGTACATGTCGCACAAGACAGCGAATATCTTGGCTATATAATAATCTCTGATGAGGTAAAACCGGACAGCTGTGATGCAATACGTTTGCTTAAGGAGCTTGGAGTCGGCAAAACTGTAATGCTCACAGGTGACAATACAAAAATTGCAGAAGCAATTGCAAGTGATATAGGAATTGATGAAGTTTACAGTGAACTGCTGCCGCAGGAAAAAGTCGAAAAACTTGAACTGCTCGGAAAACAAAAAACCGACAAAGGAAAGCTTGCATTTGTCGGAGATGGTATTAATGACGCTCCTGCACTCGCACTGTCTGATATAGGCGTTGCAATGGGAGCACTTGGGTCTGACGCAGCAATAGAGGCTGCCGATATCGTGCTCATGACAGATGAGCCTTCCAAACTCGCACAAGCAGTAAAAGTTGCAAAGTTCACAAAACGGGTGGTCTGGCAAAACATTATTTTCGCCCTTGGCGTTAAAGCAATATTCCTGTCTCTCGGAGCAGTAGGAATTGCAACTATGTGGGAAGCCGTTTTCGCCGACGTAGGCGTATCCCTGATTGCAATATTCAACGCAATGCGAGTTATGAGAGCGAAGTAATTTAATTCATTGTTATACGCTTTCTGTAGTCATTTCCTCTTGCTTTGCAGGTACTCGAATCCGGTTTGATATTAACAGGTTCAAAATTGCAATTACAAGACCGCCGCAGAAGACGTAGATGTAGCCATAGCCGTATGTTACCCATATGAAGCCTGCAAGCATCGGCATTGACATGGATAATATGTGGTCAAGTGAAATGCCGAGTGCAAGGGTTGACGAAACTTCATCAGGGTCGTCCGAGAGCCTTTTTATATATGTTGTCCTTGCCATACCGGCTCCCGAGAAAAGATTGTCGATTAAATAACAAACCCCTACAACAATGAGTGCAATATTTTCAGGGAAAATTAACCGGGAAAATGCAAACCCGGTACATGCAACCAAAATAAGGATTGCTTCAAGCATTAGCACAAAACGTTCACCTTTTTTATCAATAAAACCACCAAGCCAAGGGCGAAAGAAAATATTTACTATTGAAACAATGAAAAAGAGAATTGCTAATGTTTCTGCAGGCTGGTTATACACGGTTACCAAAAGTAACGGTACAAGCGTAATGGTGATTTGTTTTCGCATACCGAAAATCATACACAGCATATAAAAAAGCTTGAATTTCTTTTTAACTACCAGACGTTTCCTTTTGGGTGCTGTTTGAATCGGTTTCATAAAAAGAAATAAAATACCTGCAATAACCATTGCAATTGCTCCGGCAGTAAAAGAAACAACAAAAGGAATTTTCAAAAATCTGTAAAGCAGATAAAGTGAACCTGAAGTCAGGATTAATGCCGCCATATTGATTGCTTGAATTTCACCAAGCCTGCGGCCGATGTTATCACCTTTTGCAAAGGACATGCTGATAACACCTGCCATTGGCATGTATATATGCGTTCCTGTGTTATATATCATTAGTGCTGCAACAACAGGCCAATAACCGGAGGGAATTAACCCAAACACAAAAAGCCCGCAGCCCCCGAGAATATTCGCAAATGCAGCAGTCCGCACATCACCTAAAAACGCAAGCCCGCCGACTAAAAAGACAACAAGCAGCCCCGGGATTTCACGGGGCATTTCAAGCTGTGTTCTTTGATCTGCCGTAAAATGCAGGTCTTCAATCAGGCGGTTTGTAATAGATGTATTTTCAACCGCCATTGTGATTCCGAGAAGTGCACTTGCAATCATAAATAAGAGAAAATCCCCGGATATAACCCATTTCCCAATTCGAACTTCATTCATAAAACATAAACCTTATTTTGATATAATTTCAAGACCGCCAAGATATTTACGCAATACTTCGGGAACCACAATACTGCCGTCTTTTTGTTGGTTCTGTTCAACAAGTGCAGGCAAAATCCTGCTTGTTGCAAGACCTGAGCCGTTTAAAGTGTACATAAACTCGGTTTTTCCGGTGGACTCTCTTTTAAAACGCATTGCACCCCGCCGTGACTGATAACAACGTGCATTGGAGACAGAGGAAACTTCCTTATACCCGTTCATTGACGGAATTTGAATTTCAATATCATATGTACGTGCCATTAATGCAGAGCAATCGCCTGCAGCTAGTTTAACTGTTCTGAAATGGAATCCAAGTCCCGAAACAAGCGCCTCTGCTTTGGCGACAAGCTCATCAAATGCATCAGATGAGCCTTCAGGTGTTGTAAACTGGAACATTTCCACCTTGTTAAACTGATGACCCCTAACCATTCCCCGCTCATCGGCACCGTATGTACCTGCTTCACGTCTGAAACAAGGCGTATATGAAATATATTTTTTCGGAAGCTCTGCTTCTGAAAGTATTTCATCCCGATGGAGAGAAGCAATAGCGGCTTCTGCAGTAGGCAGCATGTAATGAATGCTGTCGTCTGTCGGGTTTTCGATTCTGTAAACTTCATCAATATATTTCGGGAATTGCCCCGCAGTCATTCCGCATTTAAACTCAAGCATATGCGGAACAAGTAACAGCTCATAAGCGTCTGCAATATGAGTATCAATGAAATAATTTAAAAGAGCCCATTCCAAACGTGAACCAAGCCCGCGATATATCCAAAATCCGCTGCCCGCCAGCTTTACACCTCGTTGATAATCAATAAGCCCAAGGTCGGCACAAAGGTCAATATGATTTTTTGGCTCGAAATCAAATTTGTGCGGTTCGCCAAAGAATCGTAAGGGTTCATTGTTCTCTTTACCGCCTGCAACCACATCATCGTCCGGAGGATTCGGCAAGCTGAGCATTAACTCATCCAGCTCACCCTCAACTTCTCGAAGCTCAGATTCGGCAACACGGATAGCGTCCTTAAGCACATTTAGCTCTGCAATAACTTCGGCTGCATTACCACCATCTTTTTTGATTTGCGGTATTTGCTTGGATACTTTATTTTGCTCTGCTTTATCTTTTTCGCTTGTTGCGATTAATTCACGGCGTTTAACATCCAAAACGAGAATACGGTCGATTTCCGTACTATAATCTTTCCCTTTTTTAAGAATACTTAGTTTAACAGCATCGGGAGTTTCACGTATTAATTTAATATCAATCATCTTTTCCCGCCTCCCCGGTTAACAGCACGTCATAAAGAACATCAAAGTCTTCACGGTCATAATATTCAAGTTCGATTTTCCCTTTGCCTTTTGCCTGTTTAATAGTAACTTTCCTACCCATGGAAGCAGTTAAACGCTTTTGCGCTTCAAGTAAATAGTTTACCTCAAGTCCTGATTTCTTTGACTTATCAGACTTTTCCTTGCTTAACCTTCTGACAAGAGCCTCTACCTCACGAACACTCATATCACTGCCGATAATCGCTTTTGCCGCATCCTTCATGCGTTCCTCGCTTTTTAATGCAAGCAATGCTCTTGCACTGCCTGCTGTTAATTCCTTGCGCAGAACAAGCTCGACAAGCTCATCGGGTAAAGACAGTAATCTGAGTGAGTTTGCGACAGCGGGACGTGATTTGCTGACACTGACTGCAACATCCTCCTGAGTCATTTTAAACTCTTCCATAAGTGCTTTATAACCGCGGGCTTCTTCAATAGGACTTAAATCCTCACGCTGCAGGTTTTCAACCATTGCAAGCTGAAGTGCGGTTTTGTCATCGGCAATAACTATTCTTGCGGGTATCTGAGTTAACCCTGCAAGACGAGCGGCACGCCATCTGCGCTCACCGGCAATAATCTGATAAAAATCACCATCGGTACTGCGCACCATAATTGGTGAAAGAACACCATGAACACGTATAGAGTCGGCAAGCTCCTCGATTCTGTCCTCTTCAAAGACTGTACGGGGTTGATCCTGCTTTGGTTCGATACGCTGCAAAGGGAGATATTCAAAATCATTTGCACCGAGATCATCGGCTGCTTCGCCGAAAAGTGCACCAAGCCCTTTACCCAAGCCTTTTTTACTCATTTTACCCCGCCTCCTTTACTGTGATTGTTCCGTTTGATAAATTCTTTTGCGAGCTCCTGATAAGTCAGTGAACCGCGCGAATAACGGTCATAGTCAATAATCGGCTTACCGTGACTTGGAGCTTCCGCTATCCGCACACTGCGCGGGATTGCTATGTTATATGTTTTATCTTTAAAATACTTTTTTATTTCGGTTGCAATTTGCGAGGATAGATTTGTCCGGGAATCATACATGGTTAAAAGGACTCCTTCAATTTCAAGCTCAGGGTTATATGCTTTTTTTGTCATTCGGATGGTTGTCATCAGGTCCTTTAGGCCTTCGAGTGCAAAATATTCGCATTGAACGGGAATTAGAACAGTATCAGCTGCACAAAGCGAATTTAATGTAAGCATCTCAAGAGACGGCGGACAATCGATAAAAATAAAATCGTAATCATTTTTAATAACAGAAAGTGTGTTTTTAAGTACAAAATTACGAGCATTTTCTGTCATTCCGACAATCTCGACACCTGCTCCCGACATTATGCTGTTTGAAGGCAATAAATCGCCGTAAGGAGTTGAATGAATAGCTTTTTTAACATCCTCACCCTCTATTAAAACACTATACATGTTATGTACAGTTTTATCCTTGTTAAAACCCATTCCGGAGGTTGCATTACTTTGCGGGTCCATATCACAAAGCAAAGCCTTAACCCCGATTTCGTTTAATGCCGCACACATGCTTACACAGGTGGTTGTCTTACCCACACCACCCTTTTGATTGGCAACAGCAATTATTTTTCCCATTAATTATCTCCTATTTTATAGTGAGGGTTTATTATAACAAGAGAACAAAATACCCGCACCGAGTGCGACTATTAAATCAAGCGTTTCAATGTTCCCTCAGCCGTCGGTATCTCTGATGCCGTAAACGGCGTGGGGTTATTATACAAAATAAGGAGTTGCTTTGCAACAACTCCTTAAACAATTGGAATATATGTTTTACGGTTGATTATCAAACGGGTCGGGAATGTCCGGCGTTACATCAGGTCTGTTTTGCGGCTGTCCCGCATATAAATCCTCGTCGAAGGTTATAGTTAAATCAATGCTTTCGCCGTCTCTCCATATTGTAATGGTTGTTGTATCACCTGCTCTATGGTCGCGCAGATTAAAACGCAAAGCTTCCATGGAAGAAGTCTCCTCACCATTGAGTGCTATAATTATATCTCCAACCATCATGCCGGCATTTTCTGCAGCCGAACCCTGTGCAACGCTTCTTACATAAACACCGACAACCCAGCCGAAGTAATCGGCATTTGCATCGGAAACGGTCTGACCCGTTATTCCCATAAGAGGTCTGCCGGAGATATAACCATGCTCGATTAGCTCAGATGCGATTTCAATAGCATCATTTATTGGTATTGCAAAGCCGATACCTTCAACATTGCCGCGTACAAATTTTGCTGTTACAATCCCGATAACTTCGCCGTTGGTATTATAGATAGGGCCTCCGGAATTGCCGCGGTTAACTGCCGCACTGAATTGAAATGTTCTGATACTTTTTCCTTCAACCGATACAACTCTGTCAAGTGCCGACACAATACCGTCCGTCATTGTATAGACAAGGTCGCCAAAAGGATTTCCGACTGCATATACTGCCTGACCGACACGTATGTTATCACTGTTACCGATAACTGACGGAGTAAGTCCTGTAGCTTCAATTTTTATTACTGCTACATCATTGCTCGCTTCGTATCCTACAACCTTTGCGACATATGATGTACCATCATTTAGAACAACATTAATCGCTAAGTTACTTTTATGTGCGACTTCAATTACATGGTAATTAGTAAGGATGTAACCATCGCTTGAAACAATAAAACCGGACCCGGATATTGGCGCAGATGAACCCGACAAATCCGGGAGTCCGAATAAACCCGGAGCTTCAGTGTTAATACCGACAACCTGATAACGTGCCATATCATATATTTCTTGTGCCGGCAGCTCGTCGCTTTTTTCCATAATTGGGATTGTCGGATTTTCATCACGAGGTCTTTCAATAGCATTGCCGCCCAGAATTACAGGAGCAGGCTGTGCAAAATCACCTCTGTCGAAGCGATAATCCATTACAACATAAGCTGCCGCAGCACTGAAAAATGTACATGCCAAAACAAGAGCCATAGCTCTTATAAAGCTGACAAGCCCCTGACTGCGGTCACGCTGCGGATTATTTATAGAATCATTCTCTCGCATTCTTGGGTCCGGTTGATTTACACAAATTCCGGGAGAATACATGGTAGCGGGAACATTCCGGGGCTCAGAATAATATACAGGTTCATTATGGACAGAATTACCGTAAATCTGCGAGCTGTATACCGGGTCGTTATTTACAGGGTTTTGGTACATGGAATTAACATCCATAGGATTTGGATGCATGTTTTTTTCTTCATTGTTTTCTTGATACATTAATTAAACTCACTTTCCTCTGATTTCGGTATTATAGTAAATAAATGTTATGTACATAAAATGAACAAATTTAGAAGAATTTAAGAACTATACACACTCTCCGTCCTTGACAGCCGTATTTGTATGGGGCATAATACCATGAATACCTCAAAAATAACAACAGATTAACTGCATGAAAATGAGAGGAGATACAATGGCATACTATTTTAACGAACCCTCACGTACATTTAATGAATACTTGCTTGTACCCGGCTATTCAAGTGCCGACTGTGTACCGGACAACATAAGCTTAAGAACTCCTTTGGTGAAGCATAAAAAAGGTGAAGAGCCGCAATTTAGTATAAATATTCCTTTGACATCGGCTATTATGCAGGCAGTATCGGATGATTATATGGCAGTAGCACTTGCAAAGGAAGGCGGGCTTTCCTTTATCTACTGTTCTCAGCCTATTGACAGTCAGGCTGCGATGGTAGCAAAAGCAAAGTCATATAAAGCGGGTTTTGTTACAAGTGAATCGAACATAAGCCCGGAAGCACAGCTTTTTGATATTCTTGCTCTCAAAGAAAAAACCGGTCACTCAACAGTTGCAGTAACATCAGACGGAACGGCTAACGGAAGTCTTGTCGGACTGGTAACAAGCCGGGATTACAGGGTAAGCAGAATGGATGGGACTGAGCTTGTACGTGATTTTATGACACCTATTGAAAGGCTTGTAACCGCACCACCGGCGACATCACTAAAAGAAGCAAATGATATAATTTGGGAGCATAAGTTAAACTGCCTTCCGGTTATAGATGAACGAGGCAGATTAATGCATATGGTGTTTAGAAAGGACTACGATTCTCATAAGGCAAACCCGCTTGAGCTGCTCGATTCTCATAAAAAATATATCGTCGGAGCGGGAATTAACTCGCATGATTACACAGAACGCATTCCGGCACTAATCGAAGCGGGAGCTGATGTGCTTTGCATAGATTCATCGGAAGGATATACTGCATGGCAGCAAAATACACTTTCGTGGGTACGTGAGAAATATGGAGACAGTGTAAAAATCGGAGCGGGAAATGTAGTTGACGGCGAAGGGTTCAGGTTTCTCGCCGAAAGCGGAGCAGATTTCGTTAAAGTTGGTATCGGCGGCGGCTCAATATGCATAACACGTGAGCAAAAAGGCATAGGTCGCGGACAGGCAACTGCAGTTATTGATGTTTCAAAAGCAAGAAACGAATATTATGAAAAAACCGGAATATATATCCCGATATGCTCAGACGGCGGAATTGTACACGACTATCACTTTACACTTGCTCTCGCAATGGGCGCAGATTTCCTGATGCTTGGGCGCTATTTTGCACGCTTCGACGAAAGCCCAACAAGCCGTGTAAGTATAGGAGGCAGCTGCATGAAGGAATACTGGGGAGAAGGCTCTGCAAGAGCAAGAAACTGGCAGCGTTACGACATCGGCGGGGGAAGCAAGCTTAAATTTGAGGAAGGCGTAGATTCATACGTCCCATATGCAGGCAGCCTCAAAGAAAATGTAAACCTGACACTCGGAAAAATGCGCTCCACAATGAGTAACTGCGGAGCACGTACAATATCAGAATTCCAGGAAAAAGCAAAACTGACCCTAGTCTCCTCAACCTCAATAATCGAAGGCGGCGCCCACGACGTCCTCTTAAAAGAAAGCGTAACACCAAAAGGCTACTCGCAGGCGTAGCTTATAACAGGCGCAATAGGGAGTGTTAATTAACATAACGCTCCCTATTGCGCCTGTTAACTTGACAGGGTGGGTTTTTTATGTATAATAATTATTATGAATAGAAATTCTATACAAGTTAATAATGCTTTCATTGAAATTGGTACCCACTTAAAAACATGGCGGTTGTTGTACAAGCTAAAAGCAACACAAGTAGCGGAGCGTGCCGGGATCTCGCTAAAAGTTCTTCGTAAAATTGAAAACGGTGACTCGACAGTCACTACTTCCGCACTTCTTGAAGTGGTGAGAAGCTTAGGTTTACTTGAAACGCTTACAGACAGCATTGACCCTCTAGCCAGCGATTTAGGTAAAGCAAGAATAAATGATAAACTACCAAAGAGGATTAAATAATGAGTACATTTTATGTATATAATAATACCTATGTCGGAAAATGTTATTGGACAGAAAAGCGTTCACGTATTAATGGTGTATTTTCCTATGATGATGATTATCTGTCAGGAAAAGAAAATTGGACGATTGATCCTGCATTATCTCTTGTAATCGGAGCACAACCTTCGAAGAATGGGCTTCCCGGTGCTTTTCGTGATGCGTCACCTGATAGATGGGGGCAAACGCTTATAAGACATCGTTATAGGAAAGAATATAAGGATAAAAGCAAGCAAACAAGAAGATTAAATGATGTTGATTATTTAATGGGAGTAAGTGATTTTTCACGGCAGGGAGATTTACGGTTTTCATTGGAAAAAGATGGGGTTTTCGAGCATCCATCAGATAATATCCCGCAATTAACTGCTTTACCAAAATTATTATATGCAGCTCATAATTATGAAGCAGAAAATGAAGAAAACGCAATAACCTTTTTATTGAATGCGGGTTCCGCTTCTTTGGGGGGCGCGCGACCAAAAGCGGCGGTCATTGATGGAGAAGACTTGTTTATTGCTAAGTTTCCACACAAACAAGATAAATGGGATGTTATGGCTTGGGAATGGGTGTGCTTAAATATTGCTGCCGAAGCAGGAATTGATGTTCCCGAAAACAGGCTTGTTTTAATTGATGGACAAAATGTTTTGCTGGTGAAACGATTTGACAGAGCAGGCATAAAACGTATTGGTTACATTAGTGCTATGACAATGCTTGGACTAAGCGATGGTGAACATGCCGATTATTATGAAATTGCAGAAAAACTCCGTGATATTAGTATTTCGGTAAAGGACGATTTATATGAACTATATAAACGTATTATATTAAACATTTTACTTAATAACACCGATGACCATCTGCGAAATCATGGACTGGTCCACAGTGGAAGCGGCTGGAAGTTATCTCCGGTTTTTGATATAAACCCGACCCCTGATTCAACAACGCTTCGAGTAACAAGTATATTTTCAGAGCTTGAAAAAGAAAGAGCAATAACTGCCTTAAAACGTAACTGTCAAGTCTTTAATATATCACTAAACGAAGCAGATAAAGTTTTATCAGACGTACAAAATGCAATAAAAAAAATTGAAATATACACTAAAAAAGCCGGTATTCCAAAAGATGAATGTAAAATGGTTCTAAATGCAATTGGATTCACCGAACCCACGTGTTCTAAACCTCAATAATCGAAGGCGGCACCCACGACGTCCTCCTGAAAGAAAGCGTAACACCAAAAGGTTTCTCGCAGGCGTAGATAAAATATAATCAAGGATCAACAGTCCTAAAAATCCAAGTAAAGTTCTCAACCGATGTACGACCTAATGCTAACAATGTTGCTGGGTTTAGTAAAGGCAAGGTCGTTTATAAAATAAAATGAAAAGTAAAACGAAGAATTATACCCACTCATAATTCCATCTTCCCACATTCCATATAACTCTGTATTATTTCTAAACAGCATTGAAATTTCATGCATAGCTATTTCTGTTTTATCGGGAAACAGGTCAGAAATAGACATTGAAATCTCTGTCAACCTATTATCCAAGAATTCGAAACGAATATTTTCAATGCCGGGAAAATAAAAATAATAGACCCAATAGCGACCTTCATTCACCTCTGTTGCTTTTCCTAATATTTGTTCAACTTCGTTTAATGTTTTATTAAATAAACTGAAAAATTCGACATTAACATTCTCAGAGAACTCCATCAAAAAATCAAGCTCGTAACTCTCGAGAACCTCTCGAATGTGGGCGAACTCGTCCACTTCCGGCTCGTCAAGATTAGTGTCTGTGTCGGGTTCGTCTGGTTCAGGGGTTGGTGTGATTTCGGGGGTTGGCTCGGGTTGTGGGGTTTGGATTGGTTCGGGTGAAATTTGCAAGGTTTCGTTAGCAGGTGGTATTGGTGGAGCAGGTGGTGCTTCCCGGTTGTTACTCAACCAGACGATACCAAGAATAAAAACTGCTGCAACAGGTGTTAAAACACCAATCATCAATGGTTTATGGCTTTTAATCCATGTCATAAACCCTTTTTCATTTGCAGAAGCTTGCAGTTGACCGGCGGCTACAGGAAATGCTGATATAGAGTTTGGAGCAGATGATTGCGGGGATGAAACACCAATTAATGCATTATACATTGCAGACATATTCTTAAAACGATTGTTCTGCAGTACTGACATACCTTGCATTAATACTGCTTCCTGAACCGGATTAATCGGTATACCAAGCAATGAAGGCGGTTTGACTTCGTCGTTACGGACACGTTCAACAGATTCCTCAGGTGTATCACCTGTAATACATTTGTAAATAGTTGCAGACAGAGCATATACGTCGGTCCATGGCCCCTGAACACCTTTGGAGCGGTACTGTTCCTCGGGAGCGAAACCCGGCTTGAGCATGATAGACATACTTTTAGAACCACTCTCGGTAAAGTCGCGCGCTGCACCAAAATCAAGCAGTTTCATATATCCGTCTTTACTAATCATAATATTATCCGGACTTATATCACGATGGATAATACCGGTATTATGTATTTCCGCAAGTGATGACATTACAGGCTTAATCATGTCGAATGCTTGCTCGGCGGGCAGTTTTCCACCCATTTTAGCCAAATAATCCTTTAAAGTCTCTCCGTCTATGTACTCCATACTTATATATGCGGTACCGTTTTCCAGAAAGTAGTCTTTGACAGATACGATACCCGGCAATGAAAAGAACTTTGCAAGTGTTTTCGCTTCATTGATAAACTTCTCCCTGCCTTGAACGAAAAACTCTCCTTGGGAGCCTGTAAACGGCTGGACAGTCGCCGCTCCTGTTCCGGTTGTTTCACGTGTTACAAAACCTGTCGGATAATATTCTTTAATAGCTACCTTAAGGTCGAGATTTAAGTCCCAACCAATATATGTAATACCGAAACCGCCTTGCCCCAACACTTTCCCGACAAGATATTTTCCGTTAAGTATAGTACGTTGCCGCAAAAGATGCGGTGCATTATCCTGCTTCAACTCATCGTAACCACAAACAGGGCATGGGTTTGTTGGTGCTGTATGCTGTGTGAAGCAGTTCATACAGGTGTTTTTGGGAGAATCAATCATATGTTTTACTCCTTAACCTCTGAGAACAAGGTTATTATAGTTATAATGTGTTCCAATTTACACGCAGCTCCATTGAGCCAATCAAAATAACATCGTCATTTTCCAATGTATATTTGTCCAGTATTGGCACACCGTTTACAAATGTTTTATTTGTTGAACCCAAATCACGCAAAATAATACCATCCTGCTCATAACTTATTGAACAATGCCGAGCTGACAGTTTACTATCATCCTTAAACGGTAACGATACTTTAGCAGGGTCCCTGCCGATAATCAATTCACCGGTAAAATCTGCTTTAAATACCTGTTCCTCTACTAGACCGATTTTGGTTAATCGTAAAGATATCACAGGTTTACCGGGTGGTGACTTCAAAGCAGCAGACATTGGGACAGCAGACATTCCGTCTTCTGAAGGGCTTTTTGTATTTGGAAGCAAAGAAGCGGAATCGTGCGCGGATGAAGGCTTTGGAGCATTAGCTGACTTCTTACGAAGAATCAAGAATAAAACTAAACCGATTATAACCAGCAGTACTCCTCCGCCGACAATAATCCATAGAAAATACTTTTGAAAAAATAATATTTCTTCTTCATGCTCAGGCTCGGGTGTTACTTCCGGAAGCGGAGATGGTGTAGGCTGCGGAGTTGATTCCGGCTCAGGCTCCGGTACAGTTAATCCAACCGTAGATATAGCGTAGCCGTCACTTGCTTTACCGACATCGGGTATATCAAGCTCAAGCCTTAATATCATATTTTCGCCATCTGACCGAAAACCGTTTAATCCTAACGAAACAATAAGACTATTTTGAATTGAATCAATAATATCTTCGGCAATTTCATCCGACATTTCCCGGTCGAGATTATGTACATAATGACGGCCTCCGGCGGATATTCTTGCAAAACTGCCGAGGATTTTAGCTGACTCCACATACCGGGAGGATGGATGTCGTCCAAGTGTGGCTATTGTATAAATAGGAACACGGCTGTCTCTTATTCGTATTTCAGCTTCTTCAATAGTCATGCCATGAAAAATATACTCATCTCCATCGGAGAATATAATTAAAACCCTTTTATCTCTTACTTCCGCAGAAGAATTTAATACAGACAAGGAAGTAAATACACTTTCATAAAGGCTGGTATGCTCCTGCCGCCGGTTAATGGAATCAATAAAATCAAGCTGCCCGGCAATATCATCGGGGTCGGAAACAAATGGCTGAGTATATGTTTCTGTACCAAATGCAAAAATACCGACATTATCATTATCGGACAGTTCATCACAGATAGAGTTGATAATATCCTTTATTGCCTGAAAATGTGATGTGCGTATCGACCCTGAGACATCAACAAGAAATAAATATGTTACTCCTTCATCTGTATCCGAAAAAACTGTTACATCATTTACTGAAAGCGGCATGTTTCCAAGGGTTGCAGTTAATTGATCCGCTTGCGGCACAGTTTCGGCATTAGTGTTGCAAAATACATGCAAACCATCATCGGTAATAACTACATCCTCTAAATGAAGCTCAAGAACAGTGCTTGCACCGGCTGTGATAACCATGATGAAACAAAGTATTATCACACATGTTAATGAAACTAAAGATTTTTTCATAAATACCTCCTCAATCCACAGCAATAAAAGCCGCTGCCGCTGAAAAATTATCATTATTATCGGGAGCACGTTTTGAGATTCGCAGAACCATTTTCAAAAGCCATTCATTCGGGGTGTTGCATTTTAATAAATCATGCTCCATTTCATTCTCAATAACATATTCCCAAAACCCATCGGTACAAAGAAGAAAGGCATGAAAACCGGACGTAAATGATAGCATCGGCGATACCTCTGCTTTAATTTGCTTATCGCCGCCGAAAGCTCTGAGTACTCTGTTACGGTCCTCGTGGTGGCGCAACTCATCTTCTTTAATTTCTCCGGAGAAAACAGCCATTTGAGATACACTGTGGTCTAAAGTTCGTTTTGTCAGCTGTTTATTATAGAAATAATATAACCGGGAATCACCGGCATGACCCCATATAGCAGTGCTGTTTGCTATGAATAATGCAACACCGGTGCTTTTCATTTTCTGATCCGGTTTTTGCTCATTAAGAACTCTTGTATTTGCATCATTAAAAATCTGCTTAACATAATCCGGGTCAATTCTCGGATTTTCAAAAAAAGCTGCTGCCAGATAATCCGATGTAACCGAGGATGCAATATGTCCGCCGCCATGGGCCCCCAATCCGTCTGAAACCACAACAACACAAACACCGTCGTGTTCTAAGAACCGTATGCTGTCCTCGTTATAATCTCTTCCTCCCTTACAGGAGAATGAAGCCAATTCTATTTGCATAAAATAACGATCCTCCTGCTACACAATTTCAAACATATTTTCCTTTGCAGCAAGATAAAATCTGCTTTTTTGTGTAATAGTGTATGGCTGCCCCGGACTAAGTTTTGTACCGTCGGCAAGAAAGGTTCCGTTACTGGAATTTCTGTCAATTAATGCATAGATACCATTTTCGAACCTTACTTCACAATGGACACTACTAATCCCGCGAGCATCAGGCGGAAAAACAATATTAACCTGTTTTGCATCCCTGCCTATTACAAGCCTTCCCTGTAACGCCGGAAAATCCGTTCCGCTGTAAATTCCTGCTACCCCGCGCAGTGTCATGCTTTGTGGAGTTAACTGTGACGGAGCAGATGCTGCATCAGCCGATACAGGCGGCGAATGTAAATCCGGTTGCGGTTCACTTTGAGGTATCTTTACACAGTCATTAACACCCTGTTTAATTATCCTAAGCAGGAAAAACCAAGCAACAGTAATAAGAATTAAGAACTTTACATCAACAATTACCGGAATACTGTAAATTCTAAAATCTAAATTCCATAAATAATGAAGCCCCACAGCAACAGCAAAATAAAAGAGAAATACCGGACTTATAAAGTATTTTATCTTTAAATTATCGCTGCCTTTAGCCATTGCTAGTGCACCACCGTAAAGAGCAGCCCAGACCACATGTCCTCCGGGAGCCAGAAGCCCCCTGAGAACAAGGATGTCAAAACTCCAAAAGTTTAAGAAATAACCCATTGTTTCAAAAGCGGCAAAACCGCAACCGATAGCTCCTCCGATTAAGATACCGTTTAAGGTATATTTGTACTTTGCTTTATATAAAAAGATACTAAGTGCTAAAAGCTTGGCAGGTTCTTCTGTTATTGCCGCCCACTGTGCGCCTTCCATATTAGAAAACCCGTCAAATATTAGAGTAAAAATCAAGGAAAGAGCACCGCCGATAAAAAACATTCCCAATACTGCATAAATTGGAATATTTCGCGGGATGTTTAGCTCCCATAACAATATCAGCACAACCAGCGGAATAACTGTAGCACCCACGAACACAGTAGGTATAAACATATAAATTCCTGCACCGAATAAATAAAGAACATACATTATTAAGATAAATCCCAGAGCGGCAAAACCTACTCTCGAAAATACCCACGGCTTCTGCCATTCTGACAACATTCGACTTTCATGCGGTGTGGATAATGCAGTTCCCGCCATAAACAAACGTGCTAAATCTTCTTTGCTGTGACTTTTAAACACAGTTGAGAAAATATCTCCCCATGTTATTTTTTTGTCGGCAGCTTTTATAAAAAAAGTTGTATTTCCCGGCATAATATGATAATTCCCTTCATTATATAAATTATTGACATTAATATTTATTTATGGGTACTTTTATACTCAAGAATCACAACAGTTAAATTATCCTGATTCGGGTTTTGTTTACCCAGTGTCATTTCCATTAAGCCTGCAGCGCTTTTCTGAGGTGACAGTGACATGGTGCTTAAAATCTCTTTATCGTTTAAAGTATTAAAAATACCGTCTGACATTAACAGTATACGGTCACCGTTTATTAATTGTGCGGGGTAAAGGTTACGGTCTATTTTTTCAATGCTTTTTAAACCAAGATAACTTGTAAGAGCTGTACGCTTTGAGTCGGCAGCAGCTGACTCCCATGAAAGTTCGCCTCTGGCAGCCATTTCATCGAGGTCGGTTGCATATATATGCTCACGGTTAATTTGTATGATTGCTCCACCCCTGACGAGGCAGATACGGCTGTCTCCTACTGCTATCCAATAAAAACTATCGTTGCGGATATTAACAGCGGCCACAGTTGAGCCACCCTGCTCCGTTCCTGTCATAAAACGATTTACATTTTCATTTGCTGCAATAACCATACTCAGCAAATCCAACTCAGGCCTGCCGGTTGAAGCAACCTCATTAAAATATTGCATCATGGTACGGGAAGCTATTATACTTGCTTTGTCACCGTCTGCCATACCACCCATGCCGTCGGCAACAGCTGCAAATATTCCTTTACTTGCACACAGCTCAACATCAGATAAATCCGAGATACAAAAACTGTCCTGTTGTATATCGCGCATACCTATATGATGTGCATTGCCAATCAGAACAGAGCATGTCAACCCTTTTTTCTTAACTAAACCCATTCGAATTTATCTCCGCAAAGCGGCATAAAAATTAACTTTGTTTTACCTATTTCCAAAATATCGTGTTCTTTTAACTCAGTGGTTGAAAAAACACCCTTGTCATTTAGCCTTACAATACTCCTGCCGTCACCCGGGGTAAAATAAAACACCTTTTCTCTGGAGTCATAACTGATAGTGGCGTGATTTTCCCGTGATATCGTATCGTCACCACGTATGCAGATATCCATGTTATCACCGCGGCCGATAAAATTATTGTCGGTATGAATACGGTAATCACGGCCCTTTTCATTACCTTCCAAGCATATCAACCAGCCAACAACCGGGTCTATTCCGAGTTCTTCTTTTATAATTGCAACTGTGCGTCCAATATCTCCAACACTGCCCTGGGCTACTGTGTGTCCCACATCGAGAGGTATTGTTGATCCAACACTGCTTGTGTTGCAATAAGGGCAGTCGCTATGAATAGATGCGTCAAAGAAGTGTCCGCCTTGTGCACATTGTTTCATGTTCATACTTTGCTCCTCCACTAAAATGCTGTCAGCTAAGGTTATTTATAAGCCTTTATAATGATAAAAACCACCATGAGTGTAACATTCACAGTGGTTTTTTGTCCTATGCAGCGTGCTTAGTATATGATTAATTCTGCACGGTTTTTGCTACAAGCCATAATTGTTTTGTGATATCTGTTGCTTCTCTGCCCTGAATGTGTATAACCAGCTCGCCGTCAGACAGCGTTTCGATTACCGATGAGGGAACAAGGTCTGCTGTGCCGATTCTGTAGAATATGCATTTTGCAAAATTTACAAGTCCTGCTTCATCATGCTCCGGGCTGCGGCTGTATTCATAAGGCCCTGTTATTTCGCATATATAGTAATAACCGTACGGGTCGACAACCCATACCAGATGTGTATAAATGCTGTCAACATTTGTTATGTTTTCAAAATCATCAAGAGTGTTACTTAAAAGAGTGTCGCCTTCATAAGCGTTTTCTTGTTTTCTGATTTCCCGGTATTCTGCAATGGTTGTTGGTTTGCCGTTTAAGCTCCAACCGAATCCGACTATACTGTTTTCACGGGCAAAATTAAAAGTATCAATACCGCCATGCGGACGCATTTTCATCGTCCACGCAGAAACTATGATGGTTGATTCATCCGCTTGAGAATTTTGATTTGTATCATAAATAAAGAATATTAATAAAACAATAAACGCAGCCGCAGCAACAAAAAGCCCTGCAAACAATAAGTTTTTTCTGCTTTTTCTTATATCTGTGTTTTGAATAGGTTTTTCTTCAACCAACTTTTCCATACAAGACAGGCAGAATTTTGCTTCGCTCGGAAGCTCGATATTACAATAAGGGCAGTTTTTTATGTCCATAATCAGAGCTCCTTTGCAAGAGATAATGCACCGGAATAACGTTTGTTAGGGTCGATTTGTGTACATTTTTCAATAACACCGGAAAGCTTACCTTTATAAAGACTCTTCGACGGATGCTCACCTGTCAGCATAACATTCATTAAAATACCGATAGAGAATATATCGGTGCGTTCATCCGATTGAGATATGCCGAACTGTTCGGGAGCGGCGAAGCCTGTAGTACCGATGACACTTGTATCCTCCGATTTATATGCTTTAAACATCCGGGCTGTATCGAAATCAATTAACTTAACGATGCCGTCACTGTTTATCATCACATTCTCGGGCTTTACATCTCTGTGTATTATTCCCATAGAATGCAGGGCTGCCAGTGCACTACATAAGTCCCGTATTATTACCCGTGTGGCTTTATCGGAATATACCTTGTCTTGCAATTCATCTGACAGGGTTATACCGTTTATATATTCTTCAAGGACTATAGTAAGCAGGTCTTCTGTAACGACTTCGTATATAATGGGGATATTCGGATGTAAAACACCTTGTAAAATACGATAAACGTCGCCGTTACCTTCAAAAACACGCTTAACAATATTTTTATCAAGGGTCTTGTGGCGTAAAACTTGAATACCTGATTTTTCAGAGCTTCGCAAAACTCTGACTAATTTATATTGCTCTGATACAGTTTTATTCAGCCACTCAACCATTCGGTTTTATCCTCCACAGGCATGATGCTTGCAAACTGTAGTATACCATGCTAAACTTCATTTTGGGAGGGGATAACATTGAAACATAATAAAACAGAGAACTTAATGCAATCACTTTCCAAAACTAACGATATTCAATCATATGTTAATGAGAATAAAGAGTCGTTTATAAATATAACCATTGCAGATGCGCTTAATAAGTATGCAAAAGAAAAAGGTCTATCAAAACCAAATGTAATTAAACGTTCTGAGATCAATGATATCTACGGATACCAGATATTTGCAGGAACACGCAAACCCTCAAGAGATATATTATTATGCCTGTGTTTTGGACTGACTCTAAATGTAGAAGAAACACAAAGCCTATTAAAAGCCTCCGGCCTTGCCCCTCTTTACCCCAAAATAAAACGCGACAGCATCATCCTTTACGGCATCCACAACAACAGCAGCGTATGCGAAGTCAACGAACAACTATACAGCTTTGAAGAACCCACCCTATAAATATAGCACATTTTCCATAAAATTTACTAAGCAGCCAGCTTAGTAAAAGTTGCTTTCCCTCAAAGTGAGGGAAAGCAACTTTCCTATGGTCAGAGTGGTGATACAGGACTTTTCCAAAAGTACAGCAACCACAATGGCTACAAGGCAACCGATAAGCTTAATTTTCTATAAAAAACAGATAAATTAAACAGAAAACATAGGTTGCAAGTCTACTTGATAAATCAAAGGCTTGTATTTTGGCAATGGTATTTTTAATCCACTTGCTTGTGCTTCTTCAAGCCATAATTTTTTAGCAATTAAAACTTCTTCTAATGCTCTTTGTGGTGTATTGCCTGAAGCGCTACAGAATTTTAAGTCAGGTATATCGGCAATATAACTTTTATCATCTTTGCTATAGAAAATATTAATATGATACTCTCTCACTGATTAGTCCTCCATGCTTAAAGTGTACTTTTCTACCAATGCTAAAAACTGCTTTATTTGGTATGGTTTTGCTTTGCCATTTTCATTTTGAATATTAATA
>WQXS01000005.1 GCA_009784725.1 Oscillospiraceae bacterium
AAAGGAGGATTGTGCGGTGCTTCTGCACGGAAAACAACGCTCCTATTATACCTGACTATAACTAAATTTGGCTCGCCACCACGTCCTGGTCTGGCAGCATTTATGATTAAAAAATCATCATCTGAGATTGGTATTTTAACAGGGGTATAAATTTCTTTTGAACCACCAATTCTGTCATTACCAAGCTCGATTTTTTCATCCTGTTGTCTTTCCGGGTATTCTTTATCATAATCAAAACGAGCAACCAGCACAACTATTAGTAATGCCACTACAATAAATGAAATAATTATTAACGCAACTTTCATATAAAATGACTCTTTCTATATATTATTACACAGGAAAAAGGTTCTGTTGTACTGCTCAGAAGAACCGTCCTCTTGTGTTTTTCTTGCAAAACACTGATATTTATGATTAAATAATATAGATAGACATAGGAATAATACTTAAATAAGGAGTGTTTTTTTATGAAAAATAATGTACACACCGAAGCCGATAGAGCGGTTTGGTTAACATATGTTGTGCAAAGCACATCCGAAGATATCGGGAAGCCGGTAACCGACACTGTAGATTTGCTCGACAAGTACGATTTAATCAAGTGGATTCTGGATGGTTACAGGTCATTTCATACACAAGGTTTTGAATATATGGCGGAATTATTAGCCGACAAATTACGAGAGGCAAAAGCGATATGATACTCTTTCATGGCACAAATATTAAGATAGGTAACATTGACTTCGACAAAAGCCGTTTACGTACAGATTTCGGAAAAGGCTTTTATTTATCTGACAAGTTAGGAAATGCACGTAATTGGGCTGTTGACAAATCAAGCATCTCTGAAACACCAACAGTTATGCGATATGAGATAGATAAAACGATATTAAATGATGATAGAATTTCTTACCTCAGATTTGATAGTCCGACGATTGAATGGTTAAATTTTGTTAGGGACAACAGGCAAAAAACAATAAACGGTATGAGTAATAAGGAGCCAAGACATTCATACGATATAGTCTCCGGTCCTATTGCAAATGACAAGGTCGCTATTGCTGTTGAAAAGTATTGCAGAGAAAAGCTTACTGCCGAAGAAACACTTCTTGAAGTCAAGGCAATAAAGAATGTATTTCAATTAAGTATGCATACACAACTGGCATTATCATATATACAATCAATATCATTCTCGCAATATAAAAAGCAATGGAGCGAGTGGAAGAATAGTTAGTTTATGTTGCTTATTGCTCAAAACAGAGAAGGGTAGGTACGGTGCTTCTCTATTCTTATCCTTTGAACACAATAGAACCGTCCCTCTGTGTCTACCTGTCCTCTTAGCCGTAGACGCCGAGGTGGTCGAGGAGGATGTTTGTGCCTATGAGGATGAGGATTATTCCGCCGAGGAGTTCGGCTTTGGATTTGAATTTTATGCCGAATATGCTGCCGATTTTGACTCCTGCGGCTGATAGTATAAATGTAGTGATGCCAATCAGAAGCACGGCAGAGAGTATATTAACCTGTAAAAACGCAAATGAAATACCTACGGCTAACGCATCAATACTTGTTGCTATTGCAAGGGGAAGCATTTTCTTCGGACCGAGAGATGCTTCTTTTTTTATAGGTTCTTCATTTTCCATGGATTCTTCATTTTCCATAGGTTCTTCTTTTTTAAAGCTGCTATATATCATCTTTCCACCCAGAAATGCGAGCAGACAAAAAGCTATCCAGTGGTCAAACGCTGTTATCATATCTGCAAACTGACTGCCTGCAATATATCCTATCAGTGGCATTGCGGCCTGAAAAAAGCCAAAATACAAACCAACAAGGATTGCATTTCTAAGCATCACTTTTTTCATAGACAAACCGATGCATACCGAAACGGCAAATGCATCCATCGACAATCCTATTGCAAGCGCAAAAAGCACAAATATATTCATTAATACCTCACATGATGAAAAATATTGCTTAATGCAAGGGACATATATAATACTTCGTTGAATCACCCTGAACGAAGTACTTTACGTGTCCTGCCGGTTGCGGAGGCGTTTTTGCACAACAACTGCAGAGTATACAAGAGCGCAGACAGCACAGACAGCACCGAGACCGATGCTGAACCAAAGGAAGGTGTGGCGGGTGCCTATTGTCATTGAAAGATAACCGCCGAGCAGGTTGCCTGTAATGTTTCCGAGTCCCATCTGACATAGGGCAAGCATGCTTTGACCCGTGGATTTGAGGTCGTCATCCATTTCTTTATTAATAAATGTTGCACAGCTGTAATACATCCCGATAAATGAAATCCCGTTGCCGAGCATTGATATATACACAAAGGTCATATCAGCTGCGGCGAAAAGCAGAAGCATTCTGAGCGTAACCATAAACCCGCAGAAAATTGTTACCGCTACCACCGAGAAGCGTTTGAGCACTCTGTCAATGAACAGGAAAACCGGTATTTCTACGAGAATGGACATAAAATGAGCAATTCCTATTTCCCTTGTTGAAAAACCAAGCTCCTGCACGTAAACACCCAGAAACGCAAAATAGAACCCTTGAGCAATCTGAACTGCAAAGGCTATAAAGAGAATAAAAATTATCTTTTTGTTACGGAAAACCCTTTTCAGTTCAAACTTGCTTTTTTCCTTCTTTTCGGTTTCAACCTGGGGTATTTTGCAGACAAAAAAGAAAAGCACAAAAAGGCACAGGGAGCCGAGAATAAAGGTAAGATTGCTTGAGTAGGCATAGACCTGACCGGATATAAGTATCATTAGACCGAAGCCTATTGTACCTCCGAGACGTACCCGTGAAAAGTTGGTTCCCGTCTGTGCAAGGTATGCTATGGTTATTGCATCAGACAGCGGAATCAGGCAGACCTGAAAAGACATAAATAAGGACACCGTAAAAAACAACGCCCAGAAGCTGTTGCTGAAAATAAACAGCAATATTGACAGACAGCACCCAAGTGTAACAATCTTCAAAACTGCCCGCCTGTTTCCTGTCCTGTCACTTATCCTTGACCATATCGGGAGAATAAATATTGTTGCAATCGAGCCTATACTGACAAGCACCCCGATACGCCCCGAGTCTATCCCGAGGTTTGCATAGTGAGCAGTGAGGTACGGTAAAAATACCGCAACACACACATACAGCATAACATTTAAGGAAAAAAAGAGCACCTCTGCCCGTTTTTCCTCGCTTAGATTACCAAAACGAAATTTCATCTCAATTCTTTCTCAATGCTACCCCTGTGTTCTTTATTTTTTCTTTTTGCGGAGGTTTGTGAATGATAGGGCTGCGGCTGCTATTAGTGCCGCTCCTGCTGCGCATAGGGTGATTATTGTCGGGAGCATGGTGCCGTCACCGCCCGAGCTTGATATCCCGGTGCCTTCGCGTATAAGGACAAACCCCGAGTGCGGCGGCATTTCGAGTTCTCTGCCCCGGACACGTCCGATGACATCAACGCCTGCGGTTTCTCCGTCAACCAGAATATCCCATCCCCCGGCGGG
Source organism: Oscillospiraceae bacterium (assembly GCA_009784725.1). Taxonomy (GTDB): domain Bacteria; phylum Bacillota; class Clostridia; order Oscillospirales; family Oscillospiraceae; genus WRMH01. Next base: position 3,489 of record WQXS01000005.1, read on the forward strand.
AAGTGAAAGAACCTGGTCATTTCTGTTTGCATTAATTGCAATAAGAACTGTTTTACCGTCGTATTCTATCGTGTATGCAAGCAGAAAACGCTCTGTTTCAATAAATGTGATGGACTCGGCAATATCGTCGGCTGTTCTCATACGGAATATCGGCTCTGATTTACGCAGCTCAATCAGACCTTTGTAATATTCGACAAGGTCATTATATTCCGACTTACGGTTCCAGTCGAGTTTATTGACTGAATCGGGTGATTCATAGCTGTTTTCATCACCGAATTTTGTCCTTGCAAACTCTTCACCGGCTTGGAAGAAGGGTATTCCCTGAGAGGTCAGTACAAGCAATGCAGACATTTTATTGAACTTCAGATATTCCTCTTCGCCGACATCGGGACGTGATTCATGGAACTTATCCCATAAGGTCAGATTATCATGTGCCGATGCGTAGTTAACGGCCTGTGAGGGTGCTTTTGCCCAGGGTCCGTCAGAGTATGATACCCTTGAATAATCTATCTGAGGATGGAAGCATGATGCGGCAATACCGAACATTACATCCTCTCTTCTGCTGAGGTTGCCGCTTACATATCCCGGTTCTTCTCTTTCAAAAACATGCCCTTTGATTCCGTCGCGCATATCATCGGAAAAAGCAGCTATATGCTCATGCAGTTTCATTGTGTTTCTTTTTATAGCCTGCTCAGCTTCGGGAAGGGGTGTAGCGCCGCCTGTCCAGCCTTCGCCGTAAATCAAAATATCGGGGTTAACTTCACTAAGAGCAGTGCGCACCTGATTCATGGTATATATATCATGTAATCCCATTAAATCAAAACGGAATCCGTCAATATTATATTCCGTTGCCCAATATACAACCGAATCCATAATAAACCTGCGCATCATGCTGCGCTCGGATGCTGTTTCGTTGCCGCATCCCGAACCGTTGGAAAACGATCCGTCTGCGTTCATACGGTAATAATACCCCGGCACCAGCAGATTGAGATTGCTGTCGGCTGATGCACCCGTATGGTTGTATACCACATCCATAACAACTCTGATTCCGTTGTTGTGCAGGCTTTGCACCATTTGCTTAAACTCGTTTATACGCACATGTCCATTAAACGGATCGGTCGAATACGAACCCTCGGGGAGATTGTAGTTTTCGGGGTCATATCCCCAGTTGAAGTTGTTTTGCTCCAAATATCTTTCGTCAATGCTGCGAAAATCGAAGACGGGCAGTAAGTGCAGATGTGTAACTCCCATTTCAACAAGATGGTCAATACCTGTTGCAAGCCCGTCATCGTTGGTTGTCCCTGTTTCGGTGAAAGCAAGATACTTGCCCTTGTTAACCATTCCGGAATTTTCCGATATTGAAAAATCACGAACATGAAGCTCATAAATTACAGCATCTGTCGGGTGAACAAAGGGCGGAGGTGCAATACTTCCCCATCCTTCCGGGTTTGTTTTTTCCAGATTTACCACCATTCCCCGCTTTCCGTTGACACCTGCGGCTCTTGCATACGGGTCGATTGCTTCATTTGTACTACCTTCGACCACAACCGTAAATGTGTAATAAACTCCGTCAAGGTCTCCGGATTTTTCGGCTTCCCATGCACCTCTTCCTATTGATTTCATCGGGAGCTGCTCTGAAAGTTCGGATTCATACCCGTCGGGGTACAGGTTTACAAATGCCTCCGTTGATGTCGGCGCCCACAGACGGAATATTGTTTTATCCTCTGAATAGATTGCACCAAGCTCTCCATTATATGCATACATCATATCAAATGCTTCGGTACTAAAGAAATTATGGCTTATGGATACAACTCTGCTGTCGTAATCTGTTTTACTCACAGTATATGTAGTTTCAAGTGATAACGGTTCATTAAAAATTATGTTGAACTCACTGTCAAAATTATCATTAATTGCTGTTGAGTCGGTTTTGTTTATACGTTCAATTGAAGAAAACGCAACATTATTCCCGCCGTTATCGGTTATTTGGAAGCCTTCCGCTCCTTCGTAGGAATCCGTCGGGTATGATAATCTTACATATATCTGTGTCGGGCTTTCAAGAACGGCATCGCGTATCTGCTTGTTAATACCCGGCTGCTCTCCGTAAGTTAATCCCCGTTGTCCCTGCACTGCATAGACAACAAGTGTTTCTTCGCCGTCGGGTACATTACTCAGTGCAAGGTCAAATGTTTCCGTGCGCATTCCGTCCGGACCTTCAACGTTAAATTGCAATTCAATTCTTTGCCTGCTTGTGACGTTACTCAGGTTCAGGATATAAAAAATTCCGAAATCATCTTCTCCCGAGCGGGTTAAGTAATTTCTGTCCTCGAGTATTATCACGGCATGCTCGTCATCGTATGCATTATCATAACGGTGCCTGTGGATGGTGATTTCAAGCTCATCATATTCTGTTGTTGTGCCGTACCCTGCAGGTGCTTCGTAGAAAAACTCGGCCTGTCCCGAATATACCCATATTTCATTACCGATTGTAAGGTCGATAAAACGGTCTTCCGATACATCCTTTTCCCAAGCATCTGTCCTTACAATAAACCCGACACTTGTTTCCGCATCAGGCACGGTGAATACCGCTGTAACCCCGAAGTCACTTTCGTCATTAAACGGGAACGCCTTCCCCTCTTTTCCTGCAGCCCATGACCAAATATTCCACTTCTCATAATCTCCGTCTTCACGCTGATAATGAATAGTAATTTCAACATCCGCAGGCTGCGACAATGCAGGCGCAGCAAACATTAAAATAAATATAATCGTAAGTAACAATGAAATTATACGTTTCATAACAAACCACCTTTAAAATAATAAAACAAGTGTAACATACCCTTGCATTTTCAGCAAGGGTATCAGAGCTTGTGTTTATTAGACGGAGTTGGGTCTCTAAAATTTAATTTCGTTCACGTAGGCATGGACGCCGGAGGGCGCTCTGTAGAAACAGGAGGTTTCTTCTGAGCGAAGGAATTAAATTTTAGAGACCCAACTCCGTCTATATATAATCCCTATTCGTAGACTTGTATTTCGGCGGCTTGGGCGCCGTTTGAGCGGCCGGAGGATTTTTTGGTGAAGGTGAATTTTACGTAGCGTGCTTCAACAGGTGAAAAATCTATCCGTACGATGTTGCCGGTGTCGGGGTCGAATTGGTGTCTTTCCGAGGGGGCAACGGTTGTGTAGGTTGAGCCGTCGGTGCTGACAAGAACCTCAAAGGTTTGGGTTCTCGGTTCCCAAATCGGGGCGGGGTTCAGCCTGACCGCAACTGTTTGGATTGTATGGGTATCTGCAAGGTCGACAGTGAAGTCCATTGGCAGACCTCTGCTTTCCCAGTAGGAAGTCAGCTCGCCGTCAACTGCGTTTGCGGGAACAAAAGCCTCTGTTGCTTCGCCGGATTCTACGTTTTTACCTTCGGCAAGATTCGGAGTTTCCGGGAGTTTAATAAAATGCTCTTCCGGGTCGGGAAATCCGGGCGGGAACTCTGCTTCGTCCTGCTCGGGTGTTTGTATGAGTGTCACTCCGGGCGGCAGCTTTGCACCTCCCGGGGATGAAGAACCTGCAAAAAACACAATAGCGGAAGCAACGAGCGAGACAACAATTACTGCGACGAAGATTATTATAAGTTTTTTATTCATATTGCACACTCCTCTCTCATTCCACTACAATATTGGCGGTGAACTCGTTGAGTTCCATTCTGAGTGCATCGAGGCTTGTGATTTTTTCACCCAGAATCGTCACATTTCTGATTGTTACATTTTCAACCGTATGTTCTTCATTGTACCCGAGGATTCTTGATTTCGGAACTTTTCCGTCAAGAGTTCTTACAACAGTCAGACCGTCAATCAAAATATCATAAATGCTGCCGTACTCAACACGTTCGGCGGACCAGTGGGTTTTTATCATATGAAACTCAATAAGCTCGTCATTGACACCGTTGTCGCCTCTCATGTAAGCATTTTCCACCATTATGTTCTGATATGTAATGTTGCGGACTATTGCATCGTCACTGTTATGTATGCTCACAACCGGCTTATGATTGTTATACAGAACGGTTATATCCTTAAAGGTTATATCTTCAATCACCGGATTCAGGTTAAGCCCTTTATTCGTCTCGTATCCGATTTCCATTGACTGGGCAAGGTCGGTCCAGACCTGAATATTTTCAAAGAGAATATTTCTCGACGGGCCTGCATAGTTTTTAATAACAAGAGAGTCGTCCCATGTTCTGGCAAACGAGTCTCTGACAATATGGTCACGGCAGGACTGGAATGTAAAACCGTCACCGTTTTGTCTTGCCGAGATAATCTTAAAGTTCGATATATTTACGTTTTCACTTGCGAATGAATTGAAATTCCATGCATTTGCGTTTGCGAGAATAATTCCCTCGGCTGTAACGTTTTTAACACCCCGAAGGTCAATCGGCACACGTGCATATGCTCCGGGCTGGTTATGCCCTTCAAAGTCCGCTCCGCAAATCATTCCTCTGCCGCGGATTGTTACATTAGCGGAATTTTCGGAAATAATAACGGAGTTCAGAACCGCACCGCCCGAAATATATAGGGTCTCGTCACTTTTAAGTAAAATCGCATCCTTTGTCCAATGCCCCGGCTCGATGAAATAAACGTTCGGGTCATCCTTATCGGGAATGTCCGTTTCAAGCGGGTTTGCAAAAATGTGAGTAGCTTTGTTTACGTTGTCATTGTATACAAGTGTATAAAACCCCGGTTCTTTAATTGTAAATGATACCTTTCCGTCTTCAACCGTTGGTGTGATACCGTGGGAAGCAGGCATTACAACGGCACTTTCTACGGCTGCGGGCAGTCCCGGCATTTCGATATCAATTTTAACTTCACCTTCAAAGTCAAAGTATGTCATCGGTGTGTTTGACGGTATTGTGTTTGCGTTCCAGATATGCTCGTGATTTACCATCACATCATAAACAAACAGCTCCTGCCCGTTTGCTTTAATTGAAGCAACCTCGGAAGTTGTCATTGTTTTGGGTCCGTCATAAAGAACAAGAGTTGTACCGTCTTCGGATGGCCCGCCTGTTATGCTGCCTCCGCCGGCCCCGCCGTCGCCTGTGCCGGCTGCTCCCGATGAGCCTGCTCTTGGTGCATTCGGTGCAACAAACATAAATACTGCAAATGCGACACATAGAACAGCCGCTATGCCAAAAATTATGACCGGGACGTTAATAGCTTTTTTATCATCCATATCTGCTCATTCCTTTCTGTGATGCAATTTTAGACGGTCTCTTTAAACTGCATCAATCTCTGAGGTTTAGCGTTAAACTTGTGAGTATTATACTATAGAGTCAAATAAGAAACAAGTAGTGTTGTGAAATATATATTAAATTTTTGCAAAATAATGCAAATATGCGTTGACAAGGTGGTTTTAGTTTGTTAAAATGTGATTTAAGTTTAACGCTAAACTAAATAAAATCCGGTTAACGGTTTAGTGAATAAACAGGCAAACAGCCATAATAGGATGAAAAAGAAAACAACAAATAAAAGGAGTAATAACATGAAAAAAAGGATTAGCATTCTTCTCGCAATGGCTCTTCTGCTCTCATTTGTCGCACTTGCTTGTGACACAGCTGAGCCTGCCCCTGCACCGACACCTGCACCAACCCCGGAAGTAACAGCAGACCCTCCGCCCGAACCACCCGCACCTCCTCCCTCCGATGATACGGTATTTGTATGGAACAACTATGCAGACCGTCAACCGGGCGAAGATAACAAGCCTGACCTGTCAGTCAACGGAATGCCGATTTGGTGGAATAACTGGGCAAACCTCAGAGGCAGTAACGACGGCGGACATGTAACAATCAACTTCCGTCCCGAAGCATTTGATGAAGAAGATTTTGATGATTTAGCCGATTACTTTGCAAGACCCGGCGACTGGATGGGCAACTTCGGTGAAGCCGTCGATATGTGGGCAATTGAAGGTATCTCATACTGTAAATATATGACCATTCGTATGGGCGGCGCAGCAGGCGGTGAAGAAAACAAAATTCTTCTCCACTTCCAACCCAACGACGGTCCTCTGTTTGCAGCAAGATTTGCTGACCTCGTCACAAAAGACGGCGGTAATGTTGAAATCACAACAGATATACAAGACATAGTAATTGACCTCGAAGCATCAGGCTTCCCGGGCATGACAAACCGTATGCATATCCGTGCATTTGTTGAATGTACAATCATGCTGGAAGAAATTTCTTTCTCATCACCGGTTGCTCCTGTTACAGAAGACCCGCTCGATGGAATCACTGTCCAACCGAAAATTGAAACTCTCGGAGATCTCCCGATTCAATCATGGGCAGATGCATTCTCAGGCATGTTAATATGGAACAACTATATCGGCCGCACACCAAGTGAAGATGCAAAACCCGATCTTTCAACAGGCGGAGTACCGATTTGGTGGAGTAATTTTGCAAACCTCAGAGGTGAAGTCGTAGACGACGGTATGCTGATTAATTTCCGTCCCAGAGCGTTCGATTCTGACGATTATGATGATGAAGATGCTTATTTTGCAGGTGCAATGGACTGGATGGGTAACTTCGGCGAAGCAGTTGACGTATGGGCACTCGATGATGTTGCAATATTCCAATTCATTACATTCCGCATGAGAGGCCTTGAAGGCGGCGAAGAAGATAAAATCCTTCTCCACTTCCAACCCAATGACGGTCCTGTTTATATCGCCCGTTTCTCTGATTTAGTGGCACTTGGCGGCGGAAGCCCCAAAATCACAACAGAAATGGATGATGTCGTTATCGATTTAACAGCATCAGGTTTCCCCGGCATCACAAACCGTATGCACATCCGTGCATTTGCAGAATGCGGTATTGTACTGCAGGAAATTTTCTTCTCAACACCGGTTGGCGAAGTTGGTGATGATGTTGATGAAAGCATACAAGTTGATCCCGAGCTTCCTTTCGACAGACTTTCAATCAAAGATTTCGTAGCACAAGTATCATAATATAACCGCTGCTCACGCTACCATCGGTTTATGAAAAACAATTCGCAGGGGTGGACAAATTTCCGCCCCTGCGATATGATTTAAGAGCAGCAACCGCAGTTAAACCACAGCAGCCGCACTTTAACCGCAGACATAAAATTGCGCCCGGACCCAAAGGAGCAAAAGCCATGACCACTCTTAAAGATATTGCACGCGAAGCCGGAGTCAGTATTACAACGGTTTCAAATGTCATTCATAACAAAAAAAGCCGTGTTTCACCCGAGCTTGTTTCCAAAATCCATGAAATAATCAAACGTGAAAACTATATTCCGAGCATGACGGCACGGACTCTTGCAAATAACGCTTCGCCGATTATTGGGATTATAAATCACACAATGTTTCATGCGGGCGGCGGGTTTATGGCTGACCCTTTTCATAATATTTTTATGGGAAGTATTGAAGACTGTATGCGGGAGCATGGTTATTTCGTTATGGTGCGCACAGTCGAAGACCCGGGAGCTCTTGAAACCGTGCACCGCAACTGGAATCTTGCGGGAATGATTCTGACGGGTCTTTTCCAAGATGAATTTTTCGAGCGTCTGCACAGTTTAAAAATCCCGTATGTCCTGATAGACAGCTATATAAATTTGCCCGAGGTATATAATGTAGGTCTTGAGGACAAAAAAGGCGGTTACATTGCAACAAAACGTCTTCTCGACGGCGGTCACCGCAGTATTGCTTTTACCGGTCCGAAAATTCAAGAGACAGGTGTTGTTTCACAGCGTCTTGACGGTTACAAACAGGCACTGTCCGAGTTCGGTTTGCCGTTTGACCCCGGGCTTGTATATGAGGTTGATATAACAATCGACGAAGGCATTAAGCTCGGTGAGCTTCTGAGCCGTAAAAAAGATGTCACAGGTATCTTTTCATCCGCCGACATTCTTGCAGCAGGCATCATGACAGGCCTGCGCTCCAAAGGTGTAAATGTTCCCGATGACAAATCCATCATCGGGTTTGACGATAACTATCTTTGCCGAATAACTTCTCCCCAGCTCACAACCATCCACCAGGACGCCCACGAAAAAGGCGTCATCGCCACCGAAATGATGCTCGCCCAACTCCAAGGCAAAACCATCCCCAACAGAAACGTCGTCCTACCTGTTCGATTGGTTGAACGGGAAAGCGTTCGGGATATATAATAAATAAGCACAGGGGTAGCACAGGGGTAGCACAGGGGGGACGGTTCTCTTGTGTTCTTTTCGGAGAGCACAAGAGAACCGTCCCCCCTGTGCTCTCCGTGAAGGCAATAGAGATTTAGTAAATATACATTTACTTATTTTTCATTTTGGAGTATAATAGACTCAATTCCAAAAAGGAGGCAAAAACTATGTTTATCGGACGGCAAAAAGAGCTTGAAGCTTTATCTAAACAATATGAAAAAGACGAGTTCACGTTTATTCCTGTTTATGGACGCAGGCGTGTTGGTAAAACACAATTAATTGAAGAGTTTATATGTGATAAAAAGTCAATATTTTTTACCGCTGTCAACAAAGGAACATATAAAAGTAATATGGAGCTGCTAAGCAAAGCCATTTATGACGGCAGTGAAGCAGCACCGGTTTACAATAGTTTCTATGATGCTTTAGACGGCATCAGCCGAGTCGCAGAAAAAGAAAAGCTGGTGTTTGTAATTGATGAGTTTCCATACTTTGCACAGTCTGATGAAAGCATAATTTCAATTTTACAACAATTTATCGACTTGAATTTTCTAAAAACAAACATGATGCTGATACTCGCAGGTTCGTCATTATCGTTTATGGAAAATCAAGTTTTAGGTTACCAAAGCCCGCTGTATGGAAGACGGACAGGGCAAATTAAACTGCTTCCGATGGACTTCCAAACCGCACGGCAGTTCGCACCAAACCTTTCCAAGCTCGACCAAGCGGTTATGTATGGCGTTACAGGTGCAATACCAAAATATTTGACATTATTCAGCGACAGTTTATCACTTGACGAAAATATCAAAGGGCAATATTTTGACCGTAATGCTTATCTATTTGAAGAACCTGAAAATTTATTGAAACAGGAATTTAAGGAGCCGGCTTTATATCAGGCAATCATCACTGCTATTGCTGCCGGTGGTTCGCAAATTAAGGACATCAAGGGCAAGGTCGGCGAAGAAAGCAGCACAGTCGCCACTTATATGAAATCACTTCTGGACACAGGCATAGTCAGGAAGGAGATTCCCGCAACCGACAAACCGGGTAGCCGCAAAACGATATATCGCTTGGAAGATGGCATGTTCCGATTTTGGTATCGCTTTGTGTATCCGAATGTTTCTCTTATTGCTCTTGATAAAGGCGATATGGTTTTTAATCGTGTTAATCCCGGAATCAACGATTTTATGGGTGAGGTGTTTGAAAAACTCTGTATAGAATATATGTGGAGTATTTACGATAATTTGCCCTTTGCATTTCAAAACATCAATCGCTGGTGGGGGAATAATCCTGATTTGAAATCACAAATGGAAATTGACTTCATTGCCTATGATAATGATGAATCACAAGCTGTTTTCGGCGAATGTAAATGGCGTAATGAGCAGCTTGATAAAGCCACCATTGAAATGCTGATTGAAAAATGCCAAATGTTCAAAAGCTTTAAACAAAAGTATTACTATCTCTTCTCAAAAATCGGTTTTACATCCGGAGCACGTGAGTTTGCGATGAAACGGAACGATATTCGTTTGATTGAATTTAATGAAATGTTTGAAAACACAGAATGACCGCTTGATTGAACATGAAAGATGTGAGGGATATATAATAAAAGGCTGCTACATATTTTGTAACAGTCTTTTATTATCTCCCGCCGTACCTTACATAGATTTTACAATCATTATACGTTTTTCTGCTATTTTGTGTTTTTTGGTACTGGTAAAGTGCACATGTAGTTTATCAAAATAGTAATTAAGGAGAAAATGAAAAGATGAAAATTAGCAGAATAGTTACAGTTATGGTCCTTGGTTTGAGCCTTATGCTTGGGCTTGTTGCCTGTGGTGGCGGAGGGTTTGATACTTCGAGGAACATTACGGTGCTTGCACGTGAGGACGGAAGCGGAACAAAATCGGCATTTATGGACATTATCGGACTTAAAGATAAGCCTGACCCCGCCGGTGTTATTATTCAGCCAAGCACGGCTGCAATCAATGCAGAGGTCAGAAACAATACTACGGCTATCGCTTATGAGAGCCTCGGTTTTGTGGCAGATGATGTAAAAAAACTCTCGGTCGACGGTGTAGAGCCTACAGTAGACAACATCAACAGCGGCTCGTATCAGATTGCCCGCCCGCTTGCAGTTGTTTACCACGAATCGTCACTGAGTGACGAAGTAGTCAAAGCATTCTTCGATTTCATGCAATCAAGCGAAGCACAGGCAATTATTAACGAAGAGGGTTTTGTACCGGTTCTCAGCAGTGCATCTGCATATACTGTCAACGGCGCACTTTCGGGAACAATTGATGTCAGCGGCTCAACATCCGTACAGCCGTTAATGATTGAGCTTGCAGCAGCGTTTGAACACCTTCAGCCGAATGTCAGTGTCAATGTATCGGGCGGCGGAAGCGGCACAGGATACAATAACGCAGAGGAAGGCGTATCCGATTTCGGCATGGTAAGTGAAGTATTCAACAGCGAAAGAGCACCGTCATGCACGTTTACAAATATTGCAAGAGACGGAATCGCAGTAATCGTTCACAAGGATAACCCGCTCACGAGTATTACCATGGAACAGCTTCGAGGCATATTTGACGGAGAAGCCGGAGCCGCAGCCATCACAACATGGAGTTCACTTATAACAAACTAGTTCTCCGCCATAGCGCGAAAATATTATTAAAACAAAGCAAAGGTTTTGGATGGAGCAACTATTATGATGATTAAAGCATATCGTTTCATAAAGGCGAGAGATTATCTCATGCGTGCAGTATTTATGCTGTGCGCAGCCTTTTCAATTCTTGCACTCGCATGTATCTGCGTATTTTTGTTTGTAAGCGGTATACCGTTTATAGGAAGAATCGGGTTTTCCAACTTTTTCGGTACAACATGGCATGTGGACTCTCAGGCATACGGAATCCTGTCAATGATTGTCACATCTCTTTATTTAACAGCACTCGCAACATTTATAGGCGTTACCACAGGTCTTTTGACTGCAATTTGTCTTTTCAGATTTTGCCCGAAAAGATTGATTCCTTCAATAAGGCAAATGGTAAACCTGCTTGCGGGAATACCATCGGTAATTTACGGTTTGTTCGGCCTGATAATTATCGTACCCTTTCTTCGTGACTATGTTTCTCCAAACAGTATCGGCTTCGGACTGCTTGCCGCAAGCCTTGTTGTATCGATAATGATTCTTCCGACTATTGTAAGCGTGAGCCTTGATGCACTTAATGCAGTACCTCGCAGTTATTACGAAGGTTCACTTGCGCTCGGGGCTACAAGTGAACAAAGTGTTTTTAAGGTTGTTGTCCCTGCAGCCAGAAGCGGAATTCTTGCTGCTGTTGTACTTGCAATAGGCAGAGCAATCGGCGAAACAATGGCGGTAATAATGGTTATCGGAAACTCTCCTGTTATGCCGCACGGTTTGTTCCAGTCAGTCCGTACGATGACGGCAAATATCGCACTCGGTGCAAAGGAGCTTGGCGGAGATGCCGCTACGGCTCTTGTATCAACGGGAGTTGTCCTCTTTATTTTCACATTGCTGCTTAACATCAGCTTTAATCTTCTCAGAGGAGGTGAAAAGCGTGAAAAAAAACGCACACAAAAGACAGATACTTAAATTCGCTGTCTTAAAAAATATTACACGTGCCGCACTTTTAGTCAGCCTTATAGCACTTGTATCCGTTGTCGCATTTATCCTTATAAGAGGTTTACCGCACATTAACATGCAGCTGCTTTTCGGTGAATATACCAGCAGGTCGCCGTCTCTTTTACCCGCAATAACAGGCACACTTTATATTATTGTTATATCAATTCTGATAGCCGCTCCAATAGGAATAGGCAGTGCAATTTATCTTACGGAGTATACAAACTCAAAAAGCCGTCTGATCCGTATCGTCCGTATTGCCGTCGAAACACTTGCGGGGATTCCGTCAATAGTCTACGGTATTTTCGGATATCTTGTTTTTGTTGTCGCTCTTGGGTTCCGTTACTCACTTATCGGAGGCGGAATGACGCTTGCAATTATGATTTTACCCGTCATTGTACGCTCGACCGAGGAGAGCCTGCTTGCTGTCCCGCTCGCTCTGCGTGAGGGTAGCTTTGCACTTGGCTCATCGAAGGTCAGAACAATATTTTCCGTTGTCCTGCCTTGCGCTGCAAGCGGTATTGTCACCTCGCTGATACTTGCAATCGGGCGTGTGATTTCGGAAAGCGCTGCGCTGCTTATGACCATCGGAATGGTTGTAAACAAGGTTCCCGAAAACTTCGCATCACCGGGGACAAGCCTTGCTCTCAATGTATATTATTTCGGCTCACACGGATATCCCGAGGAAGCTGCGGCGACTGCCGTTGTGCTTCTTGTTTTGGTCATGTCAATAAATATTCTGGCAACAGCTTTAGGAAAATTCTTCGGCAAAGGGGAACTTGCACATGGATAGTAAGTTTAATATTACAGTAAGAAACTGTGATTTATATTACAGTGAATTTCAAGCCTTAAAGGATGTCAACATGGACATCGATGAACATGAGGTAACTGCATTTATCGGCCCGTCGGGCTGCGGTAAATCTACATTTATCAAAACCCTCAACCGCATGAACGACCTCATTGAGGACTGCAGGATTACCGGCGAGATAATAATCGGTGAGCAGGACATTTACGAAAAAGGCACCGATGTTACGATGCTCCGCAAAAATGTCGGAATGGTTTTCCAAAAGCCGAACCCTTTCCCGATGACAATCTATGACAATATCGCTTTTGCTCCGAGGACATTCGGAATCAAGAAAAAAGCGGAGCTTGATGAAGTTGTGGAGCGTTCATTAAGGCAAGCGGGTCTGTGGGATGAGGTGCGTGACAGGCTCCGCAAGAATGCGATGGGGCTTTCGGGCGGTCAGCAGCAAAGGCTTTGCATCGCACGTGCACTTGCGGCAGAGCCGAAGATTCTGCTCATGGATGAACCGACAAGTGCGCTCGACCCTATCTCAACGGGTAAAATCGAGGAGCTTATGATTGAGCTTAAAAAAGAGTACACAATAATCATCGTAACCCACAACATGCAGCAGGCAACAAGAATCTCGGATAAGACCGCATTTTTCCTGCTCGGTGAGGTCATCGAATACGCAACTACACAGGAATTGTTTTCAAACCCAAAGGACAAACGCACCGAAAGCTATATTACCGGAAGATTCGGGTAACAAAGCGTTCCGGAGTACTAAAAATGCTGCCTAAAAATGCTGCCTATATAAAATCTAAACAAAAAGGAGTATAATACATATCATGTCAATACGTGCAAGTTATGAAAAAGAATTAAGAAGCGTAACGGACAACCTTGTGCTCATGTGCCGTTACATCGAAACTGCCATTGAAAAAAGCATCGGCGTGCTTGTTGAAAGAGATGCTTCGCTTGCCGATGATGTTTACGAGGTTGATAAACTCATTGATAAAATGGACCGTGATATTGAGCAAAGCTGCCTTCGGATTCTGATGATGGAAAACCCTGTCGCAAGCGATTTTCGGGAAATAACCGCTGCGCTTAAAATGATAACCGACCTTGAACGTATCGGCGACCAGGCATGGGATATTGCCGATATTGCAACACAATTCGGTGATGACGAATATATAAAAAAACTTGAGCATATACCGCAGATGGGCGTTATTGTCATTCAAATGGTTAAGGACGGCGTTCAGGCTTATATAAACCGTGACCTCGAGCTTGCCCGCTCCCTCGATAAAACGGACGATAAGGTCGACAGTATGTTCAGTATCGTCATGGATGAGCTTATTGCACTTATTAAAGAAAACCCCGATAATGTGGAGCAGGGTGTCATGCTGATGATGATAAATAAATACCTTGAGCGTATCGGCGACCACGCTGTAAACATCGGTGACTGGGTGGAATATGCGATAACCGGTAGGCATCCGAAAAAAATTGAAAAATAACGGGTGATTTCATGAAACAATTGATTTACGTAATCGAAGATGACAAGGCATTGCAGGAGCTTTATACCTATTCACTCGAAAATGAGTTTGAAAGCCGCTGCTTTGATAACTGGAGCTCTTTTCACAGCATTGCTGAAGGAAAGCAACCCGACCTTATTATCCTCGATGTAATGCTGCCGGGTGAAGACGGTTTTTCAATTCTTTCAAAATTGAAAGCAGATACGAAATTTTCTCATATCCCGGTAATAATGGTTTCGGCAAAGGGCGAGGAATTTTCCAAGGTCAGAGGGCTTAATCTTGGTGCCGATGATTATATGAGCAAACCTTTCGGGGTACTTGAGCTTGTTGCCCGTATAAAAGCGAACTTACGTAAAAATGCAAAACCGGATGCAGAGCTTATTGTCTGCGGGGATATAACCATAGACCGTGAAAAGCACCAAATAACAATAAACGGCAGCAATATACAAACCACCCTTAAGGAATATAACCTGCTGTGTCTTTTATGCCAAAATGCAGAGAAGGTGCAGGCACGGGAGAAAATTTTCAACGAAATCTGGGGCGAGAGTTTTATCGGTGAAACACGCACCCTCGATATCCATATAAAACAGCTCCGCAGTAAGCTTAAGACGGCGGAAAGCAAATTAAGAATCGAAACCGTAAGAGGTGTCGGGTACAAGTTAGTTTGAAAGGAATATTTTTTATAAAATGATTAAACGTCTGTTTTTTTATACAACCTTTATAATGCTTATCGGGTTAATAAGTTTTTTTGCGGTTTCATTATATATTACGCATACGAATAATATTAAATTCGCCAAGGATACCGTAATGGAAGCAGCCCGAATATGTGCAGGCATGTACTCCGATGAGGTTGACGACTATTCACTTGTCGGCATCGGAAACGATATAAGAATCACGATTGTTGCGTCCGACGGCACAGTTATTGCGGAAAGCCGCAGGCAGGCTGCAACAGTGAGCGAATCTTATCTTACACGCCCTGAAATTCAGGCAGCTGCAGCCGGAAATCCCGATGCTTTTATTCGCCGCTCCGAAAGCTTTGGCATCAATTTTATTTATTATGCATTAAAAACCGATTTCGGAAATGACTATGTATTTGTCAGAGCTGCAATGCCGATTGCCAATATCGATACATACCTGTATCAGTCCTTACCTTTACTTGTCATTTTGTTATGTGTTGTTGTTGTTCTTTGTTCCGTGCTTTCACATGCGATAATAAACCGCATAACAAGGCCGTTTGAGTCAATCGAAGCGAATCTGCGCCTGCTCTCTCGAGGAGTATATGAGCCGGGGAATATTACGGGCAGCTATGAGGAAGTTAACCAGATAACCCAAAGCATCGATGATGTCAGCAATATTCTGCAAACAAGCTTAAACGACCTGCGTGAAGAGCGCAACAAGCTCGATTATATCCTCAACAGTATCGGCGACGGTCTTTTTGTCGTTGACGAGAATATGAACATTGCGCTGATAAATGCTGCAGCCTTGAAGTTTTTTGATGCGGGTGCCGATGTTACGGGGAAAAACATAAATTACCTCGTCTATGACCAAACTCTGTCGGGAGCGGTTGCGGGATGTGTAGTACAGGAGAAAAATTCGGTTTTCGAGCTGACACTCGGCGGCAGGATATTTTTCGCAGCCGTAAAACGCCTTCCGGATACAACACTTTCAATGGTTGTTATGTCGGATGTTACAGATGTCCGTGAAAATGCAAAAATGCGCGAGGAGTTTTTCGCAAACGCTTCTCACGAACTCAAAACACCGCTTACAGCTATAAAAGGCTTTAATGAGCTTACTGCGGCAAATAATAAAGATGACAAGCTAAATAAATTTATTGATAGTATAACCAGAGAAACAGACAGGATGCTCACCTTGATTAGTGACATGCTTAAGCTGTCGGAGCTTGAAAATGCTAAAACAATTAATCCGGTACCTGTTTCGCTTGCAAAAATTACCGGTGAGGTTCTTGACGTTTTATCCTCCACCATCAGCGAAAAAGAGCTTGTTATAGAATTCGCCGGTGATGCTGAAGTCATGGCGGAGCAGAGCCATGTTTATGAGCTTGTTAAAAATATTATTGAAAATTCAGTCCGTTACAACAATAACGGCGGCAGTCTTTCAATTTTAGTAGAAAGCGACCGGCAAGGTTCAAGACTGCTTGTTACCGACAACGGCATCGGCATATCGCCCGAGGAACAAACAAGGGTCTTCGAACGCTTCTACCGGGTAGAAAAAAGCCGCTCCCAAAAAAACGGCGGCACCGGCCTCGGCCTTTCAATAATCAAACACATCTGCCTCCTCTACAACTGGAACCTAACCCTAAAAAGCAAACTCGGCGTCGGCACAGAGGTAATTGTTGAATTTTAATGAGTTTGGTCTTTGGAACCACTCTTAAAAATCATTGACAAACACTAAGCTCTTTTGTCATAATTAGTATATAGGGGGTGGTTTGGTGGCGAAGATTGTTGAGTGTATTCCCAATTTCAGTGAGGGAAGGGTACCTGAACGGGTCGAGGAGCTTGCGGTGGTTGCAAAAAGTGTGCCGGGGGTTTCTTTGCTTGATTATTCTTCGGATGCAAGCCATAACCGGAGTGTGTTTACTTTAATAGGTGACCCTGTCGGGATTGCAGAGGTTGCTTTTCAGCTTTGTAAAAAAGCGTCCGAAATTATTGATATGACAAAACACAGCGGTGAGCATCCGAGAATGGGGGCCACCGATGTTATTCCTTTTGTGCCTATCAGGGATGTAAGCATTGACGAGTGTATAGATATATCCGAACAGGTTGCAAGGCGTTTATGGCTTGAGGTTGGTATCCCGAGTTTTTTATACGAATATTCCGCATCATCACCCGACAGGAGAAATCTTGCAGAGGTCCGAAAAGGCGAGTTTGAGGGAATGCCCGAAAAGCTGCTGCAGGATAATTGGGAGCCTGATTTCGGGATGCGTGAAATCCACCCGACGGCAGGCATAACCGCAATCGGTGCAAGACCTCCGCTTATTGCATACAATGTAAATCTTGACACATCAAATCTTGATATAGCTAAAATTATCGCACGAAAAATAAGAGGTAGCTCCGGCGGTTTTCAGGCATGCAAGGCAATTGGCATAAAACTCGAGGACAGAAATGTCGCTCAAGTTTCAATGAACCTTGTAAATACCGAAATCACACCGATTTACGAGGTCTTTGACGCTATAAAGCATGAAGCAAAATGCTACGGCGTAGACATCCTCGGCAGCGAGCTCATCGGCCTAGCAAGCGCAAAATCCCTAATCGACTGCGCCGAACACTACCTCCAAATCGAAAACTTCGACTACAAACGCCAGGTTCTCGAAAATCATTTGTTTTAAGAGGACAAGGGGACACTGTGCTTTGTTTTTGAGGGGGGCTTAGGGTTTATTAAATTAGTTTTCGCACACCGAGGCATGGACGCCGAGGGGCGCTCTGTTGAAACACGACGTTTCATCTGAGCGAAAGGAAATTAATTTAATAAACCCTAAGCCCCCCTGAACAAAGCACAGTGTCCCCCCTTGCCTGCCTCTATCTGAAAAAGAAATAAACAAAAATTATTGTCATGATTATGAATATTGCTGCATATGGTAATATTATTGAAAATGCGGCGATTATCATTGCGAGGATGTCTTTTGCGGTGAAGCCGATATCAGCAGGTTCGATATAATCGTCTACAATGGTGGGGTTTTCATCCTCATCCCCGTCCGCAGCCTCGGAAGCAATCAAAGCAACCTCCTCGTCCGCTTTTGGCGGAGGGAGGTTTGCTTTGCGTATTCTTTCAAGTTCTTCTTCTACGCGGCGGTTATTAAAAAGCATTATAAGGACTCCGCTTTATGGCACATTACAAAGTGTCCGGGTTCGAGTTCCCTGTTTTCGGGAACCGTCTCTTTGCATATCGGCTCGACATGCGGGCATCTTGTGTGGAAGCGGCAGCCCGATGGCGGGTTTGCGGGTGAGGGTACGTCTCCCTCCATAACAATGCGTTTACTTTTGCCCTTTGCTTTCGGGTCAAATGACGGTGCTGCGGAAAGAAGTGCCTTTGTATACGGGTGTATCGGATTTGCAAAAATCTTGTCACGGCTTCCGTATTCAACCAAGTGCCCAACATACATAACTCCGACATCGTCGCTGATGAATTTAACAACCGAAAGGTCATGTGAAATGAACAGGTATGTAAGACCCATCTCGTCCTGCAGGTCCTTTAGGAGGTTAATAATCTGCGATTGAATCGACACGTCGAGTGCTGAAACAGCTTCGTCGCATACGATAAACTCGGGATTAACCGCAAGTGCTCTTGCAATGCAGATACGCTGACGCTGACCGCCGGAGAACTGATGGGGATAACGCAGTGCCTGCTCGGGGAAAAGACCGCATTTTCCGATTATCTCGATGACACGTTCTTTCATTTCCTTTTTATTCGGGACGATTTTATGCTGCAGCATTGCTTCGCCGACTATATCCTTAACGGGTAATCTCGGGTTAAGCGAGCTGTACGGGTCTTGGAAAATTATCTGCATTCTTGTGCGAAATTCCCTTAGCTTGCTCTTTTCCATTTTCAGCATATCATTGCCGTCGAAGATAACCTCGCCGTCCGTTGCTTTAAGCAGTCTGAGCATTGTACGTCCGGTTGTTGATTTTCCGCAGCCTGATTCGCCGACAAGACCCATTGTTTTGCCGCGTTCAATATTAAAGGTAATACCGTCGACCGCTTTTACATGTCCGACTGTTTTCCTTACAACGCCTGCTTGTATGGGGAAATATTTTTTAAGTTCCTTAACTCTGATTAATGCTGTATCACTCATGCCTCTTCCCCTCCCTCTGAGGAAATCCCGCTCCCATTGTATTCCCAGCAGGAAACGATGTGTTCATCCGTAATCTTGTGGGTCGGGGGGTATTCCTGCTTGCATCTTTCCGTAACCTTATAACAGCGGGGATGGAAAGGACAGCCGCCCGGCAGCTCCGTGAGGTCGGGAACATTTCCGGGAATAACATGCAGCCTTTTTTCCGTTGTTGCCATATCGGGCTTTGATGCGATTAGACCCTGGGTGTACGGGTGCTGCGGTGATTCGAAGAGCTCCTCTATCGGTGAGCTTTCAACCACCTTTCCTGCGTACATGACCACGACACGGTCACACATTTCTGCAATAACTCCGAGGTCGTGAGTTATAAAGATAATTGAAGCGTTTATCCTGCTCTTTAAATCATTCATAAGCTCAAGAACCTGAGCCTGTACGGTAACGTCAAGCGCAGTTGTCGGCTCATCGGCGATAAGCAGCTTCGGTTCACATGCAAGAGCCATTGCAATCATTACACGCTGACGCATACCGCCGGAGAGTGAAAACGGGTATTCGTCGACTATACGTTCTGGATTCGGGATTCTGACGAGGTCAAGTAATCTGATGCTCTCCTCATGGGCTTCTTTTTTGGTCATACCCCTATGGAGCATCATCGGCTCGCTTATTTGCTTGCTTATCTTAAAAACAGGGTTAAGCGAGGTCATCGGCTCCTGGAAAATAAACGAAATATCATTGCCGCGGATGGAGCGCATATCTTTTTCGGGCAGCAGGTATCTTTCGTTTTCATTAATACGCAGAAGTGTCTTGCCGTCAAAGGTGATTTCTCCGCCCTCGTATTTTCCGGGAGGGGTTTCGACTATACGGGTTATCGACATGCTTGAAATGCTTTTGCCGCAACCCGATTCACCTACAAGACCGAGGGTTTCGCCTTTTCTTACATAGAAATCAACATCGTTGACAGCACGTACAGTTCCATTATCGGTATGGAAAAATGTTTTAAGGCCTTTTACGTCAAGTAAAATATCTTCTTTTTTCTGTCCGACGGCGGGCATTCCCGATTCGGGTACCATCATTGCTCCGATATCCACATCGTCTACATTGTTTAAATCATTATTCAAATTCTCGTTCATATCTCAGACCCCCTATCGCTTCATTTTCGGGTCGATGGCATCGCGCAGGCCGTCACCGACAATGTTGAAGCACATAACGGAGAGAAATATTCCGACACCGGGCGGAACCCATATCCACCAGCGGGTTGAAAGAACAATAAACTGGTTTGCTGGTTGAATCATGTTACCCCATGTGGGTGTAGGCGGTGCAACGCCGAGCCCGAGAAATGACAGTGCCGTTTCGACAAGAATGACGGATGCCATTCCGAGTGTTGCAAATACGATAACATAAGCAAGCACATTCGGAAGAAGATGCTTGAAAATACGTTTTATGTCACTGATTCCAAGCGCTTCGCAGGCTTCCATATATTCAAGCTCACGCAGTGAAAGTATCTGCCCTCTTACAATACGGGCGATTCCTGCCCAGCCTAAAAATACAAGGACAAATATTAATATCGGAATGCTGTTTCCGAAAATACCGACAACCGTTATACAAAACATTATAAACGGGAAGCTCATAAGTATCTCGCAAATCCGCATAATGATTGTATCGATCAGTTTTCCGTAGAACCCGGCTATACATCCGAGTATTACTCCGATAACACACTCTATAACGACAACAACAAGAGCGATGCCGAGTGATATGCGCCCGCCGTGGAAGAACCTTATAAACAGGTCCCGTCCGAGCTCATCTGTTCCGAGTATATGTGTCATACTTGGCGGTTGATTCATATTTGCAACGTTAGTTGATGTAATTGTATGTGGGGAGATAATCGGGACAAATATACAACCAAGTACAATCAAAGTCATAAGTATAAGGCAGAACATTGACATTTTCTTTTTTCTGAAACGGAAAAATACACTGCCCCAATAACTCAGCTCAGATTCTTTTTTAACTTTTTTTACTTTTACAACAGCATTTTCTGCATTTGACATTACTCTGCACCCCCTAATCATATTTTATACGCGGGTCTGCGGCTGCGTATAATAAATCTGAAATAAGAGCACCGAGGAGAGTCAGAAATGCAAGCATTGAGTTAACTGCCATTATTATCGGAAAATCACGGAAATTAACCGCATCTATTGCTGTCCTGCCAAGCCCGGGTATGCCGAAAATCGATTCCGTTATAACGGCACCTCCCATCAATGAGGGAATCCAGAATCCGAACAGTGTGATAATCGGAATAAGACCGTTTCTTAAGGCATGGCGGTAGATAACAACCTTTTCCGAAAGACCTTTTGCCCGTGCGGTTCTGATATAATCCGACCTTATAACCTCAAGCATACTCGAACGGGTATAGCGCATGAATGTCGCCGTTCCGCCCATTCCGAGAACAATCATCGGTAAAACAAGGTGATGGAGCATGTGCATTGCTCCTGCAAGTGCATTTGGCGGTGCGTATAGGGGATTTCGAATCCCGAATAACGGGAACCACTGCATCTGTATGGCAAATATACGCAAAAGAATAAGCCCGAAGAAAAAACTCGGTAGGCTTATTCCTATTAGTGAAAACACCGTAAGCGAATTATCCGCAAGAGAATATTGTCTTGTTGCGCTTATGATACCTGCAGGTATTCCTATAATTACCGAAAACAGAAATGCAAGAAGTGCAAGCGTAAGAGTTGTCGGAATCATTGGTGCAAGTATCTCGGTGACCGGTCTCTGGTACCTCATTGACATACCGAGGTCGCCGCGCAGAGTATTGCCGAGCCAAATAAAGTATCTGTTAAAAGCCGGTTCTTCCAGACCAAACCTGCGTGCTATTTCGGCTCTTTGCTCGGGTCTCATTCTCGGGTCGATAAAATTGGTAGATGCATCTCCGGGACTTAGTTCGATTATAAGAAACAATATAACCGTAATGCCAAGAAACACAGGTATTATTTGCAGCAGCCTGCGTATTATATAGGTGCGCATACACATTTCTCCCCTCAACAAAGTATTGATTTATGTCGCAAAGGGGTTATTGCACGTTAAGAACAACAACCCCTTTTATTACTGAGTATAGCTATTTTTTAGTGGTCGAGTGTTACTTTGTTGATGTGGTATGTCCAGTCGACATATGTGCTGATATCGAGGTTACCTACACGGTCGGCTACGGGCCACATAACTGAGCGAAGTGCAACAACTACTGTCGGTACTTGCTCGTTGTACATTGCCGATATTTCATTATACAGCTCTGTACGTTTCGCTTGGTCGAAGCTTTGTTTTGCATCTTCCATCTTGCGTGCGTACTCTTCGTTGCGCCAGCCTGATGCGTTGAATCCGCCGTCGCCGAGTGCCATTTCGTCAAGACCGAAAATTCCGCCTGTGAGGTCGGGGTCAATTGCCATCGACCAACCCATTGTGAACATTTCGAAATCTCTTTCGGCATTCGATGATGCACTCAGTGAACGGTCACCGACTGTGTTAAAGTCCATGATTTCAATGGTGAGATCCACGCCGATTTGCGGCCATGTGTCAGCTGCAAGACCTGAGAGGATTCCCGGCCATGCTGCTTCGGGATATACGAGCCATGTGATAGCCATTCTGTTGCCGTCTTTTGTACGGACACCGTCACCGCCCATTACCCAGCCTGCATCTTCCATGAGTTCGTTAGCTTTATCAAGGTCGAATGCATACGGGTTCATACCATCGGGATTAAATGCCCATGATACGGGAGAAATCGGTGATAAGCCTACCGAACCGAGCGCACCGTATGCTGCTGTGACAAATGCTTCGCGGTCAAGAGCATAAAGCAGTGCCTGACGTACGCGGTAGTCTTCGAGTTGCGGGATAAGTGTGTTGAATTGCATGAAGTTATAGCTGTTTCCTTCAATAACTCTGACGTCAATTCCGTCGATTGTTGCAAATGCTGCTTGGTTATCAAGTGATGCTCCGGGGTTTGCAACGTCAACCTGGTCTGTCATAAAGGCGCCCGCTAAGCTCTCATCGGGGATATCAAGGAAGATAACGCCGTCAATGAGCGGAATATCTGCGGGTTTCCAATAGTCAAAGTTTGTGTGAAGCAGGAGAAATTCTTTGTCTCTCCACTCTTGGAATACAAACCAGCCCGAACCCATCGGTTGGTCGAATTTTGCTGCGAAATCATCCCATGCATCGAATGCATAGTAATGCTCAGGCATAATTCCGTATCCGAAGTTAGCAATATTTGCAGGGCTTGCTGTTCCTTCTGCATATGTAAAGGAAATTGTTCTTTCGTCAATTACATTGATGCCGCTGATACTGTCAGCTGTGCCATCTTTAAATTCGTCGTGGCCTTCAAAGTCAACAACTACGTAACCGCGAACACCCGTATACTCGGGATGTGCAAATACATTGTATGTGAATGCAACATCGCTTGCTGTCATTGGTGTGCCGTCACTGAAGGTAATTCCTTCATGCAATGTAAATGTGTATGTTAAATTGTCTGATGAGAGTTCCCAATCTGCAATATTGGGGATAAACTCTCCGCCTGCGTTGTTTGTAACAAGACCTTCAAAAATGAGGCTTACTACATAACTGTCATAAACATTGCTTGATACTGTCGGGTTGAACAGTCCGTCAAGGCTTGTTGTACCGAAACGGAGAATGTTGTTTTGATTAATTTCTCTCGGACCGGTGGCAACGGTTTCATCACCGTCTGTGCCTTGTGTTTCATTGCCTGTTGCAGGTGCAGGGGTCGGTGCAGGGGTCGGTGCAGCTGTCTCGTATTCGGTAGCACATGCTGCTACCAATACTAATGACATAATAACTGCTATCGCTACAGCGATAATGCGATTGTACCTTTTTGTCATTTTTTTGATATCCTCCTATTTTTTGTTTTGTTGACCACTATTAAAAAGATGTAGCAGTCCTAAATAATGTATGCAACTTTCTCTTAATTATGTTACATTAATGAACATTTATCCGCTTTTAAGGCCTGTTTTATGCCGTTTTATTCTATAGAAACACATAAATTGTTATATAGATTACATGGGTTAAAGGTTCATTTGGCAATGCTGAATATATTTAAGATGTGTCACAACTGTTAGAGAATACCATACGCAAGTAGTCTTGTCAACAAATATATGCATTTGCAGTACATTTTTGCTGCACGACCGCTCGGCTTTGTGAAAATGTGCTGATTTCTGTATTTCACATTGCAAACACTGCAGTATGTAACATTTTTAAGAAAAAGTAACATACATTGGGCAAAATGCGGTCATTATATTATTTTGTGAACAATTAAAATGAAAAAGGAGAAAAAGAAAAAATGAAAAAAATCTTGGCAACACTGCTCGCAGTCTCCCTCTTGCTCGTCATGGTAGCAGCATGCGGCGGCAATGCAAACACCGGAACACCCGACTCCGGTACACCGGATTCAGGCACAGGTACAACAGATTCCGGCACAGCAGACGGGGGTACAACAGATTCAGGTACGGGAGATGCCGGTTTCCCGGATCCGAACAATATCCTGCGCTTTGCAACAACAGGAATCGCCGGAAACTTCAATCCGATACTTGCGAATAACGTTTATGACCAATATGTCGTAAGCCTTATTTTCGAAGGTATGATTTCAAACGATGCATCAGGCACATTTATTCCCCACATCGCAACATGGGAAGTATCAAGCGACCATCTGACATACACATTCACACTTGAAGACAGCATTACCTTCAGCGACGGAACACCGCTGACAGCGGAAGACGTTGCATTTACGTACACAACAATTGCAAGTCCCGAATATATCGGACCGCGCGGTTATGCAGTTGCAAGCCTTAAAGGTTATCCCGAGTTTCGGGCAGGCGATACCGACACATTTGAAGGTGTAGAAGTAATTGACGAAAAAACAGTTGCTTTCCATATTGCCGACGGAGCCGAAAGTCCTGCAAACATCCAGTTCTTCGGATTCGGAATTCTTCCGAAGCACATCTATGATGTTGCAACATGGGATGACTTTACAGCGCTTAATACTTCACCGGTCGGTTCAGGCTGGTTTGTAATGGAAGAGTACAGAGACAAGGAATTTGTTCTCCTTCACAGAAATAATGATTATTGGAATACTTCTGAAAAACCGATTCTTGATGGAATCCTGATGTCGGAAATTCCGGAAGAAAGCCTTCAGGGCGCATTTATGACAGGTCAACTCGACCTTGCTCAACCGCAAACAAGCAGCGATAACTGGGATGCATACTCCGTAATGGACGGTGTATTCGTTCAGTCACACCTTGCAAACGGTTATACATATCTCCAGTTTAACACTTTAACACCTCAACTCGAGGATTATCGTGTGCGTCAGGCTCTTATGTATTCACTTGATCGCCAGGCATTTATCGAAGCCCTCTTCGGAACACTCGGTTCGGTAGGACTTGCTCCGATTTCACCGGTATCATGGGCATTCCCGACATCCGGTCTTAACGACTATGCATTTGATATGGACAGAGCATCTGCGCTTATGGATGACGCAGGCTGGGAAATGGGTGCTGACGGCGTCCGCACAAAAGGCGGAAACAGAATGGAACTTAAATGGCTGGTTTATGATGACGTAGCATGGCCGGGAGTTCTTTCAGCTCTTGCAGCCGACTCTTGGAGAGAACTTGGTGTTGACCTTAGTATCGACATCATGGACTTTGAAACTGTTCAAGCTCTCACAGGCGGAGTGCCGATTGAAGAAAGAGATTTCAGCATTTACACAATGGGCTGGTCCACAGCGATTGACCCCGACCTCACAGGCGGAATCTTCGGTATGGAAGATGACACAATGGATCAAGGCGGGTTCAACCAATCAGGATGGTTCAGACAGGATGTACATGACAAAATGCTCGAAGCTCTTCGTGAATTCGACCAGGGCAGACGTGCAGAGTTATATAAAGAGCTTGCACTTATCTTCAATGAACAGCTTCCGACAGCTGTTGTTTCCTACAGATACTTTGTATGGGTAAACAGCGACCGTGTACAAGGTCTTGATATTGGTCCGTTTGTTGACTGGACATACCATGTAAATAAAATCTCACTTGCAAACTGACAAAACCAATAACGTAACCTGATAAAGCACCAAAGGGGACGGAATCATCGCTAACAGCATAGCAATGAACCGTCCCCTTACTAAAACTTAAATTTAACCGAAAGAGAGGAATATGTATGGGTACCTATATAGTACGGAGATTATTGCAATTAATCCCTGTATTTCTGGGAATAATGGTAATACTCTTCACTATTGTCGAGCTTAGTCCGGGGGGGCCGCTTTCGGCATATTTAAGTCCGAGAATGACTCCGGCACTGCGGGCGGAGTTAGTGGAAAGGTTCGGATTAAACGACCCTCCCGTAACTCGTTTTTTCATTTGGCTCGGTAATATGCTTCGAGGTGAGCTCGGTTCATCGATAAGGCTGCAAAGACCGGTTGTTGATGTTCTTGCTCCGATGATTTCCCCGACTTTACTTCTGATGTCGCTTTCAATGGTATTTTCGGTACTTGTCGGTGTTCCTGCCGGAATTATCAGCGCAACAAAGCAGTATACAATTGCAGACAATTCCCTTACAGTATTTTCTCTTATAGGTATCAGCATGCCGAGCTTTTTCTTCGGTTTGCTTCTTTTACGTTATTTCTCCGTTGAGCTTCAATGGTTTCCTCTTTTCGGAATGCGTGACGCTTTATACAAACCGCCGAACGCTTTTGCAAATGCTCTTCATGTTCTTCATCATATGGTATTGCCTGTAATTGTTCTTGGAATGGGTGGTGTTGCAACATTCATGCGGTATACCCGTTCGAGTATGCTTGAGGTTATTAAATCAGACTATATACGCACCGCAAGAGCAAAGGGTTTAACGGAAAAGGTTGTTATCTACCGTCATGCTCTTCGTAATGCGATGATTCCCATAATCACACTTCTCGGCTTCTGGATTCCGTCACTTTTAAGCGGAGCGGTTATTACGGAAAGTATATTCGCACTTCCGGGCATAGGACGAACTGCGGTAGAGGCAGTCATGACACGTGATTATCCGATTATTCTGTCAATAAGCACTATGATGGCAATCCTGACGCTTCTCAGTACTCTCATAGCCGACATATTATACGCAGCTGCAGACCCGCGTATAAAGTATGATTAGGGGGTGTAATTAAATGTCAGACGCTGTAAAAACAGTCGAAGTAAAAAAGAAGTTCAAAAGAGAGTCGGAGATGAGCTACTGGGGTAGTGTATTTTTCCGGTTGAAGAAAAATAAAATGGCAATGGTAAGCTTGATTGTTTTAGTGATAATTGTACTCGGATGTATATTTGTTCCGATTTTTTCGGAGCTTGATTACATTCACACAAACACCGACAATAATAACCAACCACCAAGCTGGGAGCACCCGTTTGGCACCGATCAGATAGGGCGCGACCTTTTTGTCCGCTTTTTTAACGGGGGCAGGATTTCGCTTGGACTTGCACTATCAGTAGTTATTCTTGAAGTTGTAATAGGTACGATTATGGGATGTATTGCCGGTTATTACGGTAAATTCGCCGATACAATAATAATGAGGTTTTGTGAGATTCTAATGAGTTTCCCGTTTTTGATGTTCGCAATTACAATGGTTGCGCTTTTTGGAAACAGCATACCTGTTTTAATATTTGTAATGGTTCTTCTTACCTGGCCGTCTGTCTGCCGTATAGTCCGAGGGCAGATTCTGACCCTTCGGGAGCTTGAATATATGGAAGCATGCGAAGCTCTCGGTTTAAGTGACTGGCGCAGAATATTCAAGCACCTTTTGCCAAACATCCTTGCATATGCAATTGTATTTGCAACACTCGGAATGGCATCGGTCATTCTCACGGAAACAGCTTTGTCGTTTCTCGGGCTTGGTGTTTCGCCGCCGACTCCAACATGGGGTAACCTCATACAGGAGGCGCGTAATTTCACGATTCTTACACAGCGCTGGTGGTATTGGATTCCGCCGGGTCTTGGAATATTTGTCTCGGTTATGTGCTTCAACATTCTCGGTGACGGTCTGCGTGATGCCATCGACCCGAAAATGAAAAGGTAGGGGGTCGGAGATATGAACGAGAATTTGAATAGTATAAATTCAGAAAATGCAAATGATGTAACTAATGACATAAACAACGATTTAAGTAATGTCGACGATGTGGATATCGGAGCAATGATGGTACCCGAATCGGGAATGCCAACCGTCGGACAGAAAAAAGAAGATATTCTGCTTGATGTGAAGGGTTTGAAAACATTTTTCTATACATCAAACGGAACGGTCCGTGCAGTCAATGATGTTGATTTCTATGTAAGAAAAGGCGAAACCCTTGGGCTTGTCGGCGAATCGGGCTGCGGAAAAAGTATTTCAAGTATGTCACTTGCACGTATTGTTGAGACACCTCCCGGTAAGTTTGAAGGCGGTGAAATCACTCTTGACGGAAGATGCTTAATGCGTATTAACGAGGATGAGCGGTTTTTGATTTCCGAAAAGGAAATGCGTTCAATCCGCGGAAATGAAATTTCTTATATTTTTCAAGAGCCGATGACCTCGCTTAATCCTGTTTTTAAGATAAGCAAGCAAATCAGCGAACCTATGATTCTTCATAGGGGTATGAGTAAAAAAGAAGCTCATAAGGAAAGTATCAGACTGTTGGAGCTGGTTAAAATACCAAATCCCGAACGTATCGTTAATGAGTACCCCTTTAGACTCTCGGGCGGAATGCGCCAGCGTGTAATGATTGCAATGGCTCTTGCATGCGAGCCGAAGCTGCTAATCGCAGACGAGCCGACAACTGCACTTGATGTTACCGTGCAGGCTCAGGTTCTCGATTTAATGAACGAACTGAAGGAGCGGATTAATACTTCTATAGTATTTATTACTCACGACCTTGGGGTCATCGCCGAAATGTGTGACCGTGTTGTGGTTATGTACGCAGGAAAGGTAGTTGAAAGCTCACCGATAGAGGATCTTTTTTCTTCACCGCAGCACCCGTACACTCAAGGCCTTATTTCATCAAAACCCGACCTTGTTACAACGGAAAAAAGGCTCAATGTTATTCCCGGAAGTGTTCCCGACCTCACAGACCTTCCGCCCGGATGTCCGTTCCATCCGCGTTGCTATAAAGCATCCGAAAGATGCAAGGTTGAGTTCCCGCCGTCGCACAGACTCACAGACGAACATCTGGTTTCCTGCTGGGAATGCAAAGGTGAGGAAATTGTCTCCGTGAGTGAAACTACCTTGGAAGGAGGGGAGCCGGCATGAATGATACAGCATTACTCGAAGTAAAAAACCTGAAAAAATATTTCCCGATACAGGCCGGAATTATACGCAGAACCGTCGGGCATGTTAAGGCTGTTGACGGGCTTACATTTAATATTAAACGCGGCAAAACCATGGGTCTTGTCGGTGAGTCAGGCTGCGGAAAATCAACAACCGGACGTACACTTTTACGTCTTCTCAAAGCAACCGAGGGTTCTGTTACTTTTGACGGTAACGATATGCTTGCCATGGATAGAAGCAAGCTTAGAGCATTTCGCACAAGAATGCAGATAATTTTCCAGGACCCGTACAGCTCGCTTAATCCGCGTCTTCCTGTCAGCGAAATTGTCGGCGAGGCAATGATGCAGCATAAAATGGTTAAAAACAAGCGTGAAATGAAAGAGCGGGTTAATGAAATAATAAGTAAGTGCGGGTTATTTGCGGAGCAGGCACTGCGTTACCCCCATCAGTTCTCCGGCGGCCAGCGTCAGCGTATCTGCATTGCAAGAGCGCTTGCGGTTAATCCCGAGTTTATCGTATGCGACGAAGCTGTTTCAGCACTCGACGTATCGATTCAATCGCAGATTATCAATCTGCTCAAGGACCTTCAGGATGAGATGGGTCTTACATATCTGTTTATTTCACATGACCTTTCTGTTGTTAAATTTATCAGTGATGATGTCGGAGTTATGTATGTTGGGCACTTGGTTGAATACGGAAGCCGTGACAAGATATTTGCAAATCCGATTCACCCGTATACAAAAGCTCTTCTTTCTGCAGCACCGTCATTTGACCCTGCCGCACGCGGAGGTAAAGGACGTATTGTTATGGAGGGTGATGTACCATCACCTGCAAACCCGCCATCGGGTTGCCGCTTCCACACAAGATGCCCGCATGTCGAGCCGATATGCAAAGAAACGGTTCCCGAAAACAGGGAACTCGAGCCCGGACACTTTGTAATGTGCCATAAAGCGGAGTCCTTATAATGTTTTTTAACAACCGCCGCGTAGAAGAAGAACTTGAAAAAATACGCAAAGCAAACCTCCCTCCGCCAAAAGCGGATGAGGAGGTTGCTTCAATTACGTCTGAGGCTGTAGACTGGAACATGGACGTGAGCGTGGACGGGTATGAGAATGTTGACGGAGATGAAAACATTGACGGAGAAGAAATAAACACTGCAGCAAATATAGATAACACCGGAACCGCAGCCGATTATATTAAGTCTTCCGGTGCAGAAGCATCTGAGTCCACAATTGCAGAAGCATCTGAGTCCAACGTTGTCGAAGTAGCCGACACCGCTGACATCGCCTTTACCGCAAAAGACCTCCTCGCAATGACAATCGCCGCCCTCTCAATAGTCCTCCCCTACGTCGCAATATTCATATTAATGACAATAATATTCTTTTATTTATTCTTGGGATAAAAGATTATAAGATAATAAGACACTATGTTCAGTATAATTTTGTATAAGAGGAGTGCAAGCCAACAGCTTGTCATTCCTCGTTAGTTACTCTATTACTCTGTTGCTATATTTCTATTGACAATTTTTGTAGATTTGAGTATAATGCTAATGAAAATAATAAAAACATCAATTCTCATATGGTGAACATAATGGATTTTAGAGAGTACTTATTTAATAAATATGGTTATAATGAACCGATAAATGTAGGAGATATCAAGTATAAAAACTATTCTCGGCCATGGATTTTCTTAAAACTCAAAGACATGGTGGATAGTGGCGAAATCAAACGTTTTGACACAGGTATCTATTATATTCCGGAAAAATTGCCGTGGGGTGATTCTGTATTAAACTCAAAAAAAGTTATTGAACAACGCTTCATATCCAACGGCGGTGAAGTATATGGCTACATTGCCGGTCTGTCCCTGTTAAACAAAGCCGGGCTTTCTACGCAGATACCAAATATGGTTGAGATTGTTACTAATAACGAATCTACAAGGGTACGCGATATAAAAGTAGGTAATCAATGTGTTAGAGCAAGACGCGCCCGGACAGAAGTTTCAAAAGAAAACGCCGAAACATTACAGTTTCTCGATCTCATGAATATAATTACACCTTCAACTATAGATGAAACAGAGCGCTTAATGCTCTCGAAATATATAAAGAATACAGATGTGACAAAAGATTCAATATTGCTGTATGCCGGAATTTTCCCCGCCAAAGCCATGCGAAATATGGTAGAAAGTGGTGCTATTTATGAACTTACATGAAAATAAAAGCACATTCGAGCAATATATAGCCGCCACTGCTGATTATATGGGAATAGCAAACACAGATATCGTCGAAAAAGATTATTTTGTCACATATTTTTTGAAGATGATATCTGCAATTCAAAACAATGTGATATTTAAAGGTGGTACATCATTATCAAAATGCCATAAAATTATACGAAGGTTTTCAGAAGATATTGATCTCAATATTGATACAGATGCTGCGAAGCTCTCGCAAAGTCAACGTAAGCTCTTAAAACAAGATATTATTAGTCTAATTGATAGCGCAGGATTTATATTAGAAAACCCGGAGCTGATACGCAGCCGCCGTGATTACAACCGTTATAATATAAATTACGGTATAAACGAGCCGGGAGACGGATTAAAACAACATATTATCGTGGAAACATCGGTCTTCATTAAATCATTTCCATCAGAAGTAATGGATGCAGCCAGTATCATTTATGATTTTCTTGTAGCAAATAACGCTATAAATGAGATAGATCAATATGCCTTGCAACCGTTCAAAATTAAAGTTCAATCCATCGAACGAACTTTTATAGACAAAGTTTTCGCTATATCCGACTACTTCATGGAAGGTGTAACAGAAACACACTCCAGACATATATACGACCTCTATAAAATTTATCCGGCAATCTCCTTTGATAATAAATTTACTGAACTGGTAGGGGAAGTACGTGAACTCCGTAAGCCACACAAAAAAAGTATATCAGCACAGGAAGGTGTTGATATACCTGAGTTACTCCGGAAAATTATGAGCGATGCCGCCTTTAGGTCTGACTATGAGCAAATCACAAGTCTTTTATTGTTTGAAAATGTCGCTTACAATGAAGCAGTAGAGGTACTTGATAAAATAGCCGTTTCAGGGTGCTTTTAAGCCAATTTTTCCCGTATAAGCTGTGATAATAAGACAAGCTATGAATAAGACGAGACGCCTTAGTAATGAAGGCGTCTCAAAACCAATTTTGGACTGAGCCGCCCATCGTTAGCGGCAGTTCCATTTATACTCAGATTCTAGCATATATTGTATATTCGTCAATAGAATTTTTGATTAAAATACTTCTACACCAAGATTGCTTTTGCGGGGCAGAATTCGTGGCAGCAGTAGCAGCGGATGCAGGTTTTTTGGTCGATTACGGCGATTTTGTTTTGCTTCGCTTGCGAGGCATTTGATGTTGCCTTTTGCATTTCTATGCATTTCATGGGGCAGATGCGGGCGCAGTCGCCGCAGCCGATGCAGGTTTCGAGTATTTTCGGGGGTGCATCGGTTTTGTGTTCGATTGCGGGTTTGTAGCTTTTTTTGTAGTCCTGCGGGTTTTCGCCGAGCCATGTGAGCTGCTCTGCAGTTTCGGGTGCAAGATTTCGGGATGCGGCTTCATGAAGTGTGTTAACGGTGTCGGGACGCAGTCCCATCAGGGAACACTGTGCAAGGTCGACTGTATATGGAGACAATCCGCCGATGATTGCACCTGTGTGTTTTGGTGTGCCTCCGGTCGGTCCGGCACCTTCCATGCCGTATACTCCGTCAATAATATTGAATCCCGGTTTTATATATTCGCATATGTCAACAAGCATTCCTGCAAAGTCTTCTTTTTTTGAGTATTTCCTGTGAAGCAGCGGCTTCCCCATCCCCGGTATGCAGCCGAACAGATTTTTCACACAGCCTGTCATGCTCTGAAATACATGTGTTTTCATTTTTGCAACCGATATTACAAGGTCGGCATCGAGCACAGGTGATAGCAGGCTGAATTTTTGCATAATTCGGGCTTCCGGGTATTTCACTGTTTTACTTTTTGTGTTGAATGATATATTTGCTCCGCTTTCGGCTGCAGCGGTTTTCATGCCTGTTTTGCCATAGAGCATACGTAGCACAAGCTTTGTATGAGGCCCGCCTGTCGAGTCGATTATCGACACCTCTGCACCTGCTTTAACGAATGCAGCACACACCGCTTCGACGACAGTTGGATGCGTCGTCGCCGCATCCTCCGGCTTTCTCGGCATAATAAGATTAGGTTTAACAACCACTTTCTTACCATCACCCAGTATTGCGGCAGCTCCACCGAACTCATCAAGAACCCGCTCAACAGCCTCACTCACCCGCTCTTGCTCATAATCCTCACACTTTGCAATATACACTCTATTTTCCATGATGTTTCCTGCTTTCTGTTAAATTTAGGCATTGAAGGTTGGATGTAGTATATTTATTCTTACCTCCATCCTTCAGCTATTCACTCCTCCATCCTTCCATTGGCAGGCGTTGGATGGCGCCGAATATTTTTGGTTTTATGTCTTTTTGGGTTTTGGCGAGTGTTTTCAGGAGGTCTTTTATTTCTTCTCTTTTGCTTTCGCCGTTTTTTGGGCAGGGGTTGTGGACGATTTTCAGGTTTTCTTTTTTGACGTAGTTTATGATTGTCTTTTCTTCGACATAGAGCATCGGGCGGATTTGGGTGACTTCCGTTCTGTCGAGATATGTTACGGGTTGATAGCAGTGGATGCGGCCCTCGTACATCAGTGAGAGCAGGAATGTTTCGACGGTATCGTCATAATGGTGTGCAAGCGCTATTTTGTTGATGCCGAGTTTTTTTATCATGTTGCAAAGTGATGCACGGCGCATTGTTGCACATAATGAACAGGGATTCTTTTCTTCTCTTGCATCGAATATGATACTTGCAATATCGGAGCTTTCAAGCGTAAATGGCACATCAAGCCTTTTGCACAGCTCACGGACAGGGCTGAAGTCCATCCCTTTGATTCCCATATCAAGCGTAACGGCATGAAGCTTAAACCCGCCCGGATGATACCTTCGCAAATTCGCCAGCGCACACAGCAGCACCATCGAGTCCTTGCCGCCCGAAACCCCGACAGCAATACTCTCACCCTGCCCTATCATACTATAATCATCAACACACCGCCGCACACGGCCCGCTATTTTTTCTATCATTTTTACCCTTTGTTTCTACAGTACTGAGTCATTTAATTTATAATTCCTATCGCTTCGGAAAAATGTCTTGTTTATACTCAGTCCTCGCAATGACGAGGGGATGGTCTCTTTTATTGTATTGGTTATTATAGCGTTGAGTCGTTTAATTTGTAATTGCTTTCACTGAGGCATGGACGCCGAAGGGCGCTGAGTATAAACAGGACGTTTCTTCGAAGCGATAGGAATTATAAATTAAATGACTCAATGCTATCAGAAGAAGCAAATCAATTCTAATTTCACCCTTGAGCATTTGAGAGTATTCGGGAGTATAAGCGAGTATAAGCGAGATTGGAGTGTGTAGTTTAATTTTATTGAAAATATGTGTTGACACTTGAAATTACTTGTGTTATACATAGTAAGCCTAAATTTATACAAAATTTACTATTCTTATATTAAGGAAGGAACTATATAATGTCAACAACACTTGCACGTAAGGATACAGTTAAGCGCAGCTGGTATGTCCTTGATGCGGCGGGGACACCGCTGGGGCGCACTGCAACACAGGCGGCCGATTTACTCCGGGGGAAGCATAAGCCCGATTATACGCCGAATGTTGATTGCGGTGATTTTGTTATTGTAATTAACTGTGCCGATGCTGTGCTCACAGGAAATAAGCTTGAACAAAAAATGTACCGAAGACACAGCGGATGGGTCGGCGGGCTCAAGGAGACAAGCTATAAACGCATCATGGAAACAAAGCCCGAGTTTGCAATGACACAGGCTGTAAAAGGCATGATGGCAAAAAATATCAGAGACCGCGGAGCAATGAAACGCCTTCGCGTATTTCCGGGCGCAGAGCATAAACATGAAGCGCAAAAGCCCGTAGCATGGAATAATGACCAGGGAGGAAGTAAGTAATGTACACAAGTAAAAAACCTTATTTATACGGAACAGGCAGAAGAAAATCCTCCGTTGCAAGAGTGCATCTTTTTGCAGGCGGCACAGGGTCAATCACCATCAACGGACGTGATATTGATGAATATTTCGGACTTGAAACACTTAAATATATCGTTCGCCAGCCGCTAAACACAACAGATACGGCAGGTAAAGTCGATATTACGGCAACAGTAAAAGGCGGCGGGGTTACAGGACAGGCGGGAGCAATCCGCCACGGCATCTCGAGAGCGCTTTTACAAGTAGATGAAAATTACAGACCGATGCTAAAGGATGCGGGATTCCTGACACGCGATTCCAGAATGAAAGAGCGCAAAAAATACGGACTTAAAGCCGCCCGCAGAGCACCTCAATTCTCCAAACGATAGAAATAAGCCGGTGACGGATACTATTGATTTAATAGTATCTGTCGCCATACGTTAACATCAACTATCTAAGCGAAAGGAGGCAATGGTCTTGGAAGCAAGTCGAGATATCATCGTAATGGTCGATGATGATATTACAAATCTGAATGTCGCAAGAAACAATCTGGCAGGAAGATACAGTATTGTAACGGTTCCGTCCGGTGAAAAACTGTTTAACCTTCTCGATAAAATATCACCTTCATTAATTTTACTCGATATTGAAATGCCTGTTATGAACGGCTACGAAGTAATGAAAAAACTTAAAGCCGACGAAAAAACCAACCATATTCCCGTAATTTTCCTCACTGCCAAAATAGACCCGGCAAGTGAAATAGAAGGCTTGAGCCTCGGTGCGGTTGACTATATCACAAAGCCTTTTTCACGTGATTTACTTATAAAACGCATTGATTTACATATACTTTTTGAAAAACAGAGAAAAGAGCTTCTCTCATATAACCTTTCACTCGAGGATGAGGTCGGCAAGCAAACCCAGACAGTTTTGGAACTGCAAAATGCGATAATCAAAATTATTGCAGAGCTTGTGGAATCCCGTGACAGCATCACAGGCGGGCATATCGAAAGAACTCAGCATTATATACGGTTACTGCTCGACTTTCTTATCGAACACAATGTATATTCCGATACTATTTCAACATGGGATATCGATTTATTCGTAATGTCCTCACAGCTGCACGATGTCGGTAAAATAACCATTAAAGACGATATTCTCATGAAACCCGCAAAGCTTACGGAAGACGAGTTTGAAGAAATGAAACACCATACTGTTGCGGGCCTTGAAATTATTAAAAGAATTGAAGACAATACAACTAAAAGCGAGTTTTTAACATATGCAGCCGCTTTAGCCGTCAGCCATCATGAAAAATGGGACGGAAGCGGCTATCCGCACGGCCTCAGCGGAAATGACATTCCTCTCCAGGGGCGGCTTATGGCTCTTGTTGATGTTTATGATGCTCTTACCAATGACCGTCCGTATAAAAAAGCATTTTCGCATGAAGAGGCTGTTAATATCATCAGAGAAGGAAGCGGTACTCATTTTGATCCGCTTATTGCCGATATCTTCATTATCCATGAAAAGGAATTTGAAAGCTTTAAAAATAAACAGGAGACAACACTCGTCAGAAGCGCTGATATACGTACGGGTACCGAATCCGATTTCGAGCCGAATCTTGAGGTTGTAAATAATATAGTCGGAGTACGAAGCGGCAAGGACCCTGCGCATGGTGAGAGAATACATAAGTATCTTGAAATTATCGTAGAAGCCTTAAAGGACAATGACAGCTTCAAGGATGAAATATCCAACTGGAACACGGATTTATTCCTTATGTCCGCCCAGCTCCATGATGTCGGGCATGTCGGTGTATCAAATACCATTCTTGGAAAATCAGCCGACCTTACTCCTGCCGAGTTTGATAACATGAAAAACCATGTTGACCTCGGTGTTAAAATAATCCAAATGATAAAAAACCAGGTCGATCATACAAGCCTTCTCAGCCACGCAGAAGCACTGACCGGCAGCCATCACGAAAGATGGGACGGCTCGGGTTATCCGCACGGGCTTAAGGGTAACGGCATACCGCTCCAGGGCAGAATAATGGCTATTGTTGACGTTTATACCGCACTTACGTCCGACCGTCCGCACAGAGTTAAGAAAACACATAAGGAAGCCGTTGAAATCATCAGGACCGGAAGCGGCACCCACTTTGACCCCGAGCTTGTTAAAGCATTTTTAGATCATGAAGCTGATTTCGGCAGCATTGATGAACCTGCAGAAAATGAGGCAGTCACACTGTCTGACTCTGAATAACAGGTTATTATACAAGGATGTCACCATATTCTTAAAAACTGACGAACAAAGACATGACGGGACTGATTACTTGCCGAAATGACTATGTTCGTTATTGTTTTGATTTTCAGCAAACGATTCATACAAAGGCTTAATACCGAAGGAGATGAAATTTCGCTAATGTTTACTGCCCCTGACGCAAATGTTCTTATTGTAGATGATATAAAAACAAATCTGAAGGTCGTATACGGTTTTCTCGAGTCATATGAAATGAATGTGGATATGTGCCTTAGCGGTGCCGATGCGATTGAGATGGTGAAGTCCGAGCAGTATGACATTGTTTTTATGGATTACCGTATGCCTGATATGGACGGAATCGAAGCAACAAAGAAAATAAGAGAAATCGAGGATGACAGTCAGATATATAAAAACCTGCCGATAATTGCACTTACGGCGGATGCGGTTGAAAGCAAAAGAGATATGTTTATCGAAAACGGTCTTGATGATTTTATTTCAAAACCGATTGATGCGGACAAATTAAACGTTATTTTGGAAAAATGGATACCAAAGCACAAACAGCTTGCAGCGGATGCATGAATGGGATTGCAATAATAACAGATACAACAAAGAGTAAAGGAGAGTTGTGAAATAATGTCAAATGTCAAATTTATGTCGGGAGAGAATATCCCGCTCGAAATGCACAAGGTGCGGATGGTGCAAAAGGTTAACCTGCTGCCGGTCGAGGAGCGCCTCGACTGCATAAACGAAGCGGGCTATAACACGTTTTTGCTGAAAAACCGTGATGTTTTCATGGACATGCTGACCGACAGCGGCGTTAACGCAATGAGTCAGAATCAATATGCGGCTATGATGCGTGCCGATGACAGTTATGCGGGTTCGGAAACATTTTACCGTCTCGAGGCTGTGCTTAAGGATATTTTCGGCATGGAATATTTTTTACCGGCTCATCAGGGGCGTGCATGTGAGCATATTATCGCACATACGCTCGTCAAGCCGGGAATGGTTACGATTATGAACTACCATTTCACGACAACAAAAGCCCATATCACTCTCAAGGGTGGCTCGGTTGAGGAAATCGTAAACGATGAGGGTCTTAAAATTAAAAGTGATGCATCTTTTAAAGGTGATATTGATATTGCAAAATTAAATGAATGCATCGCCAAACACGGCAAGGAAAAAATTGCGTTCGTCCGCATCGAGGCAGGCACCAACCTGATTGGCGGGCAGCCTGTTTCCATGGATAATATGCGTGAGGTATCGCGTATCTGCCGCAGTCAGGGCATCACACTTGTATATGATGCAAGCCTTCTTGGCGATAACCTTTATTTCATAAAAGTCCGCGACCCCAAGTATAAGGATGTTGATATCAAGTCAATCACACGTGAAATCACTTCGCTCATGGATGTTGTCTATTTCTCCGCCCGCAAGCTCGGTTCGGCAAGGGGCGGCGGTATTCTTCTCTCCGACAAGGAGCTTTATCTGAAAATGCGCGAGCTTATAACATTATATGAAGGTTTCTTAACATACGGCGGAATGTCGGTGCGTGAGATGGAAGCACTTTCCGTCGGCCTTGAAGAGACGATGGATTTTGAAGTTATCAACCAGACTCCGATTATTGTAGAAGCGCTCTGTAATGAGCTGCTTGCATCCGGTGTTCCGGTAGTAACACCGCCCGGCGGGCTCGGCTGCCATGTCGATGCAATGGAGTTTTGCTCGCATGTTCCGAAGGAGGAATACAGAGCAGGCGCACTTGCCGCCGCCATTTATCTTGCAAGCGGTGTGCGCTGCATGGAACGCGGTACACTCAGCGAACAGCGCAACGAAGACGGCAGCGAACGTTTTGCCGAAATGGAGCTCGCCCGCATAGCGGTACCAAGGCGTGTCTTCACACTTTCACAGGTAAAATACACTGCCGACCGCATAAACTGGCTCTACAAAAACCGCAGCATAATAGGCGGTCTCCGCTTCACCGAAGAACCCGCAATGCTCCGTTTCTTCTTCGGCCGCCTCGAGCCCACCTCCGATTGGCCATCAAAACTCGCCGCACAATTCCGCAAAGACTTCGGCGAGAGCCTGTAGGTTTAAAATTGAAACAGGGGGACAGGTACAGTGTTTCACTTTAACGTCCGGAAGTGAAACACTGTACCTGTCCCCCTGTTTCAATTTTTTTAATATTTTTTCTTTAGTATTATCATCAGCACTATCCCGGCGGTGGCGAAGATGGAGGCGATGATGAAGGCGGGGTACATTAGGTTGATGTCTGCGGCTGCTATGTTTTTGTAGTAGCCGGCTATTTGTGAGGAAATTATTGCGCCGGCGCCGAAACCGAGCAGGATAAAGCCGTAGTTTGCCGCCATGTTTTTTGGTCCGAAGAGGTCGGCTATCAGAGACGGGAAGGTTCCGAGGATGCCTCCGTAAAAGAATCCGATTAAGGCAATTAAGCCAAATACCCAGTAGCCTGTTACAAGGTTAACAAACAGTGACAGGATTGCTGTTCCTGTAAGCAATACAAGAACAGTATTTATTCTTCCGAGCTTGTCGGATATTATTCCCCAGAGCAGCCGCCCGAGAGAGTTTGTGACAGATATTGCGATTACGCCAATCGTTGCCGTCTGCGTGAGCCCTTTTGCAAAGGCAATAGGTTTTGCAAAACCAATCATCATAAGTCCGCCCATACATGCAAACATCAAAGTGAACAGCACAAGATAAAACTGCGGTGTCCTGAGCATCTCCGACGGCGCATAATTTTTTGACTCCAGACAGGGGGACGGTTCTCCTGTCTGATTGTGCGTTTCCGACACACTTGTCTTATTTGAATCAGACAGGAGAACCGTCCCCTTGTCTGGTGGATTCTTTAAGAAAACACTTCCGACCGAGCAGACAACTAAAAATATCGCAGCAAGCACTACTAATGCACGTGGTTCTCCTACGCCTTCACCGCCGAAGTCTGTTATCATTTTTTCGACGACGGGTGTGAATATTACACCGCCAAAACCAAGTGCGGATACGATGATTCCCGATATAAAACCTTTTTTGTGCGGGAACCATTTTTGGACGCAGGCGATTGTTGTAGAGTATGTAAAGCCCATACCTACACCACCCATGCAGCCGTACGTCAACCACAGCACCCAGCCGCTTCCGGGCTGTACAAAGGATGCAAGGAAAAACCCCAACGATAAAATGATGCCGCCCGTAAACACAACAATACGGGTATTAAACCTTACGGCAAGCTTTCCGCCGAACACGCTTCCGAGAGAAAGTGTTGCAAGCAGCAAGGAAAACGTGAGACCCGCAGCAGCGTTATCACCATCGAATATGCTCTCGGCGATGCCTGTCTGGAACACACTCCATATGTATGCTATTCCGAGCGTCAATTGAATTAATATTGCGGCGGCAACAGGATAAAATGCATGTCTTTTCATTATGCTACGCATAATATACAAAACATGCATTTCCTGTCTACGGTAATATTTACCTAAGTTTTGCCAGCAGCTCCCCTGCTCCTTTGGTGATAGTTTCTATGCACTCACCCTCAAAGGGTGACTTAATTCCCGCACAGGCAATTAAGTCCGTAAATCTCATTGTCCCCGCTTTTTTCAGAAGGTCGATATAACTTGTCCATGCGGCTTTTTTATTTGACTCCATCCAGACACGGTACTGGAGCGCACATGACTCTGCAAGACAGTAGTCAATATAATAAAACGGACGCTCATAAATATGTGCCTGGCGCTGCCAGTGTCCGCCGTTTCCGAAGAAGGGATCACCGTCATAGTCAAGATGCGGTTTGTATTCCATTTCAAGCTTTTTCCATGCCTGCTTGCGCTCGCTTGGGGACATGTCCGGGTTTTCATACACGATATGCTGAAACTCGTCTACCGTACACCCGTAGGGTATAAACGCAAGTGCCGCTGCAAGCTGCATGTGCAGGAATTTATCTGTTTCATCCTTAAAGAATGACTGCATCCAGTCAGCTGTAAAAAACTCCATCGACATTGAATGAATCTCGGCTATATCACTTGTATAATCCTGATACTCCACAATATCAATATCTCTTGCCATGTATGACGCAAGTGCATGTCCGCATTCATGTGTGAGAACGTCAACATCCTCGCTTGTGCCGTTAAAGTTTGCGAAAATAAACGGCGAGCCGTAATCGGGGAGGAAATGACAATATCCGCCGCCGGATTTCCCTTCCTTTGCGAGTACGTCGAATAGTTCATTTTCCAGCATGAAATCAAAGAATTCCTTTGTTTCCGCAGAAAGCTCATCATACATTTTTTTACCCGCTTCGAACATTTCCTCGGGTGTCCCCTTTGGAGTCGGATTGCCGTCGGCATAATAGATATCTTCGTCAAAGAACTTCAGGCTTTCGACACCAAGGTCTTTTTGTCTTTGCTCATGCATTTTGCGCAGAAAAGGTACCAAAACCTTTTTGACCTGATCGCGGAATCTTTTTACCGTAGCCGCATCATAGCTGTTGCGCTCCATTTTGATATATCCGAGCTTTATATAGTTTTCATAACCCATTTTCTGTGCCATGCTGTGGCGGAGCTTTACCAGCTCGTCATAAATATCGTCTAGTTCCTTTTCATTTTCAACGAAAAACTCCGTACGCTTTTTATATGCGGCTTTGCGTACTTCCCTGTCTGCAGAAAGCTGGTATGCGCGAAGCTGGGAGAGATTTTGTTTTTTGCCGTCAAAATCAAGGCTTGCCGATGCGAGCAGTTTATTATACTTTGTGCAAAGAGCGTTTTCCTTCTGCATTTCTTCAATCAGTTTTTCGTCAAAGCCTTTGAGCTTTAGCTCCGCATTAACAAACCATAATTCGCCGAGTTCTTTTTCAAGCTCGGCCCTAAACGGGGAGTTTATCATTTCACGGTAAAAATCAACTCCCGCCTTTTCAAATAACGGGCTGTTTCATCAATAAAATCATTCTCTTTATTGTAGAATTCATCTCTTGTATCAACAGTGTGCCGTATATATACCAGAGCCGACATCGTATATATGTTTTTAAATGTTTTCTTGAACTTTTTGTACTGCTCCATAACATCGGATACGCTTTTAGCATTTTTGACCGCCGAAACTATTGATGCGCTTTCCGATATGATTTTTGCCGTATCGGGTCTTTCATATGGTATTTTTGAAAATTTCATAACGCCCTCCTGATTTTAAAATATTATTTATGTTTTATCGCAGCCGTTCTTATCTCAACTCTATGGCAGCAACCTTACCGCAAATATCTGCTGAGTTTTTCCATGACCTTGCCTACATCGAGCGGCTTGCCGAGATGGTCGTCCATTCCGGCTGCAAAGCACGCTTCTATATCATCCTTAAATACATTTGCCGTCATTGCGATTATTGCAATTTTATCTCTTTTGCGGGTCTGAAGCGCACGGATATGCCTTGTTGCCGTCAGACCGTCCATTTGCGGCATTTGCAGGTCCATAAGGATAATGTCATATTTTTCCGGCTCGGCGGTGACCATATCTACAGCCTCCCTGCCGTTTTCGGCGCAGTCGATGTTAAGCCCGCTGTCTTCAAGCAGCGCAATGAGTATTTCACGGTTGATTTCGACATCCTCGGCAACCAGAAGGTTTTTCCCCGTAAATGCACCGCTTTTAATCATACCGTACTCGCCCGTGCTGTACTGAGCTGTGCCGGTCTCGCTTGTTTTATTCGCTGAATCCTTGTCTTTTGTACCTGTTCCGAGATATACGGTGAAGAAGAACTTTGCTCCTTTTCCAAGCTCGGATTCGACCCATATACGCCCGTCCATCATCTGTACAATCCGTTTTGCTATCGCAAGACCAAGCCCTGTTCCGCCGTACGCTCTGCCTGTTTTGCTCTCTGCCTGTTCGAAAACCTCAAAGAGTTTAGTCTGCTGTTCGGGTGAAATCCCAATACCGTCATCGGTTACTTTCACCTTCAGCTCACAGGTATTAACCCGCTCCTTTACCAGTGATATATCCATATGGATATTGCCGCCGACCTGGGTAAATTTAACTGCGTTCCATAAAATATTTATCAGTACCTGCGAGAGCCGCTGTTCATCCCCTGTCAGATA
Source organism: Oscillospiraceae bacterium (assembly GCA_009784725.1). Classification (GTDB taxonomy): domain Bacteria; phylum Bacillota; class Clostridia; order Oscillospirales; family Oscillospiraceae; genus WRMH01. The sequence goes on from WQXS01000005.1 coordinate 47,119, forward strand.
AGCCGGAATTTTCTTGTCAAGCTCAACGGTTAAGGTCTGCTTTTTTTCATCGGCGCGAAAATGAATCATTGTCAGAACTTTTTCTATCATATGTTCAAAATGGAATTCCGTCGACAGAAGCTCAAGCTTGTTTGCTTCAATTTTTGCCATGTCCAAAATGTCGTTTACCATACCGAGCAAATGAGATGAAGCATCGCCGATTTTGTTGAGAGCGTGGGTTTTTTCTTCGATTTCGTATGTTCTTTTACCGATTGCCGTCATGCCGATAATTGCATTGAGCGGGGTGCGCATTTCATGGCTCATGTTCGAGAGAAACTCGGATTTTGCATGGCTTGCAGCCTCAGCTGCTTCAAGCCGCCTCTGCTCTGTTATGTCGGTGTAAAAGCCTTCGATTGTGTGGGGTCTGCCTTCTTCGTCATAATCGGTTACATGGCTTCTGTCCCAAATCCATTTTACTGCTCCGTTTTTCGTCACTATCCTGTATGTAGTTTCCATCGGCAATCCCTGATAAAGAGTTTCATCCATCAGTTTTTGCAGCATCGGTATATCATCGGGATAAACCACATCAAAATAGTTCATCTGCGGCTCTCCCATGATTTCTTCACGGGTATATCCGGTAAGGTTAAAGCAGCCTTCACTTAAAAACTTCAACGGATAATCGGGGGGAGTATTTTCGGATTGAAAAACCATTCCGGGAAGACTGTTGAGCAGAAGCTCCGTACGTTGTACCAGTCTGCGTCTGTTGTTACTCTCAACAAATAATGCGGCGAAGTCTGCAAGCGATGATGCAAAGTTACGCTCTTCGTTTGTCCACTCTCTGCCGGTCCGGTACAGGGTTGTTTCATCCTGCTCGATGCAGATGACCCCGACAAGCTTTCCGCTGACACGGACCGGAGCATCAAGCGTTGCACGCAGCTCGGGGCCGTAATATTTTTCAAATACAGGCGTAAGCGGGTTTGGACTTTGTGCATCGTCTGTAACAATAAGACGTTCCGTTTTTAATAATCTGATATACTCATCACTATCGGATAAATCTATTTCCCCGGCGTTGGAGAAGCTTTTTGTTTTGGGGTCATATAGTTTTACACATTTAAGAGTATCGGTTTCTTCTTCATAATCCCAGACTCCTACTCTGCTTGTATTTAATGCAAGACAGGCAATTTTTACAAGATATTCGGATGCAGAGTTAATATCGCCCGATAAAAATTCAACGGATTCCATAATAATCGAAAGTGCGTCCGTTAATTTCATTGCGTAGTCATATCTGTCTTTCTGGACCTGCTCCAATTCCTTGCGTTTTGTTATATCGCGCGCCATTCCCATTACATATGCAATTGCCCCGTCTATTCTGATGGGCATTCTTATTGTTTCATATGTTTTAAACGAACCTTTGCTGTCTGCAATTATTTCTTCCTGCTTAACGGGCAAACCGCTTTCGATAACCTTGTGGTTAAGCACATCATAATTTCTCTCAAGTGTGCCCGGCTCCCATATTTCATTTTCATTTTTTCCTAATATATCCTCTAAACTCAAGCTGTAATTTTCCAGCATCGCCTTGTTTACATGCGTAAAACGCAAATTGAGGTCCTTTATGTATATAAGGTCGGGAATTGTGTCAAAAAACGTATCAAGCATGGTTGAATGGATTACAAGCGCACGTTTTTTCTCGTCAAAGCCCTCGATTATCTGTGACTGCATCAGATTCAGGTTGCTTTCGAGAACATCAAGCTCATTGCCCGGGTTTTGCACCTCTTCCGCTTCAGGCTCAGGCAGTTCTTTTAACGAAACCATTATCTTTCGGAAATTCGTAACATTGCCCACAAGTTGTTTAACCGGCTTAAAAATCCATTCCTGAATCATAATGAGATTAATAACTATAGCTATTGCAAAAAACACCAGTATTACTGCAGAAAATATTCCGGCAAGAAGTTCTCTTTCCTGCATAACCGTGTCCATCAGAATGTCAATGCAGACAAATGCGGTAATGCTGCCGTCCGAGCGGTAAACAGGTTCAAATGTTGTCAGGAGCCAACCCCACTGTGAGCGTGATATGTCACGTACCGGATCGGGACCGTAGACCCTCTCATTAAACTCCTCATAACTAAGCTCTGTACCGTCACCGAACCATATTTCAAACTCACCGAGCTCCATCGCTGTTTCCGGATCCTCATCGGCGTCAAAAACAAACAGCATCCCTCCGTCAATGATTCTTACCACATACACATACAGAACCTCGGGTTTGCTTTGCAGCACTTTCATCAAGTCAATCACCCGCTCATATTCGCTGTCTTTTTCAAGCGTTTCCAGATACCGGTCAATTGAATCACCGTCGATTGACTCTGAAAGTATTTGTGCAAGCATTTCGGCTTTTTCTGCTTTTTCATTAAGCACTCTCGTATTAAAAAGCTGCAGCGATACATATATCATGGCTGCGGCAACCAAAAGAGGTGCAAGAACAAGGATAATTGACAACCTTATTCTGAGCGATTTATTCCATTTTACTTTTGAGATGCTTTTTTTATTCATTCTGAAATTCCTTCAATTAAAATATGTGCAATAACATTACCCGAATCATCACAAAGAAATAACCTTTGTCCCTGACGTGCGTTAAATCCCATTCTTATCTTGTGTAAATCACCGCTGTCTCTGCTGCCTCTTCCGGCGAATTCAAGTGTGCTGCCCGGTTCAATGCTTGCACCCGGCAGTGCCCATAAAAACGGATTTGTCATATTGTTTGTCATATACAAGCCATCCGTGCCGACGGCGACGGTTCCCGGATTATATAAGGTGCAGCCGTTGCGCTCGGATGAGCCGAATGCTTCCTTGAAGATAAGCAAGGGTATCTCTTCCCTGACAACAAGCTCTACGCTTACAACACCGTCGACGGCATCTGCTATTGATACAGTAATCTCGGGTGTTTCCAGTATATCACCATTTAAGACCCAGTGGTCAAAAACCGTGTTTTCGGGCAGTGCGGGTCTGAGCGGTATCACAAGATGGTCGAAATATTTTGAGGACTCACCCTTTTGTGTCCCGATATATGCTATAGCTTCCGGTGAGCTGCCGGTCACTTCAACGGTAAACATGCTGTCCTGCCAGCCGAAATGCTCACGCAGGCTTTGGAAGATGTATTCGCTTCGTTTTGAGGCAACCTCAAGCATGTTGTTATGATTATGCGTTACAGAACCTATACTTACCCAACCCGCATATTTTTTTGCTGCAAGAGCACGGCTTATTTCATTTTGCGAAGCTCCGAAAAGCTCATCTATAAGGCTGCCGACATTTTCCTTTGTTACAATATTTGCGGCAATATCACACATCAGCATACCGAACCTGTCGGCTATTTCGGGGCGTACGAAGAGTGCATTCAGAATGTTGCTGTATCTGTCATTACGTGGGTTCATCATTTCCTGAAATGTCGGGCGAAACGCATCTGGCGGGTCTTCATACAGACCTAAAATCCAGTCCATGTCAAATACGATATAACGCCAGCGGCCGTCGAGCTCGTAAGCCATCCCCTCTTCCCAAGGGCCTGTATATCTCCAGAGCTTAAGGTTATTGTTCGGCCAGTCGTGATTTCCCAGATATGTCTGCAAGGAGTAGTATAAAAGCAGGTTATCAAGGTCAATCAGGTCTTGGAATTCATTAAATATCGCATCCCGGGTAAAATCCTTTGTGTAAAATGAGTGCAGAAACTCTATTGCGCTTCTTTCTTCCTCATCATCGGTATCTATCCACAGTTCACCCATTCCGACGATTTGGAAATTTCGTGTCGGAGCGTTGAATTTATCCTGTAAATACTGCGGATTAACCCGTACCTGCGCCCATGCAAAGCCGTAATATTCGCCGTTTAAAAATACCGCAACGGGCCTTACGGGAGTTGTTACTTCAAGGCTTGCAAGACGTGCAAGCTCGTAGCTAACTTCGTTTCTGAGCATTCCGAAATCACGGTCATTTGCTCCGTTGCGCAGTATGAGCTGGTCATATTTTCCAAGCGGTGTTTGAAAACCGTCATTAACCATGTCACCCGGGAAAAAGTCAAAGTGGAATTTTCCGTAGCCATTTTCGTACTCATTTCTTGCTATAAGTCGTATGGATTTTTGCTGCGCTGCACGTGACCATCCGCCGTGAGTCCTCATTCCTGCTGCCTGTGCAATGACCCTTTTACCGTCCGGCTCAAAAACCTCAACAAAAACCGGGCGCTCACCCTCCATACCGCGCCAGTTGAAGTTTGCAGGCGACGGCGGATTTATCGTTTCTCTCGGATTATCCCGCCTGTATTCAAATCTTGTTCTGCCTTCGACAAATATCCCGGTATCATAATCGTAAAGATGTGTTTCTTCGATTGTCAGTGAAAAAACCAAGGTGTCGAATCTTTCATTAACTCTCGAGCCGACAAAATATGTATGTATAAACGGACGTGATTCCGTATCTCCATATACAACTACGGCTTTTATTGTAACTGTGTTGATTTCTCTTGAGGGAGCTTTTATTTCAATCGGCCCGTCATATGCAAATGTTTCAAATGAGAAGCTTTTTACCTTTAACAGCTCTCCCGGCGGAAGCTCTGCACGGGAATCTTCATCTGCAGCTTGTTTATCCGCTGCTGTGTTTGCAGCGTTAAGTGCCGCTTCCCGCTCAGGTTTTGTTATCGGGTCACTGCCGTCCAAGGTGTAGAATATTTCTGCGCCTTCAACCGACGGTATTAATGTTACGCTGATATCGGATGTGTAAAAATGCTCCGTATGTGAAAATGCAAGCTGCAGGTTTATCTTCCCGGCCGCCTCTTCTTCCCCCTCGGCATCTCCGGAGACGGCACCGTCTGCGGTATCTGCATTCTCAGCCGCCGCAGCAAGCAGCTCAGGTATACCCGCCTGCTCCGCCGGATAAGCATTAAGCAAAACAACCGACGAAAGCAGTATAAACACCACCGCAGCAATAATAATTATTTTCCTTGTCTCAACCGACATTAAATGTTCCCTTCATTAGTGTTTAGGCGTAGTCGCGGGCGATTTGTAAATCTATGTTAATTGATTTATGCATAATCGCCTGTGTATTCTACTAAAGTTACGGCGTCGACGCCGGATGTTTGGCGCAGTGGTTCGATGAATGATGTGTCGTTTCTGCGGATGCAAACTTCTGCTGTTACTTCGGAGTAGTCCTTCAGCAGAGTTTTGTTCTTTATTTTTGCTTTTAGCGGTTTGAGCGCCGTATTTACAGATTCCTCCGCATCATGGTTATAACGGACAATGAGTAAATATGTGCGCTTTTCAATGCGGATAATTGTCAGCAGCATATATATAACTGCAATAAAAGCGGTGCCGAGCAGTGCAACAGTATAAAGCTGCGCACCCGCAGTCAGTCCCGCTGCTACACCCCAGAACAGAAAGCCGACATCAAGCGGGTCTTTTACTGCGGCACGGAAACGGACGATACTGAGCGCACCGACCATTCCGAGCGTTAAGACAAGATTGCTTCCGATTGTGATGATAATAAGTGATGTAATCACACATACCATAACAATAAGCATATTGAAACGGACACTGTAAACAACACTTTTGTTAAAATAACGGTATACGAGAAAAATAACCGCACCGCAGATAAACGCAACGGTCAGATTAAGCAGAACCTGTGTCCCCGTAAGGCTTTCGAGATGCTGCGGTGTGCTGAGAATTTCAGTAAGTTGATCCAACAATGATGTGTCCCTCCTTATATCCTTAAGCTCCGAATCTTTCGCGGGCGTAGCAGTATTTTGACATTGCGGTTTGAATTACCGGAAGTCCGTCCAGCATTTCTTTTACTACAGACGGAAGATATTTATCGAACTTAACTTCCATCATGCCGCCGGCTCCGGGCGGTGCGCCTTTATAAGGTTCGGGCAGAAGCTTTTCGGAGCGCAGATTGCTGTCGAAGGTAACACGTACATTTCCCGGCTCATATATATACGCTTCTCTTGTATACGAAAAAACCGCTGAAACCCTAAGCCGCCGCAGACGGTGAATCGCTGCAACCTTTTGCCAGAGAGGATGCTCGGAGGATAATACAAAACCCATATCACCGTTTGTAATTTGATTAAACTCTTCTTCGGTCATAACAAGTGAGTTTTTATATGACATTTCACCTTCCTTATGCTTGTTTTCAAAGCGGATAAAAGATAGATCGTCATTGTAAAACCGCACTCTGTACTTGTCACGTACATGGCTGCCCAGAACCTTTTCATTATAGCAAGTATCGTACTGATCATCAAGATAAAGGTTGTTAACTTCATATACCCCGCCCGAGTGGCTGTCGGGCCGCATAACCGCAGAAACACGCCGTTTGAGCACCTCCGACGTGTGTATGTTCATAAAAAATTTTAATTCGTTACGAAATTGCATTTTACTTTCTCAGTTTAATTAATTTTTTGAGTATTATGCCTGCTCACTGTCCTCCCAGACAACAGCCTTGTCATCGGGAACAAATCTGAAAATAATTGCCGCACCTATAAACAATATTACGATACCTGCAATCCCAAGATGTGCATGACCCGTCCAAAGCGATATCACTCCGAATAACGAGGTTCCCATAATTGACGCAAGACGCCCGAAAATATTATAGAATCCGAAAAATTCATTGGATTTGTCTTTCGGCACTATTTTTCCGAAATATGCACGGCTGAGAGCCTGTATACCGCCCTGTGCAGTACCTACAAGCATTGCAAGACCCCAGAACATTCCGGTCAGAAATGCGATATCACGTTCAGCATTCATCGTAAGCGCAATCATGCAAATCACAACATACGTTCCGATTCCGACGTAAATCAGGGTTTTTGTGCCGAATTTATCCGCAAGCCTTCCGTAGATTATTGCACAGGGTCCCGCTACCAGCTGCGTCACAAGCAAAACAAGCAAAAGGTCGACCTGCCCGATACCGATTGTAATCCCGTATGCTGTCGCCATGCTGATTATTGAGCTTACGCCGTCATAATACAGGAAAAACGCAAGCAGAAAAAGCATTACCGGTTTATGCTTGATAATTTCCTTTATCGTCAGCCATACTCTGACAAAGCTTTTTCGTACATACTGCGGCTCAACGGGTGTCCCGTATTTCTGATTTACATTTCGAAACATTGGAATCGTAAAGAGCAGCCACCAGACTGCCGTTATCAAAAAGGCAATACGGTATGCCGTCACCATTGACATGGATATTATTTCGAGCTCTATCAGTAAAATCGGAGCTATGCTTACAATAAAAGGCGGCACGCAACCGAGATATCCGACACCGAAAGCAAAGGTTGAAACACGGTTCATCCGTTCGTTCGGAGATACGTCAACCAGAAATGCATTATAAACCTTGTTTGCTCCCTGATACCCTATCATTGAAATTATATACACAAAAAGAAGCAGAAACCACATTTGTTCGGGAACAAATGCAATTCCTATTGTAGCTGCAGCACCGAGTGCGACGAAAAAGTTAAAAACCAGCTTTTTCTTGCCTAGGTATCCGGTAAGTGTTCCGATAATCGGAGCCAGTATTCCGCTGAACAGCATTGCCGCTGCCGTTGCAAATGCCCAGTATGCATTTGCGGAAACCCTGTCGCCGAGCGCCGCTTCGGCGGATGTCATGTAGTACATTCCCATAATTGTCGCCATGACCGTTATCGTATACGGCGACTCCGCAAGATCGTATAAAACCCATGCTTTTTCCTGTTTGCTCAACCACTTAAACATATGCTTTTCTCATTTCTGAATATTCCGAAAATGAATATTATTTAATAATTAAAGCATATTTTACCACACTCGGATTATATTGTAAATTTTAAAGGTGAAGCAGGGGGACAGGTACAGTGTTTCACCTTGTTTCATACTTTGATGTGCTTTAGAACCGAAGTCATCAGGGTCTCGTAGTTTGTCGGTTTGATTATATAATCGCAGCCGCCTGCTTCCTTTGCTTTCATAACGTACTCTCTTGTTGAGTTGCCGCTCAGGAAAATAATCGGTACTTCGGCGTATTCGGAAATTTTGCGTATTTCCTTTGCAACATCGTAACCTTTCATGTCCGGCATATCAATATCAAGGATAATAAGATTGACCTTTTGTGACCTGAGAAACTTCAGGGCTGTTTTCCCGTTTGTAATACGGAATATCTTAAAGTGATTTTTCAAAACATTGCTTATAAACGAGAGGCTCTCGGGCATATCATCCACGGCAAGTACTTTTACTGAGTGATTGCTTCCTGCATGCTGCTGAAGAATCTTGACATGCTTTTTCTTAAAATCGCTTGCTGTTATTCTTGCAACATCGTATTCCTTGGTGACAATCGAGCTTAGCAGTTTGTCAAATACAAAAAGCGTTTCATCGTCGAACACATTCATAGCCGAGATAATGTTATGCGCTTCGGTATAGTCGCCTTCGTCAAGGAGAGTTATAAATGATGTCAGTGTATGTGCAATATCCGTAAAGTCCTCAACATTTTTAATATGTACGATTTCATCACCGTAATACTGAGCACGCTGCAGCTTTATCGAAAGTGTCATCAGGTTTGCAATAAACGACGCTATAAGCTCGGTCGGATATCCGGTCCGCTCTATTCTGCGAATTATTAATTTCATATCCGTCTCGAGAAGCTTTGCATGAATATCTGTTATCAGCGGAAGTGCCGTCTCAAGAATCTCGGCAAGGGTCTTATATTCCATGAGCCTGATATTTTCCGAAAGCTCCTCTGCAAGAAACGGCAATGCGTCAATAAACCTGTTAATTGCTTCATGAACTTCTTCAAAAGGCGCTTCGGGAGGAATTATCAGCTCTGTCACGCTCATATAATAATATTGCTTATCCATCTGTTTTCTCCATTTCTTCCAGACATGCAACCGCACTTTCATAATCACATGTTTCCAGTGAAAATACGATTTGCTTGAGCAGCTCATCCATTTCGGGGTCATATGAGTAATTAATGTACGGAGCAAGCAGCTCCAACGCAAGTAAGCTGTCATAATTTTCAGTGGCGGTTTTAGCTTCGGGTATAACTTTCATAAGCATTGATTTATCCGAGGTTTTAGCAACTTCATCCGGGTTTTGCAATAAAACGTTATTTAAATTTTTTGATAATTTAACCAGACTGTCATAAAACTCCGGGTAGATTTTACTCATGGATGATATCTCAACATTTATTGCGGCACTTTCCAGCTGTGCGGCATCTAAACTGAGTGCTGATGCCCCGATGTTTTTCAGAACACTCTTTAAACCGTGTATTTCTATGATAAACGCATCAACATCATCGATAATCGATGTTCTTATTTTATTGATTCTGCCGGGCAGCAGCTGTGCTGTGATTTTTACGGTATTGATATATATTTCTTCCATTGCGCCGAATGCTTCAATTGCTGAGTCGGTATCAAGGCCGCAGTTTTCTTTCAGCTGTAAAATAAGAGGGTCTGTATCGGGCTGCTTTTTAACGATATATTTTTTGATTATATTCTCAAGCTCGATTATATCAATCGGCTTTGGCAGAAAATCATTAAATCCGCTTTCGAGATACATGGTTTCCGAACCGGCAACAGCATTTGCCGTCAGCACCACTACAGGGTTTATATAACCTTCGGCCCGCAGGATTTTTACCGTTTCAACACCGTCCATTTCAGGCATCATGTAGTCCATAAAAATAATGTCGTATATATTACCTGAGCGAATCTTTTCGATAGCTTCACGCCCTCTTGTCACTGTTTCTGTTTTTACGCCGTAGCGCTCTATCAGTCCTACCGAAACGAATAAATTTTCTGCCACATCATCAACAATCAGAACACTTCCGTGAGACATATATTCGCGTGTCTGTTTTTTCTCACTGCTGCAGGTTGTTGCTTTAAAGTTATTTAACTTCGCTGCAAGCTCTTTGCCGATTTGACCGGCTCCCTGTTGCACTTGAGGAATACATACCGTAAAGGTTGTGCCGATGCCCGGTTCGCTTTGCGCATCAATACTGCCGCCCATCAGTTCGACAAGTTTTTTTGTGATACTCATACCGAGCCCGGTTCCCTGGACTTTAAGATTTTCCTTCCGGTTAAACTTTGAATATTCATCATAAAGCATTGAGAGCTGTTCTTTGGTCAGACCCTGACCCGTATCTTTTATGGTGAAAATAAGAGTAACATTGTCCTCTTTTTGCTCCGAATCAACTGCCAGCGTTACATTACCCTCATTGGTGTATTTTATTGCGTTGGAAAGGATATTACTCAGTATCTGTTTAATACGCCGGTCATCGCCGTACAGAACCGACGGCAGGGTTTCGGCGGCTTTAACATTAAACTCCAGGGGTTTGTCTCCGATAAGCGCAGAGTTTAAACGCGCCGCATCATAAATCAATCCCGATAAATCATAGTCAACCGGTATAAGCTCAAACTTGCCTGTTTCAACCTTGGACATGTCCAGAAGGTCGTTTATTATTCCAAGCATCATCTTGCTCGAGTTGTTGATTTTGCTAAACGCATCATATGCATCCGCAGGATAGGTGTTTTTATCCAATTCAATATCGGATATACCGATAATCACATTCATCGGTGTCCGTATTTCATGACTCACCTGAGCAAAAAACTTGCTTTTTACTTCAGCCGCTTCTCTGAATCTTGCAGCACGATGCACTGCGGCATTTCGGGTTTGCATGATAAAGGCAATAAAAAGGCTTATAGACAATGCGCCTAAAAAAGATATCCATGTTTCGGGATACTCATACCATGAAGTTGGCATGTAAATACGGAAATACCATTCTGCATTATGCATTCTGATAACCTTCTCCAGGTATGTGGTGTTTGATTCATGCAGGTCACCATTACTGGCAATTACCTGTTCTTCCAATGTATCAGGATTTATTCTCCAAATTTCATATGAAATCCCTTGATTATCCAGTGTGGACAGTCCTGTGCCCTCTAGTGCTTCGGGGAATCTTAGCGAAACGGAGACCAATCCCCAGAAAACTCTTTCTCCTGTTTCGGAGTCAGAATATACCGGGTATCTTCCGGTCAGTCCCATAATGCCCTGACGCAGCATAAACGGGCCTGCCATAACAAGCTCGCCTGTGTCTCTTGCAAGTATTGCTTCTTTGTTGCCTGCATGTCCGACTTCATTAAAGAAATCCAGACCTATAACAGATTCGTTACCTTCCAAAGGATAAACATCGGTAACGACTCCGTCCGGTGCCAGAAGGAAATTTGCAAGAGTCGGTATATCGTTAGCAAGCACAGCTGCTGTTTCTTGAAAATTATCTACCGTACCGTCATATCTGATAATAAGTGCAGTGAGGGCTTGAGTTTTATTGAGTTGTTTGGAAATTACATCGTTTAGTCTGTTGCTTTGTTCAAGAATCAGTTTTTCCAACTGGTCTTTATCTGCGTTGTATCTGTTTTGAATAGTAAAAAAACCGATAAGCCCGCAGATTAAAAACGTAACCAAAAATGCAATTATAGTTCTGATTTTCCACATAATTTCACTCGATTCAGATGCCTTGGAGCATCAGTTGCATGACGCAGCAATAGCTTTGATGTAATTATTTGCTTTAATGTAAATGTTCAAGTAATCTACACTAGCACAGCTCTAACACCATATTAACACCATATTAACACCATATTAGCAGCAAAATAAAATATTTTTGCAAATATGGTGTTTTTAGGGTGTTTTTGTATGTCTTGCGTGGCACAACACATTACACAAGGGGACGGTTCTCTTGTGCTCTTACAAGAACATAGTCATGTAGAGCGGTAAGTGAATAACAGCATTTTTTACCATAACGTCTTTTGTATATAAGATATACGCTTCGCCTAATGCACTGCCGAATTTGTTTCTGAACTTATCAAGAGATGAATGTTCTTTGTAGGCAGAGGATTTAACTTCTACGGGGCAGATTTTACCGTTTATGTCTATTAAAAAGTCAATCTCCATAGTATTTACCCTGTTTAGAGAGTCAGCTCTCGAATAGAAGAACAACTTGTGACCGCCCGAACGCAGCATTTGTGATGCAATGTTCTCCATGAGCATACCTTCATTTACTCTTAGTTTGTCCTGCAGAATCGCCTGATATAAGGTGTTTTGTGTATATTTTTTATTGGTAAATGCATGAGTTATGAGCAAGCCTGTGTCTGCCATATATAATTTATGTGTTGAATGATCAAAGCTGAGTGCCAACCCTTGTCCGGGGTCTGTTGTATTAAAGCACGGGTTTGCAATCATTCCATCAGAAAGCCACATAAATGCATTTTCATAATCCCGCAACCGTGCATTCTTAACAACTGACGAAAGCTTGTATTTCTTTTCTTTTTTTGATAGTTGCCCGGGAAGCCCGTCGAAAATTGCTGTAACCTTGCCTTTATAACCGGCAGCATATTTTGTTATATCACTGCGGTATAATTTCAAAATGTCTCTTTTTTCATAATCGGCAGCTTCAAAATCAGAGCCTTTAATATACGCAAGAACTGCTTGCGGCATACCGCCGACCAGCATATATTGCCTGAACATGTTCATGACTTTTCTGTGCATTGCTTGTCCCATTGGTGTTCTTTGCTCATAACACAAACGCATATAATCTATGGCATTATCGTCACCTATAGCCCACAGAAATTCTTCAAAATCAAGCGGATGCATTTCCAGCTCCCGCTCCTCGGAAGGTAAAACTATTCCTTTTACATTTTCTTTGATTGAAATAAGTGAACCGGTTTCTATGTAATCGTATCTGCTGTCTGCAACAAGCTGCTTAATCATTTGTCGTGCAAGCGGATACAGTTGCACTTCGTCAAAAATAATCAAGCTCTCTCTTGTATAAAGCTCGACACCATAGTGTCTTGAAAGCTTCGTAAAAAACACATCCAAATGAGTCCGGTCATGCTCAAAAGTATCGGCAATCAGCGGAGACAGATTCGCAAAATTTACGACAATAACACTTTTATATTCGTTTTTACCAAACAGCTCACATATAAAACTTTTTCCAACCCGTCTTGCTCCATTGACAAGCATAGCCCGGTTTCCGGCACATTTATTCTTCCAGTCTAAAAGCTCACTGTATATTTTCCGTTTGAGTTCCATCGGCTTATTACCTCCATTTAATGAAAGCATACATCATAAAACAAGATAATTCAAGCCTTTTTTGCAGATGTTTCACAAAATGACACATGATTATTGCCATTTTCGCACAAAATGACACATGATTATTACCATTTTCGCACAAAATGACACATGAACACAGGGGACTGAACACAGGGGGACGGTGCTCTATATAACCATCAGGGCGATGGTGGCGAAGCCGAGCCAGCAGGTGAATTCGACCAGGCGTTTTGCCCAGCCGTCACGGACGGGGATGCCTTCGCGGCCGAAGAGGCTTGGGATTTCGGCAAGTGCGTATGGGATAGCTACAATAATCATCGCTGCGCTGGCGCCTCTGTAGTCTGAATTTGATGCCACAAATGCTGCAAGCCCAATACTTATCAGCATCAGTACAAAACCAAGCTGCGGCGACGATGTGCCGGGATAATATCTGTACAGAAACTCGGAGTTCGGGAAACGGTCTTTAAAAAACGACAACATCCAAGGTGTAATGTCGAAAGCCAAAAGGAACACCACCATTGTACCGAACCCAAAGAACGGTGAAGCAACAACCATAAACATTCCTGCATAGAGAAGCATCGCCATCCACTGGAAAGCTGCGATCTGTTCGCCCGGAGCCTCCGGACGGACGGCTTTGTTACGTACGGGGAAAGCATAATCCGCCAAATCTTCAAGCAACATACGAGCCCAATAAGCTGCAATTGCGATAATTCTGACCTGACTGATTTGCTCGCTGCCAAAGAACTCCAAACCGGATAAACCATTGATTGATTTTAAAACTGTTGATGTCGCCATAATAATATAAATCGTCGGCATAATATAATCGGCAAATCTGTCAAACATAAACCGATTTTTATTGTCATTTGCCGGGTTGTACTTGCGCCGCAGCGGTCTTGTCCCGCCGAGAATCAGTGTAGTCGCAAACAGCGTAAACATTCCGACTAATGTCCGTATTTCGTCTACCCCTGCCGCATTGCCGTTTACGATTGCAAGTATTGCAATTGTCGCCCATGCCAGGAATCCTGCACCTGAATCGAGAATACCCAATGCTACGATTGCAAGCACGAGCATAAACTCCGGAGGCATGGCGTTATAACCCATCTGAATTGAGCTGTATACACCCAAAGCAATGCCAAGCAGCCAGAGGATAAACCCGCTCGAGCCGAACATTGCTCTTGCCCATGAACCGTCGCTTGCGAATCGGTTTAGAATAAACGATGTCTTTACAGTTCTTTCCTGTAATCTTACACTAAATTTGTCACTCGTTTTCCTAAAGAGCGATATCTTCCATAAACCGTATTTATCGCCCCATTTTGCTTCCGGTTCTTTTGATTCCAAAATTTCATCTTCCCAATAAGTTTTGGCAATCGAACTGCGGGTGCGTTTCTTTGATACTCCCGCAATTGCGGCGATACCGCCAAGCAGACCAAATGTCACTGCAACCTGTGCCACTGTTTCCGGGTCCCCTTTGGCATCGTACAGCGGTACTCCTGCCATGAGTGAGCGTGCTATTCTCGGGTCGCCGGGGTCAATAGGTTCAAATAACTGTGCAGGCTCTGTAAACGCTGTTATTATCCCCTCGTCATTAAGCTGGAACGGCGCAACCGCTTGTACAATCTGCCCGTCGGGACATATACCTTCTGCTATTACAACATGGTTTCCGCTTTCCAGATTATCGGGGAAAGGTGCTGTTTTACTGATAGTACCTGCATCACAAGTCTCTTTAGTGCCGACTTCCCGAGGTGTTGAATGAATTGTAACTGTGAGTTCTGACAGAGGCATAAGACCCGTGGCTTCAACCGAAATCGTTTTCCCGACAACCGAAGTTCCAACTTCAATGTCAAGACTCATATTCACAACAGGACCGGGAGCAAAATTTAAAATTCGTGACAACACAGACCCGGTATTTGCTGCTGTCTCCGTAGGAGACGTTGGAGCTGTTGGAGGTGTCGGAGACGAATCCGGTGTTGGTATCGGAGTCGGCAGCGCCTCTGTCGGAGGCACGGGTGTAGAAATTGGTACAGGAGTCGGTAGCGCCTCTGTTGGAGGTGCGGGGGTTGCTACCGGTGCTGGTGTCGGCAGCACCTCTGTCGGCGGCACGGGTGTAGGCATAGAAGGAGGCGGAGGCATCGGCTCCGGAGTCACTGCCGGCGGTGGAGGTGGTGGCTGCTGCGCCGGCGGGTCGGTTACCGGCGGGTTTGTTGCCGGCGGGTCGGTTACCGGCGGGTCTGTTACCGGTGGGTCGGTCGGTGCCGCCGTGTGGCTGAACACCGGTGTGAATGTAATTATACCGTTTTCTGCATGAGCAGAATTAATTGCATATGTTGCAGTTCCCATTTGCGGAGTCGGGCTGATACCGTTTGCGGGAATAATACCCATGCCATTTCCAAGTGTCAGTGAGTTGAGGTCGGCTGTTTTTGCAATTACATAGTGAATGGTTATATCTCCGCTTGCTGCATATTCTGTGTCAAGTCCCATTGAACCGAAATTTACATCATCTCCGAACACAGCTCCCGTAAACGGCGACGAAACTATTCTAATCGTAAACGGCACAGCATCTGTTGCTGCCGAAGATAACGAACCTGCATAGTCACCGCCTGCGGCAGCTGTTACCCTGACTCTCAGCTCTCTACCCGCATCAGCACCCTGCACTTCGTATATAGCGCCTGTTGCTCCGCTGATTGGCGCAAATGTTCCGCCTACATCACGCTCCCACTGATACGTAAGCTCTGCCTGCGCCTCGGGCGGTGTAATTCCCGTCACAACTGCCGTAAGCTCCGTACCGATTCGCAAGACACCGCTAACGGTCACCGTCGGTGTACCTGTAATCGGGATGCGGGTTATATTGAAATTGGCAGTTGCAGATGCCGACAGATAGTTTACTGTTTCTGCTGAAGTACCCCGAACTGTATAATTCCCTATTGCACCGGGTTCGGTTGCTGTGTATGTGCTGTCATCCGCACCTTGCACTTTGTATTGATACGTCACTGTACCGCCGCTTGTATTCGTAACAACCTGCGGATTTGGTGCATTTCCGAGAACCACATCGGCACAGCTTATGGTAAGTGTATTTGTTGCTCTTGCGATATCTAAAGGATTTGTAGTGGCTGTATGAGTATTACCGCTATTATCATAAGTAACTGTTATGGTTTGATTATTATTATCTGAGCGTGAAAGTGTTGAACCATTAACTAAGGATGGCTCTAAATAGTTTATGCCGAAGTTTGCAAATGTCACATCCAGAGTCGATGTATCATCATGTGTGAGCCTGATTGTCAGTGCAGAAAGGTTCAACGGATTCCCATGTGTGTAAGTTAGATTTGGTTGGTTTTGTACAGCTATACCGTTTACAATTCTCGCCGGGAGTGCGGGATATGTGACTGTGAATGTGACGCTTTCGCGATTGCTTGCAACCTCAACATTACTAACAACCGCTCCGCTTGTTATTGCATCAGCTATTGTCGGCTCAAAGTTTGTCGTGAATAAAATAGTATCTTTTCTGTTAAGTGTGACTGTTGCTGTATATATTTGACTTCCTGCAAACATGCCTGATGATGTAAAGGTACCACTCCATGATACTGTTCCGGTGAAATATGGCATTTCTGTGACTGCAGTATACAGAGCGGCAGCCGGATTACCGCCTTTGGTTGGAGCAGGTTTAGTTATTGTCGCATAAGCAATATCACTATTATGATTAAACTGCGGAGATATTGTTATGACACCATCTGACGCATCACCGGCACTGACAGTATATGTTGTTGTTCCGGTAGACGGACTGAGGGGTTCTATGCCATCAGCGCTGATATTAGCAGGCGCACCTCCAAATACAAGTGTGTTAAATCTATGTGTTTTTCCAATAGTATAAGCTATACTAATCGTTTCGCCACTCTGTAAGTATAGTGTTTCGGGCAATGGAGTAACGGGTGTGCTATTATGCGTAAACGTAACAGAATCATCTCCTACGGCTCCTGTCACAGCACTAATCCTCACAGTATACGGCACTGTTGATGTCGGTAATGATGTACGCCCGCTTGCATAGTTTCCTGCTCCCGTTACAATTAACGTGATAACTTTGCCTGCATCAGAACCTTGCACAACATAACTTCCGAGTACAGCACCATCTATTTCTACATTACCGTCTGCCGGGTCTACATGATACCATTGATAAGTCAGTCCTGCTTGTGCTTCCGGTGGTGTAATTCCTGTTATATTTGCAGTAAGTGTTGACCCTATTCGCAATATGCTTCCCGAATCTGTATCTGTTACTGTTATCGATACCGTCCCGCCAATATTCAAGGGATTGATTGTTCCGTTCGTGCCGCTCATAGTATTTTGAGGTAATGCATAATTAAGAGCGTTTGTTGTTGCTCCCAATGTAATTGTATATATATAACTTTTTGTGCCTGCACCAATGTCGGCATTATCTGTAAATACTGCAGACACGCTAAAATCAACATCCCTGATAAGTTCATATCCCGTCACTTCACCCTCAAACGTTACCAATCCCGCTGTTGCGGATGTTGTGCCGTCAAAGGTTTTTGCTGAAGGTGTTGCAACACTTTCGATAGTGATGGTTTTCACCGTGATTGTTCCGGCTATCGTTGTATTATCGACCGGTGCAATATAGTTGCCTGCATGAGTACCGCCAAGCTGATAAACCAGAGTAATTGTGTCTGCTTCATCTGCATTTACACTGTTATATGTCGCACTTGATATAGAAACTGTCACATTTTCAGAACCGACAACACCATCTGTTCCGCCTGTTGTGAGTGCTCCGACTGTTATACCGCTTCCGCTGTAAATATTATCACCATCAAATACTTTTGTCGGAGTGCCTGACGGTGCTCCGATTGTGAGTTGTCTGCGGTTGATTGTCATACTGCTTGTGCTGCTGCGAATTGTTCCGCTATTGTTGAATATTAGTGTAACTGTTTGATTATCGTGTTCATGACGTAAAACGGTGCTGTTATGTGCGGGATTTGTCGTGATATTTTTTGCGCTAAAGCCGGCAAAAGCAACATCCTCCGTTGTGCCGTCATTATATGTAAGTGTCGCTTCAAGACCTGCAAGGTCAAGGGTATCTCCGTGTATGTATGTAAGCTTTGTTGGTTGCTCTTTTACCGCAATGCCTGTAACCGTCGCTTCGGCTGTTGCGGTGAACTGATATGAAATTGTAACTGTGCCGTTACTTGCATTATATGTCATTGCCGTTACGGGATTGCCGTTTATTGTCGCATTGGCTTGCAAAAGTCCCTCGAATGAATAATTTGCATTCGGTGTGAGAGTAACCGTTGCTGTATATGCTGTTTCACCTCTAAACGGATTGTGTGCAGTATCAGCTGTTGCACCAATCGTCCAGCTAACAGCTCCTGCTGTAAAGTTCTGCGGTGGCGGCGGTTCAGGCAAAGTTGCTGCCGTATCGGGTGCATTACCTGTTTCCGGTGCTATTACCGTGATTGTTGCAGTGGTGATATTAACGGGATTGATTGTCAGTGTACCTACATTTAAGTCGGTTGCTAAGGGATCGAACACAGTTCCGCCTGCTGTTTGCACCAATACATTATATGTGCCTGCATTTGTAGGCGGGTTCGTGTTTCTTTCGTATGTAGTGCCGTCTTCGCTTTCATAAAAAACCGAAATTCCACCTGCGTTTGTGTCATTAGGTATCGGTGCATCCCCATCGGTTCTGTATCCCACTGTTGCACCTTGCGGATTGCCATTATATATATGGGTATTATTCGTGACACGAAAGTCTGTTGCTACGGGAATAGGTATCACAAATGGTACTCCTGTAGTTGTCAGTTCAGTTGCGTTTCTTGCTACGTCCGGGTAGCCGGTTAATTTAAATGTTTGTGTGGAAAGTGTTGAGATTCCCGACATGGTTCTTGGGACTGATAATCCGCCTGTGAATAAATCAATTGTGCCCGTTCCAAATGGGGCAGTATTAAACGGAGCGGGTAATACCACTTGTACCGTGCCGGTTGATGTTGCGGGCGTTGCTGAGAAAGTTACGATGTTGCCGATGTTTTCAGTATCTGCGAAGTTTTGCAAATTACCAACCGGCAGCATAACAAATACATTACTTGCTGCTCCGCCTATTCCGCTTCCGATAGGCTGTTCAGTACCACCACCCGTAGCCATGATTTTGGGTGTACCGGTTATGAGTATATTGCCACCGCTACCTCCCATACCGCCGCCGATACCTGCACCTGCCATACCGCCATTTGCATAGACTGTACCGCCGGTAATAATTATTTCACCGCCGCTTCCTCCCATACCGCCGCCGATGCCTGCACTAAGCGCACTTCCTTTGGCAGTTACATGTGTTGTGCTGCCTCTTATTGTGATATCTCCACCGTCGCCGTCACGACCGCCTCCAATACCCGCACCGCCCGGTGCAAAACCGCTATCATCTTTACTTTCTGCTACAACCGAGCCACCTGTTATAGTTATTTCACCACCGGAGCCATTTACACCGCCACCTATACCTGCGCCACCATCATTGCCTTCTGCGATGACTGTGCCGCCTGTTATAGTTATCGTTCCACCATTTCCACCGTCACCCCCACCGATGCCTGCGCCGCCTTCACCACCCGTGGCTGTTACTGTTGCGGTGCCACCGATGGTGATGTTTCCACCAGCTTGCATGTTACCGCCACCGATACCTGCGCCGCTTTCGCCGCCTGTGGCTGTAACTGTTGCATTATCTTCAATTATTATGGTTGCATTTCCACTTATTACTCGGTTCATGTTATAGCCGCCTATGCCTGCTGCTCCATTACTGCCTGTAGCAATAACTTCTGCATTGCCGCTTATTCTTATGGCACCACCTATTGGTTCTTCCCAATTATTAGCATCACCCCAGTAATAAACATCAATACCCGGGCTACTACCGCTAACTGTAGCAGAGCCTATAGCCATGACTTTGGCGTTGTCGCTTATTCCCATGTTGAAGTTGCCGGAGTTGGTACCGATACCCGAACCAAAAATAGTAGATGTTGCTTCAACTATCGCATCGCCGCTGATTTCTATATCATCTGCTGAAATAGCTCCGTAACCTGCAGCATTACCACTTTCGGCAGTAACTCTTGCATTATCAGTTATTATTAAAGTTTCGCAAATGATAGCTCGTCTTGTTGAACGTACTGTAACAATTGCATTATCGCGAATAATAATTGTACTGTTATCACCACCGTTAATTGCCGGTGGTGGCGAAGTAATATCTGGTGCCGGTATTGCAGTAACTTCTGCATCTCCTGATATGGTAAGCGTAAGACCATGTGCGGCATCTCCAACGCCAATAGCTCTTGAATTATTATTAACGTATGCAAATACCTTACCGCCGTTGATAGTAATAGTCCCTGCCGAAGAAAAATGACCGCCGCCGATAGCCGAACCTCGAAAGCCACCTTTAGCATTGATTATACCGCTTTCGATTATAAGCGTACCATCGGTAGTATTGATGCCTGCTCTGCTCCCAGTATCGAACTCAACGCTGGCGGCATTATTATTGGTTACACTTAACGAATTCGTTGTTGTAGATGCATCATATTTACTGTCCATGATGGTCAGAGTTAAATCTCTCAGCGTTGTATTGTTGCCAATTTTTATACCGTTTGAAGTTCTGCCCTGCGCATCCGGTATGTCAATCCTCAGGTCGTGACCCGCAAGGTCGAGGGTGAAGTTTGTTGCTATGTTGAGTTGTGCGGTGAGTTGGCGTTGTTCTTTATCGTCGAGCGCGGGACTGCCGGACGTGAGAATGAAATCATTTGCAAGTGTGTATGTAATCACTCTGTTTTCTCCGGTGCCGATTTCGCTCCAGTTCTCATCGATGTGTCGCGGGTATGGATTGCCCGCTGCTGCAGCACGCAGCATTTGCTCGGGGGTGGGTAATGCACGTAATACGCCGGTGTTGTTTTCAATGTTAATAAAGTGGGTGGGGGCGATGGACTGTGTGTCAGGTGGTGCTGCGTTATTCATGAAGAAGCCGAGTCCGATTCTGTTTATATTTGTTTGGCTTACTCCTGTTCCTGTGATAATAGCTCTATCATTAATAAAGCGGTTAATAACGGTTGTTATCGCACCAATGCTGTATAAATTGAGTGCGTCTATATTTCCTGTCCAGTCAGAAGCAATATTAATCACACCGAGTTGGGTGGGGGGACCGATTGCTAAATTAAGTGTTATACCCCCTATGCTTGCATTTCCCGATAAATTAACTGTTCTATCATCAACATATACATCACTTGGTTCAGGTGTGACACCGGCCTTGAAATTGCCTGTGATATCACCACCGCGCATATTAAAGGTGTAGCCGCCTCTAAAAGTTACCGCTGCTATTGTACGGCTTGTTTCAGCAGTTACATTATGCCCTGTGATTCTTGACCCGGTTTCCATGTTAAATGTACTGCCATTAACATTAACCAGTGCAACGCTTGCATCATTTCTTCCTTGAAGTGTGATGTTGCTTCCAAGAGTAAAACTTGAGGTAAAATCATTTAAAAATAACATTTGCCGGTCTGCTGCACCGTTATGGCTAATCGTCCGCACTTCGCCTGCACCGATAAGGGTTATGTTTCGATGTCGCTCCGCTGGTCCAAATACACGGTTAACAAGATTTTGGTCGGCGTGGAGGGTGACAGTGTAGTTTTTGGGTGTTCCGGGTGAACCTGCGCTATCTGCGGCAATAGCGTCAAATGCAGCGTCAAGTGTAACGAATTCGGCGATGATATCACCTGTGACGGACACGGTGGGTGGGCGCGGTACGAGCCGCAGTTGGTTTGTGTTAAAGTGTTCGACCATTAGTGAATCATCATCAGCGAAGAAGAACGGAACATGGGTTGCTGTTGCTCCGCTGTTTACGAACACGCGATTGGTCACGGTTTTGGTTATACCGACATTCATGTTTTCATCCGGGGTATTGGGACCTGTTCCGAGGACTATATATTGCCAGTCAGTGATAAAAACATTACTCCTTGTTGCTGTTTCAGTTTGTAAATTTGCGTTTATTATAGAATCTCCACCGATTGTAATGGAATTAGTTGCATGAACTCCTCCACCGTTTTCAACTGCTTCATTTCCTGTTATTTCCCCCCCGTTCATAATGAAAACTCCGGTAAAATCCATATCTACACCACCACCACGTCTAGCTTTGTTATTGGTGATTTTACCGTTGTTCATAATCAGCGTTCCGCCGCCTTGAATATAGACACCGCCTCCGAAATATGTGAAAATGGTTGTAGTTTCATTATTCGTTATTATACCGCCATTTATTTCAAGTCTTCCGCCGGATAGGATAAGAACACCGCTCCCTGAACCTCCGTCACGGATGTTGTTTTGGAGTGTTGCTCCTGTGCTGAGGTTAATTGCTCCTCCACTTTGTATTTCCAGGATTGTAGCGGTTTGTGGCCTGCTTCCACCGTCAATTGTGATATTTTCCAGATTTACTATACCCGCTGAGTTTATAAAAATACGATCGTTTAACCCTCCACCGCGTATGATTTCGTGTGGTTTTGCAGCTTGGGTATCGCCATCACTTTCTTCATACGATACTATTGATACAGTGTTTGCTATGTCGAAATTTGTTGTTACTGTTGCAGTTAATTCACTCAGCACACGAATCTCGCCTGTTGTTCCTTCAGGAATTGCGTTGTATGCTGTTTGAAGGGTTCTGAACGGATGTGCAAATGAACCGTTTTGCAATGTCTCCGTCGTTTTGTCAGCGTGGACAAATAAAATGTTACTGCTTCCGCTCGACGTTGATGTTAACGATATATAGCTAAGGTCTGTTAAGGCTCTTGTGCCTATATTTGTGATAACAGTATTATCAAACGGAGTAAATCCCCCTATCGGAGCTCCACCCGTTTCTGTATTTGCTGTGTTTGTAATCCAAGAAAATCTGCCGTTGATTGTGAGCGTGCCTTGGTCGAGGGCAATACTCATAACATCTTCTCCCGCACCTATTGCCGGTGTGTTATTGTTACCTGCAATGGCTGTTACTGTACCTCCGGTTATAACGACATTTCCGCCGTTGCCATTAACACCTCCTCCAATACCCGCACTGCCAATATCCATTATATCTGAGCCAATCGCAGTGACTGAGCCACCGGTAATGGTGATAGTTCCGCCATCGCCAAACGCACCTCCTCCAATACCTGCAGCAGCTTCACCCCCACTTGCTATTACTGTGCCGCTATTTATAGTTATCACACCACCTGAGCCAAGCGTACCATCACCATATCCAGGCATACCGCTACCGCCGCCTATACCTGCACTAATATCACCACCATTTGCTATTACTGTGCCGCCATTTATAGTTATTATACCACCTGAACCCATCGCACCGCCGCCTATACCTGCACCAATATCACCAGTAGCAGTTACATCTGTTGTGCTTCCGCTTATTGTTATATTTCCACCGTTACCGTATATTCCACCACCTATACCCGCAGCACCTATGTCACCCGTGCTCTTTGCTATAACCGTGCCACCGGTTATGTTTATATATCCGCTGTTTCCTCCTGCACCTCCACCTATACCCGTGCCACCATCAGTACCGGTGGCATTAACATCTGCATAACCATTTATATTAATATTTCCACCTGCAGCACCAGCATCAACATCATCAGCAATATCAAAAATATCGTTTATACCTCCGCCACCGATACCTGCACTAGCACTGCCACCTGTTGCTGTGACCTTTGCGTTGCCGCGGATAAATATTATTCCGCCATCTGCTTTTAACCCACCACCGATGCCTGCACCACCCCCCAGAGTTTCACTGCCCATGTCTGTAACTCCGCCACCTGTGGTTATAACCGTTCGGCTTTCTATTATTAATGTTCCGTCTGTAGTGTTGATTCCTGCACCGTTTCCATTGGTTGATACTATCGTCGCTCCGTTTGTGACAGTCAGTGAGTTTGCCCCGGGTACACTGTCAATGATGGTAAAGGTTACACCGGAACTAATTTTTATACCATTTGAAGTTCTGCCTACCGGGTCGGGTATGTTAATCGTCAGTGTGTGCCCTGCGAGGTCGAGGGTAAGGTTGCGTCCAATAACTAAGCCTGCTATTGAACCGTCAAAAGTATGAGTGTCAGTTATAGTTATATCACCGGTCAAAACAACAGCTCCATCGCCTATTGTGACTGCATCACGTAAGGCTGTGACATTATCTATAACTTCTTCTATTTCAAACGGCTCTGCTTCGCATACCAGCAGTTTTCCGTCGGTATCGAAGTCGTCTTTTGTCCATGGGGAATCCCTGCCACCATGAGTGGCATTGTCGTTGTCAGTGCCGCTGCAGATGGGGCAGTCGTGGTTTATCAGCATTATTTCGCCGTCGTCTTCACAGTCGAAAATAATACACATGATTTCGCAGATGCAGGATGGGGTGGCTTCGCATGAAGATTCTTCGCCATGCTCAGAATGACATGACGGGCATGGGTCATTTAACAAAACTTCATTTTGAGGTTTTGTTGATTCATCGTCTGGGTCTTCCTCCGTTGTGCCTGCGGGGTCTGTGTTTTCGGTATCGGTATTGTCGGAATCGGGTGCAGGAGTTGCGGGGTCGTTATTGTCTGTTGACCCCCCCCCGTGGTCGCCTGAGCCTGTGTCGGCAGGTGTATCAGAGTCAGTGCCGTCGGCGTTTTGCTCGCCCTCACTTTGAGGGTGACCACTTTCGTCAGTGCTTGTGCCATCGGCGTTTTGGTCGCCCCCACTCTGGGGGCGACCACTTTCCGAACCGTCGGAATCGTTCTGACCCTCCAAATGTGTCGATTGCGACACAACGGAACCGTCCCCTTGTGCTGTTTCGTTAGCGAGGCCCCATATACTGCTCGATAGCGGTCCGGCTATAGTGCTAAACAATAAAAGCAAGGCAAAAGACATAGCCATTACTCTAGCTAAACGGTCTTTAACCTTGCTTAAATCCGCAGCGGAAAACAAGCGTGAAAAAACATACTTTTTTCGGCTAACATTCTGCAATGAGTCAAGCAGCTTTTTATTCAATTGCCGTGTGCTCTTTCTCATAAAAAACGCCCCTGAACATACCTATTCAGAGTTAACATAACACACCACCAGCACCAATAGTGTACCAATAGAACACCATTAGAACACCAAAGAAAAATATATTTTTATTTTCATGCTTTTATTTCATTTTAGGGTGTTTTTGTATGTTAATGCCGAAGTGTATTTATTGGCAACACATATATTCCGTCTTTACGGCACTCAGCGATACCACCGCCGGTTATTACAACAAGACATTCAGGTGGCTTGGTACCGGCTGATACCATTTTGTCTTTCAAGCGCAGTAATGAAGCAACAGCACTTTCTACTTTTTCTTCTCCAAGTTTTATCTCAAATGCTCCCCAGTCTCCATTTTGCAATTCAACAATTGCATCGATTTCCAGTTCACTGTTGTCCCGATAATGGTAAACGCTTCCACCGTGGTAATTTGCATACACAGAGAGGTCTCTTAGACAAAGGTTTTCAAACATAAAACCGTAAGTATTAAGGTCAGACAGCATTTTCTCTCTATTTGCACCAAGTGCAGCGATTGCAAGCGATGGGTCTGTATATATTCTCTTAGGAGACTGTCGCATAATAATCTTTGACCGAATTTCCGGATTCCATGCCGGGATTTCTTCAATTACAAAAATCCCTAACAAATCTTTAATATACTCGATTATTGAATGCCGCGATATCTCTATTTCTTCCGTGCTTTGTGAAGTTCTCTCAGAACCATCTACATCAGTAGTTAAAGTTGTAATACTTGCCATCGTTGTGTTATTCCTCGCTAATGACCTGATTAATCTGTGTAACTTGAATTGATTTCTTTTGGATTGCTTTCCATGGAAATATTCACTTTTTATTATTGAATTAATATATTGGATTGATATACTGCCACTTTTGTCCAATGGAATTAATAATGTTTCAGGCCAACCACCCCTAATTGTTATATCAATGAGATGAATAAGGTCAATGTTTGCTGAAAAAGGTTCAAATATTTCATTGTTGAATAACGCTCCTAGTGAAATTTCACCTGTTGAATCACCGGATTCGTATAATGTCATAGGCCGCATTTGAAGTGTAGCGATTCGTCCTGTTCCGGTATGTAAATATGACTCTTGCGGTGGCATCACAGAACCTGTTAATATGTACTTTCCATGTCCCGGATTTTGGTCGATATCAAATCTCACTGCATCCCATATTCCCGGAATTTCCTGCCATTCATCAATTACACGCGGCACGGTGCCGGGAAGAACAAGTGAAGGATTTAACCCCGCCAATCTCTTATTATTGTAATTATTGGTAGGGTCCATAATATATATAACACTATTAGCGTGATTCAATGCAGTCCACGTTTTCCCGCACCACTTTGGACCTTCAATCGATATTGCACCATATAATTGCAAATATTCATCTATCTGTGCATCAATTATACGGTTTAAATAACTATTTTTCCTTAATGACATAAGCTACACCTCTACATAATATCGTGTAGTTTATCATATTTTTCTACAAAATGCAAATGGTTTTTTCTACAAAATGCAAATGGTTTTTTCTGCAGGTTAATTGCCATTTGGAATGCAAGATAGTAGGCAATAAGTCTGTCAGTGCCAATAATCATTGCTTTTTGAATGGCAGTAAGATTAAGACAAGGCGATGATTGCTTGCAAAAACAGCGGTCGCAATACTTTTGGCGATTTTGTTGACGTCAACAAAATCGTAGATGCAGGGGCAACATCAAAACCAGTTTCTGACTACGAACTATCCCGTTATGCCTGTTATCTCATTGTTCAAAACGGCGATTCACGAAAAGAAGTAATTGCACTTGGTCAAACATATTTTGCAATACAAACACATCGTCAGGAAATTGCAGATAGATTTAATCAACTTGACGAAGACAGTAAAAGGCTTGTTGTGCGGGGGGATATTAAGCAATGGAATCAAATGCTTGCCGAAGCCGCCCGTGATGCGGGTGTTATAACATCGAATGAATTCGCAATCTTCCAAAATGCCGGGTATATAGGATTATACGGCGGTCTTGACGTTGAGGATATACATGAGCGTAAAGGACTCGGTGTCCGTGATAAAATTCTTGATTTTATGGGTAGTACAGAACTTATTGCTAACCTGTTCCGAATATCGCAAACCGAGGAAAAGCTCAAACGTGATGCCATTGATACTGCAGCAGAGGCTAACAAAACACATCATGCTGTCGGTAAAGAAGTTCGTGCAGCCATTGAGAGAGTCGGCGGTACGATGCCGGAAGATTTACCTTCACCGGAAAAAAGTATCGCACAAGTAGAACGAGAGCAAATAGCAGAGCTAAAACAAAAAGCTAAGAACGAACAACTTATGCTAGACGAATAAAAACCACACCCGACACCAGTTTTGAACTCAATTTAGGTGTAGTAAAAGTTAAACACACCGTTAAACACGAGAAGCGGAAGAGCTAGGGATGCAAAGGGCGAAAAATCCTATTGCTGCGCAGGCTATTCGCGTTACGTAATTTACTTATTGACATTACGTAATTTATGTAATATGATGAGGTATAATTATGAAGCGAAGAATCTTAATTAAACTGCTTAAGGATGCGGGATACAGCGAAGTCAGAAACAATGGTGGTCACGCTATTTATGAAAAGGTGGGTGGTAGGCCGGTACAAGTGCCGAACCATCGAGAGCTTAATGAGAATACGGCAAGAGCAGTTCTTAAAGCGGCAGGCTTAACGGAGGAGAAGTAATGGACTATATATATCCGGCTGTTTTCAAGCCAAACGATGATGGGAGCTATACTGTAACATTTCCTGACTTACCCGGATGTATCAGTGAGGGAAAGTCGTTATCTAAGGCAATGATCATGGCTCAAACTGCACTATCGGAGTGGATTGAGTATTTATCGGAAACAACTCAAGCATTACAAAATGCGTCAGATATTAAGAGTATTACAGTAAATGATAACGAATTTGTCAGCTTAATTAATGCCACAGTCAGAGACAACAGAGCGGTAAAACGTACAGTCAGCTTACCGAAATGGATGGACGAAAAAGTAATAGAGAAAGGCTTAAGCCTTTCCCGTGTACTGCAGGATGCACTTTCTCAAAGGTTACACTAACGGTATAAGCATCATTGAACACAAGAGAACCGTCCCCCTGTGCTGTAACACAAGAGAACCGACCCTCTGTGTTATTCGCATATGGGGATTGTTATTGTTACGGTTGTGCCGTGAGAGGGTTGGCTTTGGATGTCGAGGGTGCCGTTTACCATGGCGGATAGCCGGGTTTTGACGTTTTTCAGGCCTGTGCTTGTTTGCTTTTCGCCGGTGTCCGGAAGGGTTGTGTCAAAGCCTGCTCCGTCGTCGGTGATGGTTATTTTTATCTCGTTATTTATCTTGTGTACGGATATACTTATATTCCCGCCGGTTTCTCTTTTTGATGTTATTCCGTGCCTGACTGCGTTTTCTACTATCGGTTGTATTGAAAGTGCCGGCAGGTTGAAGTTCCGCACCGTTATATCGTAGGTTATGTTGAGTTTATCTTTAAAGCGTTTTTGCTCGATTGAAAGGTATTTTTCAACGTGCTTCAGCTCGGTTTCAAAGCTGACGGGTTCTGTGATTGACAGAGAATCTATGTTGATGCGCAGGTAATTTGCAAACTCCGTTACCGTGTCTGCGGCAAGCTTTGGGTTAACGTTTATAAGTGATTTAATTGCTGCAAGTGTGTTGTATATAAAGTGCGGCTGAATTTGACTTGTCATCATGGCTATGCGGCCCCGGGTTAGTTCGAGTTCCTTTTGTTTAATCCGCGCAGAAAGGTCGATTTGAGTTCCCGCAAAATATATCAGGATACTAAGCGTTATCGAGAAGATAATAAATTGGATTTCTCCACCCGATAAGATGAACAGGAATAACCCTAATGTCGGCAGGATAATATATGATAAGAGCGAGTACAACTCTTTTCTGCCAAGTATTTTCCTGTGAGCTATAAGAATCGTGAATGTGATTACTGTCCAGATTGATGTGGTTACATTACTGAGCATAAAAATTTCACGGAATACAACATGGTTGCTTTCGTCATAATAGAAAAATAAGCCGGTAAACGGAGATGTCACCGACAACAAAAGATTAATCATTACCGCCGCCGCTGCTGTGTATGCCGAATACTTTACAAGCCTTGAGGGTTCTTTTTTGTTTTCTATCGTGACCATCGTCAGTTTTATCTGCAACAGAAGCAGCACCTGCGTTGACACCTGATAAATAGTGGCCGACCATGTAAGCACCGGATTATATGCCGGGTTTGGGTTTCCGTATAAAAACTGTCCAATCAGGTATGATAAAAGCAGCACAAAATTGATTAAGATTACACCCGTAAAAATTTTTGTCTGCTTTTCTTTGTTAAATTCATTTATTAATATAAAGAAAATTATTACTATATTAATAAGTATGCAAAAGATAATAAGCGCTGCATTTATAGCGTTGGCATTTGACATGTTACGGCTCCTTTTCTATAGCAGCTCGTCTATTTCTGCAATTGCTTCGTCGTAGTCGAAGGTAATGTTGTGTTGCAGGATTTTGTCGATGTGTTCTTTGTAGGGCGGGCTAAATGAGGTGTTATGCAGAATGTCTATAATCTCATTTATTTTATCTGCGTCGTAGTTGCCGAATGCTTCCTTCAGTACTGTCAGTTTTTCTTTTAAATCCTCAATGTCAAAGGTTTCATCGCTTTGAGCAGTTTCATTTTTCGATAAAACATTTTGAATATTGTTAATTAGTATATTGAGATTGTTAATAAATTCCGGAAGATTTTCATCTATGTAACCGGTGTTATCTTTGAGACCTGCTTCTTCGAGTGCACCGGCTGCTTCGGATATATCCTTTGCTCCTATGTTTGCAGATGCACTTTTTAAGGCGTGAACATGAGTCGTTAAAAGCGGAATGTCCCGGTTTTCCATACACTTTCGGATTTCCTCAAGCTTATCATTTACATTATTGCAGTAAACACCAAGAACATTTATATATCCCTTTTCGGTCCCGCCTGTTAAGGTTATACCCGTCTTCGTATCAATGCCTTCAATTATAATAAAACTGTCATCCTTGTCGTCATGTTCTTTATTTGCCGCAACTTTCTTTTCATCCGGTATCCATTTTTCCAAAATCCTGCCGAGCAGGTCCGTGTCGATCGGCTTTGAAAGGAAGTCGCTGAACCCGTGTTCCAAAAACATCTCTTTCATTCCGGCAATTGCATTTGCAGTCAGGGCAATTATCGGTATATTTGCAAAATTTATGTTTACCAATCCCATTTTCTTTATATATGCAACCGCTTCTATACCATCCATATCCGGCATCATATGGTCCATGAATATTATGTCGTAACGTGTCTTTTCCATTGCATCGAATGATTCTTTTGCATTTTCGCAAAGGTCTATCTGCATGTTGTACGGCAGCATAAGCCCTCTTGCGACAACAAGGTTCATGCTGATATCATCAACAACAAGGATTTTTGCTTCGGGTGCAGTGAAACCGACGGCGAATTTTCTGTAGAAATCCCTGTTCGAGCTGTCTGAAATACCATTTAGAATATTTGCCACAGGTAAAGAGTATATGGGCGTTGTGAGCAGCTTGACATTTCTCTCCTCCACCTGTTCTCCAAACCCGGCAATTAATATTATTTCCGTGTTTACGTTAACTTCGCTCAGGATGGCTGTCTCATTATCGTACAATTCCTTTGATATGAACGCAAAAGCGTAAGCACCGCCTGCAAGCTCCATATGAAACTCAATCACATCGGATATGAGAACATAGTCTACATGCAGATCCATTAATGTACTTGCCAATACATCCATGCGGCTGTATGAGTCATCATAAATAAGCACTTTTTTATTAATTAAGTCACTGACATATGCAAAGCATTCAACTCCGCCTATTCCTTGCGGAATTGTGACATCGAATATTGTCCCTTCCCCGTATTCGGACTTGACAGCAATATCACCGCCCATCGCTTTGATGAAGTTATGTGTTATTGAAAGACCGAGCCCGGTTCCTTCTACGCTTCTGTTTTTGTCAAGGTCAAAGCGCACAAATTCACTAAATAATAAATCGAGGTCTTCTTCCTTAATTCCGATACCGCTGTCCTCAACGGTGAATTTAAGAATAATTTTTTCTGCGTTAATAAACTCATATGTTGCTTTAAATGAAACAAATCCATGATCCGTGTACTTTACGGCATTGCTTATTATATTCAATAAAATCTGGCGCATCCTGACCTCGTCACCTATCAGGATACTTGGGATTTGGCAGTCTATTTCCACATCAAAACGAAGGTTTACATCCAAAGCTCTTGCTTTAATGATATTTATGACATCGCTTACAAGTGACGGGAATGAGTAGCTGTCGGACTGCACATCAAGCTGACCGCTTTCGATTTTTGAAAAGTCAAGTACATCATTGATAATATCCAGAAGATTTACGCCCGCCTGTTTTATCGCAGCAGTGTATTCCATTGCAGTTTCGGGCATATCCTCGCGCATAGCAAGCTCCGCCATACCGAGAATCGCATTCATCGGTGTGCGTATTTCATGTGACATCCTCGCAAGAAAATTGCTTTTTGCACGGCTTTCTTCTTCGGCTTTTTCATTGCGTACAATATTATCTGCCATGTCATCAAACGAGTTTGCAAGTACGCCGAATTCATCCTTGACTTCAGATTTTATTCGAAACTGTCTTTCTCCCGAGCTGAATCTTGAAATACCGAGGAGCAGTGTTTTTATGTTTCCGGTAAGATAGGATGAGAGCAAAATTGCCATCAGTATTACTACGACCACAAGGCTTAAAGTAATCAGTGCAAGCTGAGTTGTGCTGCGTGTCATGTTTGTGTTTATTGCGTTTGTGATATTGGTTCTCATGCTGTATGCGGGAGCTGTAAAGTCTTCGATTCCCGCTCCGATTGTAACAAACGCAAAACCCCGTTTTGTCCCTTGTACTTCGGGTGAATACTGCCCTGTGTAATACGCAATTGCTCCTGCTGTGGTAGGTTTATATATTCCGCTCCAAAGGATGTAAAACGAGCCCGAACCGCCGTTTTCCGTGAGATTCATCCAGCCCGTGCATTGCGGGGCATTATTCAGATACCGCCCGTCAAGACCGACATAACCTGCAGCGGTGAGTGCTCTTGCAGGCGTTTTGTCACGTGACTGATAATCCAGAATTTCATTTCCGTCAGCATCCTTGACTGCATTGCCGTCGGGGTCCCGTAATACTCTTTCGCCGAACTGCGGCAGTATCTCTCTGTTATTTTCATTTTTTGCATAGAACTCGCCCCAGCTTGTTCCTTTGCTTGCCCGCTCTGCTGCATCATATTCCCACCAGTTGACTCCTGTTTTAATTTTGCTTAAATTGGACATCTCCCACTGCGGGTTTGCTTCAAGCCACTCGAAGCCGCTTGACGATGCCCAAAGATAAAACGGTGTATCGTCTGCGGGAATTGTATTGCCGTCTGCATCCAATATAGGTATTGTTCTGAATCTGCCCGGTTCAAACTCCTCTTTTTTAAAGCCGCCGTTAATATAGTCTCTTTCAAGCTTTATCGTTCCTTCAAGCCAGGGTACCTGCGGCTCACCGGTAATCGGGTTATACCCGACAATGGAATGATGGCGCGGATGGCAAATGCTCCGGCTTTTGTAGTCCCAAATAAACGCATAGTTCCCGTCTTGAGGGCTTGGCAATAAAGTGTACCGTTCGTGCATGGGGTTCACGTAATCCACAAACTCCATTATATGGTCATGATTAAGCGCCATTGTAATATACCCGACTCTTACATCACCGTCATAAACAGGTGTACCCCAGCGTATTATTCCTTCAAAACGCTGACCTACAGGATTTTCAAGCCCCGCAAAGGCCTGTGTCCTTGCATACTCCACAAATTCATCCGTCGGGAGTGCTCCGGTTTTTCTTAACTCGTCAATTCTCGGATGCGACTGATTAATTACACCCGGGTCTTCGCTGAGCAATACGCCGGGTGTCAGCATTCCGATAAAGTCCGTCCCGACATATGCACCTATGACATCGGAAACATATATTTCACCCCGCTCGAGTTTTTGCATATCTTCCCAATAATTTTCGGCTCTGATATACGTGTTGTTATTGTCGGATATATCAACCTTGTTCGGGTTTAAGGGGTAATGTATTTTGGCGGAATCCGGGTTTGTATACTTAATCAGCTCATTGCCGTTTAAGTCAATAAACGTTATTTCATCGTACAGCGGTACGTTTTCAAGATACTGCTCGAAAAATTCGGGCGGTCTGTTGCGAAAGCTGCTCCCGTACAAAATATCATCATTTTCAATATTTGTTGAAACATTATCCGCATCATAAAATTCAAACGGTACTTTTTCCACCCATGTCATTGCATCATCGGAAAGAACCCACTCGCCGGGTCTTACAAGCCTTCCGTTTTTGTTGTCGGAAAACGACTTGTATACCTCAAGCTCACGGGGCAGGTCTGCAAGCAGATGTATATCGTTATCACGCTGGTCCAGAAAGGCTGCAACTTCAAGGGCAAGGTCGGTGGTCAGCCTTTCCAGGTTTTCTCTCGACCCGTCATTTAATGCACGCTCGGCGTCCTGCACTGCAATATCACGAAGAACATTACCAAGAACCCTGATTTGAGTCAGGGCTATAACAGTAAGTAATGCAAGAGGAACCACTTTTGTTACAAGGAAAATAATAATCAATTTAGGACGAAGGTTTAAGTTGATTTTATTAAGTAACCGTCCGAGTCCGCCTGTTTTATTTGTTCTGCTCATCTTATAATCTTTCGGTTTGTATACTGTATTTACATTATAGTAAAATTGTGTACGCAAACTGTGCCAAATAATGATTGATTATACATCTAAATATTTCATTAATATGTTGTTTACACTGTCGTTATTGACAGGTTTGCTGAGGTGGTCGTTCATGCCGGAATTTATGCAGTCCTTGACATCATCATCAAAAGCGTTTGCAGTCAAAGCGATGATCGGTATTTCTTTTGCTCTCGGTAAATCAAGAGCACGGATGCTCCGTGTTGCGTCATATCCGTCCATAACAGGCATTCTGATATCCATAAAAATCAAATCATATTTTTCCGGGCTTTCGGTAAACTTCTCTACAGCTTCCTCGCCGTTATCGGCGCTGTCAATTGTTATTCCTAAGTCTTCGAGAAGTGATATTATAACGAAACGGTTACTTAACATGTCATCCACAACAAGTATTCGTTTATTTTCATAATTACCGGCTTTATTTTCTGCGGAGGCTTTGTTTTCTGCAGAGTCTTCAGTGGAGCCGGAGTAATTTTTGTATGCGGAGGCTTCTGTAGACCCGGAAACTTCAATGGCCGCATCGCCTTTTGAGTAAACATCGGTATTTTCATTGCCATACGCAAGAAGCACTGTGAAAGTGAATCTTGCACCTTTATCAGGTTCGGACTCTACCCAAATCTTTCCGCCCATGGCACTGACAAGGCGTTTGGAAATAGCAAGGCCCAAGCCTGTGCCGCCAAATCTGCGGGTTATTCCGGATTCTACCTGTTCAAAGGCTTTAAAGAGATTTTCCTGATCTTCATCAGAGATACCAATCCCGTCGTCTGTCACATCAAAACGAAACTTGCAATTACCGCCGGTTCTTCCATCAAATCTTACATCCACTTGAATATTGCCGTTTTCCGGTGAGAATTTAACTGCATTTGAAAGCAGGTTTGTGATAACCTGTGTCAGACGCTGGTCGTCTCCGATTACGGTAAATGTGATTTTTTTATCAATATCTACATTAATTGTCTGCTTCTTGTTATTTGAATCAACATTAACAACGGTAAGCGCATTATTGATTATATCTTTTATATTAAATTCAACGTTTGAAAGCATCATCTTGCCCGCTTCTATTTTTGACAAGTCAAGTATGTCGTTTATGATGCCGAGCAGATGAGTTGATGCGGTTTCTATTTCGTCAAATGCGTAATCCTTTTTGTTTATATCCGGTGCTCTTTTTCCTATTATCGTCATCCCGATTATTGCATTCATGGGTGTGCGTATCTCATGGCTCATGTTTGCAAGAAATTCACTTTTTGCCTTGCTTGCGACATTTGCCTGTTCAAGTGCGGTTTCCAGCCTTGAGAGAATATTTAGTGTTATTTTCAGCGTAAGAACGATGCCTAAGGAAATTGCAACGACAACAAATATTATTTGCATCAATACGAAAAAGCGGTTTTCTTCCTGATTGACCGAAATTGTATACTCTGCAATTGCAGTATGTGCATTTGCGAGGCTGTCAAGCTGTTGATTCAAGCGTTCCATCGATTCCATATTTGTTGCCATCAAAACACTTATATTAAGCATTATTGACGGGTTTGCCAAATTTTCGATACACGAATTAATAATTATACGGCTGTTCATAAGGAAAACATTTTGGAACTCGCTTATTACCGGATGATATAAAACCTTAAGTTCTTCGATAGTTATCGCATCCTCAAGCGCTTTTTCAAACCCGGCGGTATTTTGTTCAAACTGTAAGCTCGCTGTCAAAGTACCCTGCCGGTCACCGTACATGCTCATAACCACAACGTTTCTCAGTTCAATCATTGACCGGTTTATAAGGTTCGATGCCACTCTCAGATTATTGATGCCTGTCACCTGCTGATTGTGCATTGCCAAGCTTGTTTGGTACAGTCTTTGTATACCCGATATTCCGAAAATGCCCACGACGGCACAAAGGCATACCACAAGAATATAACCAAATAAAAGTTTATTTGAGATTTTTGTTTTTTTCATTTATATATGACCATTCCCGGATAAGTTCAAGTTTTATTCAAACATTTATCCTGCATTTTATCTGTAGAAATAATTCGGGCGCTGGAATCCGCTGAACGGGCTGTCTTCATCCTCAATCGCCTGCCGGAATTCATCGGAGTGGATTATATCCATAATGTCGGAAACATACTGCCGTGCAAGGTCTTCGGTCCGCACTACGGCAACAATCATGTATCCCTCACGCAGCACTTCACTGTATAATGCATCGGAAAGATTGATTCCGCTTGCATAAGCACGGCCGCCGGATATAACAACGGCATCGCTTCCGGCAATTTGCTCCGAATAAAACTCGAATCCGTCAACCAGATTAAATTCAAGCTCCTTCGGATTATCATCAATATCATCCAATGTGACTCTGGATATATCCGTATTGTTGTCAAGTGAAATAATATCTGCCTCACGCAGAATACGAAGTGCTCTTGCAAGGTTGGTCGCATCACTTGGAAGTGCGATGGATGAACCGGGTTCAATATCACCGAGCGTTTCGAAACGCTCTGAAAGCAATACCATTGAAGCAGTCGGAACTTCTGCGACTGCAGATAATTCAGCATCATGTCCGGATTTGAAATTATTTAAGAAATGGCTGTGCTGAAACAGATTTAAATCGATATTACCGTCGGTAAGTGCCATGTTTGTAGCATCCCATTCCGTGAAAATAATAGTTTCAATCGTGTAGCCTTTGGATATCAAAGCAGGTGCGATGATTTGCGATATCATATCTGCATACGGGCCGACAAGAATGCCGATTCTTATATGCTTGCGTTCTTCCACTTCCTCTGATTTTTGCTGCTCGTCAGCAATAATTGATTTTATGTCCGACGATGTGTCCCGGCATCCCGTTACGAGTACCGATGTTATTATAATAATCAGTAAAATCGTTATTATTTTGCATTGTGTTCCTTTTCTTCTGCCCCTGCGGTTACCGCCCATAAATAGTTCTCTCTTTCGTTTTGTTTTATATATAACACACCAATAGTACCCAATTAGTGCCACATCAGCACTGATTAAGTACCGGATCGCTGTCATCTATTAAAAATATAATCATCTTATAGTTTCACTCATTCTATATTTAATGCAAGCATGGTGATATCGTCGAATTGTTCTGCGCCGCAGGCAAAATCATCGACTCTTGCCCTTGTAAAATCCAACAGATCTTTAGCACAGCTGAAATTGCATTCATTTATTATACTGTGCAGGCGCTCCTCCGAAAGCATTTCCTTACCGGGGTTTTCCGCTTCGGTCACACCATCTGTGTATAAGAATAAAACGTCGCCTTTTTTAAGGGTTATCTCATCCTGCTGATATTTTGTGCCCGGCATAAATCCCGGCATAAAACCGGGCTTGACAGGCAGCCAGTCAAAACTGCTGCCTTGTTTTATCAGCGGGATATCATGCCCGCCGTTTACATATGTGAAGCTTCCGGTTGTTATATCAAGAACCCCTAAAAAGACCGTTACAAACATGCATTCATCATTGCCCTCACAGAGCATATCATTTACAATCTCCAAAACCTCAGCAAGCGGTTTGCCTTGCTGCGCCGTGTTTTTGAGCTGTGTTTTCGCTTTTACCATAAACAGTGCCGCAGGGATGCCTTTGCCCGATACATCTGCAATGACAACGGCAAGCTTGTTGTCGTCAATGAAAAAGAAATCGTAAAAATCTCCGCCGACTTCTTTTGCAGGGTCCATCAGTGCATAAATATCAAAACCCGTACGCTCGGGAAACGGCGGGAACACGTTTGGCAGCATGCTGCTTTGAATTTTTGCTGCAATCATAAGCTCCGACTGCAGGCGCTCTCTTTCTGCTCTTTCCAGCAGGACGGTTTCGGTTACATCTTGAATAATGATTATATACCGGAGCAGCTTTTCTCTGTCGTAGATAAAGCTTATATCAGCCTTATGATAACTTTCTCCGTTATTCATTTCAAACGAAATTGTATCTTTTGTGCTTTGACCGTCAATCTGCCGCAGCTCGTCGGGCCAGTCACCGGACTGGTTGATCGGTGCATATTTTTTCAAACTTTTTAAGGATGGGAACAATTTCTCGGCGGCATTGTTTGCACTTAAAAAACTGCCGTCCGCATCTGTGAGCACGATTGCCTCTTTTATGGAGGACAGAATCATTTCTGAGGTTTTGGCGTTTGAGTAGCGGTTGAGTTTAAATACACGCAGCAAACGCAGAAGTCTGAGCAACCTGAGAATGGTCATATTAATCGGGAACGCCATGGGCAGATAAAACGGCAGAATTGCCACTATGTCTATAAGCGACATCGGTGAACAAACGTACCGGAGCCGTGCCTTTGCCGGTTTTATTTTTGAAAATAAAATATCTGCTGTCCATAAACGCAGAATGTACTCTGCTGTAAATATCGCAACCGACACTGCTTCTATCACATAAAAAACCGGTTCGCTGCCTGCCGGAATAACTTCCAGAAGGTCAAGGACAACCGTTGTTACATTAACTATTATAAGGGCTGTAACTGCGTTGCTGAAAATCCGGTTTGCAAGGCTTCTGTGTCCGTCATCGCGAACTACATCGCAGACAATTCGTTTTATCTTAGTATACATTTCTCAAATCTCTCTGTCCTTTTTGGTCATGTTTTTTGTAATGGTGAGTATATTATTCCCTCCGGAATACTCATAATTTGCTTCGTCCATCAGATTTTTAATAAAGTGAATGCCAAGACCGCCGATTTCACGCTCCATAATCGGTACATTCAAATCCGGAGCATTGCCTTCAAGCGGATTAAAGGGCTCTCCCCAATCTGTAAATCTTATGACTGCTTTCTCATCTACATCCACGGATAATTCCACATATCCGTCTTCTTCCGGTTTATAGGCATATGATGCAATATTTACGAATGCCTCTTCCACCGCAATTAGGATTTCCGGCCGCAGGTCAACGGGGAAATCGTTCCGGTCAAGCTCCGAGTCCACAATGTCCATAACCTCACCGGTGTTATTAATATTTGCTATGATATTCAGTGTTACCATCAGCCCACCATCATCTGCTGAAGAGCGGACAGTCCAAGTACGTTTTTGACAACCTCCGACGGGTCTTCAATTTGGAATTTGCCGCCTGCTTCCATACAGCTTTTATATGTTTTAAGAATGATTCTTATCCCGATAGAAGTCATTATAGTTACTTCCCGCATGTTTAATACAATATGGGTAAACCCTTCTTCGAGAGCGTCGCTCAGCTTTTTGCCAAAAAAGTTTTCGTTTACTGTTGTTATTCTGCCTGTAACATTAAACTTTATACCCTCGTTTGTTTCTACTCTATCCATTGTTAACTCACTCATTTTCGGCTCTCCTTTATTATTTTAGAAGTAACTCTGTCAAATCAGAAAGCTTCAAAACGTTTTTTACGACCTCGGAAGGGTTCTCAATTTGAAACCCGGTTCCTTTTGCTTTTGCATTTTTGAATGCTTTAAGGATTATTTTTATTCCGACGGAAGTAAATACAACAACGTTTTCCATGTTTACCGTTACAGTTTCCGGACAACTTTCCAGCGAATCGTTTATCGCCTTTTCAAACTGCCCTGCGGTGTCATATGCGATATACCCTCCCACCTCAAGCTCAACGTTAGGTGCCTCGGATGATGTGGTGACTGTAAAACTTGATTTTTCCATTTGCTTGCTCCCTTATTTTATTTATTATATTTAATAAACGTATATTGATTGCGCCCGTTTTGCTTTGACTGATATAACGCCTTGTCTGCCTGATTGAGATAATCTTCGCCGTCTTGCGAGAGTTCTGCGTTGATTGTTGTCAGCCCGATTGAAACGGTCACATGGTCTGCAACCTCGCTTTTTTCGTGAGGGATTTTCAGGCTTCGTATATTTTTAAGCATCTTCTCAGCTATAAACCGGGAGCCGTTTTCATCCGTGTACGGCAGAATTACAGAAAATTCTTCTCCGCCGTAACGGGCGACAAAATCGTCGGGCCGCAGTAAGGTATCGTTCAGCGCTTCAGCAACTGCTTTTAAGCAGATATCTCCTTCGCTGTGCCCGTAGGTATCGTTGAACTTCTTAAAATAGTCTATGTCAATCATCATCACGCTCAGCACATCGCCGTAACGCTTAAGTGAATGTGAAATGCGCTTCAGGCTGTCTTCCAAATACCGTCTGTTATATATCCCCGTAAGCTGGTCGTGGTACATCTTGTCGGTCAGGTCAACATTGTTTTCGTAAAGCTCAATAGTCGTTGCGTCAGAAATAACGATTGAACGCCGGTGCTCTTCCAGCAGCTCCCCATACGCTTCCGTAAGCTTTGTATACGCTTCAAAATCAAACTCTGCACCGTTTCTGACCGCTGCAACATTAGACACAGCCTGATCATAAACATGCTGCTCATCCGC
>WQXS01000006.1 GCA_009784725.1 Oscillospiraceae bacterium
GTTTATTATGGGTTTTTTCAAGTTTTCTATTAAGCAGCTCGTTGCAACAGCTATTGGTGCGGCTATTTTCTTTTTGCTTGCACGATTTCTGTCGTTCCCCGTTTTCGCGAATACATATTTAACACTACAGTATGCGGTTCTCGGATTTTTCGCTGTTGTCTTCGGTCCGATTTGCGGAATTCTTATCGGTCTTATAGGACACTTCTTTGTTGACCTCAGCTTTGGCTGGGGAATTTGGTGGAGCTGGGTCATTGCAAGTGCAATGGTCGGACTTCTTTCGGGCTTCATCCTCAAAGCAGGTAAAGTTGAAGAAGGCGAGTTCGGAAAAGTTGATATTATCCGTTTCATTATCGGCAGCCTGGTTGTACACGCTGTATCATGGGGTCTTGTCGCACCGCTCGGCGATATTCTCATCTATGCAGAGCCTGCAGATAAAGTTTTCACACAAGGTTTAATTGCAGGTGCAGGCAACTTTGTTATTACAGCTATCGTAGGCACACTGCTTGTCTTCGGTTATTCAAAGACCCGCACAAAGTCAGGAAGCCTTGACTAATCTGCCGTCTTGACAAACGAAAGTAAAAGCGCTTTGCCGCAAAGCAACAAAATAAACTCTATGAGCAAAACATCACCGCTCATAGAGTTTGTTGATTTTACTTTTCAGTACAGAGCGCAAAAAAGACCTACTCTTTATGATATTAACCTAAAAATATACCCGGGCGAAAAAATACTTATCGCAGGACCGTCAGGCAGCGGAAAAAGTACTCTCGGCAGCTGCTTAAACGGTCTTATTCCGTTTAACTACACAGGAAAAATAAACGGAAAATCCACTATTTGCAATCAAGCTCCGGTCAGTATCTTTCAATTATCCGAGTTTGTCGGCTCTGTGCTTCAAGATACCGATGCCCAGTTTGTCGGTCTGTCAAGCGGTGAAGATATCGCATTTTCTCTTGAAAACAAAGCAAGACCAACGGTTGAAATGAAAGAACGTGTGCTCGAAGTCGCCAAGCTTGTCGGTGCAAGCGAGTATTTGTCGCATTCACCGCAAAGATTATCCGGCGGACAAAAGCAACGTGTCAGCATGGCGGGAGTTCTTATTGAAAACTCTCCGATTCTGCTTCTTGACGAACCTTTGGCGGCTCTCGACCCCAGCACCGGTAAATATGCAATTGAACTTATTGACGATATTGCAAATAAAACCGGCTGTACCGTAATAATTATCGAGCACAGGCTCGAAGATGTTTTATGGAGGCACATCGACAGAGTTGTTTTATTTAACAATGGAAGAATAGTCGCCGACTCCTCACCCGATGAAATTGTAGCATCCGACAAGCTTATATCTATCGGAATCCGCAGGCCTCTGTATGTATCGGCACTCGACCGTGCGGGTATAGAAATTACCGCCGAGAAAAAACCCGGCAGAATCGATACAATAAAGCTTACGGATAATGAAAAAGTTAAAGTACAAGAGTGGGTACATACAGCCCTCCCTGACTCCGGAGCCGAAGACAGCATTTCCGGTAAAAACACACCCCTCCTTGAGGCAAAAAATGTCAGCTTCGTATATAATGAAAACAATAAGGAAGCATTAAAGAACATTAGCTTTAAGCTTTACTCCGGTGAAATGACAGCAATAGTCGGAGCTAACGGCGCAGGTAAAAGTACACTTGCAAAGATGATAGTCGGTTTTGAAGAACCTGCCGGCGGAGATATACTTTATAACGGCGAAAGTATGAAGGAGCTGACAATTCCCGAACGTGCCGAACGAATCGGATATGTTATGCAAAATCCGAACCAGATGATATGTAAGCCGATGATTTTCGACGAAGTCGCTCTTGGTTTACGTGCAAGAGGTGTTGCGGAAAATGAAATCGCCGAGCGTGTGGAGAAGGTCCTTGACATATGCGGACTGACACGGTTTATAAAATGGCCGATTTCTGCGCTCAGCTACGGTCAAAAAAAGCGCGTAACAATAGCTGATGCACTTGTGCTTGAGCCGCAAATAATCATTCTTGACGAACCGACAGCCGGTCAGGATTGGCGGCATTATACCGATATAATGGAATTTCTGGCAAGCCTGAACAGGCAAGGTGTTACTGTCTTAATGATAACCCATGATATGCATTTATGCCTTGAATACGCAAGACGTGCTTTAATATTTTCCGACGGCGAATTATTGGCAGATAAACCTGTATATGAGATTTTATCCGATCCGGCTCTTGCTGCACGTGCAAATCTTCGTGAAACAAGCTTATATGAGCTTTCAAACATCTGCGGTATAGAAGACTCTGCATCATTGGTCCGGGCATATATCAACAATGAATCCTCCGGAGGGAAAAAATGAAGGTTTTTGGATACATACCAAAAGATACACCGGTACACAAACTGACGGGCGCATCAAAGCTAATCCTGACGTTTGCCCTTAGTATTGCTGCAATGATAACCTTTGACACAAGGTTTATGCTTTTTGTCATAGTTATATCATTTGTTTTATTTTCAA
The DNA here is from genome assembly GCA_009784725.1 of Oscillospiraceae bacterium. GTDB lineage: Bacteria > Bacillota > Clostridia > Oscillospirales > Oscillospiraceae > WRMH01. The sequence continues at coordinate 2,498 of WQXS01000006.1, forward strand.
TATCGGGTATCAGATTTTCAGATTTTAAAGCAATTCTTGCTTTACTAATATTATTTATGATCGTAAATAACATAGCAATTTTTCTGTTTGCACCTGAGCAGGGTGTTTTGATTTACGGAACACGCCACGAGATTATGCACATAACGGGCAGATACTCAGTAACATCCGAACAATTGTTTTACCAATTAAATGTCACATTAAAATACTTTGCAATCGTTCCTGTTGCTCTTGTTTTCTTTTTAACAACCGAACCCGGTGAGTTTGCATCATCACTCAACACAATAAAAGCCCATTATAAAGTTGCGTATGCCGTGTCTCTGTCACTCAGGTATATCCCCGATATTCAAAGATCTTACAGAGAAATAAGTCAGGCTCAGCAGGCACGCGGAATAAATATTTCAAAAAAAGCGTCAATCAGAGCACGCATTGCAGGAATATTAACTATTTTGTTCCCGCTTGTATTTTCGAGCCTTGACAAGGTTGAACTTATCAGTAACGCAATGGAGCTTCGCGGATTCGGGCGGCTCAATAAACGCACATGGTATTCGACACGCCCGTTTACAGTGTGGGATTACATAATTACCGGCTTTAGTATTCTATGTATTCTTTTGTCGGTTTTTACAATAATAATCAACGGCGGAAGATTCTATAATCCTTTTGTATAAATCAGATGAGACATAATTGCAGTTTTATGCAGTTTTATCCTGTTTTATGCTCCTTTTTGTCATCCTTTGTCTTGACATTTTGTTGATAATTGTATTATTATACAGATTGCTGTCTTTATATTAATTGTTTTATACATTAAATAAAAGAAAAAATACGTTAAATCGTAAGTATTTAAACAAATGCAAACATAATGGAAAGGATAATTATTCAAAAATGAAACGTTTACTCTCGATTCTGCTCGCAGTTGCGTTATCTGCGATTCTGCTCTCAGCATGCGGTGGTAATACCGCTTCTCACGACGGTGGTGACATCACCATTGTTCAAGCTCTCGACATGGTATCCTGGGACCCGAACGCCACCTCGGACCTTTCAAACGGCTATGTCATAAATAATGTTTACAGCAAACTGTTTACATTCGACGAAAACATCAACGGTATCCCCGAGCTTACAAAAGAATATACTCTTGTCAGCGACACCGAATGGCATTTTACCATTTATGATAATGTTAAAACCCATGACGGCAACATCCTGACAGCAGACGACGTTGTTTACTCGTTGAACAGAACAAAAAACGGTACCATTATAGGTGCGCTGTTTGCTCCTGTTAATGAGATAACAAAAGTCGATGAATTTACAATTTCCATCACAACAAACGGTCCTTACCCGTCGCTTCCGACAGCACTTACCCATCAATCGACCTGTATCGTTCCAAGAAGCTACATCGACCATGCAGAAGCAAATGACGACTGGTCACATCCGATCGGCACAGGACGCTACACATTCGGAAGCCGTATGATCGGTGATAATATCGTACTAAACCGCTTTGAAGATTATTATGATCAAAGTGATAAAGCAATGAACAACAGCCTTACATTTAAAATCATCCCCGAAGGTTCTGCAAGAACAATCGCTGTTGAAACAGGCGAAGCCGATCTTAATGTCGATTTCAGCACAATGGATTATGACATGGTTCAAGGCAACCCCGACCTGACTCTCCATTCACACCAGTCACAGTCGGTGTGGCATCTTGGTATGGACTGTACAAATCCGAACTTCCAAAATATCCTTGTACGTCAGGCAATCAGCTTTGCTATCGACCGCGCGGCAGCTCTTGAAGTAGGCCATAACGGACACGGAACAGTTATGTACAACAGCTCAACAATAGCACCGACATGTCTCGGCGCAGTCGTTAACCCGCTCGATATGTATGAATATAATCCGGATAAAGCAAAGGAGCTTATGGCACAGGCAGGTGTTGACGGGTTTTCTACGGAAATCATTGTTTTCCGCGATGAAGCTCAGCGTATTGCAACTCTTGTGCAAGCAAACCTTGCGGAAATAGGCATAGATGCAACCATTAACCGCATTGAAAACGCTGTATTCGCCGACATGCTTGCAGCCAATGAGGTTCCGATGTTCATCACAAGCTGGGGAGCATACTGGGATCCCGACATGTTCCTTACACGCAGATTCATTAACGAAGGCGGCGTCAACCGCAGCCACTATTTCAACGAAGGTCTTGAACCGCTGGTCCTTGCCGGACGCGCAAGCTTTGACAACAATGTACGTGCCGAGGCTTATGTAAAAGTGCAGGAATTTATGGCACCCGAAGCTCCCGAGGTAGACATGTATGTCAGCATTATGTTTGCACTTGCAAGAGCCGACCTTAACGGCGTCGAAATAAACGTGGAACGTCCTCACAACTACTACAAACTGCATTATTAAACCACTATAAACAGTGCGGTGCGGACACTCCCGTCACGGCGAATGTCCGCACTATTCCTTTTTTTGAGGTAATATAACGGGAGAGTAATTAAATGATCAGATACATTTTAAAAAGATTACTGGCGATGATACCCGTCATTTTGGCGCTTACTTTTGTGGTTTTTACTATTATGTATCTTACACCGGGCGACCCGACTGCCCGAATTCTCGGAAATGAGTACACTGCAGAAGCGAGTGCTATTCTTAAAACGGAGTTGGGTATTGACAGGCCTTTTATTGTGCAATATTTCAGTTATCTGGGAGGATTATTGCAAGGCGATTTCGGCAGATCATATATAACAATGGCTCCGGTCAGTGACGAGCTTTTTGCACGTTTTCCGAATACATTTACAATAGTAATATGGGCAATGGTATTTTGCGTTGGTGTGGGACTCCCGATTGGAGTACTCTCGGCAACAAAACCAAACTCGGTGTTTTCAAATATAACAATGGTCATAAGCCTTCTTGGTGTTTCGCTTCCGATATTCTGGCTCGGGCTTCTGCTTATTCTTTTATTTTCGGTTAATCTCGGCTGGCTTCCCGCAGGCAGCATGAACCACGGTTTCAGAAGTATTATATTACCCGCAATCACACTCGGCGCAAACTACATGGCAAATGTCATGAGAACAACAAGATCGTCCATGCTTGAAGCAATCCGTCAGGATTATATACGCACGGCAAGGGCAAAAGGTGTTGATAAAGGCAGCGTTATAAGAAAACACGCTCTGCCGAACGCACTTATGCCGACAATAACTGTTGTAGGTATGAATATCGGCGCATTACTCGGCGGTGCGGTTCTTACCGAAACGGTTTTTTCAATTCCCGGCACAGGACGCCTGCTTGTTGACTCGATCGGCAGCAGAGATACCCCCATGGTTCTCGGCTGTCTTGTCATAATGGCTGTGTGCGTTGCGATATCCAACTTAATAGTTGACCTTATCTACGCTTATATAGACCCGCGCATAAAAGCGGAGTACGCGGGAGGTGAGGCATAATGGCAGAAACTCCCGAAGTAAAGACATACAGTACAAAAAAAGATTTCATGAAAAAGTTCAAGAAAAAAAGCCGCTTTATGGAGCTTTGGTACCGTTTTCTTAAAAACAAACCTGCTGTAATAGGTCTTATCCTTTTTATTACTATTGTACTGCTTGCAATATGTGCTCCTCTGATTGCCGATTATAACGAAGTTGCAATTAAAATCGACATGGGCAACCGCTTTAATCCGCCGTTTACCGATAATCTGCTTGGTACCGATGAGTTTGGCAGGGATATATTTGCACGGATAGTTCACGGTGCCCGTATATCACTGACTATCGGGATATCTGCAATTACTGTTTCTTTTCTCCTTGGCGGAGCTCTGGGTTCCATCGCCGGCTTTTTCGGCGGAAGGTTCGACGGCTGGATAATGAGAGCAATGGATGTTTTTCTTTGCTTGCCCGATATGCTGCTCGCAATAGCAATCGTCGCCGCTTTCGGAGTAAGTACACTTAATATTACACTTGCAATAGGGCTTGCATTTACACCAAGAATGTCACGTGTCGTACGTGCGGCAGTCATGAGTGTACGCGGCAACGAGTATGTTGAAGCGGCAAGATGCATAGGAGCAAGAAACGGCAGAATAATAACAAGGCACGTTCTTATAAACTGTGTCGGGCCTATTATTGTGCAGATAACACTTTATGTGGCAAATGCAATTCTTACGATTTCCGCACTCAGCTTCATCGGTCTCGGAATCGAAATCCCGACACCCGAATGGGGAAATATGCTTGCAGAAGGCAGAGCGGCAATGCGCCAATACCCTCATTTAGTCATTGCACCCGGACTTGCCATATTCTTTACAATACTTTCGCTCAATCTGCTTGGTGACGGGCTTAGAGATACACTCGATCCGAGACTTAAACAATAGGAGATGAGATTATGAGTGACTCGTTAAATATTTTAGACATAAAAAATCTTACTATTGAATATTCAAGTGATGATGATGTTGTTAAGGCTGTAAACAACGTCAATATAGTCATCTCAAAAGGCAAAACACTTGGGCTTGTCGGTGAAACAGGTGCGGGAAAAACTACAACTGCTTTGTCGATACTCAACTTAGTACCGGAACCGCAGGGGAAAATAATATCCGGCGAGGTTTTCCTTGCAGGCGAAGATGTTCTGTCAATGAAGGAAAAACGGCTTCTCGAAGTCCGGGGCGATAAGGTCGCAATGATTTTCCAGGACCCGATGACATCACTCAACCCGATAAAAACCGTTGGCGAGCAAATCGCCGAAGGCATTAGAATACACAGTAAATTAAACAAAAAAGACGCAGCGGTCAAAGCAAGAGAAATGCTGGAGCTTGTGGGTATCCCGGGAGACAGAATACTCGAGTACCCCCATCAGTTTTCAGGCGGTATGAAACAGCGTGTCGTTATTGCAATCGCTCTTGCATGCAAACCCGATTTACTGATAGCAGACGAACCGACAACAGCACTTGACGTAACGATTCAGGCACAGGTGCTTAAACTCATTAATGAACTAAAGCAAAGCTATGACATGTCAATGCTGATGATAACCCACGATTTGGGAATCGTTGCCGAGGTCTGTGATGAAGTATCCATAATGTATGCAGGACGGATAATAGAACACGGAAGCCTTGAAGATATTTTTGATAATAAGATGCACCCATATACAAAGGGGCTTTTCGACTCGCTTCCAAATATCGAGGACAGACGCTCGGAGCTTAAACCTATTAAAGGATTAATGCCCGACCCGACAAATCTACCCTCCGGCTGCGCATTCCACCCGAGATGCGACTATGCGAGGCCCGAATGTTCGGTTGAGCAGCCAAAGGGTAAGAAAATCAGCGATTCTCACTATATTGAATGTCATTTATACAATGAAACAACAGAAAACAAGCTTGGAGGTACGAATGAATGAGCACTCCGTTGCTTGATGTAAAAAACCTCAAAAAATATTTCAAAACGCCAAAGGGACTGCTCCATGCAGTCGATGATGTCACTTTTACTATAGATGCGGGCAAAACTCTCGGTATCGTAGGTGAATCCGGCTGCGGCAAAACAACGGCAGGGCGTGCGATTTTAAGGCTTATCGAACCGACAGGCGGAGAAATCAACTTTGACGGTGTTGACATTGCTCGACTCAAAAAGAAAGAGCTGCTCCAAATGCGCCGCCACATGCAGCTTATTTTCCAGGACCCCTTTTCGTCCTTAAATCCGAGAAAAACTATCTTGCAAACAATTGAAGAGCCGATAATTTTAGCAAAGCTGATTCCCGACAAGGACAAACGTTTTATGCGTGTTCTCGAACTAATGGAAACAGTCGGGCTTGCAGAGCGTCTTATCAACGCCTATCCGCATGAGCTTGACGGCGGACGCAGACAACGCATCGGCATAGCCCGTGCTCTTGCGGTCGAGCCGAAATTTATAGTTTGCGATGAGCCTGTTTCCGCACTTGATGTATCCATCCAAGCACAGATACTCAATTTAATGAAGCAGATCCAACGAAACTCAAATCTCACATATATTTTCATCACGCATGACCTGTCTGTTGTCAATCACTTTTCAGATGATATAATCGTTATGTACCTCGGACGGCTTGTGGAAAAAGCCCCTGCCGAGGAGCTTTTCTCCAAACCCTTGCATCCATATACTAAAGCGTTGCTTTCGGCAATTCCGGTCCCCCGCATCCGCAACCGTCCGGAACGTATCCTGCTAAAAGGTGAAATAACATCACCCATTGCGCCGGAACCAATTTGCAGATTCGCAGGCCGCTGCGATTCATGCGAGCAGATATGTAACGAAAGCGAACCCCCACTGGTGGAAATCTCACCAAACCACTTCGTCGCATGCCACCTGGTAAAATAATTTTATTGTATATATCCGTAATAATATTGTATAATTATTCTCCAACTAAAAGTAGAAGAGGGATTAATGAGACGGCTAATTTGCACAGGGTTGGTTATACTGATGTTATTTGCGATGTCGCCTTCGGCTGCAGCGTATACTGACTTGTCCTGGGATGATTTTACGGACATCATCGGTACTCATTCTGTTAATCCCGAGATACCTGCATACCGTGAATATTTAGCAAGTGCTTTAAACATCACGCCGCAGAATAATATAATTATTGAAGCATCCTCGTTTACACGTTATGAAGAGGGTGGTTTTCTCATTGAGCCCGAGATTTTCACAGATTTCGAAGAAATGCCCGGAGTCTCTGTACTTACGGGTGAAACCGCCATTATCGAGTTTGATGTGACAATACCGGAAACGGGAATGTATGAAATTAACCTCGAATATTACCCGATAGAGGGGAAAAGCTCTGCAATTCAACGAAGTCTCTTTATTGACGGAAATCTGCCATACCGTGAAATGGCACTTATCGAGCTTCCGAGAATATGGCAAAGCAAGGAAGCAATTGCAGCAGCAGAAACCGGGCATTTTGTATGGGAACGGGATAACAGGGGTAACGACCTCAAACCGGTTATGCTCGAATCACCCCGGTGGGTATCTAAAACAATCAGAGACTCGGGCGGATATATATCAAGTCCGTTATTAATAAACCTTGAAGCGGGCAAACGCACAATATCACTCTACTCTCTTCGCGAACCGATGCTGCTCAGACGTATTACTCTGACAAGCAGTGAAATAACACCCGATTACACAAATGCACTTGCAGCATGGACCTCTACAGGAGCAGCAATCACCTCCGGGCACAATATTATAATAGGTGCACAAGATGCAGTACGCACAAGCTCGCAGATGCTCTATCCCATTCAGGATCAGTCATCACCCTCGGTAACACCATACAGCCCGAAGTATTTTCTGAATAATACCATCGGGGGAAATTCATGGCGTATGGCGGGGCAATGGATTGAGTGGGATTTTTCTGTTCCCGAAACAGGTTTTTACGAGCTTACAATGCACAGCAGACAAAACTTCAGGCGAGGCACCTATGTATCACGGAGAATCAGTATAAACGGCGAAGTCCCCTTCACCGAGCTTGAAGATTACGGTTTCCGCTTTAACAGGCACTGGCGTATGGATAGCCTAAGCGATGACGAAGGGACTCCGTTTAAGTTTTTCTTTGAAGCGGGAAAAGTACACACAATTCGTATGGAAGCAGTTCTCGGAGAGCTTGGGGAAATAATTTCGACTGTTCGCGACTCTGTTTATGAGCTGAATAATATCTACCGCAGGGTTATTTCAAGAACAGGTGTTCAGCCCGACCGGTTTGCCGATTACCAGATTGCAAGAGCACTGCCCGAGCTGCGCTCACAAATGACTGTAATTAGAGACGACCTTGACAATGTACTCGATGAGCTTCGCAGAATAGGCGGTCAAAGCAGCGAAAGAGAACGTGTACTTGTCACAATGCGCGACCAGCTGAGTACTCTTGTCAACAATATTGAACTTTTCCCGAGGCATGTTTCATCCTTCAGGGTAAATATAAGGGCCTGCGGTGCTTGGCTCAACGAAGCGATAGAGCAGCCTTTGCAGCTTGATTTCATCAGTATCCATTCACCCGATGTAAAGGTTGAAAGCCCGAGAAACAATATTTTCCACAGGATATGGCATGAGATAAGCCGCCTTTGGTATTCCTTCATAATAGACTATAATCAGGTCGGAAACGTTACGGAGGACGGTGATGTAATTACACTCTGGATTGGCTCGGGACGTGACCAGGCAAATGTCATCAAGGCACTTATTGATGAAAATTTTACCCGCAGTCACGGAATCAATGTAAACGTCATGCTGGTTGATATGAATACACTTCTGCAGGCATCGCTTGCAGGGCAGGGTCCCGATGTTGCAATACAGGTGGCAAGCGAGCTGCCGATGAACTTCGGGCTTCGCGGCTCTGTTATGGACTTGAGCGGTTTTGACGGCTTTGATGAGGTCAGTGCAAGATTCGCCGAAAGCGCAATGGTACCGTACGAATTTGAAGGCAGGACATTTGCACTTCCCGAGACCCAGATATTCCCGATGATGTTCTACCGCAGGGATATCCTTGCCGAGCTTGAAATGGAGCTTCCGCAAACATGGGATGATGTTTCCGTATTAATGTCCGAGCTTGCGTTTAACCATATGGAGTTCGGAATGCTGCCGAGCGAGCAGATATTCACTATGCTGCTTTATCAGCATGGCGGGCAGTATTATAATGAAAACAAAACACGCTCCGCTCTTTACAGAGAAGAAGCCATCAACGCATTTAGAATGTATACCGAGTTTTATACCGATTATAAACTCGACCGCGCAACAAGTGTTGAGGAAAGATTCAGAACCGGTGAAACTCCGATTATAATCACCGATTATACATTCTATAACAATCTGCAGATATCAGCTCCCGAGCTTCGGGGAATCTGGGGTTTTGCACCTGTCCCCGGCATACGTATGGAGGATGGGAACATCAACCGTGCAGTCAGCAGTAACGGAGGCGGAGCGGCAGCGGCAACAGCTATGATTGGTGTCATGGGGGGAAGCGGCAGCGCAGCTGTAATGATGGAGTCCACACAGTACCCACAGCAGGTTTGGCAATTTTTATCATGGTGGACATCGGCAGATACTCAGGTCCGTTTCGGGCGTGAAATGGAAAGCCTTATGGGACCCGCCGCCCGTGTACCGACCGCAAATCAGGAAGCATTTTCTAAAATGCCCTGGCCTGCACAGGATTACAGAGCGCTTCGCTATCAATTTAACTTTGTTCAAGGCATTCCTCAGGTACCCGGCGGGTATCTGACATGGCGTAATATAAACAATGCATTCTATGCAGTTACAACACCCGCAACCGACCGCCCGTTTGCCAACCAACGCCTCCCGATGCCGCGAGAAGAACTCATGGACAGAGTAATACTCATAAACGATGAAATAAGATATAAACGAATAGAATTCGGACTGCCATTGGAGTAGGTGTCAGGAGGACGGTTCTGATACCGGTTAAGGAATGTTATGGAAAGATTGCCGGCAAACCCTAATAGTTTAAGAGCAAGAATCGGGCGCGAGAAGGTCAGCTATCTCATGCTTGCGCCTTATTTCGTTTTGTTCTTTATGTTTACGGTTCTTCCGGTTGTTATTTCCATATTTTTCAGCTTTACATATTTCGATATGCACTCATTGCCGCAGTTTATCGGCTGGGGTAACTATTCGAAGCTTCTGCTCGAAGATGACCTTTTTATCATCGCACTGCGTAACACCTTGATTCTTGCAGTTGTAACGGGACCTGTCAGTTATATCCTATGTGTGCTTTTTGCATGGATAATCAATGAATTTCGGGGATTTGTCAGAGCACTGCTGACACTGGTTTTTTACGCCCCGTCCATCAGCGGGCAGGCATTTCTTATCTGGAGCATAATCCTCACAGGCGACCGTTATGGATTTTTAAACGGCACACTCATGCAGTTCGGGTTTATCCAGGAAGCAATTCTCTGGATGCAGACCGAAAAATATGTTCTTCCTTTTCTGATTGTGGTGCAATTATGGTTATCACTCGGAACGGGATTTCTTGCGTTTATAGCAGGGCTTCAAACCGTGGATAAAACACTGTACGAAGCCGCAGCAATCGACGGTGTTTCAAACCGCTGGCAGGAGCTTTGGTTCATTACCCTGCCGTCAATCAGACCGCAGCTTATGTTCGGAGCAATAATGCAAATCACGGGAAGCTTTGCTATTGCAGATGTTTCTCTGTTTCTCGCAGGCAACCCCTCGGTCAACAACTCGGGCGCAACAATTGTCACTACCCTGCTCGACTACGGCGGTATCCGCTTCGAAATGGGATACGCATCGGCAATTGCAACCGTCCTCTTTATCATGATGGTCGGTACAAACAAAGCCGTCCAGAAATTACTGAAACGAATCGGCGAATAGTCAGAAGCTAAAACATAGACCGGACACTCAATTACAGGAGAAAACCTCAAACATAGGAGAAAACAAATGTCATCAGGAACAAATCTTTCAAATAAACATTATGTCCTTGACCCTAAGGGACGGCCTGTCCGTATCCGTGCGTCAAAGCATAATAAGGTTAACCGCAGCCCTGCAGGAAACATGCTGCTGTTTATACTTATGGCATTTTGCGGCCTGTTTATGATTTTGCCGATTGTAATGATTGTAAACAACTCACTTAAGCCGCCCGATGAATTATTCCAGTTCCCGCCGAGGTTATTTGTAAGAAACCCGACACTTGACAATTTCGCCGACCTGTTTGTGCTTATGGGTGAAACATGGGTGCCGTTTTCAAGATATATACTTAACACCCTGATAATCACAGGCGGCGGTGTCGTCGGGCATGTACTGTGTGCATCTCTTGCGGCATATCCGCTTGCAAAACGCAAATTCCCCGGCTCAAAGCTTCTCTTTTCAATCGTTGTCCTCTCTATGATGTTCTCCTGGACAGTCACACAGATACCGAACTACATGATAATTTCAACCCTCGGGATCAACAACACATATCTTGCATTAATACTGCCCGCATGGTCATTCGGAATAGGTCTGTATTTAATGAAACAGTTCATGGAACAGATACCCGACTCGATAATCGAATCCGCACGAATCGATGGAGCAAGTGAGATAAAAGTCTTCTGGCAGATAATCATGCCGAATGTCAAACCCGCCTGGCTGACACTTGCAATATTCCAGTTCCAGATTCTCTGGGGTAATACAGGCGGAATGTTCCTGCGAAGCGAGGAGCTTAAGCCGATGCAGTTTGCAATGCAGCAAATAATGGCAGGTGGCGCAGCCCGTGCCGGAGCATCCGCAGCAGTAGCCTTTATAATAGCAGCAATTCCAATTACTTTCTTCTTAGTCTGCCAGTCAAGCATATTTGAAACAATGACAACCTCGGGTATAAAGGAATAAGCAAAGGAATAAACATGAAGTTAAGACAAAGCATTTCCATCTTAATAATCGTAATAGTTATTGCAACTATGGTACCGCTTTTTGCACTCGCCGATGATTCCGTGCCGTATGATACCTATGTGTACGATTATTGGGAGTATATAGTATTCACTCCCGCACCGTATGTGCCGGGTGAAACAATATCGGGAATAGCTTTGGGAATCGGAGCACTGAACGACCCGCAGGGAATATATATCGCACATGACAATGCGGTATATATTACAGACACCGGGAATAACAGAATTGTTATACTCGAGCCGGATTTGCATACAGTCAGAGATGTAATCACAACATTTGAAAACGAAGGGAAAACCGACAGCTTCGACAGGCCAAGAGGAGTTGCAGTTACAACGGATAACATAATTTACGTGGCAGATACCGAAAACAGACGGGTTGTTGCACTTGACGGAAACGAAGCAATCAAAACCGTTTCAAACCCGCAGTCCGAAATGCTCGGGGATGATTTCGATTTTGTACCGCTCAAAGTAACAGTAGACTTTGCAGGACGTGTATTTGTGATAGCACGAAACATGTTTCAGGGAATAATGACATTTAACAGCGACGGCGAGTTTATCGGATTTTACGGTACTATTAACGTTAATATCACATTATGGCAAAGATTCTGGCGGGCACTGTCAACACAGGAGCAAAGAGCACGTCAGCAGCTCTTTATCCCGACGGAATTTACAGGACTCGATGTTGACCCCGCAGGATTTGTATACGCCTCAAACATTGACAGAGACGGAGAGCAAGCCGTGCGAAGACTTAACCCGAACGGTGAGGATGTGCTGCGAAAAGGCATAAATGATAATGTCGGCGGCGACCTTTTAACATGGCCCGCATCACCGAGCCCGTTTTCCGGGCCGAGCAACATTATCGATGTAACCTACAGAGGAGACGGAATGTATTCTCTTCTCGATTCAAGGCGGGGCCGTATTTTCACATATGATTATGAAGGAAACCTCCTTTATATCTTCGGCGGAATGGGACAGCAGGCAGGAACATTCAGACAGCCTACGGCAATAGCCGCACAGGAAAACAGAGTGCTTGCGCTCGACGCAATAAGAAACGAAATCATCACCTTCGAGCAAACCCTTTACGGCGAGCTTATCAACAAAGCGGTTTCGCTCCGCTACAGCGGTGACGAGGCAAAAGCAGTAGAAACATGGCGTGAGGTACTCAAGTTAAATGAAAACTTCGAGCTTGCAAATGCAGGTATCGGCAAAGCATATTTAACAGCCGGAAATAACAGTACCGCAATGTATTATCTCAGGCTCGGCATGGACAGGGAAAATTACTCAATTGCATTTCGTCGCTGGCGCAATGATTTACTGAAGGATAATATCGGATGGATTCTAAGCGTTGCAGTCGGCGGTATATTCGGTTATGTAATTATCAGGACGGTAATCCGCCGCCGCCGTAAACACATCGAAATTGACGACGGAGGAGGTGCATTTGATGCGTAAATATTTCTCCCGTGAAAAATTCGGATATATGTTCGGAATTCTCGGCAAACCAATTGATTCCTTTTACGAAATACGTTACAGGGATCAGGGAAGTGTTCCGCTTGCCGTTATCTGTGTATTTGTTTTATCGGCACTTTTTACCGTAAACCGTGTATTTGCCGGTTTTGTTGTCAATGAAATTAATCCGCGGACAATTGACGGAATCACCGAAATGGGAGCATTTTTCCTGCTGCTCGGGCTTTTTTGTGTCGGAAACTGGGCCGTCACCTGCCTTATGGAGGGTGAGGGGCGGATGCGGGATATCGTAACTGTTGCCGGATATGCAATGCTTCCTATAATGCTCGCTCTCGGTCCCGCAACGATATTAAGCAACGTAATCTCCTTTGAGGAAGCGGCTTTTTATCACATTATCATCGGTGTAAGCATAGCCTGGACAGGCGTACTGTTGCTGCTCGGTATTATGACAGTTCATAATTACACACTCCTCAAAACTATAATAACCCTTGTGCTTACCTTTATAACAATTCTGATTCTTATTTTTATCGGTCTTCTTATAATGGACTTGTTAAATCAGATTTACGGATTCCTTTTTTCGATATATACAGAGCTTGTCTTTAGATTTTAGTAATTAAATTAACAGTTAAGGTATTAAAGTATGGCAAAGAAACGCAGAGAAAAAAAACCATATAAAATGAAATTCACAACAAAGCTGCTGCTTGTAATAATTGCAGTTGCCGCATTGATTGTGCTTTCTTATCAAGGTTATCTGACGCTGCGTTACAGGCTGCATAACGGGCACCTTGCCATCCTTGAAGAATATAAGCATTCCTCCGAGAAAGGGTTTGCTTTTCATGTCCCCGATGGTGCCCCGCCGGCGGATATTCCGGATTACACACTTGCTGCGGAAAGTAACGAGCTTCGATTATATGTCGATGAAAGCACGGGCAATGCGGCAATCTATGATAAGCGCAGCAGCAGTATTATTTATTCTGTCCACCCCGATATGCCGGGTGACCCGGTGGCATCCGATTTAAACAAAAGCCTTCTTCAATCGCAGTTAACGCTGAGCTATTTTACCCCGATGCGGATTCCGGGGAACTTTAACAGCTACGACCATGCAGTTTCACTCGGGCAATTCAGAATCGAATCCATATCGGACGGATTTCGCGTTATATACACGATCGGCGATATATCGAGCCCGACAGGGATTGTCCCCGTTTATATCACTCCCGAAAGACTCCTGTCGATACTCGCTCCCCTTGAAGGAACCCGTGCATATAACCGGAACTTAATGAGGTATGTCGAATCAACCGTTGCCCCCGGTCATATGGAGCTTATAGCCGCTGCACGTACCGGAACCGCAACACTTCGTGAAATGAACGAGGTTTTTGAGTCACTTGGATATACTGCAGAGGACTTTGCATCGGACATGGCGGGTTCGGGCATTGAAGAAGCAGTCCCGCTCCATTTTACGGTCCCTGTTGAGTTCCGTCTTGACAGAGACAGCCTTATTGTAAATGTAAATGCGGACGACATCCGTGAGTATGCGGGCGGGCGGATTGATGAAATACAGCTTATGCGGGGCTTCGGTGCCGGCAGCATAAACGAGGAAGGGTATCTTGTCGTCCCAAATGGTTCGGGTTCGCTCATATATTTTAACAATAAAAAAACCTATGCAGATGAATATATGCAGTTCATTTACGGGCAGGACCCGATGCTCAGGGAGTATGCAACACTTGGGAACACCGAGGATGCACGCTTTCCGTTTTTTGGAATCGAAGCGGGCAGCCGTACCATACTTGCAATGATAGAGAGCGGCGAATCACAGGCATATCTCACAGCCGGTATATCCGAAATGTTTAACTCTTATAACTATATTTACCCCGGTTTCATTCTCAGAGGAAGCTTGTCTCTTGCAATGTTCGGAATGACGGGAAATGAAGCAACACTCCCCGTTGTCGAGCGTGATATGCCGAAAATTGACCTCACGATCAGGTATATGATTTTGGAAAACAGCGGTTATTCGGGTATGGCAGCACGTGCCCGTGAGCTTCTGATTGAAAACGGCTCACTTAATGCAGAGTTATTGCCGCAAAACGACATACCGTTTTATATGGACCTCGTAGGCAGCGTAATGGGTCAGAAATTCCTCGCAGGCATCCGCTACATGGGTCAGATTCCGATGACAACATTTTCCGGCGCCGGTGAAATTGTCGATTATTTTAATAAAAATGATGTCACAAGACAGGTAATAAACTATCAGGGCTGGTTCAACCGCGGATATTATCACGATGTTTCCGACAAAATCAGGCCTGTAAGGCAGCTTGGAAATGTAAGGGAGCTTGAGCAGCTAGCAAGGCATGTTGAAGGAAAAGACGGAAAGCTGTATTCCGACACAACCATGCTGACAGTCCCCTGGAGCTCAAGACGGTACCGCTGGGACCTTGAATCAACAAGATATTACGGCGGCGGTATGGTTGGCGGCTTCGGGCTTGTAAACCCGGTAACCCTGTTTAATACATTTTCACTCGGTTATCTTGAAGTCATGTACAATGCGCTGAGTCCGAGATTTTTAACCCGTTATATGGATGATTATATTAAAGCTTTTTCAAAATATGACGTTACGGGAACCTCGCTTCGTGACATGGGTGATTTTCTTGCTTCCGACCGGAGGCGCACGGGAGTCATTCACCGTGAAGATGCAAAGGACATAATAATGTACAATATGGAAAAACTGCAAAACCAAGGGCAGCCGCTCATGATAACGGGCGGGAACATTTACGCTCTGCGTTTTGCAGATGATATTATCAATATGTCGCTTAATCATAATTCCTTTTATATTGTTGATGAAGAAATCCCGTTTTATCAAATGATATTACACGGAAGAATAAATTATGCCGGTTTCCCGATTAACCTTTCCTCCAATTTTAATATGGATGAAATTATTCTCCGTCTCGTGGAATACGGAGCTTCTCCGCACTTCGCTTTCACTCATGTAAGCGCAAATGAAATGAAATATACCGGAGCAAACTGGATGTACAGCACAGATTATCACAATTGGAGAAGCACCGCCGCTGATATATATCATGAGGTAAACGGCGCACTTAGCATAGTATCGGGAGCAGAAATAGCGTCTCATGAAATACTCCCGGACGGATTACGCATCATTACCTACAGTAACGGTGTTAAAATTATCATTAACCGCTCACGGCAGGCACTTGTATATGACGGAATAACAATACCTGCAACCGGATTTACAGTAAAGGAGGCGGCAAGTTGAAGCTGACGCTTGCAAGAAAAAAATCCATTGTCGGATTAATCTTTGTAATGCCCTTCCTGATTGGTTTTACGTTTTTTATTGCGTACGGGATAATAACCACCGTCCGTATGAGCTTCTCCGATGTAATAGTTGCAGGGGCAACCTCCGGTGTTGAAATGTCCTGGAACAATTTCGTAAACTATATTAATGCATTTACTGTCCATCCGACATTCCCCGAGGTGCTCGGCACATCAATTCTCAACATGATTATTGACGTTCCGCTTATAATCTTCTTCTCGCTCTTTATGGCGCTTTTGATTAATCAGAAATTCCGCGGACGTACAATCGTACGTGCAATATTTTTCATGCCTGTTATTTTAGGTGCACCGGCAATTGCAAATGCATTGCTCGCTGCCCGTGCCATGATGGTCGGCGGTGTAAGCCCCGCTTCACCCGAGGTTATGGCATCGCTTGGTTCAAACTTGAATGTTGATGTAAACTATTATCTGTATATGCTCAGCGACCTTGCTATTCCGGAAACTCTTATAGGATATATTGTTGATGCCGTTCATAGGATTAATAACATTATTATTGCCTCGGGTGTTCAAATAGTGATTTTCCTTGCCGCACTGCAGTCAATTCCGCCGACGGTTTATGAAGCGGCAAAAATCGAAGGGGCAACCCCATATGAAACCTTCTGGCTTATCACCTTCCCGATGGTTTCACCGCTTATACTTACAAATGTTGTATATACAATCATCGACTCATTTACAACAAGCCCCGTTGTTACGCTCTCTTACAGTACAATTTTCTCAGATTACAACTACGGTCTCGGCTCTGTATTCAGCCTTATAAGCTCACTTGCCGTATGCCTGATACTTGTAATTGTAGCTCTTATTCTCGGAAAACGGACGTTTTATCAAACGTGATACCACATTCAAATCAAACGGAGACATCATATATGCAATCATTATCAAAAAAATTCAACCAATTAAAAAATGACCCGACCATTTCAAGCAAGCGAGGCAGAGCCGAACGGAAGCTTAAGGAGTGGGTATTTGCGCTGTTCCGCACTGCTTTGGTACTTGGGATTTCCTATGTCATTTTAAGCCCTCTTATCGGCATTATCGCAAGCTCATTCTTTTCAAATGAAGATAACTACAACCCGATTGTTTATTTGATTCCGCAGTCCCCTACGCTTGAGCGGTATATTACGTCGATTATGCGGATGGATTATTTTACCGTTCTCGGCAATATGATGCTTTATGTTGTAGGGCTTACAGTTTTGCAGGTAATTGTATGCTCGATGGCGGGATACGGCTTTGCAAGATTTAACATTCCGTTCAAACGGGTCCTCTTTGCATGCGTTATAATAACGATAGTTTTACCGTCGCACACTATAATGTATCCCTTGTACACAACGTTTCAGACCTTTAACCCGCTCGGAATCGTCGGTCTTTTTAACGAAGGCAGCAGCGTAAATCTGCTCGGAACACCATGGCCCGTAATAATCATGACCGCATTAGGTGTTGGACTCCGCTCGGGGCTTTATATATTCATTTTCAATCAGTTTTTCAGAGGACTCCCGAAAGAAATCGAAGAAGCCGCACTCATCGACGGAGCAGGCAATATCCGCACATACCTGCAGGTAATGATGCCGAATGCAACAGCGGCAATAGTAACCGTAACAATCTTCTCCGTTGTCTGGCAATATAACGACAACTTTCTCGGCAGGCTTTTTAACGTAAGCGATGACATCCTGCTCAGCCGCAGAATCGGCTCACTCCAGGCAACAATCGCAAATCTCGACCAAATCCGCGACCCCTCAATCACAACCCTCTACGTCTATGCAGGCGTTGTACTGATGATACTGCCGCTGCTGCTGATATACATCTTTATGCAAAAACATTTAATCGAAGGAATCGAACGAAGCGGCATTGTTGGATAATAAAAAACATGATATAATTTTATAAATATGTAAACATGAAAGGATGAATAATGAAGATGAAAAAATGGCTTAGCGTAATTGTTTGTTGTTGTATGATGCTGACTGTTCTTGCAGCATGCGGTGACGGCAATGGACAAACCGAAACGACTCCGGCCCCTGAACCGACGCCTGAGGTTGCTCCTAATCCTGCGCCTGCACCTTCGGCAATTTATGTGCTTGACTTCGCAGACGGGAAAACCGATTTTCTTGCGATAAATACCGGAACCCCCGGGACCGACAGAAATTCCGGTATGGTCATCTCAGACCTTGACGGCGGGAAAGCATTAAAGCTTACGACTGAGGGTGGACATATACGCCTTGGAATCAATGTGGCTGGATTGCTTGGTGACCGTATACCCGATGTCAGAAATGTAGTTTTTGATATTTATGCAGATTACCCCGACGGCAACTTCAGCGCTGTATCGGGCAGAATTACCGCAATGAATGACGAGCCTGATACACCCTTTGCCGAAGAAAAATGGCAAATATATCTTGCATCCGGAAATCCGAAGGAAGCAGTTTTCAAAATAGAAACTGTCGATGGTTTTCTTACTGCAGGACCGACCTTTATTGAGTTTTCATGTCTTGTAAACGGACCGGCTGACAGGGGTGAAACACCTGCCGATATTTATATCAAGTCCATCACTTTCTTTGATAATAACAACGAGGCAATTGCGCTCAATACAGGAGCCGGATGGGCACATCCCGAGGGTTGGGGTGATTCTGTTGCTCTGAGCAATTGGGAACTTCCGTATCCGCCGCCCGACGGCAACCCCGGCGGCTGGCAAACATGGTTTACACCGGGAACAGACGACATCTTTGATGATCTTCATATGCCCTGGGAAATTCTTGCCGCTTCATACGGAATCGTGTTCGAAATGGAGCAGCCTGATAGTTTTGGACTGGTTCTTTTCGGAGAAAATATTAACGGTTGGAGCTCACCCAACTGGAGCAGAGATTATTCAAGTTACTGGAGTAACGGCAAGCTTACAGTTATGTGGGATGATTACGGTGAAGACCCGTCTTTGATGAACGATACAGACGAGGACGGAACTCTTGGTAAAATCGCCATGGGTAACTGGAACGGCGATAATATCAGTTCAGTCTATCTTTTATACGATGCAGAATCCGTAGATATAGAATAGGGAGGAAAGAATAAATGAAACGTTTTATTGCATTATTAATCAGCATTACATTTCTGTTTGTTATGGTCGCTGCCTGCGGTGATAATAATCAAACCGGCGGCGGAGACCCGACCGTGACGGGACCCGGACCTGCCTTAAGCTTCGGTGACGGTGAAGACGGCGTGGAAGGCGGCCCGCCGACCTTTGTACCTCCCGACTACAGCATGCCCGACAAGGATGCGGATGTTTACCGCACAACAGCAGACGGAAGAAGACATATTATTATCGGTACATTTTATGATATGTATTACGACTCGACTCATAACGATATTTTTGATAACCCGACTGTCACAAATCCGGAGACGGCACAAATGGAGCTTGATACAGTCCGTTATGTCGAGGATAAATACAATGTCTATATAGAGTTTGTAAATATGACATGGGACGGAATTATCGAAAATATCCCGATTTCAATTATGAGCGGATTTCCCGATGCCGATGTATATCTCGGTGACACACAATTTATAATACCTGCGATTCTCAACGGAATGGGAACCTCTCTTGAGGATATGGGAATCCCGTCGAACCACGATGTTTTCGCTCCCCCGGGAGAAAGTATCGTAATGGAAAGCTTTAAAATCCCCGGACAGGATAAAACATATATGTTCCGGAGCGCAGGGGTTAACACAGGCATGTATATGCTTGGGTACAACCGTGAAATACTGCAAAGACACGGCCTTGAAGACCCTCAGGATTTATGGGGCAAGGGTGAATGGACATGGGATGTATTTAAAGATTACTGCCGCACCATAACCGATGTGTCTCAGGATATCTATGGATACAGCGGATACTGGACAAATTTCCTGCAAAGCATGCTGTTTACAAATGACACTGCATTTGCAGGCGGACCCGTCCAAACCCTTGATTCGCCAAAAACTCTTGAGGTTCTGAATTTCATCCATGAGCTTTATAATGTTGATAAAACAGCCCGTCCCTGGAATCCCGACGACTGGTCAATAAACAACAGCCTTTTTGCCGAAGGTAAATCGGGCTTTTGGATTTCAGCTTTCTGGATAAACGATGAATTCGGCGGGTTAAATACAACCTTTGATATCGGAATGGTTCCGTTCCCCGTCGGCCCGCAGGGAAATGCCGAGACCATGGCAACAACAAACATATCCGGAAACTATTATTTCATCCCCCGCTACATAAAGGATGCCGATGAGGTCTTTAATGTTATGTATGACCTGGCAAACTGGTTTGACGGCGACCTTGAATACCGCGATGACCTCGGTTGGTTCTTCGACAGTATGATTTCTCAGGCGAATATTGATTATTACATGAAAGTAGCAGGACGCATGGGCTTTGACCTGTTTGACAGCCTGGGCTTCGGACCGTCGTTTGACATGATGATTGAAAATACAACAGGTCCTGCCACATATACACCTGCTCAGTATGTTGAAACATTTAAGCAGGTATATCAGGATGCACTCGACAACTATTTTGGTAATTAGGAGCTAAATTAATTAATGATTAAATTAGTAGTATTGGTTGTTATAATTACAACTGCAGTAATTGTGCTTATGGCTTGTTCACCTGCGTCAAAAGACGCAGGTGACGAGTCTGATTTTGACCCGGACAGCGACCCGGTCCCGGATATAATTATAGACCCGGAACCTGATTCGCCGCCCGACCTTACGCAGCAACAGCCCGAACTGCCGCCTCCACCCGAGGAGTATCCCGAGCCAACGCTTGCTCCGGTGCAAACTCCAAGTCTTATCATGCCGATGAATGAAGATATAACGGCACTTGAGTTTGCAAAGGATATGGGAGCAGGCTGGAATCTCGGCAACACCCTCGATGCCGTTCTCGGTGCAAATACTGCAGTATCAGTTGCCATCCAGGAAACTGCATGGGGAAATCCGATAACATCAAGAGAAATGGTGGAGCTGCTGAGTGACTCGGGTTTTAATACCCTTCGCATACCGATTACATGGCAGCGCTTTATCGGTCCTCCCCCCGATTATATTATCGACACGGCAATCATAAACCGTGTGCAGGAGATCGTCGATTGGGCTTTTGAGTTTGATATGTATGTAATTATCAATACTCACCATGAGTCCTGGAATTTCCCGTCGGCAGACAATAAAGCGGCTGTTCACATCATGACGGCACTTTGGCATCAGGTCGCTTCACATTTTGCCGGATATTCGGAAAAGCTTATATTTGAAAACATGAATGAGCCGAGACTTTGGGGAACAGGCTACGAATGGACAGGCGGAACTCCGGAAGCCCGAAGCGTAATAAACGGCTGGAACTTTATATTCATGAATACAGTAAGAGCAACGGGTTATAACAACGAAAAACGTTTCCTGCTCATACCGACACATGCGGCAAGCGCAGACCCAGCACCAATTGAGGATATGTGGACACCCCGTAATGACGAGCGTGTCATGGTTTCCGTACACGCTTACACTCCTTACGAGCTTGTTCTTAACACAAGCAGCAGCCGTAATACCTTCGACCCGAATAACACTGCCGACACACGAGATATTGACGCACTATTCGAGCGTCTTGACAAACGTTTTATTTCACGCGGAATTGCGGTAGTTATGGGTGAAACCGGAATGCTCAACAAAGACGAAAACCACGCAGACCGTGCAAGATGGGCAGACTACTACACTTCAGTCGCCGCAAACCTCGGCATCCCATGCATCTGGTGGGATAACGGCATCCGCTCCACAACCACCAACGAAGCTTTCGGCCTCATGCACCGTCAAATCCCAATGTGGTACAACCCCGAAATAGTTGATGCTTTTGTGAAAAATCAAGGCTAGATGAAGCAGCAGGGATGCTATTCTATACTTTTAGTATCTCAGTCAGTTCCGTGTCGGTTGCCGGAATTCCCTCGATACTAAAAGTATAGAATAGCATCCCTGCTGCTTTAATAAAAAATATTTTCATAAAAACGCTAAAGTTTTGTAAAATTGTTCCGATAACAGATACAAGGCGTACTATGCAAGGACGCAAAATAATAAAATTAATTGGAGGGATCCTAGTATGAAAACCGGAAACGTTGGAGGCACAAATCCGTACGCAAGTTACCAAAAGACTCAAAACACACAAAACGCAGCAAAGAAAACCCAGGCACCTGCAAACGATTTATTCAAAGCACCTGTAGACACATTCACACCATCGAAGCATGTTAAAGGTGCTGCAGACCCCGGTAAGCTTGACCAGCTCTGGAGAGATACAGACCATGCAATAGATGCAGTAAGAAAGCTTTTATCTTCTGCTCTTGGCAGAGATGATGCATCCGGACAAGGCTTCTGGGCTCTAAGATCGGGAAATATTAAACTCAGTGAAGCCGACAGAGCACAAGCACAGCAGCTTATAAGCGAAGACGGTTTCTTTGGCGTAAAGCAAACAACCGACAGACTCGTCGGATTTGCAAAAGCAATGGTTGGTGAAGGCGCAAGCGAAGCACAAATCGAAAAAATGCGTGCTGCAGTTCAAAAAGGTTTCGATGAAGTCGCAAGAATGTTCGGCGGATTCGACAAGCTCCCGCAAGTCACAAAAGACACACATAAAGCAGTAATGCAAGCATTTGACGACTGGAAAGCCGGAGGCTCCGCTGCTGCCGCAAAAGATTAATAAATCTAAAACAATAAAAATAAAAAAAGAGCCTCAAGGGGTTCTTTTTTTTGTTCATTTGTTGTATTATACTAAAAGTGCAAATTTTCAATGAATATGGTAAGGATGAGGGAATAATAAATGGGTAGTTCAATAGACTTCAATAAAATCGGTAAACTCGGCTTCGGTTATATGCGTCTTCCGAAAAAAGGCGACGGCTTTGATTATGACCAAATTAACAAAATGGCAGATACATTTCTTGAAAACGGAGGCACTTACTTTGATGCAGCTTATGTCTATACAGGCGCAGAGGAAGCACTTCGTGAAACAGTTGTAAAGCGTCACCCGAGAAACAGCTTCCAAATAGCGACAAAAATACCAATCGGTATGATTAATAAGGACAGACCGAAAGAACATTTCATTGAAGAATCTTTAAAAAGACTCGGCACCGATTATATAGACTTTTATTTGCTTCACGGGATTAATAAGGGTGCAAGCAAAGAAGCCGAAGAAAAAGGTGTATGGGATTATCTTAAAGAGCTTAAATCAAAAGGTATAATCCGTCATATCGCCTTTTCATTCCACGGTCACCCCGAAGACCTTAACGAAATACTCTCAAGGCATCCCGAAACGGAAATGGTTATGCCTCAACTGAATTATGACGATTGGGATAAACCAAAAGTTCAGGCAAAACGTATTTATGAAATTTTAAGAGAATACAATACTCCGATAGTCGCAATGGAGCCTCTGCTCGGCGGTAAGCTCGCAAGCACCGATTCTCCGATTGCAGATATATTTAAGGCTGTAAACCCTGATGCATCCGTTGCATCCTGGGCACTTCGTTTTATCGCAGAGCTTGAGGGAATATTTGTAACCCTCAGTGGTATGAGCACCTATGAGCAGGTAACCGACAACATCAAGACATTCTCTGATTTAAAACCGCTCTCAAATGATGAAAAGTCCAAAATACAAGAAGCAGTCAAAGCACTTCGTGCAATGCCCCGCATTGAATGCACATCATGCGATTATTGCAAGGACTGCCCCGAAAATATCCCGATTCCGAATTTAATCCATCTTTATAACGACCACCTGATTCACAAAACCACAACAAACTTTGAAGGCTCCTACGGCTGGATGACAGGCGGCAGAGGCAAAGCAAAAGACTGCACCTCCTGCGCAGCCTGCGAAAAAATCTGCCCCCAAAACCTCGAAATTATTGATACCATGAAAAAAGTATCTAAACTATTTGATTAAAATAGTAAGTCAACGGAAAATTTACGAGGTTCTTAAATGAAAGAGAAAAAACTCAAAATCCTTGTTGTGGAGGATTCAAAACTCAATCAGGAAGTTCTGCGCAGAATTCTGGCTAAGGACTATAATATAGTTCTCGCACAAGACGGTACAGAAGCTTTGGAAAAAGTAAAAGTCGAGATTCCGGACCTTATTTTACTCGATATCATCCTTCCGGGAATTGATGGTTTCGATGTTCTTACTGAACTAAAAAAATGTGATGAATCACATTTGATACCCGTTATAATTATTTCAGGCAGATCAAACCCTGATGATGAAGTAAAAGGATTAAAACTGGGTGCGGTAGATTATATAACAAAACCGTTTCATGAAATTGTAGTTAAAGCAAGAGTAGAAACACAAGTCAGAATCTTAAAGCAAATGCGTATTATCGAAGAGTTTGGTTTTATTGATACACTCACGAATATTC
The DNA here is from genome assembly GCA_009784725.1 of Oscillospiraceae bacterium. Lineage (GTDB taxonomy): Bacteria > Bacillota > Clostridia > Oscillospirales > Oscillospiraceae > WRMH01. Next base: position 27,014 of record WQXS01000006.1, read on the forward strand.
CCAACAGACGTCAGTTTGATCAGTACCTTATAAGAGAATGGAATCGTGCAAAGCGTGAAAATATACCCATTAGTATTGTAATGATTGATGTTGATCACTTTAAGATGTATAACGACACACATGGACATCAGCAGGGTGACCTTGCGCTTCAAACAGTTGCAGGCACAATAGCCTCATCATTAAAGAGAAAAACAGACATTGCCGCACGTTGGGGAGGAGAAGAATTCTCCGTATTATTACCAAACACAACACTTGACGGAGCAGTACAGGTTGCCGAGGATATAAGGAAAAACGTAGAGACTGCGTCAATTCCGTTTCCCGGTGCGGACCTATACCATAACGTCACCATCAGTACGGGTGTTTCGGAAATGTTACCCGACGACAACGTCAGCATCTCAAACCTCGTACTGCAAGCCGACAAGGCCTTATATAAAGCAAAAGAATTAGGAAGAAACCGAGTTTGCACCCCCGCCGATTAACCGAAGGAGATATTTTCGTGACAAAGTATGAATATAAATGCATTTGCATTTTGGGCGCAGGCGAAAGAACAACAAGAATCCTAAACGAATACGGCCGTGACGGCTGGGAACTCATCTGCACATGCTGGATATGGCACTACTTAAAAAGAGAGTTGGTAGACCGTAGCTGATAAGCATTTGTACACTCTGCTATATATCTGGTTATTTTCCATAATCACTCGATTATTAGAATCGTTTTTATATTGCAATAAAAGTCAAGTTGTGATACAATATGTATCACAACTTGACTTTTAGGGAGGTATTTGCAATGTTTTCAACCCATGTTAAAGCAGTACGCGATTTGAGGAACAATTATCCTGAGGTTGCGCAAATTGTCAAAAATCGCGATCATGTCATTATTACAAATAACGGAAAGAGCGAAACTGTATTAATTTCATTTGAAGAGTTTGAAAAGTATCAAGAATTTCTGCATATTCGTTATGTTAAAGAAAAGCTTGCCGAAGCGGAAGCTATAGCTGATAAACCGGATGAATGGTTAGATGTTGACGACTTATTTAAAGAATGGGATGCTTGGGATGCGGTGACAATATGAAGCCTGTCATCCTGAAACTCGCAAGAGATGATTTAAAAGAAATACATAGCAAGTTAATTGAATACGGAAATATACCACCCAAAAAGTTTAAAGATATATTTAAGACATTTTGTGACAATATTACAACAATGCCATACATGTACCCTGAGTACGATCAAAACCCAAAGTACCGTAAGGCAGTTGTTGAATATGATTATCTTGTTTTTTATCAAATAGAAAAAGTAGATACAAAAGAAAGAGCAAGAGTTTATCGCGTTTTACATGGCAAACGTGATATTTTACCCATGCTTGATTCAACTGATGAATAAGTCAATAAGTATTTCACATTATCAACCCTGTTAAATGTGATTAAAACTATATAGCTCTTCGGTTGCGAGGCTTATTTTTGTTACGGAATATGGACCTTCTTCCGGGAATAGATATAGTGTGTCCTCGGGGGTGTTCAGGTCTATGCAGTCTCCGCGTTTCATGTAGTTATATTCAATGTGGCATGAATAGAGTGAGGGTACAGGCCAGCTGATGTCGTATGGTTCGTTTTTGTATGAGCCTGTGAGTCTGAAGCCGTCCATGTTATGGGTCAGTTCGCCGCGTTCTTCAAAGACGATGAATTTTTTATCGTTCGGAAGTGATTCGACACGTACTTTTGACTTAAAGGAATATGTTCCTGCTTCGATTTCTCTGCGAACATTGGAACGTTCCCATTCATACCAGTCGGGTATATGTGAAAATTCCGTTTCACCCGAAAGCGCACTAAGCTCACCAAGTTCACTCATTTCCCATTTTTTACCGCAGGCATCGCAGCTGAGTACCGTTCCTGCCGACGACATTTTGTACTCAACCTTACATTCCGGGCATTGATAAAGAACCTTGTGCAAACCTTCTGCACGGGTTTTTGTTTTTACCCTTATACCCCGCTCTTTTTGCCATGCATAGTCATCATATTGATATGCTTCAACAATTTTTTCATTAAGCTCATCAACAGACAGGCTTTGTGTCTCCTCCTGCGTAAATAGCAGTTTCATTTCGGACTCAACGGGTTTTACTTTTCGGTTGTCTGTATTCCAGTATGGCGAGTTTATATGATGCCCGTGCATAATAAGTGTAACAACAGGCACATTCATCATCCGTACCATCTTGCCAAGCGATTTCGGTAGTACTGCCGTTGTTCCGCAAAGCGAATAACGGGCTTCGGGAAACAGTACAACAATGTCTCCGTTGTTTTTTGCATAAATCATGTTTTTTACAAGGTTTACACTCTTGACAAACTTGCGGTTGCATATACATCCGACAGCCCTAAGTAGCCAACCTCTTGCAATAAACCCGTCAATAGCAACAACATAGTTGGCACGCTTCGGAAATATCGCTTTTGTCATGACCTTAAAATCAATAAACGCATTATGATTACAAAGCAAGAAGTAAGGCGGCTTCAAATCCGCAGGGACATTATCCTTGTTAATCTGCGCCTTATGCGTGATACAATCAGGAAAACTTGCAAGCCAAGTAATAGGCCTTAGAACATTCCACTGCCTATTAGGCTTCCTCATCATATCATACCTTTTAAAATCACCTATCATTAACTATACCTCTTTTATCCGTGCGGGATGGAGGTATTAGTTTTATTTATTCTTCACTCGGAGAAACGTCCTGTTTATACTCGTGCGCTCCCCGTCCATGGGTCCGCTTGTCATAAATAAAAATAATACCTCCATCCCGCACTTAAATCATCTATACCTCAAATTCCAGTAAATCTCTTATTTGAGTTTTTTCGTCTATGCCCGGGAAGACTTCCTTCAGTTTCAGGCCTGATGCGGTTAGTTCGAAGACGCAGCGTTCTGTGATGTAGAGGACTCTTTGGCCTCTTTTGATTGCGTGTTTGCCGGAGAAGCTTATTGCGGTGATTTCGTTTTTGAATTTTTTGATTGCGCCTTCGTTTTCGATTATGACGTTTTCGTTATCTTTTATAACTTTTAGGCCTTTTGTGGAGAAGCTCAGGCAAAAGACGATATTTTTTGTGGCATAGGTAATGTTGGCAAAGCCGCCGATTCCGGCAAAGTAGCCGTCCATTCTGTGGGCGTTGACGTTGCCGTGTTTGTCGACTTCAAGGCCGCCGAGGAAGCAGATATCAAGCCCGCCGCCGTCGTAGAAGTCAAACTGGGTTGCCATTTCGCAAATCATATCTGCGCCGATTGTTGCGCCGAACGCAAGGCCGGGAGCGGGCAGGCCGCCGATTCCGCCGGCTTCGACGGTTATGTATATGTCTTTTAGAATGCCAAGGTTTGAAGCATGCTTTCCGACTGTTTCGGGTATGCCTATACCGATGTTTACAATCTGCTCCGGCTTTAACTCTCTTGCTGCACGTTCACCGATTATATCGGCTGCCATGTCTCTGTATTTTCCGTCGGAGCCTGTTTTCCTTGTTTTTTCCGAGATTTTATTGATGTAATAATCCATATGCGTTGTCGGTACATGGACATCTCCCGAGAGTGCCGGGTTATACTCCCCTGCTTCTGCGGCTTCTTCACAGACTACTACAGCATCGACCAATAACCCGGGGATAATAACATTTCTGGGGCGTGAAAACTGATGACTCACCCGCTCGACTTCAACGATTACTTTCCCGCCGTTGCGTTTTGTAGCCTGAGCGGTAGCAAGTGCATCAACCATAAGATATTCTTTTTCAAACGAAATATTCCCGTTCGGGTCAACGGTTGTCCCTTTGATAAATGCAATATCTATACTCGGTGTGTCATATAACAGAAATTCTTTTCCGTTAATTTCGTGAAGCCTGACAAGTTCTTTTTGCGATTTGTCATTAAGTGCGTATTTATCGACTCTCGGGTCGCAGTAGATTCCGACTCCGACCTCGCTTAAATGCCACTCACGCCCTGCGGCAGCAGCCCGTATTGTATGCGACAATACGCCAAGCGGCAGACAGTATGCTTCGATTTCACCCGCAAGTGCCATCTTTGTCGCAACCGGCATACTTCCGAAATGACCTGCGACAACTTCTCTGACCGCTCCGAGCTTTATGTAACGGTCGGCAAGACGGTTTTCATCCCAAATCCCAAATCCTGCAGCACAAAACAACCGTAAGTTATTCGGCGAACCTGTTTCAAGAAAACGTTCATATACAGCATTATGCAAGGCCTCGGGATTCGACCATGCCAAAAAGGAATTTATCGCAATACAATCCCCGTCCTTGATAAGCTCAACCGCATCACGTGCCGAAATAATCCTAAACACTTAATCAACTCCTTATAAACAGCGGAATTTCTCACTCTCGCCATTCTATCATATAATATTGTAACTTGTATATAAATATAGTATACTTACGTGAAGTTTACACTTAAGGGGAAAGATAATGCACAGAACGCATCTTGCTGCACAGCCGACAGGAGATAATATCGGACAGGAGCTGACACTCTGCGGGTGGGTCGAATCCATTCGTGACCACGGTGGTGTCAAGTTTATTGATTTACGGGATTTCAGCGGAAAAATGCAAATAGTTTTGCATGATGATTCATTGCTTGACGGTGTTAACCGTGAGGCAGTTATAGCTGTCACAGGCAAACTGCGTGAGCGCAGCAAAGAAACAATTAACCCAAAGCACTCTACGGGATATATTGAAGTTTTCGCCGATAAGCTTGAAATACTCGGAACATGCAAAAATATGCTGCCGTTTGAAATAGATGAATCCAAAACAATCCGTGAGGATTTACGCATGATGTTCCGTTATCTTGACCTGCGCAATCCTCTGATGCGCGATAATATTGTTCTGCGTTCAAATATAATCAGTTTTATACGTGAGAAAATGACAGAGCTTGGGTTTCTTGAAATTCAAACACCTATTCTTACAGCTTCATCACCCGAAGGGGCTCGCGATTATCTTGTTCCGAGCCGTAAGCACAAGGGTAAATTTTATGCACTTCCGCAGGCACCGCAGATGTTTAAGCAGCTTTTGATGGTATCGGGCTTTGACAAGTATTTCCAAATTGCTCCGTGCTTCCGTGATGAGGATGCCCGTGTCGACCGCACTCCCGGCGAGTTTTACCAGCTTGACTTTGAAATGGCATTTGCCGAGCAGGAGGATGTTTTTGCCATCGGCGAAAAGGTAATGTATGAAACCTTTACAAAATTTTCCGATAAAAAAGTATCACCTACACCGTTTAGAAGAATGACCTACGATGAATGTATGCTTAAATACGGCACCGATAAACCCGACCTGCGAAACCCGCTGATTATCCATGATTTGACAGATTTCTTTAAAAATGTGGAGTTTGCTTTGTTTAAAGGCAAACCCGTAAGAGGAATAGTCGCCGGTTGTTCTGACAAACCCCGCAGCTTTTTTGACAATTCCTTAAAATATGCTGTGAGCATCGGTATGAAAGGCCTTGGTTACCTGACTCTTGCAGGTGATGATTTCAAAGGGCCGATTGAAAAATTCTTAAGCCCCGAACAGAAAAAGGGGCTTATTAGCTCACTTGCGATGAAAGACGGCGACACCTTGTTTTTTATCTGCGATGCAGCGGCAGCTGTTAACGGTTTTGCAGGTGATATAAGAACCTGGCTCGGCACAAACCTTGATATTACGGATAAGGATTCCTTTGAATTTTGCTATATAACCGATTATCCGATGTATGAATTTAATCCCGAAACAAAAAAAATCGACTTTACTCACAACCCGTTTTCAATGCCGATTGGCGGTCTCGAAGCACTCGAAACAAAAGACCCGCTCGATATATATGCATATCAGTATGATATTGTCTGCAACGGTATTGAACTCTCCTCGGGAGCAGTACGCAACCACTCCCCCGAGATAATGAAAAAAGCCTTTGAAATTGCAGGCTATACCGAAAAAGAACTCGAAAAACGCTTCGGCGCATTATACACCGCATTCCAATACGGAGCACCTCCCCACGCAGGAATGGCCCCCGGCATCGACAGAATAATCATGCTTATTGCCGAAGAGGAAACACTGAGAGAGGTAATCGCCTTCCCCCTGAACAGCAACGCCCAGGACTACCTCCTCGGCGCCCCGAGCGAAGTCTCAGAAATGCAGCTCAGAGAAGCACATATTAAGATAAGATAAAATGGTGTTGTGATTTGTTCAGGGTGGCTTAGGGTTAATTAAATTAATTTCCTTTCGCTCAGATGAAACGTCCTATTTCAACAGAGCGCCCCTCAGCGTCCATGCTTCGGTGTGCGAAAACTAATTTAACTAACCCTAAACCACCCTCAAAACAAATCACAACACCGCTCCAAAAAAATGTCCCGCCCTCAATGTGAGGGCGGGAGTTTTTAATCCTGTTATTGTGTTAGTCTCTCTGCTTTTTCTTCGACGTCTTGAAGGAGTTCGGGGAGAGTGCCGAGTGAGGAGATGATGTTTTCGGAGTTTGTTGTTATTTCGCTTGCCTGCTCCATTATTTTGCTCTTTACATCTGCGAGGGTTTCGATGAGCGGCTCCATGTTTTCGTTGTTGCTCAGTGATTCAGTTGCGGCATTTGTGCTTTGCTCACTGAGTTGTTTGATTCTTTGGGCGACAACAGCAAAGCCTTTACCGTGCTGACCTGCGCGTGCGGCTTCTGTTGATGCGTTGATTGCAAGCAGGTTTGTCTGTCTTGAAACATTGATAACACTCTCGCCTGTCATTGCGTATTTTCTCATCAAAGTTTGGAGCTCCGGAACGATTTCGCTGAGTTCATCTGCAGCGGTAACAAGAGCTTCAACCTCATCGTGAATTTCATTAACGGTTTTGATTGTTTCTTCGGTTTTCTCGCCTGCTTCACCGAGGGCTTCAATCATTGTCCGGATTGCATCACGAAGTTCCACGGAGCGTTGTTCGGTTTCCTGATTCATCTTCTCGATTGAATCGCTTTTTTCCTGCATGACGCTGCGGTGGTAATCAGAGCAGTTATCGGCAATATTGATATCCTTTGCAATTGCTCTTGCCATTTTTTCGCATGTCGGGAATCCGCAGCCGCGGCAATCCAGATGACGTGATTTTTCAGTAGTCTTAAGAAGATCGCCGTATGCTTTTTCAAGCTGGGCTTTTGAAACGGTTTTGCGGTTTATCGGTTTTGCAGTATATCTGCGGATATAATCATCGAGATTCAGATCCTTGTCGAATTTTGCGAAATTCGGGCCGGGAGGAAGCTTTTTCCTCGATTTATTTTTCATTGTGTCGTTGACAACCTTGTACATTGCTTCGCTTATTTCATACTCGTCATGCTCGGTACGGATAGCACCTGTTCCTGCGTTACAACCTCTTGCACAGTTGAGAACGTCAACAATAAAGGGAAGATTGTTCTTTTTCGCCAGGTATTCTTCGAGGAAATGACTTGTGTGCGGCTGACCTTCAACCTGGAATATCCATTTGCCCTGGACATACTGCTCAATATTTACGCGAAGACCGCCGGGTGATGAATAAATCGAACCAAGCCCGTGAGCTTCATTATCATACATTGCTTCATTGCTTCCGCGCCAGCTCGTTTTGTTCTCATCAAGATATTCAACAAGCCTTTTGTATGTAACATTATAACCGACAATTGAACCGCCGCCGCAATTGGGATCACTGAATTCGTCAAATTTGGCAATACAGGGTGACAAAAAGCAGTACGGTCCCTGAAGATGTTTAACATTCTTCATGTATATTGCCGTACACATTGCGGGACTATGAATCGGTGATAGGCGTGAAAGTAAGCCGGGAACATATTTTTCAATATAGTTTACGATTGCCGGACAGGGTTGAGTAACAACACCTTCTACAGGGTTTTTTGTCAGGAAACGCAGATGCGCCCATGTACAAATATCGGCTCCGTATGATGTGTCATATATTGCGTTTGCGCCAAGTGATTTCAGGTATCCGAGTAATCTCGGCCATTCGGGAACATTACTGCGAAGTGCGGGGGCAACGAGAATGGGAATTTTTCTGCCGGACCTTAAATCCGATAAAAAACGCTCTGTATCATCGAAGAAATACCTGGCATTATGTGTACAGCTGCGTATACATTCACCGCAGCAGATACATTTATCCGGGTCTACCTCCAGAATGTTTATACCGCCTTTATTAACGGCTACGTTGGCTTCATCGCACGGGCACTTGGATATACATTGGTTACATCCTACACAGTTTTCATTTGTAAAAATTTTACTTGTTGCCATTCGCTTTCAACCCCTTCTCTGATTTGAGAATATTCATCCCCTAATATTATTAACGGTATTATTTTACGGATATTTCGTATCCGTGATGTTAGCACATTTTCAGTACACTTGCAAGTATATTTCATAAAAAGTATCATTAATAGTGCAAGATGTTGCATTTATTGTGTGAAATGCAAAAGAGCGAACCTGTACGATCCGCCCGCCTGCTATGTTGTATTAATCTGTTACATAAGGAAGTAATGCAATTTGACGTGCACGTTTGATTGCAATCATTAAGCGTCTTTGATGCTTCGCACAGACTCCGGTTGTTCTGCGCGGAAGGATTTTACTGCGTTCGGATATGCATTTACGCAGTCTTGCTACGTCTTTATAATCGATATCCTGTACTTTATCTACGCAAAACTGGCATACTTTCTTTTTGCGTTTATGACCGTGAGGTCTTGAATCTCTGTCTCTATCTCTATCATGTGACAATGTTTACTCATTCCTTTCAATATTGTTTGCTCACAAACTTCCTAGAACGGCAAGTCGCCGTCATCCATATCAAGCTCGGCGAAGTCGGAGCTTTCAACCGGAGCCATATAACCTGCTCCGAAATCTTCTTTAGGGTCTGCCGGGCCTACGGAGGAATCCCTGCTTTTTTTGCTCTCCGTAAAGTAAACATGGTCGGCTATGACTTCGGCTTTTTTACGTTTGTTATTATCCTTATCGGTCCAGTCACTTATTTGCAAGCGTCCCGAAACCGCTGCCATTTGCCCTTTTGTAAAGTATCTTGCTACAAAATCTGCTGTTCCCCGCCATGCAACGACATCAATAAAATCCGTTTGCCTTTCTCCGCCGTCCTTTGAAGCATAACCTCTGTCAACAGCAAGTGAAAACGATGTAACGGGTACTCCGGATTGTGTTTCGCGGCGTTCGGGGTCACGTGTGAGCCTTCCCATGATTACTATGTGATTCATTTTGTTCATTCCTTTCGTCAGCAATGATTTTATTATTCTTGTAAAGGAATGGACTTTTTTCCTTTACTCTTCTATTACGGTTATAAGAGAACGCATGATACCGTCTGTAATTTTAAGAACCCGGTCAAGCTCTGCCGGAAAATCCGGTGCCGATGAAAACTTGATAAGTACATAGTATCCGTCGGGTTTGTCATTTATCAGATATGCGAGTCTCTTTTTCCCGATTTCATCAAGTTCGTTGACCGTTCCGTTAGCTTCGATGAGAGATTTAAACTTCTCTACCGTTGCTGCGACCTGTTCCTCGCCGATGTCCAAATCTATAATATACATCAGCTCATAATTTGCGGTAATTTTTGCCATGCCGTTTCCACCTCCTTCTGGTCATTTCTCCGGTAGTCCCGGAGAGATTTTGGCCCCCTGTCCTGCAAGGAGCAAGGATTAGCTTCCGTTTCGGAAGTTTTGCATCTTTGTGATGCGAAGTTAATTATACATGTATAGCAGGCTTTGTCAACAAAAATAATCCGGTGAAAGAAGCTCACCGGATGTATTAATTGTAACAAAAATGTAGAAATATAACGTATAAATTTGAAATTTTCTCAATTTGTATATCAAAACAGGTAAATCAATGATGAATATTATTTAGAACAATACCGGTGCAAACTGGATAATAAAGAAGATAAATGCAATTAATGTTATTCCGCTGATAATGAAAATAGAGATTTTGTAATTTTTATATTTCGGTTTGATATACATGATATTCAAAGTGGACGAAATCATGCATAGGCCCAATGAAATAAGCTGCAGCACATAAGCTGTATAAACAAGCGGGTAGTTCCACGTTGCCCTTATAACGGACTCGGCACCGAAATGCACATTAAAAAACGTCGTTATGAACCGCATTTCCCTTTCGGGAGCCGCCATTTCCAAAACCACCCATACGGCAGCCATAACACAAAAAGCGATAAGGCACATTACCGATGCCGTGATGCTTTTCCAGTCCTTTTTCTTTCTTTCCCGCTCTCTTTTTTCCTCTTCATCTCTTTTATTGAGAAGCTCGGTTATTTTATCATAATCCAACTCGTCAAAATCCATAATGTCACACCTGCCTTTTATTTAGGATTTCTTCAACCATTTTTAGCTGCTCTTGTGTGTTTACCCCGATAATATCATCACCGAGATTACGTTTTACTATCCCGGTTTTTTCACCGTCTGCACGCATCAGCCCCGGCACGTCCGTAATATAGTATTCACCCTGTGAGTTGTCGTTTTTGAGTTTTCCGAGTGTTTCAAGCAGTTTTGGTGTGTTAAATACATAAACTCCCGTATTTAGCTCTGTTATCTTTAGCTGCTCCGGTGTACAGTCTTTTTCTTCGACAACTTCAAGAAATCTGTTATCCGCATCCCGTACAATTCTGCCGAATGACATCGGTAAATCGGATTCGCCCGTTAAAATCGTACAATCGTTTTTTTCCTCGAAATGAGTCTGCAGCAGCTCCTTGTATACCTCGCTTTTTATTGCGGGCATATCACCGTAGCATATAAGCACTGCTCCCGTAAACCCGGTAAGATTTTCTTTTGCAGATGCAACCGCATGACCTGTTCCAAGCTGCTCGGCTTGTACGGCATACGGGTACTCGCTGAAATAACCGGTCACGCTTTCTTTTTTATATCCGACTACAAGGATGATATCATTTTTATCAATAAACGAAAGTGCACCGAGAACGTGCCACAGAAGCGGTTTTCCGCATGCTTCTCTCATAACCTTTGGTGCGTCTGTCTCATCACTGTGCAGTCTTGTCCCTTTTCCTGCCGCAAGGACAACAGCCTTTACCCGCTCTGTCATACTAATTCCTTTATACTTTCTTCAAATAATTCTTCTTGTATTGTACAACAGTTAGTGTATTATTGCAATATACGCATACAGTAATCGGCTGTTTACAAAAGAGTTGCAAAAAGCTGTATAAAAGCTACACAAAACTGCACATAAGGTGATGACAAAGTAATGAAGTTTAATAAATATAATGATGTTAATGAATTTCAAAATGACGTTCTCGATGTTTTGCTTAAAAATGAAGTTGAAAACAATCTTATTATAAGTCTTTTAACAGATTGCAGCAGAATTAACTGTGCAGACTGGTTTATGGCAACCGTAACAGGCAGCGGTGATGAAATGCTGCTTATTTCAATATGCACAAAACCGTTTAACCTTCTTCTTTGCAAACCTATGGGAGAGCTCACCGACGGCTCTGTTGTGTTTTTTGCAGAAAAACTGAGGGAGCTGGATATCAAAATACCCGGGATTACATCAACCGGGGAGCTTGCGGGAGTTTTTGCACGGGTTTATTGCGGAGATAATCAAAAAAGCAAGCTTCATATGACAATGACGATAATGAAGCTTGAAAGGCTTTCCGAATATGAAAAGGCCCCGGGATTTTGCAGGGTTCTCAAAGAGGATGACCTGTCGTATACACCCGAGTGGGAAAGGGCTTTTTCAATCGACTGCCGTATCCCCGTATTCCCTGTCTCAGAGTATGAAGAACGCATAAAAACAAGACTCGGCAGAAACATTCATTATATATGGGAAGATGGCTTGCCTGTCGCTCAGGCAGTCTGGGGACGTAATACACCAAACGCCGCAGCAATAAGTTGGGTCTATACACCACCCGAGCATCGAGGCAAGGGTTATGCAACATCGGTTGTAGCCGAGCTTTCCAAAGCAATCCTCGGCAGCGGGAAAAGCTTTTGCTGCCTTTATGCCGATGCGGCAAATCCCGTTTCACAGGGAGTCTATCGCAAGCTTGGTTACTTTGAGGTCTGCAGCGTCGATGAAATTAAGTTTGACATAATATAAGCAATGACATAGAATGCACATGGATAATTATTAATAAACTATGAATAATTATCAAAGTAAACACAGAATCGGGTTTTACATTGAACGGGCTTTTAACGCTGAAGGGACTGAACTGTAATAGATAATTCAAATACATTAAATGAACATTACCGTACCGACGAAAAAATAAAAACGTCAACAAAATGGTATTTTTCTCTCGGCGATATTTTTTCGGGCGGGTTTTTTAATATCGTAAATTTTTTCTACGGTATATTTCTGACCGATGTGGTCGGCATCAGCCCATACTGGGCAGGTACTGTCTTCCTTATCGGAAACTTCATGGACGCACTTACCGACCCTGCAATGGGTGTTATATCGGATAATACAAGAACAAAATTCGGGCGCCGCAGACCTTATATCATTCTGGGTGCGCCATTGGTATTTCTTGCATTTGTAATGATGTGGTTCCCGCTTGCAAGCGGTACCGAGATATCAAAAATCGTCTTCTATATATTTGCATTTGTACTGATGAATACAGTCACAACCATTGTACAGGTGCCGTTTCTTGCAATGGCAGCGGAGCTTTCGACCGATTACAATGAACGTACATCTCTGACAAATGTACGGATGATTGTATCTCTCGGGTCATCACTTCTGTGCGCTGTCCTGCCGATGATTATCGTCGGTGCATATCAGGAGGTCCGCACCGGATATATTGTCATGAGTGTAATTTTCGGCTTGTTCTTCACACTGCCGCTCATTTTGGTATTTCTTAAAGTTAAAGAACGAAAACAATTTTCAGAGCAGAGAAAAAGTTCATTTCGTGAAATGTTCGCTCCTGTTAAAATGCGTCTTTTCAGAAGGTATATGTACATTTATCTCGGAATAATTATTGCAATGGATGTAATTGCAATGATTTTTGCATATTATATGACCTACAGCCTTGAGCGTCCGCTTGAAATAAGCTTTGTCCTTGGTTCATTGCTTGGAACACAGATAGCCTGTATTCCGCTTGCTGCATGGTTTGCCAAAAGGACAAGCAAGATCCGTTCAATAATTCTCGGAAACATCGGCTGGGCGGTATGTGCAGCGGCCAGTTTTTTACTCACCCCGCAAAGCCCCGGATATCATATTTATATTCTTGCTTGCTGCCTTGGCGGTTTTATGGCGTTTTCACTTGTCGGTTATAATTCGCTATTCGGGGATGTTACAGAGGTGGGAGAATATCACCTCGGCTACAGAGCTGAAGGTAATTTCTACGGTATCCAGCAGTTTATCCGTAAGTGCTGTGCTGCAATCGCAAACTGGTTTGCATTATCACTGCTCGGTATTGCCGGTTTTATCACACCGATCGAAGTCATCGAAGACGGTATTACCAAACTCGTTACTCAGCCGCAGACACCGGTTGTCCTGTTTACGATTAATGCGATTTTAGGCATCGTATCCGTTATATTCCTGATACCTTCAACAATATTTGCCTTTTACTGGAAGCTTACAAAAGAAAGACACGCAAAACTTATCTCATACCTCGACCGAAAACGCGCAGGATTCGAAATAAACAAGGATGATGAGAATGAAGTGAAAAACATATGCGAAAACATATTATAAACAGCAAAACAAGGGAGCACATCCCTTGTTTTTTATAACTAAGTGAGTAAGCTTGTAAGCCGGGTTCTGTAAGGGTCTTAATATTCCTTTGCGAAGCAAATCATGTTGAGACCTTGCAGCCATCTATCTAGGCTCACCGTTGCCGGTGAGCTCAAGCCACCTCCGGGGAACGGTCGGGCAAACCATATGCTCCCCTGTATCATAAGATACATCCCGCGGTGTTGCTCCGGATAGAGTTTACAGCGGAAATACGTCTCCGTTTTCCGGGTGAGCTCTTACCTCACCTTTCCACCCTTACCGCCTGCTGAAACAGCAAACGGCGGTATATCTCTGTTGCACTTGTCCTGAAGTCGCCTTCGGCGGGCGTTACCCGTTATCCTCGCCCTGTGGAGCCCGGACTTTCCTCGTAAGAGGGCTTTCGCCATGTCCCGCTTGGGACTCATCTCACGCGGCTGCATCGCTTACTCACTTATTTATATATGCTTACCAACTTTCTCCCGCAGCATATCTGCTTTAATAGGTTTGTTAATATAATCCTTTACCCCGAGGCGTGCCGCTTCTTGTAAAATTTCCTCTGATTTTTCGATAGTAAGAAAAATTATCGGAGTTTCTTTGTGTTTTTCAAATGACCGAATCACGGGTATAAGGTCAAGTCCGGTCAGCTCGGGCATGTGATAATCGAGCATGAATAAATCCGGTTTTATAGTTTCAAGCAGGGATTCAAGCTTTTCGGGCTCCAAAAGCGTATGCACTTTATAATCATTACGAAGCAGTAAATAAAGCATACGGAGAAGTTCGGGAGAATCATCAATTGCAAGAATCACTTTTTTCCCGTCCGAATCGTCTTCATTTTCGTCAGCTGCAACCGGTTCGGAGCGCACAGGTTTTGCTTTATCCGGAAAATAATCATTTAAGCAATTTTCAACACGTTCTGTAAGCTCCTCTGCAGAAAACGGTTTTGTCAAATTGGAATAAGCGCCGAGCTTCAAGTGCTCAAAAACACTTTTATCATCACCGACAGAGGTTACGAATATTACGGGAATCGATGCAAAACGGGAGTCAGCCTTTAACCGTTTAAGTGCCTCTACACCGTCAACCTCGGGCATAACTATATCAAGCAAAATGAGATCGGGTATAACCTTTTCGAGTGTCTCGAACAGTTTTGCGGCAGACGGAAGAGGATAAACCTCATATGTATCCATGAGAAAATGCCTGCCTATTTTAAGAATTACAGGGTCATCATCGACCATCATAATTTTTTTACGGTTGCTGCTCATGTAAAACTCTCCTCACATTGTGTTAGTCCGGATTTACTTAAATCATTTGTGGTTTGTGCCTTAACACAATACCTTAACCCAATGAAAGTCTTTCAACAATCTCCGAGAAATTCATCTGTTCAATATTAACCGAGAGCCAGGAAACAAGCCCGTCGTCGGCACGGTAATTATATTTCGCTATCTCATCCATGACAGTATCAACCCCATCCATATCGTAAGCAACACAGGCATTTTTGAGCCTTAAAAGTAAAGCATCATCCGGTCTGTCCATCTCCGGCTTCGGGTTTTTTGAATCTATTTCACTAAATAAGCTGTCAAGCTCCGTTATTAATTTCTCTGTGGTTTTAACAAGAAACTGATTATTGTCTTTAATGAACTTAATGTCATTTTCCTTAGCCGCTATTTCCAGTGTTTTTGCCAATGCGGATATATCATCGGCACATATGCTTGAGCTGGAGCCCTTAACCCCGTGAACCGTTATTTCATAGTCACGGACCATATCCTCTTTGAAGCTGCCGAGTGAGGCAAGAACGGTACGGGTATTAACTGCGAATGAGCGCAGCACCTTCAGATATGATTCGACATCACCGCCGAACTGTTTAACGCCTTTGACAGTATTAAGCCCGCCGATGACTTTTCCGAGCAAGGGTGTGAGAAACTCCGGATTTTTTATTTCCGAGCCACCCATTCCGTTATAAAAAGCCTCTTTATCGATATTTCTGATCCATTTCATTATTGCATCGTCAAGCTTTTTTATATCAATCGGTTTGGTTATAAAAGCCTGAAAACCCCGGTCGAGGAACATTTTTTCATTTCCTGCAACAGCGTTGGCTGTGAGAGCTATTACCGGGATGTTTTTGGAATAATCCGAGCCAAGCGCTCTGATTTTTTCCGCAGCCTCGATACCGTCCATCCCCGGCATCATTTGATCCATAAAAATCGCATCATATTTATTAAGCCCGAACCGCATTGCATCAATTGCTTTTTCTCCGCTGTCAACACAGTCTATCTTCATTTTATACGGCTTGAGCAGACCTCTTGCGACATCCAGATTTGTCAGGTTATCATCGACAACAAGCACTCTTGCATACGGGAGACTTATGCGCTGCGGTTTTACATACTCGCTGTTTCTTGCATCAAAGGATTTATATGAATCCAAATCCTCGATTTGTGCGATATCCAGAATATCATTTACCATTTCAAGCAGAGTTGCTCCTGCTTTATAGACATTTTCAAGGTTATTTTTCAACTCATCATCCGGGGTGTTAACCTCAAGGCAGAGCCCGGTCAAGCCGAGAATCGCATTAAGAGGTGTCCGCATTTCATGGCTCATATTCGCAAGAAATTCACTTTTTGCATCACTTGCGGATTTTGTTTCTTCAAGCGATTTTCTGTAGTTATCAAGAGCGGTATTTATGGTTTCAATGGTTTTTGCATCCCCGGGTGATAAATCGTCCGCATTAAGAGAAATATCGTAATCCCCTGCCTGACTTGCCTTGAGCAGGCATTCAAGCTGGTAAAGCAGCGTATTTTGGTTGTTATTGCTTTCCATTTAATTACATCCCCTTAAATAAAATGACGGTAAATTATGTATACACTCTGGAAACTCTGCAATTACTACGGTGAGTTACCGGACAGCTCCGGTAAACTTGACAGTCTTTCAATTATTTCTTCAAAATTCATTTGCTCTGCATTGTCGCGCAGCCATTCTACAAGCCCGCCGTCAGAATCATACTCATATATCTCAAGCTCATCAAGTGTCGTATCAACGGCATTCATTTCGTATTTTTCACATGCATGCCGCAGTTTAATAAGTAATGCCGTATCGGGCTTGTCCTTTTGCTGCTTTTTATTATCCGAATCATAATTATCCAGCATTACATTAATATTTTTCACAAGCGAGGAAATTTTAGTTTCCAGTTTAATATTATTTTCATTAATAAAGTCATAGTCTCTATTGATTGCCGCATGCTCAAGCGATTCGGCAATATCTCCGATTTCATCGGCAAGAACACTGCGGCTTGACCCTTTGATTCCATGGACTATTGTTTCATAATCGGTTATGTTCTTTTCATTTAAATCAGCAGCAGAAGAAATTTGAAGCGGAGTATTTTTTGCAAATGAACGTAAAATCTGTATGAAAGCATTCTTATCACCGTCAAACCGCTGCAACCCTCTTTGAATATCGATTCCCTGTATCCCATTATTTAGCGCACGCCAGTTTTTGAGGGAGCTTGCAGGTATTTCGTTACTGCCCGACGGTCTTACTATGCCATATTTTTTTTCTTGTTCCTCATCTCTTATCCATTTATTGATTATAACATCGAGCCTTGTTATTTCTATCGGCTTTGAAATGAAATCCTGAAAACCGTTTTTCAAAAACAATTCTTCATTTCCGACAATGGCATTTGCAGTCAGTGCAATAATAGGAACGGTTTTTGCATAGTCGCTGTCGAGTCTTCTAATCTGTGAGGCTGCTTCTATTCCGTCCATAACGGGCATCATGTGGTCCATAAAAATTGCGTTATACCTGACTTTTTCGGCAATAACCGTTTTTACGGCTTCCCTGCCGCTGCCGACACAGTCCACTTTTATATTATAAGGTTTAAGCAGGCCTTTGGCAACGTCAAGATTTGTTGCGACATCATCAACAACCAAAACACGTGCATAGGGCAGGCTTATGCGTTCTTTTATTTTATGTCTGCGGTTTTTCCTGATTGAATAGTTAAATCCCTTTAAGCTCTCGGCAACCACAGGACCGATCACCTCGTCCGAAATGTACTTTTGAATGATTCGAACCGTAAATGTGCTTCCCTTGGTGATTTCACTTTCAACGGAAATATCACCGCCCATCATGTCAACCAGCTTTTTTGCGATATGCATTCCAAGCCCTGTTCCCATGATTTTTCTGTTCGCAGCCATATCCATCTGTGTATAATCATCAAATAAGCTGTTGATTTTATCCTTGCGAATACCGATTCCCGTATCACGGATAATGAAATTAAGAATTATATCATCCTGCTCCCTGACACTGTTGACGGTCAGCTCGACAACACCCTCAAGTGTATATTTGAAGGCATTGGAAAGGAAATTATTGAGAATCTGCCTTGTTCTGAGCTCATCACCGTATACAAAAGCAGGAAGGCTCTCGCTGATATTCATGACAAAGTCAATAGGCTTATCTTTTCTGTGAAGAATGCTTTGAGTGACAGAGTCATTGATTAAGCTCGGAGTATCGTATCTTGAGCCGACAAGTTCAAATTTACCCGATTCGATTTTGGAAATATCGAGAATATCATTAACCGTACTGAGCAGTGTTGCTCCGGCACTGTTAATCTGCTCAAGCCTGTAGAAATTTTCTTCGCCGAGGTCGTCCGTATCAAGCATCAGGTCCGAAAGCCCTATTACCGCATTTAACGGAGTGCGGATTTCATGGCTCATTGTTGCCAGAAACGCTGATTTCGCCTGACTTTCTGCTTCTGCCTTTTGCCTTGCAAGTGTTTCAATCTCTCTTTGCTGCCGTTCAATTTCAAGCTTTGACGCGGCGAGCTCATTGCTGTCCTTGAGTTCAAATACCCTGAGCTGATATGAATACAAGGCAAATCCGCTGAACATAACAATAAAGGTCAGCGGTGTAAAATCAAAATTCAAATCGAATATTCCGAAAGTAAACAGTATGTTTGATGCGACCATCAGCAGTACACCGCTTCCGACATAAATGAGAGCAGGTGTAGTTTTTATTTTTACAATAAAATACCTTATCATCAGAATAATTCCGATTAAAAGCGGCGTATATCCTAAAATTGCATGAAGTGCAAACAAATCCCCGCCTTGCGGATGCATTCCCTCATATCCCGTTATCAGCCTTCCATGTATCGGGTTTGTCCATAAAAGAATAAAATCGGCCACCGGAAAGATTGCAATTACATACTTAACCCATCGTTTTTTTACAATTTTAAGATTAGTAAAATACATTATATACCACAAGAATATGGATGGTAAAAAACATGCAATAGTGAAGTAAAACGGATAGATTGCTTCAAAAAGTTCCTGGCTCAGCAATACACCGATGCCGTTAAACAGTGTCCAACATGACAGCATCAGGCCGAATGTAAAGAATAGTTTTAATGTAGCGGTATGCTTATGCCTGAACCATATACCGCATACAATATAGACCATAAAAAAGAACAGTATTATCGACAGAAAGAACATCGATAAATTAAACGCCATAACATCCCCCTGCCAAAAATTACATATTTAGTAGCCATTATAACACAGAACCGCCTTTATACAAGCTATTTAAAGGCGGTTTACTGAGAATATTGGTATTTGGTTTTCTTTTTACTTTTAGCTAATTACGTAAATGTTCGTACTCCCGCTGACCGACGAAAAGCTGTATGATGCGTTGCTTTGCATTATTACCGGGATATCACTTGAGAATCTTCCCGATACTGCAGAGTGGCTGACCGTTATTTCTCCGGTGTTTGGGATGTAGACACTTACGCTGCCCGAAATTGAGCTTGAATCGATCCGCCCGGGAACCGTGCTGCTGCTGATGTCGACACTGCCGGATATTGTGCTTGAGTCAACTCTGTCAAGCTCACCGCTTACCGTCATCGCTCCGGATATTGTGCTTATGTTCAAATTCGGCACATTTGCTTCGGTAATGTTTATTGAACCGGAAACTGTGTTGGCATTAAATCTGCCTGCTCTGATGGTTGAACTGTTTATTCTACCCGAGGTTGTGCTCGCTTCGATGTCGCCCGATACAATGTTTGAAAGTGTTACTGCTCCGGATACCGAGCTTGCTTCAAGGTTTGTTGTATCGAAGCCCGATATATCAATGCTGCCCGATGTAGAGTTTACAATAAGATTGGTCAGGCCGCTGCTGAGCTCATGCGGTACCAGAACTTCAAGATGCTTTCTTGGTACACTCCCTCTGAATCTGCCCCGCTCGCGAAAATCAATCCGTAAGGTTCCGCTCGCTGTACTGATGCTCATTTGTTCATTGCTTCGAAGCTCACGCTGTGCATACTCTGTAATTTTAATTTCATTGCCGTCATACGGTGTCACAGTAACCTCTCCGGCTACCCAGTTGACATTTATTGAATGTACACCTGCGGTGCTTTCTGTCCTGACACCTCTTGCTTCAAAGGACCCTGAGAGATTTTCAATTCCCCCGCCTATATTTATGCCGAATATGTTGATGTCACTAAAGAATCCCCATCCGCCGAAGATTACGCTTGTCAGAAGCCATATTAAAAGGCCTGTTAATACCAATGCCGATACTATCCAGCATATTATTGTTACTATTCTTGTTCCGGTCATATTATCATCTCCTTTTTTTCACTGTAAACAGAACATTTATAAGTGACTCGATAACCGCACCGATAATAAATATTATCCAGGTAATATGCCACGCAAATGTAGTAAAGCTGATAATAAAGTACAGTGCGAGGATTATTGACCAAAGTGCAGATGATACTGCCTTACGCAGGGCTTTGCGGTCTCTGTCGTCGGATTGCCACTCGCGAAACTCCTCAACCATTGTGTCGGAGTTATTTGCCGAGTTCGATTTTGTCATGCTGTTGTAAACAAGCAGTCCCGTTGCCCCTGCTATCATTATGAACATAAGCGGTACTCCTATTTGTGATGCGAATGAGAACCCTATAAAATTGAGCACTATCAGCGGAAGTACGCAAAGAATGTACATCATTACAGCAAGTGCTGTCAGCATTGCCGACTTTTGACGCGATGCGTCCGTGTCCTGTCTTGTTTGTCTGTTGTTTTCCATATCTTTCTCCAGTTCTGCAAGCAGTGAGCTTATATCACCGATGCCTGCTATTGTAATGTTATATGCTGCTTCGTTAGTTTTCCCGCCGGAAACAAGGTCGCGGTATTTATCGTTAAGATTCTGTATCATTTCCTCTTTCAGCTCAACGGCCTTTCTTGTAGGTGTTGCTTCGGAAAAGAGGTCATCAACATACCTGCGAATATTATCTTCCATTATTATCTATCCTCCGTTTCGATTAATTTATCAATCATTTCCTTGGCTGCTTTCCAGTCAGTCAGAAGTGTGCTGTAGGTGCTTCGCCCCGTATCCGTGATTTTATAGTAGCGGCGCCTTGCTCCCGTTTGCTCGTCACCCCAGTATGATGATATGCAGCCTGCCTGCTCAAGGCGGCGAAATGCGGTATAAAGAGTCGCTTCCTTTAATTCGTATCTTCCGTCAGTCCGCTGCTGTATGGACTTGTTGATTTCATACCCGTAATTGTCGCTGTCAATGAGCCGCGCAAGAATTATAGTATCCGTATGACCCCGTATAAGGTCAGAAGCAATTGACATATCATTATCTTTCCTTTCTGTTAGTTTTTGTTTTATGCGTGTTGTGTGTTGTGTGTTGTGTGTTGTGTGTTGCGTGTTGCGTGTTGCGTTGCGTTGTGCGTTGCGGTTTGTACGTTTTTGTTGCTAGCAGGTATATATTATCACAACATACCTCGCCTGTCAAGGTATATCTTACATTAAATTATCATTAAAATAAATGTATATTGGATTAAAAGAGAAAGGGTAGTATTTTATTAATTTATTCAGGGTGATTTAGGGTATATAAAATTAATTTCCTTTCGCTCAGAAGAAACGTCCTGTTTATACTGAGCGCCCCTCAGCGTCCATGCTTCGGTGTGCGAAAACTAATTTTATATACCCTAAACCACCCTCAAAAATAAATTACAACTAAACACTACTTTGATAAACCATGAAGCACCCTGAATAAAACAGTAAGACACTGCCCTGCCTCTTGTCATATTCGCTTGTTTCTGATAATCTGTTCTCAATAAAAACAGAAAGAGGGAAAACATGAGTAAACAATTATATAATGAGGCTAAGCTTGATGAGTATGTTGAGCTTATTGTGAGGCAGGGTGTTAATATTCAAAAGGGGCAGCAGCTTTTTATCGGGTGCAGTGTTGATCTTGCTTTTTTTGCACGCAAAGCAATGGAAGCAGCCTTTAAGGCGGGAGCTTCCAATGTGCATTTAAACTGGACTGATGAAATCAGCAGCAGAACAAGATTCTTAAATGCAGATAACAGCGTTTTTGATGTTTTTCCGCCTTGGAGCAAGGTAATGTATGATACGCTTGCCGAAGAAGGTGCAGCGTTTTTGAACATTGTCGCCTCCGACCCCGAGATATTCAAAGGCGTTGACCCGGACAAGCTGAGCCGTTTTAATATTGCATCATCCAAATCACTTAAGGATTATTATCAAAAACTGATGTCAAGCCAAATACGATGGTGTATTGCATCTATACCGTCAGCTTCCTGGGCAAATAAAGTATTCCCCGATGCGGCAAATACCGATGACGCTATTTCAAAATTATGGGAGCACATCTTCACCGCTGCAAGAGTTGGCGACGGGAAAGCGGTAAAAAAATGGCAAACCCATATAGAGTCGCTAAAAAAGCGTGTCGATGTATTAAACAGCTATAAATTTAAATCAATCCATCTGAAGAACAGTGCAGGAACGGATTTGCAAATGGAGCTTCCGAAAACACATCTGTGGCTCGGCGGCGGAGACAAAGCAAAGGACGGGCATTTATTCTTACCGAATATTCCGACAGAGGAACTATTCACCGCACCACAGGCGGACAGCGTAAACGGAACTGTCGTCGGCACAATGCCGAATGTATATAACGGCAATCTAATTGACGGTTTTTCAATTACATTTAAAGACGGCAAGGTCGTATCATATGATGCAAAAACAGGCAAGGAGCATCTTAAAAACATGATTAACGACATCCCGGGCATGGACTATCTTGGCGAAATCGCTCTGGTAGAGCATGATTCACCAATCTCCAACATGGGTACTCTTTTCTACAATACACTGTATGACGAAAATGCAAGCTGCCACCTCGCTCTCGGCAGCGCATACCCCGACAGCATCGAAAACGGCGGAAGCATGTCCGAGGAACAAAGAAAAGCTGCCGGCATAAACATCAGCGACAACCACCACGATTTCATGTTCGGCTCCTCCGACATGTCAATCACCGGCACAACCCCCTCCGGCGAAAAAGTCACAATATTCGAAAATGGGAATTTTGCGATATAAAAGACTAGGGACAAGTAGTTTATTTGTTTTTGAGGGTGGTTCAGGGGTTGTTAAATTGATTTTCGCACACTCAAGTCAATGTCTCGCAAGCGAGCCATAAGACGCCGAGGGGCGCTCTGTTGAAACACGACGTTTCTTCTGAGCGAAAGGAAATTAATTTAACAACCCCTGAATCACCCTGAACAAATAATACTTGTCCCATTGTTTATCATCTGCCGGTTTTTCGGCGGTTGTAGGCTTTGGGGTTTGGGGGTTTTCTTGTGATGGGGTTTATTTCGCCCCATGTGCCTCTTTTCGAGTCATGAAATTTCTTTTGCTGCAGTTTTGACTGTTTCTTCAAAGGAACAAAATTTTTTTCTTTTTTATCTTCAATCATAATAAATTATATTATATCATAATTTATAGATATAGATACTTTTCATAAAAGCATATGCCTTTTTTCAAAATAAACAAATCCATTTAGTCATTATGCCAAAAATATTAAAATGCGAACTTTCTTTAATCTGCTCTTTTTATGTAGAAACAAATGTAGAAAATGCGGATTTTACTTTTAGTTTTCTTCATTTAATAGCTTCTAAATGTGAATTTATTAATCATCACCCTGTTTGCAAGCAGTTACAAGGTATGTTAGGGTGCTTAACAAACATACGTTATTGCAGAAAACTATTGCAATTATAATCTATAGGTTATATAATACAGGGAGTAAGGTGATACTTTTGGAAATTCAAAAACTTTCGGGCTTTAAAAGAATCTACCAGGCAGAATGCTTTCCAAGTGAAGTCGGTAAAATGCTTGGTAAAAGCACAGGTGATAAAACCCGTTATATGAAATGGTTGTATACATGGTTATCCGTATTAGACAGCGAAGGTATGAAAGCTTTAAATCTTCAGCAGTTTGAGCACCTCAAGGGAACAAGCAATCCTCGTTTGTACGCTATTCGTCATTCACGCAGCAGAATTAATGAACGGTATATTTTTGTTTTTTCTTATGAAGAGAGTATTATTCTTTTAACTTCATTTAAAGAAAAAAACTCTAATGATTATCAATCAGCAATTATTCACGCAAAGAACATCTATGCTGATTTGGAGGGTTAAATGAGCATAAAAGAAAAATTATTAAACGCAACAGAGAGTACCTGGTTGTCTGAGCATCTGACTCCTGAGGAGATAGATACAGCCGGATATATTGCTCAAATAGCTTCTTCTATCCAAAAACAACGCAAAGCCAGGGGGTATACGCAAAAGGAATTAGCAAGCATGCTTGGAGTTTCGCAGGTTATGGTTTCCCGCTGGGAAAATGGTGAGGAAAATTTCACTATTGCAACCTTGGCAAAAATCTCATCAGCACTTGGTATGAAATTAAATAATCCGTTAGAAAGACAGGTTGTTTAAATTTCAATCAAAATGTATAAGATTTTTCATCTTATCATCAATCATTTGAATGTTCCTTTTTCCATTGTTCGATTTGGGTCATGCGTTCTTTTACGCGGGTTTCCTGGCCTTGGTCGGTTGGTTTGTAATATTTTCGGTCAAGTAAAGAATCGGGCAGGCATTGCATTGAGCTCAGCTTGTCTTCCGTATCGTGAGCGTATATATAGTTCTTGCCATAACCCAGTTCTTTCATCAGTTTTGTAGGAGCGTTTCTTATATGCATCGGAACGGGTTCGGCAAGCATGGTCTGTGCGTCAACCGCTGCGGCACTGTATGCAAGGTCTAAGGCATTCGACTTTGGTGCAAGTGCCATGTATGTTACGGCATGTGTAAGGTGGACGCTGCATTCGGGCATTCCGATAAAATGGCATGCCTGATAGGCTGTTACGGCAATCTGCAATGCACGGCTGTCCGCCATGCCGATGTCCTCGCTTGCAAAACGAACAATACGCCTTGCGACATAAAGCGGTGTTTCCCCTGCTTCAAGCATTCTTGCAAGCCAGTAAATCGAAGCGTCAACATCACTGTTCCGCATAGATTTATGCAGTGCGGAAATTATATTAAAATGTTCCTCACCGTTTTTATCATATATGAGAGATTTTTTGCTGATGCACTGCTCGAGCATTTCCATCGTAACGGTTATTCCGGTTTTAGTAACATTACCATTCAGTACAACCATTTCAAGCGTGCTTAGTGCGACACGTGCATCGCCGTTTGCGAATGCGGCGATAATGTTCAGCATTTCATCGGTTATTTTTATTTTTGCACCGTCAAATGCACGGGGGTCTTTCACGGCACGTTTTATAAGCCCGAACAAATCATCCTGCGTTAGTGCATTGAGTACAAATACACGGCACCGTGACAAAAGTGCGGAGTTGACTTCAAATGACGGATTTTCGGTCGTTGCACCTATCAGAACAATGCTTCCTTTTTCAACAAAAGGCAAAAACGCATCCTGCTGAGCCTTGTTAAAACGGTGAATCTCATCTACGAACAGAATCGTTTTATCACCCATGACACTCATGCGGTCGGCCTGATTCATTACGTCCCGTATTTCTTTAATCCCGCTTGTAACCGCACTGAAATTGACAAATTCAGCCTTGGTTCTGCCCGCAATGATACGGGCAAGTGTGGTTTTTCCGACACCGGGCGGACCCCAGAAAATCATCGAAGAAACCATATCCTTGTCTATCATTTGCCGAAGCACCTTACCCTCACCGAGAAGGTGTGTCTGTCCAGCAAATTCATCTAAATCACGGGGCCGAAGCTTACTTGCAAGCGGCCCCATCGGTTCATTGCTTTCATACATTGATGTCTGTCTGCTGTTCATTTTTTACCCCGGTCCCTGACCCCTAAACTCATGTTACTATCTTAACCGCTTTATGGCAGTTTATAATTTCTACTTTTTTATGCTTGCCGCCGTCCTCGCCATCGACTGTCCAGGGTACTTCTTCTTCGAAAATGAACCTGACATTTGAAGCATGCAGCATGTTTACATTATCGCCGTCATATGTATGTACGGTGACGCTTGACATTATATCCAGAAAATCTGCAAGCACAACAGGCTGCTTAACAAGAATAATCTCGAACTCACCGTCGGAGAGGTCGACACGCTCCGGGTTCAGCTTAATAAAACCCGCTATTGATGTAGAATTTGTAACTCCGCCGAAAATGAAGTCGCCTTCAATAGTTTTGCCGTCATATTCCACGATTGTACGCCTTGGTTTAATCGTCGCAACATCTGCTATCCCTCCGAATATATATGCAAGAGGACCGAGCGCACGTTTTGCACTTTGGGGTGTAGAATATGAAACACCCGTAAAGGCTCCGAATGCGGCAATATATGTAAAGTATCTTTCATAAAACCTGCCTATGTCAATTGCAACAGGCTTACCTTCAAGTATTTTTTTTGCAGCAATCGATGGGTCTCTTGACAAAGCAAGCGTATGTGCAACATCGTTTGCAGTTCCTGCCGGAATGTATCCGAGAGGAATTGCCGTACCGGCTCTCAGCAGACCCGAGATAACACCGCTTAGTGTCCCGTCCCCGCCGACACATACAACCAGATCATGCTTTTCCGCATGCGTATAAACAAGCTCCTCGGGTGTTTCATCATGCGAAAAATAAACCGTGACACTGTAATCGGCATCACAAAGCTTTGAAACAATCGTGCCGAGGGCCGTTTTTGAAAGCCCCCGGCCCGAATGAGGATTAATTATAAGCATCATCCTGCGAGTCATGTAAATTCTCCGTATATGATGAAACCCATCATTTGATTATTCTGACTTTTGTTACTCCTTCGATGCCTTTTATTGCATCTTCGATGCCGTCTGCGATTTTGTCGACATCCAGAATTGTATATGCTGCGGGTTTGCCTTTTGTGCCTGCGTTTATCATGTTTTCAATGTTGACGCCGAATTTTGAAAGCGAACTTGTGATAGTTGCAATCATATCGGGGACGTTTTTGTGGATAATGCAGATACGGGGGTCGCCGGCCATTCTTGGCAAAACTGCTCCGGGAATGTTGACGGAGTTTATAATGTTGCCGTTTTCGAGATATTCAATGATTTGGTCGGCTGCCATGCTCACGCAGTTATCTTCACTTTCGGGTGTAGATGCACCGAGATGCGGGATTGCGATAACGCCTTTTGCTCCCGCTGTTTTTGCGTTCGGGAAGTCCGTTACATAACATGCAACATGCCCCGAATCGAGGGCTGCAAGCATATCGTCATCGTTTACAAGCTCGGCGCGCGCAGCATTAATTATGCGCACTCCCGGCTTCATTTTTGCAATTGTTTCCTTATTGATAAAATGTTTTGTCGCCTCCATGTACGGAACATTTACGGAAATAAAGTCGGATTCTTTATAAATCGAATCAAGGTCGTCGGCACGTTTGATGTCGGAGGATAAATTCCATGCGCCTTCAACCGAGAGATAAGGGTCAAAGCCGTATACTTTCATTCCGAGTCCCAGAGCGGTATTTGCGATTTTTGCACCTATTGCTCCAAGCCCTATTACACCAAGTGTTTTGCCTAGAACCTCGGGCCCGACATATGCTGCTTTTTGCTTTTCGACGAGTGCGGGTATTTCGTCACCTTCCGAAACAACGCTTTTTACCCACTCGACACCGCCGATAATATCCCGTGATGATAAAAAGAGTGCACAAAGAACAAGCTCTTTAACGGCTCCGGCATTTGCTCCGGGTGTGTTGAAAACGACAATCCCCTCATCTGCACAGCGGTCAACGGGAATATTATTTACCCCCGCTCCTGCACGGGCGATGCAAAGAAGCTCATTGCCGAATACCATGTCATGGATTTTTGCGCTGCGGAGCATGAGCGCCTCATGGTTTTCCATTTCGACACCAACCTCATATTTATCGTCGCTGAAGGTTTCAAGCATTTTAGATTTTATATTATTTAGTAATTTAACCTTGAACATTGTTATATAACCCTTTCTGCAGTTATTTGTTTTTCACTTCAAAATCACGCATGAATGCCGCAAGCTTTTGTGTTCCTTCAATCGGCATTGCGTTATAAATTGACGCTCTCATTCCGCCGACTGCACGGTGTCCCTTGAGTGTATCAAAGCCGGCTGCTTTTGCTTCTTTAATAAACTTATCGTCAAGCTCTTCGCTTGCTGTTCTAAAAGTTACATTCATATCGGAGCGTGAATCCTTTTCCGCACAGCCGATGAACATTTTGCTGTCGTCAAGTACATCATAGATGAATTTTGAGCGCTCTGCTTTAAGCTTTGCCATTGCAGCAACGCCGCCTTGTTTTTCGAGCCATTTAAGAACAAGACCCAGCATGTAAATTGTATATGTAGGAGGTGTGTTCTGCATTGAATCGGAATCAATCATCACCTTGTAGCTGAGCAGCTTGGGTGTAAGCGGAAGCTCATTTCCTGCAAGGTCTTTGTTAATGATAACTACTGCTGCGCCTGCAGGTGCCATGTTCTTTTGGACACCGCCGTAAATAATGCCGAATTTTGATACATCGAGCGGAGCCGAAAGGATGTTCGAGGACATATCGCAGACAAGCGGGATATTTCCTGTTTCGGGAACATACTGCCACTCTGTGCCGTAAATGGTGTTATTTGAACAATAATGGAAATAGGATGCGTCATTTGATACTTTTATATCGTTTTGCGGTGGTATATATGTGTGGTTTTTATCTTCAGATGAGCAGGCTATGTTGATTTCACCGTATTTTTTTGCTTCTTTCATTGCAACTGTCGAGAAGTTGCCTGTTACGGCATAATCGGCTTTTCCTGTTTTGCCGATAAGGTTCATGGGAATTGCCGAAAACTGCATTGTTGCACCGCCGCCCATAAACAGAATTTCATGTGTATCGGGAATATTCATTGCTTTTTTCAAGGCTGCTTTGGTTTCATCGAAAATTGCAATGTAGGCTTTTCCCCTGTGGCTCATTTCCATTACCGACATTCCGGTACCCTTGTAGTTTGTCATTTCTGCAGCTGCTTCTTCAAGCACCGGTAACGGCAACATTGACGGGCCGGCTGAAAAGTTAAAAATTCTCTCTGCGCTCATAAATCACCCTCCATTTTTGATAAATAAATTACTCTTTATTAATTAAACAAAGTATATAGTAAACGTTTTTTTGTGTCAAACAATTTCTCCCGTTATTTCTCCCGTTAAAATGTCATTTTTTGTACCGGTAATTTTTGTGTTTTTGATGGTGTTTCTTTCGAATTTTCCTTTAATGGATATTTCAAGGTAATTGCTTGAATGACCTGTTGAAAAGCCGTTTTTTTCCTGTTCGGTTAAAACTTCTGCGGTCTTTCCTATTTGGGATTTTCTAAATTTGCTCGCCATTTCATTTGCAACTTGAGCGGCTTTTTTTGCACGTTCTTTTTTTATGTCTTTACTTATATGCCCGGGCATTTTTGCGGCTTTTGTTCCGGGTCTGACCGAATAGGGAAAGATATGCATGTCGGAAAATGCTGCTTTTTGAATAAATTCCAGCGTTTGATTAAACTCGTCTTCCGTTTCACCGGGAAATCCCGTTATCAGGTCTGCCGTGATTCCGCAGTCCTCGTTTTGAATGTCTTCGTTTTTGTTGTCTTCGTTTTTATTGTTAAAATGCTTTCTGATTGATGTTATGGATTTAAGAACATCCTTTGTTGTATATTTGCGCCCCATTCGTTTTAGCGTCTCATCACATCCGCTTTGAAGCGAAAGATGAATGTGCTTGCAAAGATTGGGTATTTTCGATAACTCTTTGCAAAACCCGTCTGTCAAAACCGAAGGGTCAAGTGACCCAAGCCTTAGTCTTGCATCGGGCGCTGCGTTTGCGATTGTATGTAGTGCTTCTATTACGCAAGGAGGCAGTTCTTCTGCTTTTTGTATCGAGGGAATTCCGGCAACCGACACGTGACACGGGGACGGTTCTACTGTCTCATTATATTTTAATAAATCCCTTCCATACGAAGATATTTCAATCCCCGTAACAACAATTTCCTTATACCCCTGCTCATTTAACTGCTTTGCATACTCTGCAATACGCTCGAGCGGTAAGGACCGTGAACGCCTGCGGATATACGGCACTATACAGTATGTGCAGAAATTGTCACACCCGTCTTGTATTTTAAGTAATGCTCTCGTACGGTTGGATGTACTGCCGGGCGGGAGTTCCTCGAATGCGGGGGTGGAAACAGGGGGACAGGTACACGAAACAGGGGGACAGGTACACTGCTTCCTATCACCGTAAATAGGAAGCAGTGTACCTGTCCCCCTGTTTCCACCCTCTTCAACCATTTCAATAAACCCAAGCCTGTCGGAAGTGCCGTTTACTAAATCAGCACCAAGTTCAGTAACAAAATCAGGTTCCAGCTCGGAATAACAGCCAAGAACAGCAATTAGTGCATCCGGCTCCAACTTTTTCATACGCCTTATAAGCTGACGGGATTTTCTTTCGCTTTCGGCGGTTACTGCGCAGGTATTTAGAATGCAGACATCCAAGCCCGCTCCGAGAGAGCCGGACTCATGCCCCCGCTCACTTAAAACCCGCTCCATTGCTTGCGATTCATATTGATTAACCTTGCACCCGAGTGTGGTGATACAAAATCTCATTTTACTCCCCCGGTTATCGAACCTGTCAGTAGAACCGTCCCCGTGACATTCAAACTTGACAGACGGACGGTTCTCCCGTCAAGTTTTGCCTTGATGTTTTAAATAATATCATATATTATCATAAACATATGAACGTTTATTTTGACAATGCCGCATCAACAAGAGTGCGTGATGAAGCCATTGAAATTATGCAAAGTGTCATGAGGGAAAACTACGGTAATCCTTCTTCAATGCATGCATTCGGTCGTAGTGCAAAGAATTATCTTGAGACCGCACGCAAAAATCTTTCGGACTCAATTAAAACAAAACCGGAAAACATATATTTTACATCAGGCGGGACCGAAGCCAACAACTGGGCTATTCAAGGTGCCGCTTCAAAGCTTGATAGAAAAGGCAGGCATATAATCACATCTGCCATTGAACATTCGGCTGTGCTTGACCCGATAAAAAAACTTGAAAGTCAAGGCTGGGAAGTAACATATCTTTCACCCGGTCCCTCCGGCAGTGTACCTGTAAAGGCATTCACCGATGCCTTGAGGGATGATACGGTTTTTGCATCTGTAATGCTTGTAAATAATGAAACCGGCGCAATCAATCCGGTCAATGAATATTCAAATACAATAAAGCAAAAAGGTTTGAAAACAATTCTGCATACCGATGCAATCCAGGCACTTTGTAAAATCCCGTTTACAGTCAATTCTCTTGGTGCCGACCTCATAACGCTTAGCTCTCACAAGCTGCACGGTCCGAAAGGAGCAGGCGCACTCTTTATCGGTAATAGTATAAAACTTACACCTCTCATTTTAGGCGGAAATCACGAAAAAGGCA
This sequence comes from Oscillospiraceae bacterium, assembly GCA_009784725.1. GTDB lineage: Bacteria > Bacillota > Clostridia > Oscillospirales > Oscillospiraceae > WRMH01. Next base: position 58,375 of record WQXS01000006.1, read on the forward strand.
ATAGAGGCGGCACTGAAGCATTTCCCGCCATCGTCGGATTCGGTGAGGCTGTAAAGCTCGGAGTGTCGGAGTTTGATAGTACTTTTGCATATATTGAGGATTTACATAAATATACAATTAACCTGCTTGAAAAAGAAATCCCGGAAGCAATTATTCTTTTAGCAAATGAATCTTCAGAAAATATTACCCCGGAAAGCAAAGAGCAGACTTTATTTAAGACCCATTATTCTCCTTTTATTCTCCCGATTTCACTCCCCGGGTATAAAAGCGAGGTTTTGATGAACTATCTCGACGGTGAAGGCATCTGCGTTTCAAGAAGTGCAGCATGTAAAAAAGGAGCCCGAAGCCGCACTCTCGAAGCAATGAAGCTCAGCAATAATATTATCGACGGAGCTTTACGGGTTAGTTTTTCACGATATAGTACGAAAGAAGAAGCAGATTATTTTGTGAAAATATTAAAAGCAGCTTCCAAATCCCTGCAAAAAACACGGTGACTTACAATGAACGATAACTTAAACCCTGTAAAAATAACCCTCCCTGAAACTGCACAAGAGAACCGTCCCCCTGTGCTCCCTGTGCTTATTGCTATGAGTGGGGGTGTTGACAGTACTGTTGCTGCTTTGCTTATGCGGCAGGCGGGTTATGATTGCAGCGGTGCGACAATGAAGGTGTTTGATGGCGGTGATAAAACCGTTGCAGAGGCCGGGGCTGTTGCCGATGCGCTGGGGATAGAGTTTTATGAGTTTGATTTGACGAAGCAGTTTGCGGAGCTTGTCATCAACCCGTTTATAGCTGATTACCGAAGCGGCTGCACACCGAATCCCTGTGTAACCTGTAACAGGTATCTTAAGTTCGGTCTTTTCGCGGAAAAAGCCTCAGAGCTTGGAATGAACGCAATTGTAACGGGTCATTATGTTCAAACGGAAGTTGATGCAAACGGACGTTACCTGCTGAAAAAAGGCTCGGACTTAACTAAAGACCAGAGCTATGTTTTGTATTCATTAACACAAAAGCAACTCGCTTTTTCAAAGTTTCCGCTCGGTTGCCTCACAAAAGCACAGGTGCGTGAAATTGCAGCCGGGTCGGGTATAATAAATGCCGGCAAAAGCGAGAGCCAGGATATATGTTTTATCCCCGATGGCGACTATAACAAATTTATAAATGATTATACAGGTGAATTGCCAAAAACCGGTAGATTTGTCGATATAAACGGCAATGATTTAGGTCAAAGCAAAGGGATATCCTCATATACAATCGGACAGCGCAGAGGTCTCGGACTTTCAATGCCGCATCCCCCTTATGTAATCGAACTTCGCCCCGGGGACAATACAGTTGTCATCGGAAAGGAAGATATGTTATATTCAAAATCACTTACCGCAGGTGATATTAACCTGATTACTTCCGATAAAATTAACGCACCCTTTAAGGCTCAGGTCAAAATACGTTACTCTGACCCCGGACATCCTGCCACAGTCGAACAAACCGGTGACGATTCATTGAGAATCGAGTTTGATAAGCCGCAAAGAGCAATCACTAAAGGGCAGGCAGCCGTAATTTATGACGGCAACACAGTAGTGGGCGGCGGCACAATAACATAGAAAACCCAGCATCTCGCATATGACTGTAGCCTCGCAAGCGAGGCATTGGAACTGTACCCATGTCACATGTCACATGACAAGCGAACAGCGAAAGGATTGAAATAAATTGAACGAACTGCAACAAAAAATAATTAATCTTAAAAAAGAAAAGAATGCGCTGATTCTTGCGCATTATTATCAAACCATGGATGTGCAGGAGGTTGCGGACCATGTCTGTGATTCATTTGAAATGGCGAAACGTGCCTTTGATGCAAAGCAGGAGCTGCTGATAATCTGCGGTGTGCATTTTATGGCAGAATCGGCAAAGCTTCTCAACCCCGGAAAAACGGTACTGATACCAAAGCCGGACGCAGGTTGCCCGATGGCAGATATGATTACACCGCAGGATGTTACCGCACTTAAAAACTTCTATCCGGATGCCGCGGTTGTCTGCTATGTTAACTCATCGGCTGCAGTAAAAGCTGTCAGTGACATCTGCTGTACATCCTCGTCTGCCGAGAGAATTGTGAAGGCACTTCCCGAACGCCAAATAATCTTTATTCCCGACAGGAACCTTGGAGCATATATTTCGTCTAAAGTAACAGATAAGGAATTTATCTTCCACAAAGGCTGGTGTCCCGTTCACGATTACATCGTTCCTTATGATGTTGAAAACGCAAGGCTTAAACACCCGAATGCCAAGGTTCTGACTCACCCCGAATGCAGACCCGAAGTTCTGGAGCTTTGTGACTTCATAGGCAGCACCTCAGAAATTATAAGCTTTGCACTTGAATCTGATAATGATGAGTTCATCATAGGCACAGAATCAGGAGTAACAGAACACCTTGCAGCCCTCGCACCGGACAAAATTTTCTATCCGCTGACAAAAAACTTCATCTGTGAAGACATGAAAAAAACCACCCTTAAAGATATTTTAAGCACACTAGAGACCGGCAAATATGAAATCACCGTATCGGGTGATGATTTTACAAAAGCAAAACAAAGCCTTGAACGCATGGTTAAGATATAGTTTACACTTTTGTGACCTTTTTCGGAGCTATAAATGGTATAATTATTTATCATAACTCACCACTCACCGAAGGTATAAGAGAAGATATGAAGAAATTAATCAAATTATTTTTACTTATATTTATTATCGCATTAACAGCAATGCTTGTTTCGGCATGCCCTTTAACGGGTTCGGACAACCCCGGTAATACAAACCCGAACGGCAGTTCAGGCAGTAATGACAACAAAACCAATAATAACAATGACCAAGGTGCCACCGAAGTTGTAAATATACCCGATAATTCAATTCAGGCAGTTCACGAACCTGCAGTGCCTATTGTGCTTATCCCGGAGGCTCCGGGGCTTTCGGTCGAAGAAAATGACAAAGCAATCATTGATTACTCAAATGCCGCCGATGGATACATTATGATTAAATGGCTGGCAGATACGGATAAGCAGCTGCGTGTTCTGATTGACGGGCCGAGTGCCGTTCAATATACATATACAATTTGGAATAATAACACTTTTAATGTCTTTCCGCTCTCTGACGGCAACGGCTCATATGAAATAAATGTAGTCGAGCAAACCGACGGCGACCGATACGCTCTTGCACTCAACCATAAAATTAACGTAACATTAAATGACGAGTTTGCACCCTTTCTGCGCCCGAATCAATTTGTCAACTTTACCGAAAACAGTGCAGCTGTCGCTAAAGCCGCAGAGCTTGTGACGGGAAATGCTACATTCCCCGATAAAATTGCTGCTGTATATAATTTTGTTGTTAATAATATCACCTACGATGTGGATTTTGCCAACGAGGTCGTTGCAGGGCATCATAAAGGGTATCTTCCCGATTTGGATAATGTACTTGCGAGACGCAAAGGTATTTGCTTTGATTACGCAGCTTTGATGACCGCTATGCTTCGAAGCCAGGGCATTCCGACAAAGCTTGTAATCGGATACGCAGGCGAGGTCAGGCACGCATGGATAAGTGTATTTTCCGAGGAAACAGGCTGGGTGGATCAAGCAGTTTTCTTCGACGGCGAAAACTGGATTCTAATGGATCCCACCTTCGCCTCAACAGCAAACAACCAAGCCGCCCTCCAACAATTCATAGGCGACGGCAGTAACTACACAGTATTATATTTGCATTGACATTTTATATATTTATCGGTATAATATATCTATAAAAAGGCGTTGCCGATAAACGGTTAGCCTAAAGTGTTACGAAAATAACCGTACTTTGGGCTAGAGGGGCGGTTATTTTCGTTTGTCTTGACGAATCGCCAGAATCAACATCAAAATGCAGATGATCATCATAAACAACTCATACAGTGTCATACGCACCACCACCTTTCGGGGTGGCTAACCGCCTACCGTTGGCAACGCCTGATAGTATTCTAAACCCTTGCAATCACTGCTGTCAATATGAATTTGTTTACACATTTACGCTTGTAAATGTGTAATTTTTCATCATATTTTGCTCAAATTCACCATTTATATCATCACAATTCATTGATTTAACTTGACAAACACAATATATATGGTATACAATTGCCACGTGTGCGCATATATTGTAATTCTGTTATTTATAGGGGGAAAATACATGAAATCGAGTACGAAAATCGGAAAGACTTTTATTAAAGCAATATGCCTGCTCCTGGTACTGACACTTTTTATCTCAATGTTTGCGCTCGATACAGGTGGTATCATAAGTATGCCTGAAGCAGAAGCGTTATCAATCGGAACGGGTACTGACGGTGTTACAATGGAGGATAAGGTTTCCGATATTGATACATCGAACTTTATGTTTGTTAATGAAAACGATGTCGGGTCTATGCCCGGAAACTATCAGTTCGTTAACAAGTCGGCAAATGACGGCAGGATTTGGACCGATAAATCTGTAAACGCAAGTCAGGCTTTTATTTATGATTCTCTGGGTGGTGTTGCGGGAGTTGAAGCCGTTACACGAAACAGTACAGAATTTCTTGTCACTTATTCGGCTCTAAGTCAAACAATTAATACAACAAATATTATTATCGAACCTTCGGATACTGTATTTGTAATAGATGTTTCCGGAAGCATGGCGTCAAATAATGTTCCGGGTGACGGGCGTTCCAGAGCTGCTGTTATCGTGGAAGCCTTGAATAATGCAATTAAAATGCTTATGGATGCAAATCCCGATAACAGAATTTCTGTTGTTATATACGGCGGACAGTCCGTAAGCGGACAAAATTATGCAAGAGCTCAACCGGTTCTTGCTCTCGGGCGCTACGATGCTTCTACAGCAATTTTCTCTATGAGCGGCACTTCGACCGTTACAGTGCGCTCAAATGTTTCTGCTGTACACAGTTCATTCACTGTTGAAGGCGGTACTCCGACTCAGCTTGGAATGAGAAGAGGTGCGCAGGTATTGCTCGGTGTACCCAGAGGAAATGTCCCCGGTGGTACACAATTTGACACAGGAATAGCAGCACCGGGTGGTGGTTCAGGAAATATAATAGTCACCCGTCAGCCGAATATTATCTTAATGACTGATGGTGAGCCGACTTACGCATGGACGGATTACAGACTGGACGGACTTGCAAATATAGACGGAACTGATTTTTCATACAATGTCGGTAACGGCTCGGCAGGCGATATGGGTTTAACAGCTCTAACAGTTATGACTGCATCCTATGTTAAAAAACTCGTACAGGACTGGTATTATCCGACAACCTCGGGAACTCCCGGATACAGTCCTGATAATGCCACAAAAAACGTCGGTTTTTACACAATCGGGCTTGGTGTTAACTCTGCAATTGCAAACGGGATGCTCGACCCTTACGGGAACTCTGCAAGCGGTGTCCCAAATGCCCAGCTTGTTGTTCAAGGTACAAAGAATATGCTTACGGTGCTTGATGATTTCGCTCCCGGCTCAGCACCCGTTACATTCCCTGCTCTTTCCAAAGGCTCAAGCACAAACCGCCCGGATGTAACCGTATCAAACACAGGCGGAGTGGTATCATGTAATTATGACACGCTTTCATTCTCGGCAATGGACAAGGCAGGTCTGGATGATGCATTTAACACAATTACCCAACAGATAGTCAATCAGGGTAATTACAGCACAAATGCCGAAGCAGGGCGTGAGCAATTCAGCGGATATCTCACATTCTCGGATGTTATCGGCGAATACATGCTGTTTCGTCAATTTAGAGGTTTATATTACAATAATACAAAGTATACGAATGTTATCTTTACGCCTGCACAAGCAACGGCTTTTACTCCTTCATTTGTAAATCAAATGCAGTCACAATATGCGGGTACGGGTGCAGCTCCATTTACTGCAACCAATGCAGGAGATGTATTAACATCCAGTATTAATGCAGCTAATAATCCGGTTAATACCGATCCTGCGGCAAAAAACGGTGCAATTTCTTATTATACAAATAATGACAGAGTTTATCTCACCCCCGTTTTTAGCCCTGACGGCTCTACGGTTAATCCTGAAGCCGGAGCAGCAGCAAGGGTTGATATGTATGTTGTGCAAGGTGCTGCCGTTGACACAATTAACGGAAATCCCACGAACTTAAATACTATAATATTCCAAGTAATTACTACATTAGCACCAACCGGACAATTTTCAAGCTCAGGTACTACTACCTCTCATGCAGAGCTCAGCCCCACTCTGGTACGCGGAGACCAGATTGTCCGCTGGTATGTCCCCGGCGATTTAATTCCGATGCGTGCAGTTGAACCTGTTCTCTCAGGCGGAAACCCGACATATGATGATTTCGGAAACCAAATATTCCAAGTTGCCGAGTCTGTACCGCTCAGAGTAATTTATACCGTAATTCCCGACTTTGCAAGAATTTCAAATGGACTGACTGCAACATATTCGAATGTAAATCCGGGAACTCTTCCTAACTCCTATTTCTTTTATACTAACAGATGGCGAGGAACAAACGGTGTGACATCACGAACCGACCTTGCAAATATGTCACTTGCGTTTTTTGTCCCACATGCAAATAACACATACTACAGCCCGTCACCCGATACAAGAGGAATCCCGAAAACACCTGTCCCCGTGGGTCCGACAGGCACACCCCCGTTCTCATGGGACTTTACTCACTTCAACATTACAACCCCCGCCACTACCTACCAAGTTCAGCGCCTCGGCAACAACGGCCGGATAATGCTGCAATCGCAGATACCTATAAAGTTATATAAGACATTTAATTTCGATGGACCTCCTCCAACAGGTTTGACATTAGCTGATCTTCAAGATTACCCTCCATTAAACAACGGGCGAATATCAATGATTTCATTTGTTGTTGTCGGATTAGATCCGGCAGGTCAAGAGATTTACAGAAATACTTTATACTTAAGAGATTTTCAACTTATTAATACAGCTACTGAGGGTTCGATAACAATTGAGCCTAATACATTTGTTTCTGCAGATATTTTTGTACCCCCGGGTGATTATACTTTTGCAGAAGCAGGAGGATTTGCACTCGGGTTTGCACGGGATATGCTACCGGGAACTACCGGACATTATCCTACTCCGATTGGTTTAAATTATGCATGGTTAGCCAATGCTTATACTAATGAAACAGTTCCACCTGATCCCGGAATATATCTTCAAAAAGCTTTCCATGGTTTAAGACCTTCTGAGATTGATGCTCTTGGATACACAATAACCTTAAAAAATGAATTCGGCAGCGAATGGGGACCATGGATAAACTCTGACTTTACCTTCGGAGGTCCCGGAAGTGCATATGGAGTCCATATACCTGCTACTGACCCATTACTTGTACCAGGTAAATATTGGCTTGAAGAAACTAACGTAAGTGTCCCGGGATTTGTTCTTGAAACAATTCCAAATCCTCTTGAGTTTACATTAGAAGCCGGTCAAATTTCCGCAGGATTCCTCTTCACCGCTAACAATGTTTACTCAAAACCTAAGTATAATCTCGGGCTTGAGAAGTATATTAACCCGAATCCGCTTGTTGTGGAGCAGTATGATGACTTTGGGAATCTTGTTCAGCTTATCAAGGAGCCACTTGACCTTGCTTTCAAAATCGAAGGCGTATCACCTGCAGTAGCTCCACCGCCGCCACCGCCCACTGTCACATCGGTTATACCCGGTGAACCCGGCTACCCCGGTACTGAAGGTTACTTAAAAACTATACTTTGGACTGACCTTGTTAATAATAAATACCCTGTAACATTATTTGATATAACTCCCGGGGATTATACCATCACAGAAATCGGCGGCAATGTACCGGGATATACAGGCCCGTCCATTACGGTAACCCAAAACGGCAGTCCGATTGCTAACGGCGGCAGATTCACCTTGCCCCATAACGCAAACGCCAACCTTGCATTTGCGTTTACCAACATTTACACTCTAAGACCACCTCCACCGACACTCCCCCCACCGCCGCCTGATAAGGCGCCGCAGACGGGTGTTAGCCGGAATGTTGCTTTGCCGATTACACTTCTCTCAATTTCTGCTATACTATTCGGTGGAGCTGAAGTTATACGCAGGCGGTATAAACAAAAAAGTAAAAAATAATAAGACAGGAGAACCGTCCCCCTGACATATTATAATAAGAGGAGCTAAATGAAAAACAAGACGCTTAACAATACATATCTTTCGATGCTTTGCAGTGAGCTTGCGATGCTGCTTGATGCGGGGCTTACGCTTAGTGACAGTGTGCAGATTCTCGGTGAGGATGAATCAAGCAAGGATGCCAAGGTATTAATGCAGTCACTTTACGACTCACTCATGACCGGTAACCATTTCTCTGCTGCATTAAAAGAGGCGGAGGTTTTCCCGAGGTACATGGTGCATATGATAGAGGTTGGGGAAAAAACAGGGCGGCTCGTTCAGACATTAACAGCACTTTCCGATTATTACGAAAGGCAGACACGCCTTGCAGTAACAATTAAAAACTCCGTTCTCTACCCTGCCGTGCTGCTTGTGCTGATGATTGTTGTCGTGCTTATTCTAATCGTTCAGGTCCTGCCGATATTCAACGATATTTTCAACCGTCTCGGAACGCAGATGGACCCCTTTGCAATAAGGCTTATGCAGTTCGGCGGATGGCTCGGAAATGCTTCAATCGGCATCGCCATTGTTTTCGCCGTGATTTTCCTTATGATTTTAATCATGTGGCTTATCCCGGGCATCCGCAGAGGAGCTGCACAATTTTTCGCCAATAAATGGGGCAACCGCGGAATATTCGGTAAAATTGCATCCTCCCGTTTTGTTTTTGCAATGACACTCGGAATGGCAAGCGGCCTTGATACCGCAGAATCAATATCGGTTGCATCTGCTGTCAGCGGCGGTTCAAAATCGGTTGATGAAATGCATAAAAAATGCACAACACTTCTTGAAGAAGGCAAAACACTTTCGGAATCATTATGCGAATCCGGCATTTTATCACTTCAGGACGGCAAGATGCTTTCTGTCGGAAGTGTCAGCGGTAAAGCAGACCTCGCAATGGCGGAAATAGCAAGAAGATGCGATATTAACGTCAGAGACAGCATAGACCGCATCGTCGGCAGAGTCGAACCCACACTTGTAATTCTGTCATCAGTAGTTGTAGGTATAATTTTACTCTCAGTCATGCTCCCCCTCATGGGAATTATGACTTCAATAGGCTAAAGGTGGGGGGTTGAGGTATAGTATGTTTTTTTTACTCAGTCAGTTCCGATAATGCGTTGCTTGAAACGCTATGTTGCCTTGGAATTCCCTCGCAAAAAAAACATACTATACCTCAACCCCCAAAATTAAATTATGAAACAAAGAAACATTTATCGAAAAGGGCCGCTTGATTTTTTGCGGGTGGCGATAGTGCCGTTTATATTTACTGCTGCAGTGATAGCGGTGATATTTTCGGGTATCAGGCAAGCTGATGAATCGGGTAATGCGGAGGGACTTCGCATCCTTGAGGAAAGCCTGCACCGTGCGGTTGTCATGAACTATGCGATAGAAGGCAGATACCCGCAGAGCCTCGAGTATATCGAAGAAAAATTCGGCATCCATATAGACAAAACGAAATTTATTGTCCATTACACAATTTTCGCATCAAATATACTGCCAACAATAACGGTGATTGCAATATGATAAAAACGATAAAAGGAAGAAGTACCGACACAATTTTTGTGCTGATTGTATTCAGCATTTTTGCCTTTTCCGTGCTTATGGTGCTGATGCTCGGGGCAAGTGTTTACAGAAACATAAACGATATCTCCCGTGCCGAGCAGCATGAGCATACTGCGTTTTCATATATTTGGACCAAAACGAAAAACTTCGACGAAGCAGGTGCAATAACCGTTGGCGAGTTCGGCGGTGTATCTGCTATATTAATTAATGAAAAAATCGGCGAAACAGATTACAGGACTGCTATTTACGTATCTGACGGATGGCTGCTTGAGCTTTTCAGCGAAGCGGCACTTGATTTTTCACCGCAAAGCGGAAGACGAATCGTTGAAATAGATGAAATGACATTTAACGAAACAGACCTTGGTATGATTGAAATAGTTTCCGGAAACAAAAAACTGCTGCTTTCACCGCGCACAAGCTAATGCATTGTTCCACGAGCAGACACGAGAACCGTCCCCCTGTCACACAGACACGAGAACCGTCCCCCTGTCACAGAAAGGTAAAATAATATGACAAATCGTTCGAAGTCTACGCTTTTTTTAATTGAGCAGCTTATTGTTATTGCAGTGTTTGCGATATGTGCTGTTGCGTGTATCAGCATTCTGACGGCGTCATATTTTTATGCGAATGATTCAAGTGCTCTGAGTCATGCGATTATTAAAGCGGAAAGCGGAGCTGAGGTTTTTAAGATAACTGGTACCGATTTTTCTGCAGCTGCCGAAATTCTGGACGGGACGGTCACAAGCAAAAGCCTTGGAGCAGACGGTGTGTCCGTTATTGCTGTATATTACAACAGCTCATGGCAGACAAGCAGCGAAGATAACGCAAGCTATGTTATGAATCTTATAATCGAAGCAGCACAGGGACCGCAGAATTTCGATGTAATCACGGGACGCATTACTGTTGAAAGAACCACGGGCGAGGAGCTTATTTCATTATCGGTAGCAGCAAGAGATTATTAAGCATAATTCTTCAGTCACAAGCTCCCTTAGAATGACAAATCACCACGGAGGAACACAGCATGGGAAAAAGCGGGATAGGAGTCGGCAGCGCATCAATTGTGCTTGTATTTGCCGTGCTTTGCCTTACTGTTTTTTCGCTTATAACATTTGTTGTTGCGGGCAATGAGAAAAACCTTGTCGGCGCAAAGGCCGAAACGGTCACGGGATACTACCGTACCGATACTCTTGCAGAGCTGATTCTTGCGGATATAATTGCAGCCGCAAACGATGGCAACGCCGCTGATAACAAAACCGGTAATATTCCCGGTATCATCCGTGAAACCGAAATACATAAAAGCTTCGATGAAACCCGTAATACCGAAACAGTTTATTTCTTCTGCGATATATCCGATACAAAGGCACTGTTCGTTAATATAAGTATAAATAATGATTCTTTTGACATCTTAAGCTGGCGAATGTATGATAGAAATGACTGGGAATCAGATGACTCCGTCAATGTATGGACAGGAGACTAGTGCTCCGTTTTAAATACCGGAGAACAGGAGAGTTTACAGAAATATGGACAATACAATGAAAACCGGCAGAGAGCTTGTTTTGGATTGGCTCAGGCGTTCCGCAGAGGAAGGTGCTTCCGACCTTTTTATAAGTGCGGGGCGGCAGGTTACGTTCAAAATAAACGGGGTATTGTACTCAAAAGGCGGAGAGGTCATGAGACCTCATGAGTCCGAGGAATTTATCACCATTCTGTATGAGCTTGCCCACAGGTCGATTCGGAACTTTCTTGAATCGGGTGATGACGACTTCCCTATCACTGTTCCCGGCGTTGCACGCTTCAGGGTAAATGCTTTCCGTCAGCGCGGAACATACGGAGCTGTTATCAGAATAGTCCTGTTTAACATTCCCGACTACAAGGACCTGCAGATTCCCGATGAAGTCATGAGCCTTGCATCCGAATTAAACGGCCTTGCTCTTGTTACAGGCCCTGCAGGCAGCGGTAAATCCACAACCCTTGCCTGTATAATCGACGCAATTAACAAAACGAGAAACTCACATATCATAACTCTTGAAGACCCTATAGAATATTTGCACAAGGACAAAGAAAGCTTAGTCAGCCAGCGTGAAATATCAACCGACACAAACTCATATATGGATGCACTTCGCGCAAGCCTGAGACAGGCTCCCGATATAATTTTACTCGGAGAAATGCGTGACCATGAAACCATCAAAACCGCAATAACCGCAGCGGAAACAGGGCATCTTGTCATTTCAACCCTGCATACTGTAGGAGCGGCAAATACCATTGACCGTATAGTCGATATATTCCCGCCCGCACAGCAGCAGCAGGTTAGAGTCCAGCTTTCGATGTCACTCCGGATGGTTGTTACTCAGCGTCTGCTGACAGATATTAACGGCGAATCAATTCCCGCATTTGAAATCATGCGCGTTAACAGTGCAATCAGCAATATAATCCGCGAAGGCAAAACCCAGCAGATAGACGGTGTCATCCAGACCTCATCCCAGGAGGGTATGATAGGAATGGACACATATATTATGAAGCTGTATCAGGACGGCAAAATCTCCAAGGATACTGCCCTCCACAGCGCCTCAAACCACGAACAAATGCAACGAAAGCTGAGTATGGTGTAAATGTATAATAATATTCTCGGAGCAATAGGAAATACGCCTATCGTAAAAATTAATAAACTCAACAAAAACCCAAATGTCACAGTCCTTGCAAAGCTCGAAGGATTTAATCCGACAGGCAGCGTGAAGGACAGAATCGCTCTTAAAATGATTGAACACGCAGAGCAGGAGGGCTGGTTGACCGGGGATAAGGAGATAATCGAAGCAACGTCCGGAAATACAGGCATTGCTCTTGCTATGATCGGCAGGGTTAAAGGATACAAGGTAAATATTGTCATGAGCGATGCCGTATCCATTGAGCGGCGAAAAATGATTATGGCATTCGGAGCAGATATTATCCTGACGGACGGCGACAAAGGAACCGACGGTGCAATAATTAAAACAAACGAGCTTTTAAAGGAGTTCCCCGGAAAATACTACAACCCCGATCAGTATTCAAACATAACAAACAAGCTCACCCATTACTTTACGACATCACAGGAGATATGGGAGCAGACAGGCGGTAACATCACCCATTTTGTTTCGGCAATAGGAACCTCGGGCACAATTATGGGTGTCGGCATGGGTCTCAGACAAAAAAACCCGGACATAAAAATCGTTGAAGCTCATCCGGTAGCAGGGCATTATATTCAAGGGCTTAAAAGCATGAAGGAAGCAATCGTCCCCGAGCTTTATGACCCCGGGAAAATTGATATAAGCATAAAAGTGGAAACGGAAGCCGCATTTGAAATGTCACGCAGGATAGTTGCGGAGGAAGCCATTTTTGTCGGAATGAGCAGCGGTGCGGCAATGCTCGCAGCACTTGAGGTTGCAGAAACACTTAATTCGGGCACAATAGTCGTAATGCTTCCCGACAGAGGTGAAAAATACCTTAGCACGCCTTTATTTAAGGTATAAACTGAACGCACTTTCGATATAATTCAATAAAAAAACAGGGCAGAAAAGTACAAATAATTTCAATAACACAGTTATTCCAAAATGTTTGTATTTTTTTTGCATATTTTTATCTTTTTGTTGTACAACCGTGGTATATCTATGATACAATACGATTTAAGATTTTTAAAGCAGGAGGCCGGAGTGTGGATACAATTTTTGTAGTCGACGATAACAGCGCAAACCTTCTGCTTGCCGAAAATGTTTTATCCGAGCATTATGAAGTTATCACAATGGTCTCTGCAAAAATTATGTTCGAGCTTATAGAAAATATTAAACCCGATTTGATTCTGCTTGACATTATGATGCCCGATATCAGCGGATTTGATGCACTAAAGCAGTTAAAATCAGGTATGCTGTACGCAGATATCCCCGTTATATTTCTTACAAGTAAAAACGATGCAGCTACCGAAGCCGCCGGATTTGAAATGGGTGTTGTTGATTTTATCACCAAACCGTTTTCAGGTCCTGTTTTACTTCACCGTATAAAATCAATCCTTCATATGGAATCAATCATACGTGAGCGTACGGAAATGCTGCAGCAACAGGCAGAGGTGCTTCAGCGCCAGACAGAGACCTTAAAGCAACGGACCGATAAGCTGCTCAGGCTTCAAAACAGCATGACCTCCGTACTTGCGCATTTGGTAGAAAACCGCGATAAGCTTACAGGTGAGCACATTGAGCGTACAAGCGAATATATTAAACTGCTGCTTGGTGCAATGATTGAACGAAAAATCTATCTCGATCAGATAGCAGACTGGGATATGGATGTTATCATTTCCGCCGCCCGCCTGCATGATTTGGGCAAAATCGTTGTATCCGATTTAATTTTAAATAAACCCGATAAACTGATGCCTTCCGAGTTTGAAATGATTAAAACCCATGCAATCGAAGGTGAGAAAATAATCACCGATATTATCATTAAATCCGGCGACGATGTATTTTTGCATCATGCAAGAGAGCTTGCAGGAAGCCATCACGAACGTTGGGACGGCACAGGTTATCCCAGAGGGTTAAAGGGTGAGGACATCCCGCTTCTCGGCAGGATAATGTCAATAGCGGATGTCTATGATGCACTTGTTTCCGACCGTCCGTACAAAAAAGCATTTCCGCATGAAACCGCTGTTGCAATTATACTCGACAGCAGAGGCACACAGTTTGATCCCGTGCTTGCCGATTTATTCTACGAAATTAATGAATCTTTCGCAAAGGTTCATAACTCAGATAACTATTAAATCTTTCGGGGAGAGGCTAAATGACAGATGTCATAAAGGAACAGCTGGATTTATGTGTCGGATGTAACAGGTGTGTCAGAGAATGCCTGATGGAAACTGCAAATGTCACATATCATGACGAGCAGGGTAAAATCAAGGTTAAAATCGACCACAACAAATGCGTAACCTGCGGGTTGTGTGTTCCTGCATGCAAGCATGATGCGAGACGTTTTGCCGATGATACCGAAAGTTTTTTCGATGATCTTAAAAACGGTGTTCCGATATCAATTATGATTGCCCCCGCAGTCAAGACAAACTTTATTGAGTTCAAAAAGCTCTTTACGTTCCTAAAGCAACGCGGTGTGCGTAAAATTTACGATGTTTCTCTTGGCGCCGATATATGTATATGGGCGCATATCAAGTATCTTAAAGAAAGAGATAACTCCCCGATTATTACTCAGCCATGCCCCGTTATTGTTACTTATTGTCAGATGTACCGCCATGATTTACTCGAAAGGCTCTCTCCCGT
The DNA here is from genome assembly GCA_009784725.1 of Oscillospiraceae bacterium. Lineage (GTDB taxonomy): Bacteria > Bacillota > Clostridia > Oscillospirales > Oscillospiraceae > WRMH01. Next base: position 73,398 of record WQXS01000006.1, read on the forward strand.
TCAAAGCCCGATGGGTTGTGCATCAATTTACATGAAGGAATATCAGGGCATTACCGACCGCATTGCAGCTCTTTCACCGTGTATTGCAAAGGCTGATGAGTTTGAAGAAACAAAACTTGCCGATTATAATATAACCTTCTCTCATTTACTGGATTATCTGGTGGAAAATAATATTGAACTTCCCGATATGGAAACGGATTTTGACCATCCGGAAAGCGGGCTCGGTTCATTATTCCCCATGCCCGGCGGTTTTATGGAGAATATCCAGTTTTTTATCGGAAAGGATTTACATGTAACAAGAGCGGAAGGTCCCGGAGTTTTTGCAAGTCTGGATATGTATGCCAAAAACCCGGTGGAATTTTTGCCCGATATATACGATGTCCTAAACTGTGATGAAGGGTGCAATGAGGGTACAGCTGCCTTGCATCAGCGAAGCAGATTCGAAATAAGTAAAATCATGAAGAACCGCAGTATTCTTGCCCGTGATGAATCTAACAAGAAGCATTATGATTCTGTTTACGACTCATACGAAGAGACACTTAACCTCGATTTATTTTTACGTGAGTATAAGGCAATACCGACCGAAACCCCGGAAATAAGCGAGGATGACATTCAAAGAGCGTTTGCACTTCTCGGAAAAAACGATTACGAGCAGCAGCGTGTAGACTGCTTTGCCTGCGGATACAAAACCTGTTATGACATGGCGAGGAAAATCGCAATAAACATAAATATTCCCGAAAACTGTATCGTTAAATCCAAAGAAGATGCAAGGCTTGAGCACGAAGAAAACCTGCGTGTCCAGGCGCAAACCATTCAAAAAGAAAAAATGTATGAAGCCGACGAACGCATTCGTATAATGTTCGACTCGGCACCGTTTGCCGCGCATTTCTGGGATGAAAAACTGATTATGACGGATTGTAATGAAGAAGCGGCAAAAATGTTCAATCTTTCAAATAAAGAGGAATATAAAAGCAGATTTTTCGATTTTATGCCGAAATATCAGCCCGACGGCAAGTTATCTGTTGACAAAGTTAAACAACTGATTGCAGATACATTTGAAACCGGTTTTCAACGTGCAGAGCTTATCTGCCTCTCCCCCGACGGCGAACCTGTCCCTGTTGAGGATACATATGTACGTGTTGAGTTTAAGGGTGAAAGGCTTGTTGCAGGGTACAGCAGGGATTTAAGAGAGCATAAGCAAATGCTCAGGGACCTGGAATCAGCCGTTTCCGAAGCAGACAGGCAACGGATGGAAGCAGATACTGCAAACAAAGCAAAGAGTGAATTTTTATCACATGTCAGCCATGAAATACGCACACCCATGAATGCCGTACTCGGTACTACAGAGCTGCAGCTTCAAAAACCGTCAATGTCTCCCGATTTGAAGGAAGCATTCAACACAATCTACAGCTCGGGAAGCTTGCTATTGAATATTATTAACGACATGCTTGACCTTTCAAAAATCGAAGCCGGAAAATTCGAGCTTGCTCCTGCGATATACGACACACCAAGTATCATATACGATACAGTGCAGCTTAATCTTTTGCGTTATGAAAGCCTGCCGATAGAATTTGATCTTAATATCGACGAAAATACCCCGCTTGATTTATACGGCGATGAGCTCAGAATCAAGCAGATTCTAAATAATATTCTTTCAAATGCATTTAAGTACACCCGTGAGGGCAAAGTTGAGCTTTCGGTTTCCGCAGAGGTCACAGAGTTGCCTTCAGGCGACGACCCCGACGAGCGTACAGAGTGTACTCTTATACTGAAGGTAAGTGATACCGGTCAGGGAATGACCGAGGAACAGATTGACAAGCTTTTTGACGAGTATACACGCTTTAACACCGACGCAAACCGCACGGTCGTCGGAACGGGGCTTGGAATGCACATAGCCAAACGGTTTGTTGATGCTATGAACGGCAAAATTACAATAGAAAGTGAAATCGGAAAAGGTACCGAGTTTACGGTATTTCTTCCTCAGGAACGAATCGGCAGTCAAGTGTGCGGAGCGGATGTGGTTGAGAAGCTTCGCAACAGCCGTTTCAGAGACGCAATGAAGCTGCACAGAGCTCAGGTCGTGCATGAATACATGCCGTACGGCAGTGTCCTGATTGTTGATGATGTTGAATCGAACCTGTATGTCGCAAAAGGAATGATGCTTCTGTACGGTCTGAAAATAGAAACTGCCGGCAGCGGTTTTGAAGCTGTTGACAAGGTCAGAAACGGCAATGTCTATGACATCATATTTATGGACCATATGATGCCCGAAATGAACGGGCTTGAAGCCACGAAGCTAATCCGCGAAGAGGGTTACGAAAATCCCGTTGTAGTACTGACTGCAAATGCAGTTGCGGGAGCGGCGGCATCGTTTTTGGAAAGCGGGTTTGACGGATATTTGTCGAAACCTATTGATATACGTGAGTTAAATGCAATTGTCAATAAAATGATTCGCGACAAGCAGCCGCCCGAGGTTATTGAAGCAATGCGGGAGAAAGCAAAGCAGGAAAGCAGTACAGGTTCAAACGAAAAACCTGCAGTCAGCGAAGAGCTTTTGCGGACGGTTCTGAAGGACATTGAAAATGCTCTTGTTGTTTTGGATGAACTGATGCCGAAAATAGAAAACAACAGTGATTCCGATTTGAATCTATATGCAACAACCGTTCACGGAATGAAAAGCGTTCTTCTCCACATCGGTGAAAAAGAACTCTCCGAATCTGCGTACCGTCTTGAGCAAGCAGGAGACAACAGCAGCATCGATGAAATCCTCCGTGACACCCCCTTGTTAATCAAAGCAATAAAGCAGATAATAGAAAAACACAAGCCTGCAGAAAGCACAGCTTCCGAAACACACGAGGACTCCTCCGAGGATATTGAGTTTTTACATGAAAAACTGGAGGAAATACAAACCGCTTGTGAACAATTCAAGAAAAAAATCGCCAAGACAGCACTTGACGAGCTAAAAGAAAAAACATGGTCCAAACACACAAACGAACTCCTGACCGAAATCTCCGAATACCTTCTCTACGGCGAATTCAAAAGCGCCGTCTCCGCTATCAAAGACGCTATTAATAAGTAAGGGGCTGATGCAAAACGCAAGTGATGCTTCGCCCCTTTTTCATTATTCACTTCTGAGAGCTTCGACCGGGGCTTTTGAGGCGGCGGCGGAGGCGGGGAGCAGTCCTGCGATGTAGGTCAGAAACATGCTTATTGCTATGAGTATCAGCGGTACGAGCGGCGGGAGTACAACGAGCTGTACTATACCGAGTTCGTTATAGAGAATGATGTTTGCGATAATAATGATTCCGAATGTTGCAAACACGCCTATGACACCTGCAACAAAACCGATTATCAGTGTTTCGGCATTAAATACAAGTCGGATGTTTCCTTTGCTTGCACCGACGGCGCGAAGGATTCCGATTTCTTTTTTGCGTTCAAGCACGGAGATAAATGTTATAACACCAATCATTATTGAAGAAACTACAAGTGCAACGGAAACAAAAGCAACAAGTGCGTAACTGACCATGTCGACAATATCTGTAACAGTTGACATCATAAGCCCGACAATGTCGGTGTAATGAATAACCTTATCGGGGTCTTCCCTCTCCATTCTTGCGTTATAATCATCGAGTATATCGAGTATGGATTGTTTTGCTTCAAAGCTGCGGGGATAAATCAGGATTTGCGCCGGCACGTTCGGGTCGGCGTAACCAAGCATATGCAGTGTTTGTTCAAAGTTGGTTTCGGAAGGATTCATAATTGACATCATAAGCTCAAATATTTCTTCCTCGCCAAGCTCTATTTGAAAAGCATCCGCAAGTGCCTCGGCATCAAATATATCCATGGAAGCTTGCATTTCCTCTGCAAATCCGTCAAACGCCTCTTGAATCGTCTCTTGGATTTGGTCGGTAATACCGCTCATCGCCTGTGTCATCGAGCTTTGTATTCCCTTGGAAATCTGACTTGATAAATCCCGCATTGCTCTTTGCATTGCAACTTCCATTTGCAATGATATACTGCTCATTATTCCTGCCATTGCCTGCTGCATCATACCCTGCATCGCACTTGAAATTGCCGCTTGCATTTGAAGGGTGATTGCCCCCATCAATTGTTCCATGTATGACGCCATAGCCTGCGCCATAACTTCGGAAATTGCTGCCGACAGTTGCTCTCCAAGATCGGTATCTTCCATTGCAGTTTCAAGCATATCTTCTAACAATTGCATTCCGATAGAATCCATATATTGCGCGAATAAACCAAATATCTGTTCAGGAGTTAAAAAATCTGGAAGCGGCGGAGTAAAAGCAGGAAGATAATTCAATAAAAAATCTTGCATTAATGCAGTTGAAATATCTTCTACCAGATTATCCGGTGGATTAACCTGTCCCATTATTGCTGCCATTAAAGCATTTATATCCATTGCAGGAAACGGTACGCCCGATGTGTCAAATGTCATGCCGCTCAAATCGAGGCTTCCCATATCCATCCCGCTAAGGTCGATATTGCTGAAGTCCATACCGCTCATATCGAGACCGCTTAAATCAAAGCTGCCGAGATTCATGCCGCTCATATCAAAGCTGCTCATATCCATACCGCTGAAGTCCATGCCGCTCATATCAAAGCCCGAAAGAGCATCTTCAAAATCCAGGGTATTGCGGAACATTTCTTCGTCAATTGAGATTATCCTTGAAAAATCAAATGCCGAGTCGGGGTTTTCCTTTTCATCGTCGAAGGTTCTGCCCGAGAGAACGTTTACATCGGGGTAATCAAGCTGCTGTCTTACTATACGTTTACCGGCTGCGCTTTCCATCAGATGCAAAATAAGCTCCGGTGTGTAGTTAACACCCATTCCCAGAACCGTTGTTGTTGCATCCTCACGGGGTTTGACTATACCGACGATTTTTAAATCCATACTCCCGGCGAGCAGCTCTTCCATAAATTCCGTATCACCGCTCTTATCAACCCAGACATCGAACAAATCATCAAACTGATACAGCTCGGCAGGATGAACAACCTTAAACGAAAGATTCAAAAACATATCATATGAAAAGACCCCTTGGCTCGGTTCTATCTCAATCTCTATTTCGCTTCTGTTCATGACAGCCTCAAGCATTGCACGCATTTCCGAGCGGTCGCGAAGCCCCATTGAATAAAGCGCAAAGTCCGTCAGTCTTTCACCATGGCTGACTACGAGAACTGCCTCATCAAAGCTTGACGGCCAATGTCCGGTAACAACATCATATTGATTTTCGTATAATACCGGATTATTCGGCATTTCAAGAAACACATTCATAGACGGCATAAAACCCATACCGCCACCCATTGCATCCTGACCTCCCATGAGGTTGCTGAAAATTGAATCGGGGTTTATCTGATCAATACCCTCCGATGTATCTGCCAAGTATATCTGAGGAACAATATCGTACATGTAATGAATTGTGCTTGCATACCTGTCCAGCCGCTGCTCGTTTTCCTGAAAATATGTTTTAAGTGAGGCTAAATCGTTTGTGCTTTGGGTTGCAAAGACGTTTTCCATTATCGGCATTTCGCGGATTCCCTCGGGACGGTCGGGCCGCGGCTCACGATGCCTGCCGCCGCCGCCTTCTTCATCATTTCCTCCGAAAAAGCCTGATAAATCAAACCCCTGGTCCTGTATCGCAAGCGGATAAATACTAAGCGTCTCTTCTTCGATATTTCTTATATATTCATTGATACCATTTGACAATGCAAGGATTGTAGCGATGCCGATAATTCCTATCGAACCTGCAAAAGCGGTTGTAATTGTGCGCCCTTTTTTTGTCATAAGATTGGAAAATGAAAGCATAATCGCCGTCAGAAACGACATGCTTGCTCTTCTCGGCTCTTTACCGACACGCCAATCCTCCGAAGCAGGGTCATAGTGCCTTGTATCTGATTTAACTTTTCCGTCGGTAAGCTGAACAATACGGTTTGCATATTCTTCGGCAAGCTCATTATTATGTGTAACCATTATAACAAGGCGGTCTTTTGCAATCTCGGTAAGCAGCTCCATGACCTGCTTGCTTGTTGTTGTATCGAGCGCACCTGTCGGCTCGTCGGCAAGCAAAATCTCGGGGGCATTGATCAAGGCACGTGCAATTGCAACACGTTGCATCTGCCCGCCGCTCATCTGCCCCGGTTTTTTCCGTATATGATCTTTTAGCCCGACCCGGTCGAGTGCCTGTATTGCTCTTTTTCGCCGCTCTCTTCTCGAAACACCGCTAAGGGTCAGAGCAAGCTCAACATTTGCAAGAACTGTCTGATGCGGTATAAGGTTATAGCTTTGGAAAACAAACCCGATGCGGTTATTCCTGTATGTATCCCAATCACTTGCTTTATAGTTTTTTGTCGATATTGTATCGATTTCCAAATCGCCCGAATCGTATCTGTCAAGCCCGCCGATGATGTTGAGCATTGTTGTTTTACCCGAACCCGACGGACCTAAAACAGCTGCGAATTCGTTATCACGAAACGCAATAGAAACGCCGTCCAACGCATTTTGCGTAAAGCCGGCGGTTGTATAAGATTTTGTAATACCCTTTAATCGCAGCATTAATTGCTTCCCTTACGTGTTTTTATGGATTTGCAAAAAAATTGCAGTCCCGTTTAATACCACAGGGAAGAATATCACATATTTATGTACTAGATATGAACATTATTTAAGTTCTTTGATTATTTCGTCTTTTTCTCTGAGTTGGTTAATAATCCCAATATGGTAATCGACACGTTGCTTTATTATTATCTCGTCAAAGGGTTTGCGGATATAGTCGATGGCACCGAGGGTGAGGCCTTTGCGTTCGTCGTCTATATCGATTGCTCCCGATATAAGAATCACCGGGATGTCTTTTGCGTGGTCAAGCTGATTAAGCCTTGCCATTACTTCAAAACCGCTGAGTCCGGGCATGATAATATCAAGGATTATCAGGTCGGGATGTGTTTTCTCCAGATTTTCCAAAGCGGACAGCCCGTTTTTTGCAGTGCTGATCATATAATCCTGTTTTAGAATCCCGATAAGCTCCATTAGTGTTGTTGTATCATCGTCTATTATTAACAGCTTGTTCTTTTTTTCCATAAAACCACTTAAAGCTCCTTTCATGCGGGATTATAATTACAGTGAATCTCTAAGCTTATGAATTGTTACTACGGCCTTGTCGAAATCCAGGTCTTCGAGCTGTTCAATCAGGTCTTCACTGCCTGCAACTGCCCGGATATCATCAATAAAATCAAGGCTGTCGGGATTGCTCTGCTCAAGCAGCGGAACCAATTTATCGAGCAATTCCTTTGCTTCTGCTGTTGTGAGCTTTTTATCATCCGATGTTGCAGCTTTGTTTTGTTCCTGCTCCCTTATAATAGGCTCAAGCTCTGCAAGCACCATTTTAAGCTCCGATTCAAGTGTTGTCAGGTGGTGCGGTGCAACGAGATTGTCGCCGTCCTTAAGCAGAAACTCAACCTTCTCTGCAGCTTGTGTCAGAAGGGTTTTGTTGAGCTGACCCGCATTACTTTTGAGTGTATGCGCAAGCCTGAATGCAAGCTCTACATCTCCCGAGCTGAGAGCAGATTTTATTTCTTCGGCTACATTCTGGTTATTTTTGTAGAAGCTGTTTATTTTACGCATCCGCATATCATTTTCATACTGCTCATGCTTTGCAGCATCTTCTTTTTTCCAGCTCAGAGGCTTGAAATATTTCATAAGGCAGCGCCAAAGTTCTTGCGATGTAAATGGTTTGCCCATGCAGTCGCTCATTCCGCTCGATTCGTATATTTCCATATCATTGGTCATTATATTCGCTGTCAGTGCAACGATAGGAACGCCTGTTTTCATTGCAAGTATATGGCCCGATGCTTCAATACCGTCCATTTCCGGCATATGAATATCCATGAAGATAAGATTAAACATCTTCATGCCCTTATCGACACGCTCCTTGACGTAATCGACACCTTCCTTACCGTTGGATGCAATAACGGTCTTGAGTCCGACCCTTGAAAGATGGTCGACAATAACCTGCTGGTTCATTGCATTATCTTCGCAGAGCAGCACTTCGCCTTCAAAGAGCGGTTTGACAAGGTCGTCGAAGACAATGCGAGATTCAAGTCTTTCGTTTTCATCGACAGTTTCAGCGTGGAATACAAGGTCAAAGCTGAACTTCGTTCCGACACCGAGCATACTTTCGACAATAAGATTTCCGCCCATCATAGTAATCAGGTTTTTCGTAATCGCAAGCCCAAGCCCCGAACCGCCGAATTTTCTTGTTGTTCCGCTTTCGGCCTGTGTAAAGGGTGAGAAGATTCTCTCCATCTGCTCCTGGGTAAGCCCGATACCGCTGTCCTTTACTTCAAAGCCCATGGTTATGCTGTCTTCGCCCACTTCTTTTATTGCAGCCATCATCTTTATCATACCCGAATTTGTAAATTTAACGGCGTTTGAAAGAAGGTTGACAAGTGACTGGCGGAGCCTTGTCGGGTCACCGTAGAGTCTTTTGCCGAGTGAGGGTTCTGCGTAGAAATGCAGTAATAATCCTTTTTCGATTGCCTTCGGCATGATAACCGTCCGGCAGGAGGCAAACATTTCGTGTAAATCGAAGGGAATGCTTTCCATTTCCAGCTTGCCGGATTCGATTTTCGAAATGTCCAGAATGTCATTTATAATCTGCAGGAGCCACTCTGCATTTGTGAGAATTTTTGCAAGGTAATCCTTTGTTTTAACACTTATATCATCATCGAGAGCAAGCTCCGAGAATCCGACGATACTGTTCATCGGAGTTCTTATCTCATGACTCATATTTGCAAGGAAGTCGGATTTTGAACGGCTCGATGCTCTTGCCTGTTCAATGGCGACCTTGAGTTCTGCCGTCATTTCATTATGCAAAAATGCATTACCGATGAGCAGGCAGGCAGAGCGGAGTATCGCAGCTTCGTTTTCGGAAAATTCTCTTTCCTGCGTACAATCGTCAAATCCCGCAAATCCCCAGAAGTTGTCTTCGATGAATATCGGAGCTGCAAAGGCGGATAAAACACCTGTTCCATCCAGGAAATCCTGCGTAATCTGATCCATGTTGACTGCTTTTCCGTTTACACATTCGCCTTTTTCAAGTAATGCAGCCCAGTCCGGAAGTGAGGTACTGTATAAAATATCCTCCGTAAAATCAGCGCCCTGTGCAGATGCTCCTTCGGCAAGCCATTCATAGAGCTGTGTCGAATAAAGCTCGTTGTCTTTTGTGTAGTTTTTCCAGATATAAACCCTGTCGGAACCGACTGCCGTGCCGAGTACACCCATGCTTTTAAGCAGATTATCTTCAAAGTCGGTAATTTCAGTGTTCAGAAGCATACTTGCAGCTTCATTCACGGCATTTAACAGACCGTCTCGGTCCTTGACCTCCTGCATCATTCTGCGGTTTTCCCTGTCGGTTTTTTCCCTTGCAAAATCAATGCGAATCATTATAAGCATCAGGCTTATTGCAACAACTGCGCCAAACGCTGATAAAACAAGTGCCATTGTTGTGACTTCGCGGTAATATACATTTATAGGTGCCTGAAATCCGATATACCATCCGTTTGACAGCTGTTTTAAGAACGCAAGGGATTCCTCACCTGTAAAAGATACCATTATCTGCTCGTAAACATCCCTGCCGAGCTGCATGTCATCGGCAAAAACCGATACGGGTAAAAGCGGATTTGTGACATTAAGCCCGATAAAAGGCTCATACGGGTGAGCGACAATATTCAAGTCCCTGTCAAAAATAAGTCCGAAGCCGTCTTGTGCAAGAGCAGTTTCAATTAGGGTATCTGCAATATCACTAATCCGGAGATATAGAGCAACAACACCAAGCTTGTTACCGTCATTATCGAACAGAAGCCGTGAATATGAAAAAACATTTTCACCCGAGGATGCATCTGTAAATGTAGAAGATTCTGCTATTTCACCATTTGCAGACTGTGCTTCCAAAAACCACATTCTGCTTGTCGGATCAAAGTCTTCGGGCGGTTCCCACCCGATACCGTTCATAAACACGGGTTTTTCAAGCGCTTCACCTTGAACCATTTCGAAATAACCTATAAAACCGTCAAATCCGCTGAAAGTGCGCAAGGCATTTTCACGGACATACTCTGTTTGAAGATTATAAAAATTTTGGATTCTGTTTAAATCGTCACCTTGCAGAAGCATATCATGAACCGCTTCCGAGAAAATCCCGAGTGCTGTTCTTGCTTCGGAAATTGTAAGCTCGAATTTTGCTTTTTCTGATGCGATAATGCTGTTTGTACGCTCTAACATTGAGGTTCTTATCATATTACTGGTGAAAAAATAGCTCAGCAATACCATAGCTGTAAAAGAAAGGGCAATAAAAACGAGCTGGATAATCAGGCGCGAGCGGCTGTGGGACATCATGCTCCTGTTTTTCCTGCTTTTATTTTCCTCAATATTTTCCAAATCAACTCTGCGCATCTGTTTGCCTCCCGCTTTATTTCTTCCGGCAACTTCCTGTATAAATATACATTATGTTGAAAATTAAATCTGCTGCAGAAACTGATTCACTATACCATGTATACATAAATAAAGGAAGAACTTTGTGCTAATTTTGCGCAGATTTTACATTGCGCTCATTAGCTCCTCCGCTCCCTTTGTTATGTTTTTATATTCACCTTTGATTAATGCCATAAACATTTCTTCTATATGGCTGTTGATTTTATCCGGCCAGGGTTTCTTTTTCAAAGCGCTTAGAATGGTTTCCATTGTTTTTATATCAAATGTCCTGCTTGCTTTTATTAAGTCATTAAGATTGTCTGTCAGGGTTGTTTTTTCTTCCTCGGAAAGCTCTGTCTCTGCGGAGTCCTCTGTTTTTGAAGGTTTTAATTTTGCAACAAGCAGCTGCAGGCTTTCAATAAAAGATGCGGTTTCTCCGAAAATCACCGTGAGATTACGTGTGTCTCCCGCTCTTTCAAGCTTAAGTGCGATATCGGACATTTCATGCTCCCCGATGTTCATAAGTGCACTTTTCATACCGTGAACAGCGGTTGTATATGCATTATAGTCGGCATCGGTTATATCATTCGATTTACTCATAAAACCTTTTAGGACATTTATTGTGTTTTCCGCATCAACCGCTGTATATTTATGAAGATCGGAAAGGTTATTTTCTTTGCTGCTTACTTTTTTCTTTTGCTCAAGTCTTGCCGCTTCAAGTACCTCGGGCGGTGTATTATCTCTTATTAATGTTTTAAGCATCGAATCAAGGTCACGGGAGTCTACGGGCTTCGGTAAAAACTCATTAAACCCGTTTGACAGGAACATATTTGCATTGCCGACAATTGCATTTGCCGTAAGTGCAACGATTGCATTTGAGTACCCCATTTCGCGAATCCTGTTGGTTGCTTCGATTCCGTCCATTTTAGGCATCATATGGTCCATGAAAATGATATCGTACTCATTGCCTGCTTCGATTTTGTCAATAGCTTCAAAACCGCTCTTTACAGTTTCAATTTGCAGACCGTAAGGCATCAGAAGTCCCTTTGCGACATACAGGTTCGACTCGACATCATCAACTATCAGAACCTTACCGTACGGCATATATTCATGAATAAGCTGGGCTTTTTTGTTAAACTTGCCCGGTCTGAAGCTGTAATCCCGAAGCCTTGCAACCACCTCTGCCCCGCAAACGGATGTGCCGACTCTTTTTTGCGGCAGTCTCACCGTAAAAACAGAACCTGAATCAACTTCGCTTTCTACATTGATTTCCCCGTCCATCAGGTCGAGTAATCGTTTTGTGATACTCATCCCGAGTCCGGTTCCTGTAACATTGTAATTCTCTTTTGTATTAAACCGGGAATAATCAATAAATATTTCCTTGATTTGCTCTTCTGTCATCCCCTGCCCTGTGTCGCTGACAGAAATAACAAGAATAATATTCGGGTTGCCGGGTATGACCTCTGCGCTTATATCAAGCCGCACTTCACCATGATCCGTATACTTAAACGAGTTGGAAAGCAGGTTGTTCAGAATTTGCCTTATACGTGTTTCATCACCTATCATTTCAAGCGGTGTGTTTTCGTCTATATTCAAATGGAACTCTATCAGCTTGCTTTCGTTGCGTAAACGGGTCAGCTGCATTGCGTCATTAACAAGGCTGGGAATGTCATAAATATTGGGGGTTATTTCTAGTTTTCCCGCATCGATTTTTGAGAAATCCAAAATGTCGTTGATAATATTAAGAAGCAGCGTTCCCGATTCGTAAACCTGACGGAAGCCTTCCTCGGCATTTGCGGTAAGCCCTGTGTCATGTAGCTGTATCTCCGATATTCCGAGTATAGCATTCATCGGTGTGCGGATTTCATGGCTCATCTGAGCGATAAAGGCCCCTTTTGAACGGTTGCTGTTTTCTGCTATTTCTTTTGCACTGATAAGCTGTTCATTATAAGCTCTTGCTGCTTTATTTCTTGCCTTGTCCATATGAATCAGGATTGCGGATATTGCAATAATTACAAACACACCAAGTGTTCCGACAAATGCCATCATTGCTCTGTAATCCCGGAAGTATTCCCGAACAGGCGCTCCAAGACCCAGATACCACCCGTTTTCTATTGCTTCAACGTAAAACATTGTCCTTTCACCGCGGTAGTCATAATCCTCGATTTCGATTATTTCTGCATTTTCCAGTGCAAACACAGCAGCAATCTGACCAAAGCTTGTATTCATCTCGAGTACATTAATACCTATAAACGCTTCGTGACTGTGTGCAACGATATTAAAATTCTCATCGGCCAAAAAGCCGAATGCAGTTTCGGAAAGACGCATATTGGAAACAAGCTCAACTATTCGTGTAATAGGTGCGTTTACTGCAACAACACCAAGAGATTCGCCGGAATCATCAAATATCTGGGTTACATATGATATCTGATGACCTCCGTGCCGCAAGCTGATGTATATCGGAGATGCGGTTACTTCCCCGCCCGCTTCTATGCCTGCGACATACCACGGCCGGTCATAAACATAAAAATCATCGGGGACATCATGCCAGCCTGCAGCGGGAATGTATGTCTCAAGCTGGTCCAGATAGGCGTGAATACCAAAAAAGCGGTATCCCGATTCCTTCCCTTCCATAACATCGGAAAGATCATCGATATACTCGCGTACTTCGGCGGCTCCTCCGCCATGAGTTAATATTTCCCGTATATTATATGCCACCACAATTGCAAGAGTCTCCGGTTCCTGAAGCTCGGCGGTTATTAATAAATGGGTTTGAGTTATAAGGTTGATTGCATCACTTTGGAATGAATTTCTGATTATTGTGCCGTAATACATTGAACCTGATGCAATAATAATTACAATCGCCA
>WQXS01000007.1 GCA_009784725.1 Oscillospiraceae bacterium
GCTCGTTCTTGCAAGGTTGAGTATTTTGTTGGTTCTTTTTCGTACAAATTTCGTACACGAGCGTTTTTTGCATGTCGCAAACTGTTGCAATTGCTATGATTCTTTAAGAACTGGTCGGAGTGATGAGACTTGAACTCATGGCCTCACGGTCCCGAACCGTGCGCGATACCAAACTTCGCCACACCCCGATGATAAAATGCTGTTATCAGCAGTTATGTATTTTAAATCAGTTTTTTATTTATTGCAACTACTTTTTTTTTCAAGTATACTTGTATAAAATGCAAATTCAATACAATTATTACTTTATAAACGGAGGGACATCAATGAACGAGATATATAAGAAGCTGATTAGGTGCCGAGATATAGTAAGAGCAAAGACGGATTTTGAACCAAAGGTTGCGCTTGTGCTGGGTTCGGGGCTTGGAGGATATGCGTCCGAGATGGATGTTAAGGCTACTGTCGGATATGATGAAATCGAAGGGTTTCCGGTAAGTACAGTACCCGGACATCAGGGAAGATTTGTATTCGGTTATGTAAAAGATGTTCCCGTTGTGGCAATGCAGGGACGAGTTCATTATTATGAAGGGTACTCAATGAATGATGTGGTTTTACCTATTCGTTTAATGGGTCTGTTAGGTGCAAAAATTTTGTTTCTTACAAATGCTGTAGGAGGAATTAATCCGTCATATTCAGGTGGTGAGTTTATGCTTATCAGCGATCATCTGCTATATGGTGTCCCGTCTCCTCTTATCGGTGAAAACATTGAAGAACTCGGAACAAGATTTCCGGATATGAGTGAAATATACAAAAAAAACCTACGTGTTAAAATAAAAGCAGCAGCAGAATCTCAGAAAATTAAACTTCACGAAGGTGTATATATCCAATTTTCGGGACCGAACTTTGAATCACCGGCAGAAATAAGAGCAGCAGCAACACTTGGTGCCGATGTTGTCGGTATGAGTACTGCTTGTGAAGCTATAGCGGCAAATCATATGGGACTTGAAATTTGCGGAATTTCGTGTATTGCAAATCTTGCAGCAGGTATATCCAAAACACCGCTTACACATGATGAAGTCCAGGAAGCAGCAAATCTTGCAGCACCGCTGTTTAAAGCACTTGTAACGGAGTCGATTTACCAAATTGGAAATGATTAATCAAAAACTTGAGAAAATCCTCTCTAAAGTCCAAAAACCCGCAAGATACACAGGCGGTGAATATAATCAGGTAATAAAAAACAAACAGGATATCAGCGTACGTGTTGCACTGTGCTTTCCCGATACATACGAAATCGGAATGTCCAATCTCGGTATAAAAATACTGTACGGCATACTAAATAATATTGACGATGTATGGTGTGAACGTGTTTTTGCACCATGGACAGACATGGAAGATGCAATGCGTGAAAATGACATCATGTTATATGCGCTTGAAAGCTTCGATGAAATCAGAAGTTTTGATATTGTTGCATTTTCACTCGGATATGAGCTGTCGTACACAAATGTTTTAAATATGTTGAATCTCGCAGGAATACCGCTGCGCAGCAATGACAGGGGTGAAAACGGCCCTATCATTATTGCGGGTGGTTCGTGCTGTTTTAATCCAAACCCAATGGCTGATTTTATTGACCTTTTTGTCATCGGCGAAGGCGAAGAGGTAATTACGGAATTAATTAACGCATATAAAAATACATCAGACAAAACCGGATTTCTTATCAATGCAGCGACTCTCACCGGTGTGTATGTTCCTTCGCTTTATAAAGAAAATTCACCTCCTGTGGTGAAAAGGGTTGTAAATAACCTTGATGAAGTTTACTTTCCGGTAAATGCAATTATTCCGTCTACGAGCATTGTACATGACAGAGCTGTTTTGGAATTATTCCGGGGTTGCAAACGAGGCTGTAAATTCTGTCAGGCAGGATATACCGGAAGTCCTGTAAGAGCCCGGTCACCCGACACCCTTGTCAAGCAGGGAATGGAAATAATTAATAACACAGGTTATGACGAGATTGCACTTCTTTCTCTGAGCACAAGTGACTATAAATATCTGGATAATCTCTGTGACAGTCTCCTTAAGTGGTGTGAGCCGAGAAAAGTGAATCTCTCGCTTCCGTCACTTCGTGCCGACAACTTCAGCATAAATCTGATGGAACGAGTCCAAAAAGTAAGGAAATCCGGACTGACATTTGCCCCGGAAGCAGGCAGTCAGCGCTTGCGCAATTATATAAATAAAAACATTACAGAGGATGAACTTCTTAGTGCTTGCCGGGTTGCATTTTCAGGGGGATGGAACTCTGTAAAACTGTACTTTATGCTCGGTCTGCCAACAGAAACAGATGAAGATATTATTGCGATTGCCGAGTTATCGCACGCTGTTTTGCATACATGGAAGGAAAATACAAACAACAGAAAAAGGGGAGTAAGGATAACAGTTTCAACATCATGCTTTATACCAAAACCGCATACCCCCTTTGAAAGAACTGCACAGATTCCTATTAATGAATATTTAAGAAGAGTGGAGCTGCTGAAAAATTCCATACATTCAAAATCCATCACATATAACTGGCACTCACCCGATCAGGGTTACATAGAAGCAGCTCTGTCCGGAGGGGACACCCGGATCGCTGATGTAATAGAAGCAGCATGGAAGCTTGGTTCGCGTATGGATTCATGGAGTGAACATTTTTCTCTTGATAACTGGCTTAAAGCGTTTAATGAATGTTTGCTAAATCCGGATGATTATACAACAAGAGAGCGCACGGATGATGAGACTCTGCCTTGGGATCTCATCAGGCTTGCGGGTGTAAGCAATGAATAAGATAAGATTTAGATACTCAAAAACCGGAAGAGCAAAATACATATCGCATCTGGACTTAATGTCGACTCTGCAACGCTCATTTATACGTGCCGGAGTTAATCTGAAATATTCCGAAGGTTTTAATCCGCATCCTTATATTTCATCTGCTCTGCCCTTACCGGTAGGAGCACAAAGCCTGTGCGAGCTGGCAGATGTTGCAATTGCCGATAATAATATTCCAAATTTAAAGGATTTTGAGTTGCCTGAGGGTCTTGCAATTACCGAGGTTTATGTTCCCGGTCGCAAATTTAATGATATTTCATGGATTGAAATAAATGGTGAGTTACATTATGATAATGAAATTACAAATGATTTATATGATAGTATTCAAAAAGCATTCAAAAAGGAAAGTATAATTATTTCCAAAAGAACAAAAAGAGGGTTTAAAGAGCTGGATTTGGCTCCGTATATAAAAAATGTTCAGTTTAGCTTCAATAAAAATATTGAGTTTAACGCAAAAATATCTGCGCAAAACCCTACAATAAATGCTGTTGATATAGAGTCTGTATTTGATGATTTAATTAAACCTGATTATATTAGCATAAAACGCATTGAACTTTATGATACAAATATGGTAATATTTAACTGATATTATTCGAAAGGAACAAAAAACGATATGACAATTGACAAAGTTGTTGAATCTTCTGCTGTTCATAGAATCGGTATTCTTACATCGGGCGGAGATGCTCCGGGAATGAATGCGGCAATTCGCGGAGCTGCCAGGGCTGCCGAATGCCTTGGAATTGAATGCATAGGAATCAGGCACGGTTATGCGGGTCTTATTAACGGTGATTTTATTAAGCTCGATCAATCGGCTGTTAAGGGAATCACAGGGCGGGGCGGCACAATGCTGTTTACCGCAAGGTCGTCAAAATTCAGTACACCCGAGGGTGTTGAAGAAGCAGCAGGCGTATGCAAGCATATGGGTATTGAAGGGCTTGTCGTAATCGGCGGCGACGGCACATTCCGCGGTGCTCTTGATTTATCGAAGCATGATGTTCCCGTAGTCGGAATACCGTGTACAATCGATAATGATATCGGATGTACATCCTACACAATAGGCTTTGATACAGCATGTAATACAGCAGTTGATGCCGTTGACAGGTTAAACGATACAATGCAGTCGCATGAAAGATGCTCGGTAGTTGAAGTTATGGGCCGTAAGGCAGGGCATCTTGCTCTGAGTGTCGGAGTTGCAACAGGAGCTACAATTATCCTTGTACCCGAAGTGAAATATGACTTTGAAAAAGATGTAAATGAGCGCATCAGAGCAGCACGTCTTGCCGGAAGAAATAATTTTACCGTAATAGTCGCAGAAGGCGCAGAACCGGGTTATGAGGTCGCTGATAAAATACTTGAAGCAACAGGTATAGATACAAGACTCACAATGCTGGGGCATATTCAGCGCGGCGGTTCTCCTCATGTACGTGACCGTGTTGTCGGAACATCAATGGGATACAGAGCAGTATCCTTGCT
The DNA here is from genome assembly GCA_009784725.1 of Oscillospiraceae bacterium. Taxonomy (GTDB): domain Bacteria; phylum Bacillota; class Clostridia; order Oscillospirales; family Oscillospiraceae; genus WRMH01. The sequence continues at coordinate 4,330 of WQXS01000007.1, forward strand.
TGCTTCCGGATTTAGTTCAAGGGTTGTCGCTATGCGCGGTGACAAGTTTATTGATTTGGATATCCGTGAAGCTCTCAGCCTAACAAAAGACTTTGATTATGAAATGTATAAAACATTCTCGGCACTTACATTTCTTGATAAAACTACACTTCTGCAAACATTTAAGAATTCATAAACAGGTGTAACTCCGCTGCCGCTTAAAATTCTATTTGACATGAATTTTTTGTTTTAGTATAATTGCCTGTGCATAGTCTCACTTTTGTGAGCCATTAGGAAAAGCATCTGCTTTTCCGTATAGTCCCAAGCCACGCATCAACGGGAGCATAGCTCAGCTGGGAGAGCACATGCCTTACAAGCATGGGGTCACTGGTTCAAGCCCAGTTGTTCCCACCAGAACCCTGATGTCACACACTGATATCAGGGTTGTTTTTTTATTCTTAAGAAGCATAGAAAAATTTGTGTGTTAATGAAACCTGACAGCAAAAATGATATTGACAAGCATTTTTCTCTTTAGTATAATGGCAAGGCTTTTAAGAGAGATACTCTTTCTTAAAACTCCCATCGGGAGAGTATGCGGCCCAGTAGTTCAGTTGGTTAGAACGCCAGCCTGTCACGCTGGAGGCCGACGGTTCGAGTCCGTTCTGGGTCGCCATTTTTATTCTATGCGGAGAATTGAAAATTCCTTTAATGGCTCCAATAGAGAAACTATGCAGAAAAGCGGATGCTTTTCCTAATGGCTTGCATATGCAAGACTATGCCTCTGTAGCTCAGTCGGTAGAGCAGCGGACTGAAAATCCGCGTGTCGGCAGTTCAATTCTGCCTGGAGGCACCATTGCCTCGCAAGCGAGGCCATGCGGGTGTAGCTCATCTGGTAGAGCGCCACCTTGCCAAGGTGGAGGTAGCGAGTTCGAGCCTCGTCACCCGCTCCATTGCCACGCGAGCGAGGCGTTTGAAGAATGAATCTCATTCTTCCAATGCCTTGCTTGCAAGGCTATGGCGACGTACCCAAGCGGTAAGGGAGTGGTTTGCAAAACCATCATGCCCCGGTTCGAATCCGGGCGTCGCCTCCAAAAGAAAGCCTGTAATTTCAAATAATTACAGGCTTTTTATTGCTGCTAACTATAGTGTAAGGTTATTAATGTCTATGACTGATATGACTGTTTTCTGCTTCTGCTTCGGCAGAAGCTTATTCGGTTTCGTTGTTTTTTTCGTCGAGTAGTTCGTGGATATCTGCTATTTTGTGCTTTAGCTCGGTCAGCTCGATGTTGTCGCCGAAGATTCTTTGGGTGACTTCAAGTGCGTGCTCGAAGCCGTTAAGAGCAACTTCATAATCGCCTTCGTCTGTAGCTGCTGCCGCATCGGCGAGAATTTCATCGACTGCAGCGAGCTCACCAAGACTGCTAAGCTCATCATCTTTTATTATATCATCGTTCATAAAACGTAAATCCTTTCGGGAAGAGCAAACAAATAACTTTACTAATGTGTTTAATCACTATACTCCTATTTTATTATATTAGCAATATAATTTATAGTAAATTTAATGTTAATTAATGTGATTTTCACTCAATAATCCGTACAAAATAAAAGAAGCAAACTGCTTCATAAATAAACAGGGAAATAAGTTGAAAAAATCATGCTCAAATAGTTAAAAAAATTCTTGACATCAATGCAAATTGTGTTAGAATAAGAAGTTGTGTGCAAAAACAGCAGTTAATGCACACCCCTGATACAAGAAGTATTTTAACAGCAGACAATGATTTTGTCAATAATTCATGACACCATTTGTTACAACGCAGCCGTGAGTGTCGAACACTGACCGGGATTGTTCCAAAATACAATGCAGAGGTGAAGTTGATGCCAAAAGATGTGATTTACGGTAAAACTCTACGTAAGAGTTACGCAAAAACAGAAGAGATTCAAGATATGCCGAATCTTCTGGAAATTCAAAAGCATTCATATAACTGGTTTCTGGAAACAGGACTGCGCGAGGTGTTCCGTGATGTAGCTGCCATCACAGACCATAGCGGCAGTCTTGAGTTATCATTTATTAACTATAATATGAATGATAATCCTAAATATTCAATTGAAGAATGTAAAGCAAGAGACGCTACATATGCAGCACCTATAAAAGTAAGCGTCCGTTTGCGTAATAAAGAAACCGAGGAGATTAAAGAACAGGAAATCTTTATGGGTGATTTCCCGATTATGACAAACGCAGGTACATTTATAATTAACGGTGCCGAGCGTGTTGTTGTTTCTCAAATCATCCGTTCACCAAGCGTTTATTATGAAAAGAAAACTGACTTAAAAACCGCTATAACCGTATTTGCCGCAACGCTGATTCCATACCGCGGAGCGTGGCTTGAGTATGAAACAGATGCATCAGACGGTTTTTATGTCCGTGTTGATAAGAACAGGAAATTACCGGTTACATGGCTTCTTCGTGCTATCGGCAAACCTTCCGACAATGAATTCTCACGTATATCGGCAGCGGGTGCCGAAAACGGTGCAGAGTCCAATCAGCAGCTCCTTGCGATATTCGGTGATGATGAGCGCATAACGGCAACTTTGGAGAAAGACACATGTACCTCAAGCGAAGATGCACTCATTGAGCTTTATAAAAGACTTCGTCCCGGTGACCCGCCAACGGTGGAAAGTGCTCAGACTCTATTGAATAATCTTTTCTTTGATGCACGCCGGTATGATATATCCACAGTCGGACGCTATAAATTCAATAAAAAGCTTGCTATCTGGTCACGTCTGGTAAATCAGGTTCTTGCAGAACCGATTGCAGACCCGCTGACAGGTGAGATTATTGCAGAAGCAGGCGAACGCCTTACACGTGCAAGAGCCGAAGAGCTTGATGCAAAAGGTGTAAATGATGCATTTGTTAAGCATGAAGACAAAAATGTAAAGGTCTTTTCAAACGGAATGGTAATGCTTAACGGTTTTGTTGATTTTGACCCGGTTGAAGAACTCGGAATCAAAGAAAGGGTTCGTTTCATAGTACTTCGTGAGTTGCTTGAGAAGTACAAGGGCGAGGAACTCAAAGAAGCGCTGCGCAATAATGTCGATTCTTTAATACCGAAGCATTTGATACCCGATGATATTTTTGCATCGGTAAACTATCTCAACTGCATTGCTCACGGTGTCGGAGAACCTGACGACATCGACCATTTAGGCAACAGACGTTTAAGAAGCGTTGGAGAACTGCTTCAAAATCAGTTCCGCGTCGGATTTTCACGTATGGAGCGTGTTATCCGCGAAAGAATGACACTTCAAGACCTGGATATAATTACACCCCAGTCACTTATTAACATCAGACCTGTTACGGCAGCTATAAAAGAATTTTTCGGTTCATCACCGCTGTCACAGTTTATGGATCAGACAAATCCGCTTGCCGAGCTTACTCATAAAAGACGTTTATCCGCACTCGGTCCGGGAGGTCTTTCCAGAGAACGTGCAAGCTTTGACGTACGTGACGTTCATTACAGCCACTACGGAAGAATGTGCCCGATAGAAACTCCTGAAGGTCCGAACATCGGTCTTATCTCATATCTTGCGTCATATGCAAGAGTTAATGAGTATGGATTTATGATTGCTCCGTTTAGAAAGGTGGATAAGAAAACCTCACGTGTGACTGAAGAGGTTGTATATCTTACCGCCGATATGGAGGACCAGTACCTCATTGCTCAAGCGACCGAACCGATCGATGCAAAAGGATTTTTAACAAATGAACGTATCACATGCAGACATCGTGACGAAATTATTGAAGTAAACCGGGATATGATCGATTTTATCGACGTATCACCGAGTATGATGGTATCAATCGCAACCGCCATGATTCCGTTTCTTGAAAACGATGACGCAAACCGTGCGCTCATGGGTGCGAACATGCAGCGTCAGGCTGTCCCGCTTTTGATTCCGGAAGCACCTATTGTTGCAACGGGAATAGAACATAAATGTGCCGTTGACTCGACTGTAGTACTGTCATCTCTCGGAGACGGTGAGGTTACATATGTTTCCTCTACAAATATAAAGGTCAAGTACGATGATTCAAAACTCGGCAATGTTGACCATATTTTAACTAAATTCGCCCGAAGCAACCAGGGTACATGTACTACTCAGCGTCCGATTGTTTCCGTAGGTGACCGTATAACAAAGGATGAAATTATTGCTGACGGTCCGTCTACATGTGAAGGTGAAATTTCGCTCGGTAAAAACATCCTTGTAGGATTTATGACCTGGGAAGGTTACAACTACGAAGATGCTATTTTAATTAATGAACGCCTTGCAATGGACGATGTATTTACATCAATTCATATAGAAGAGCATGAAATTGACGCACGCGACACAAAGCTTGGCCCCGAAGAAATAACACGGGATATCCCGGGAGTCGGAGACGATGCACTGCGTTACCTTGATGAACGTGGTATCGTAATGATTGGTGCCGAGGTCCATGCAGGAGACATCCTTGTAGGAAAAGTAACACCGAAGGGTGAAACCGACCTCACACCCGAAGAACGCCTTTTAAGAGCGATTTTCGGTGAAAAAGCAAGAGAGGTACGTGACACATCATTAAAAGTACCGCATGGTGAGAGCGGAATCGTTGTTGACGTTAAAGTATTTACACGTAAAAACGGAGACGAGCTGAACCCCGGTGTAAATATGGTTGTCCGCTGCTACATAGCTCATAAGAGAAAAATCAGTGTCGGTGATAAGATGGCTGGACGCCACGGAAACAAAGGTGTTGTATCACGCATTCTCCCGAAGGAAGATATGCCTTACATGCCCGACGGAACATCACTTGATATTATATTAAATCCGCTGGGTGTCCCGTCAAGGATGAACATCGGTCAGGTTCTTGAGGTCCACCTCGGATACGCCGCAAAAACCCTTGGATGGAAAGTCGCAACACCGATATTTAACGGTGCAAATGAACAGGATATCTGGGATACGCTTAAGCATGCAGGTCTCAGTGAGGACGGAAAAAGCGTGCTTTACGACGGGCGTACAGGTGAGCCGTTCGACAATCCCGTTACTGTCGGATATGTTTACTTCTTAAAGCTCCATCATCTTGTTGATGATAAAATACATGCACGTTCAACAGGCCCGTACAGTCTTGTTACACAACAGCCGCTCGGAGGAAAAGCTCAGTTCGGCGGTCAGAGATTCGGAGAAATGGAGGTCTGGGCGCTGGAAGCCTACGGAGCAGCCTATACACTTCAAGAGATTCTGACAGTTAAATCAGATGATGTAACAGGAAGAGTCAGAACCTACGAGGCAATCGTCAAAGGTCATAATATACCTAAACCGGGCGTACCTGAGTCCTTTAAGGTTCTTGTCAAGGAGCTCCAGTCACTTTGTCTCGATGTCAGGGTTCTCGATGAGAACGGCATGAAAATCGACCTCAAGGGTGATGACGGCGACGATATGAATGAAAATATCCGGGATGACAGCTTCTATAAGAGCACTGATGAAAGTTTTGTCGCACACGGTTATTCGGTACACGATATTGATGAAGCCGAAACCGCTGAGGTATACGATACCGAAGAAGTCGATGAGGAAATGGACGAAGAGCTTGATGCCGAGCTTGGTGATATCTTAAATGATGTTGAAGAGCTTGAAGAATTCGGTGACTTCGCAACTGATAATGAAGAGAAGGAGGAAAGCGAATAATGGGTTTCTTACCTTTTGAAGCAATGCAAATTGGTTTGGCATCTCCCGAAATGATACGCAGCTGGTCACATGGGGAGGTCAGAAAACCGGAAACAATCAACTACAGAACTCTTAAACCCGAGCGTGACGGACTGTTTTGTGAAAAAATATTCGGCCCGTCAAAGGACTGGGAATGCCACTGCGGAAAATTCAAGAAAATAAGATATAAAGGCAAAATATGCGACCGTTGCGGTGTTGAGGTTACAAAATCAAATGTACGCCGCGAGAGAATGGGTCATATCGACCTTGCAGCTCCTGTGTCACATATCTGGTATTTTAAAGGTATCCCTTCAAGAATGGGACTTCTTCTGGACCTGACTCCGAGAATTCTTGAAAAAGTACTTTACTTCGCAACATATATTGTAATTGATCCCGGTGATACACCGCTTAAAAAGAATCAGATTCTTACGGAAAAAGAATACCGTGAAATGCGTGAAAAATACGAAGACGATTTCAGAGCAGGAATGGGTGCGGAAGCAATCCGTGATTTACTCCTTGATATTGATGTCGAAGCTTTTTCAGAGCAGCTTAAAGCGGAATCACGTGAAGCAACAGGACAAAAGAAGGCAAAACTCGTTAAAAGACTCGAAGTCGTTGAAGCATTCCGGCTTTCCAGAAATGACCCGACATGGATGATTATCGATGTTCTTCCGGTTATTCCGCCCGAGATAAGACCGATGGTACAGCTTGACGGCGGACGTTTTGCAACCTCCGACCTGAACGACCTTTACAGGCGTGTTATAAACCGTAACAACCGTCTTAAAAGGCTTATACAGCTCCAGGCTCCCGATATTATAGTAAGAAATGAAAAGAGAATGCTTCAGGAGGCTGTTGATGCTCTGATTGATAACGGAAGAAGAGGAAGAGCAGTTACGGGAGCAAACTCAAGAGCACTTAAATCATTATCCGATATGCTCAAGGGTAAGCAAGGACGATTCAGGCAGAATCTGCTTGGAAAACGTGTTGACTATTCGGGACGAAGTGTTATTGTTGTCGGACCTGAGCTTAAGCTTTATCAGTGCGGTGTTCCGAAGGAAATGGCTATTGAGCTTTTCAGACCGTTTGTCATGAAAAAGCTTGTTGAAGACAATGCGGCAACAAACATTAAAGCGGCAAAGAAAAAAGTTGATAAGGGTGAAACAGAGGTTTGGGACGCACTTGAGGTTGTTATCAAAGAACATCCCGTGCTTCTCAATAGAGCTCCTACATTGCACAGGCTCGGAATTCAAGCATTCGAACCGATTCTGGTTGAAGGCCGTGCGCTTAAGCTTCACCCGCTTGTATGTACTGCATATAATGCAGACTTCGACGGTGACCAGATGGCAATTCACGTGCCTTTGTCGGCAGAAGCACAAGCAGAAGCACGTGTACTGATGCTTTCCGCAAACAACCTGCTTCATCCGAAGGACGGACATCCCGTAACCGTCCCGACACACGATATGATTCTCGGTTCATATTATCTGACATTCCAGCGTGATGATGAAATCGGTGCAGGTAAATTCTTTGTATCTCCCAATGAAGCGCTGATGGCTTATCAGTGCAACGTAATCGGTATACATGCACCGATTAATGTAAGGATTACAAAAGAAATTGACGGTGTCGAAAAGTATAAAACAATCCCGACAACAGTCGGAAGGATAATATTCAACGAGCCGATACCGCAGGATTTGGGTTTTGTTGACAGGAAAGACCCCGAGCAGCTTTTCGATTATGAAATCGGTTTCAGAACAGGCAAGAAAGAGCTCGAAAAAATTATTGAACGTTGTATTTCCAGACACGGATTTACAAGGTCGGCTTCCGTCCTCGATAAAATAAAAACACTCGGATTTAAGTTTTCAACTCAAGGTGCAATAACAATCTCAATATCCGACATGACAGTTCCCGAAACAAAATGGACGCTTATCAGAGCAACCGAGAAAAAAGTTATTGCAATAGAACAACAGTTTAAGCGCGGCTTTATTACCGATGAAGAGCGTTACCGCCTTGTTGTTAAGGAATGGGAAAAAACGACAAAGGATGTAACAGACGCTCTTGCCGATACACTCAGCGAGTATAACCCGGTTTATATGATGGCACACTCGGGAGCAAGAGGAAGCATGAACCAGACAAGACAGCTTGCAGGAATGCGCGGTCTTATGGCAAATACAGCGGGACGGACAATCGAAATTCCGATTAAAGCAAACTTCCGCGAAGGTCTTACTGTTCTTGAATACTTCGTTTCTTCCAGAGGAGCAAGAAAAGGACTTGCAGACACAGCTCTTCGGACAGCCGACTCGGGATACCTGACAAGAAGGCTTGTTGACGTTTCTCAGGATGTTATTGTCCGTGAACTTGACTGTCAAACCCATGACGGAATTATGGCAGCAGAAATAGTTGAAAGCGGAAGCCTTATAGAAACCTTCGGCGAAGTTATACACGGCAGATTCCCCGCAGACGATATTACTGATGAAAAAACCGGCGAGGTTCTGTTTACCAGAGACCATATGCTCATTAACAGCGACTCGCAAAAGTTGCTGCAGCATGGCATAAGCACCGTAAAAATACGTACGGCAATGGATTGCGAATCAAAAAGCGGTATTTGCGCAATGTGTTACGGTATTAACCTTGCAACCGGCGGTACAGTTTCAATTGGTGAAGCTGTAGGCGTTATTGCAGCTCAGTCCATTGGTGAACCCGGTACGCAGCTCACAATGAGAACATTCCATATGGGTGGCGTTGCAGGGGACGATATAACTCAAGGTCTTCCGCGCGTTGAAGAACTCTTTGAAGCCCGCAAGCCGAAGAAAATGGCGATTCTTTCGGACATCAGCGGAACGGTTGAAATTGAGGAAACACGTAAAAATGCAATGATTTCTATAATTGTTACAAATCCAAGCGATGGTGAAGTACGCACATATCAGACGCCGTATCTCGCAGGAATCAAAATTAAAACCGGTGAACAGGTCACAGCAGGTGATAAGCTTACCGATGGCGCACTCAATCCGCATGATGTTATGCGTATTCTCGGAAAAGGTGCAACACAGACATATCTGATATCTGAAGTTCAAAAGGTTTACCGCCAGCAGGGTGTTGATATTAATGACAAGCATATCGAAGTCATTGTACGTCAGATGATGAGAAAAGTAAGAGTGGAAGACGGCGGTGATACCGAACTTCTTGCAGGACTTACAATTGATTCAAACGAGCTGAAGCAGGCAAATGCCGAAATCACAAAAAGAATCGAAGCCGGAGAAACCGAACTTCGCCTCGCCGACGCTTCCCAGCTTCTTATGGGTATTACAAAAGCATCGCTCGCAACGGAATCATTCCTTTCAGCTGCATCCTTCCAGGAAACAACAAAAGTTCTCACAGAGGCTGCAATTAAAGGAAAGGTCGACAAGCTCATCGGACTTAAGGAAAATGTAATCATAGGAAAGCTTGTACCGGCGGGCAGCGGACTTTCAATGTACCGCAAGTTCGACAGCGATATCGAACAAAGCGACGGTTCATACTATTCAACAAGAAGTTATGAAAACGCATATGACCTTGATGAAGATGTAGACCTTTCGGTACTGATCGGCTCAGGAAACGCACTTTAATAAATAAGAATTAATAATGCATAAATAAAAAATAATACCTCTGCATTCTGCATTATAATTTATACTTTACAAAGAAAGGAGGAAAGACATGCCTACGTTTAACCAGTTGGTCAGAAAGGGTAGAAAGACTTTAAAATACAAATCCACATCGCCGGCAATGCAAAAAGGTCTTAATACTCTCAAGAACGTCGAAACTGACCTTTCTTCATCGCAAAAACGCGGAGTCTGTACAGCGGTAAGAACAGCGACACCGAAAAAACCGAACTCGGCTCTTCGTAAAATCGCACGTATCAGATTAACAAACGGTCATGAGGTTACTGCTTACATCCCCGGTGTCGGCCATAATCTTCAAGAGCACTCGGTTGTTATGATCCGCGGCGGCCGTGTTAAGGATTTACCGGGTGTACGTTATCATATTGTACGCGGAACCCTTGATACACAAGGCGTTGAAGGAAGACAACAGTCAAGATCCAAATACGGAGCGAAGAAGCCCAAAGGTGCTAAATAACGCACGTTTGTTTTCGCCGCAAGAAGCCCAAAGGTGCTAAATAATGCACGTTTATTTTCGCCGCAAAGAAACCCAAAGGTGCTAAATAACAAAATATAATAAGCACCAAATTCAAAGGTAAATAACTTTATGCTTGCATGAAGAATATATAACTCTTCATAGCGGCATATACCAAGGTTAATTCCTTGGAGTACCTGTGATATCATGTAGCGGAGTTATTTATAGCTCCCAATGAGTTTATTAAACTCTATATAATGAGGAGGGAAGTATAATGCCAAGAAGAGGCAGTGTACCAAAAAGAGAAGTCTTACCCGATCCGATGTATAATTCCGTGATCGTAACAAGATTAATTAACAGCATCATGTTAGACGGTAAAAAAGGTGTTGCACAGAAAGTTGTGTACGGCGCTTTTGATATCGTCAAGGAAAAATCAGGAAAAGACCCGCTTGATGTTTTCATAGCAGCACTCGAAAACATTATGCCGACACTTGAAGTAAAAGCACGCCGTGTCGGTGGTGCAACATATCAGGTGCCGATCGAAGTCAGAGCAGACAGGCGTCAAACGCTTGGTCTTCGCTGGCTGACAAGTTATGCCAGAAACCGCAACGAGAAAACAATGAGAGAACGCCTTGCAGGTGAAATTCTCGATGCTTCAAACAGCATCGGAGCAGCCGTTAAAAAACGCGAAGACACACACAAAATGGCCGACTCCAACAAAGCATTCGCCCATTACCGCTGGTAAAAGTGTAATAGCAAGTTAAGGGTTCACAGTATATCTATTTTATATCGAGGGAATTCCGTGGCAACAAAGTGTAGACCGTATACTACACTTGCACGGAACTGACTGAGATATGAAATAGATATACTGCGAGCCCAACGGAAAATGTCAGGAGGTGAGCCTAATGCCAAGAGAATATTCTTTGGAAAAAACGCGCAATATTGGCATTATGGCTCATATTGACGCAGGGAAGACAACTACAACCGAAAGAATTCTGTTCTACACAGGCCGCACTTATAAAATGGGTGAGGTTCACGAAGGTGCGGCTACAATGGACTGGAGACCGCAGGAGCAGGAACGGGGGATAACTATAACCTCGGCGGCAACAACATGCTTTTGGAGGGAACACAGAATCAATGTAATTGATACTCCCGGGCATGTTGACTTTACCGTTGAGGTAGAGCGTTCGCTTCGTGTTCTTGACGGATGTGTTGCTGTTATGTGTGCAAAAGGCGGAGTCGAGCCGCAGTCGGAAACCGTTTGGCGGCAGGCAAATCATTATGATGTGCCGAGGATTATCTATGTAAATAAAATGGATATCACCGGTGCCGACTTTCATAATGTTATTTCCATGGTTCATGACCGGCTAAAAGCAAATGCAGTTCCGATTCAGTTACCTATCGGCGCCGAGGCTGATTTCAAAGGAGTATTGGACTTAGTCGAAATGACAGCCGATGTCTATTACGATGAGCTCGGAATGGACATGAAGGTTGAGGAAATACCCGAAAGTATGCTTGAGACTGCAAAAGAACACAGAATCAAGCTGATTGAAGCTGTTTCGGATTTTGATGATGAAATAATGGAGTATTATATTGAAGGCTCCGAAATTCCTGCTCCACTTTTAAAAGCAGCAATCAGAAAAGCAACTCTTGCTCTTGAAATTATTCCGGTTACCTGCGGTACATCATACAGGAATAAAGGCATACAGAAGCTGCTTGATGCAATTGTTGATTACCTTCCGTCACCGATAGATATTGCCGACGTTACCGGTATCCATAAATACACAGGAAAAGAAGAAACCCGCCCGCCCTCGGACAGTGCGCCGTTCTCGGCACTTGCGTTTAAAATCGAAAGCGATCCTTTTGTCGGAAGACTGTCGTTTTTCAGAGTCTATTCCGGCTCTGCCAAAACAGGGTCAATGGTATTTAACTCAACAAAGGGACACAAGGAAAGATTCGGGCGTATTCTACAGATGCATTCAAATCACCGTGAGGATATAAATGAGGTTTTTGCAGGAGATATAGCTGCCGCTGTCGGACTAAAGGATACCACAACAGGTGATACTCTCTGTGACGAAAAAAAGCAGATAGTCTTGGAATCCATGGAATTCCCCGAACCGGTCATACAGATTGCCATCGAACCGAAAACTAAAGCAGGGCAGGAGAAAATGAGCAATGCTCTTGCAAAGCTGACCGAAGAAGATCCGACTTTCCGTTCATATACGGATGAAGAAACCGGACAGACTATAATCGCAGGCATGGGTGAGCTCCATCTTGAAATTATCGTAGACAGGTTACTCCGTGAATTCAAGGTTGAAGCAAATGTCGGAAAACCGCAGGTTTCATATAAAGAAACAATACGTAAAAAAGCAGATGTTGATGTAAGGCATGTAAGGCAAACAGGCGGCAAAGGCCAGTTTGCTCATGTAAAAATCAGTATTGAACCTAATGAGCAGGGTAAAGGTTATGAGTTCCGCAATAAAATCACCGGCGGAGCAATTCCAAAGGAATTTATTCCTGCAGTCGATCAGGGCATAGCCGGTGCAATGATGTCGGGTGTACTTGCCGGTTATCAGGTTGTAGATGTAATTGCAACATTAACAGACGGCTCTTTCCACGAGGTTGATTCATCCACACTTGCGTTTACCATTGCCGGAAGCATGGCTTTTAAAGAAGCAATGTTCAAAGCCGACCCGGTTTTACTTGAGCCGATAATGAATGTTGTTGTAACCGTTCCCGAGGAATATATGGGAGATGTTATGGGATATCTCAACTCAAAAAGAGGGCAAATTACAGGAATGGATTCACGAAAAGGCGCAGCTCAGATAAATGCGCTTGTCCCGCTCTCCGAAATGTTCGGATATGCAACAATGCTGCGCTCGCAAACTCAGGGCAGAGGTAATTTTACAATGGAACCAAGTCATTACATAGAGCTTCCAAAATCAATTCAGGACGAAATAACGGGAGGATGGCGTTTTTAAGCTCTATTTTAATATATCAAAACAAGCAAAAATAACTGTTGCAATATAACGGCTTATACTGTACAATACATTTTGCTGAAAAAAATGAAAAAAGATTATTTATATACCGAAGGAGGATATCCAGGAAATGGCTAAACAAAAGTTTGAAAGAAATAAACCCCATGTCAATATCGGTACAATCGGCCATGTTGACCACGGCAAAACAACACTCACCGCCGCAATCACAAAATACCTGAGCCTTACAGGCGGTGCAAAATTTGAATCCTATGATTCAATCGACAAAGCACCCGAAGAGCGTGAGCGCGGTATAACAATCAATACAGCCCACGTTGAGTATGAGACAGAAAACCGCCACTATGCACACGTTGACTGTCCCGGACATGCTGACTATATCAAAAACATGATAACAGGTGCAGCACAAATGGACGGCGCAATTCTTGTTATTTCAGCAGCAGACGGTCCGATGGCACAAACACGCGAGCATATTCTGCTTGCACGTCAGGTTGGCGTTCCTGCAATAGTTGTATTTCTTAACAAAGCAGATCAGGTTGACGATCCCGAGCTTCTGGAAATCGTTGAAATGGAAGTCCGTGAGCTTCTTTCAAAATACGAATTCCCGGGTGATGATATTCCGATTATCACAGGAAGCGGACGTAACGCTCTTGAATCAGCTTCAACAGATCCGAATGCTCCCGAATATGAGTGCATTAAAGAACTGATGAAGAATGTTGATGAATACATCCCGACACCCGAACGTAAATCAGACCTTCCGTTCCTTATGCCGGTAGAGGACACAATGACAATCACAGGCCGCGGAACAGTTGCAACAGGCCGTGTCGAACGCGGAAAAATCAACAAAAACGACAAGGTTGAAATCGTCGGCTTAATGGACGAACCCCGCGAAACAACAATTACAGACATCGAAATGTTCCGCAAGCTTCTTGATTATGCAGAAGCAGGCGACAACATCGGTGCTCTTCTCAGAGGTGTCTCAAGAGACGAAATCTGGAGAGGTCAGGTTCTTGCGAAGCCCGGAAGCATTAAACCGCTCACAAAATTCAAAGGTCAAGTCTATGTTCTTTCGAAAGAAGAAGGCGGCCGCCACACACCGTTCTTTAACAACTATCGTCCACAGTTCTATTTCAGAACAACAGACGTAACAGGTGTTATCAATCTTCCCGAAGGTGTTGAAATGTGTATGCCCGGAGACAATGTCGAAATTGATGTTGAGCTTATTACACCGATTGCAATTGAAAACGGTCTCCGTTTCGCAATACGTGAAGGCGGACGTACAGTCGGCTCAGGCGTTGTTATCTCAACATAGAAGCAAACTAAGCAAATATTTTACAACAAAGGCCGGTTTAACCGGCCTTTGTTTACTACAAAATAATTACAAAAAGTTACAAAAAAGTATTGTATTTTATGTTTTCTTAGTGTATAATGTACATTGTATGTGCCTATTTTATGGTAATATTGCCAAAAGAACAGCATAAACATAAGGCATTTATCCGAGGAGGTATTCTTTTGTCTAGCAGGATATTTCAAAGCGTTATCATCCAAATGAAGGATGCTACAACCCGGCCGGTCGGTGTAATCGACCCTGACGGAGCTGTAGTTGCAAGCAGTGATTTATCCATGATCGGGACAAATCTAGGTTTTAATCCTTCCATGATAGAGGAAGGTCAGGAAGCAACAACAAAATACTCCGGAAAAACCTATAAATCCCTCGGAACCGGTACAGGTGATGATTATATATTATTTGCAACCGGCGAGGATGAGCTTGCACGTACACTTTGTATAATGGCTTCAATTGCAATAAACGAAGCCGGTATTTACTTTGAAGAAAACCACGATAAGCGTACCTTTGTAAAAAGTATTATATCCGAAAACATCCTGCCCGGGGATATATATATGAGAGCAAAGGAGCTCAGGTTCCTGCCCGATGTTACAAGAGGTGTTCTCGTAGTACGCATAGAGGGTGCAACAAATCTGTCGGCAGTAGAGCTTCTTCAGGAAATATTCCCCGATAAGCAACAGGATTTTATAATTGCCACAGGTGATACAGATATAGTAATTATAAAAGAAATGCCTCAAACGGGTGATGCGAAATACTTAAACAAGCTTGCCGAATCAATCCGTCAAAAGATAAACGAGGTATTTTCCGTTAAATCCGTAATAGGAATCGGTACACCTGCAAAGCATTTAAGAGAACTTGCCGATAAATATAAAGAAGCCCTTGTATCAATTGATATAGGGAGAGTTTTTGATGCAGACAAGGAAATAATCAATTATGAAACACTCGGAATAGGAAGATTGATTTATCAGTTACCGACAACACTATGCGAAATATTCCTATCTGAGGTATTCAAAAGGAACCCGATAGAGGCACTTGACCAGGAAACACTTTTTACAATTGATAAGTTCTTTGAAAACAGCCTCAACGTTTCAGAAACATCAAGAAAACTGTTTGTCCACAGAAATACACTTGTATACAGGCTTGAAAAAATCAGAAAAATCACAGGGCTCGATTTACGTGAGTTTGACCACGCAATAATTTTTAAAGTGGCACTAATGGTAAAAAAATATTTGATATCACAAGAGTCAAAATACTAATACGATTATTATTAATTAAGAACTAACCGAAAAGGGAAAAAGATATACTATGATCAGAATGACCGATGTTTTTAAGGAATATGCGAATGGTACGAAGGCTTTAAAGGGTGTTACTTTTGAGCTTAACACCGGTGAGTTCGCTTTTCTTGTCGGCCCCTCGGGATCCGGAAAGTCAACAATAATAAGACTTTTGATTGGCGAAATCGCTCCGTCCGATGGTACTGTTATAGTTAACGGTCAGGATATGGATAATATTAAAATGCGTAAAATGCCGTTTCTCCGCAGAACTGTCGGTGTTATTTTCCAGGATTTCAGATTGATAGAAAATAAATCAGTATACGAAAATATTGCGTTTGCTATGCGTGTTATAGGAGCATCTGCGAAGGATATACGCCAGCGTGTACCGTATCTGCTCGAGCTTGTAGGTCTTGAATTTAAAGCAAAAGCAAAGCCTGATGAGCTTTCCGGAGGCGAGCAGCAGCGGGTTGCCGTTGCAAGAGCTCTTGTAAATAACCCGAGACTTATTATCGCCGACGAACCTACAGGAAACCTCGACCCTGCACGCAGCCTTGAAATACTGCTGCTGCTTAAAAAAATAAATGAGCTTGGAACAACAGTTTTAGTCGTTACACATGAAAAGCCACTTGTTGATCAGTTCTCCCAACGTGTTATAGCTATCGACGGCGGAAGAATAATCAGCGATGGAATGGATGGATATTACAATTATGAGAGTGAATAGAAACAGAACCTTTTATTACATAAAAGAAGGCATTTCAAGTATCTTCAACCATAGTCTCATGTCATTCGCTTCAATTTGTATAATCGTAGCGTTTCTGATAATCATGGGAAGCTTTATCCTGCTTGCCGTTAATATTAATGCAATAATCGGTGAACTCGAAAACGACAATATTATTCTCGCTTATATTCATGAAAACGTTCCCGAAAGCGAAGCGAGAGCGATTGAGCATACATTGCGCAGTATTCCAAATATAGCAAGTGTGGTATTTATACCGCGCGAGGAAGCATTTGAGAACTTTATGAGGCGGTACGACGAGGAAGACCGCTTTGCCGATATAGATTATACCGTATTCCGTCACAGATATGCTATATATGTCGAGGATGTTGCACTCATCGAGGATACACAGCAGGAGCTCAGATATATTCCCGAGCTTGCATCTAACAGCGCAAACCTTGCAATTGCGCAAACACTTGTAAATATACGTAATGTTGTAAGCTGGATATCAATAATTATTATTGCCGTTCTTCTTGCAATTTCACTGTTTATAATGTCGAATACAATAAAACTCGCTACATATGAAAGACGTGAGGAAATAGCGATAATGAAAATGGTTGGCGCAACAAACTCATTTATCCGCTGGCCTTTCATATTTGAAGGTTTTATCCTTGGAATTACCGGCTCTCTGGTAGCATATTTATCAATAATAGGTCTTTACAGTCTCACAGCAGGCTGGGTTCTTGATTTTGAAGCAGGCTTCTTCCAGCTTGTGGTATTTTCCAATGTATCGGTACCGCTCTTCCTGCTTTTTACAGCTATAGGTTTTGGTGTAGGTGTCGGGGGAAGTGTTTTTGCACTCAACCGTTACCTTAATGTCTAGTATTCAGAAAGGTTTGATTTTCCATGGGTAACAAAAAATTTGTAAGAGTAGTAGCAATCGTACTTGCAATTATAATGTTGTTATCTGTTGCAATGATAGCAATCGAGCTTCTTGTCAACTCAACTGCAAGCGCCCGTGTCACTCAGACTCAAATTAATGAACTAAGAGATGACAAAAAGGACTTGGAACGCAGAAAGCGCGAGATTCAATCAAAAATAAACACGATTGAATTTGACCGCATGGCAGAAATTAACAAAAAAGAAATCTTGGATGAACGTATAGTTCTTACAGGTATGGAAATCGATAATATCAACACTACTATCGATTACTATGATTTACTCATAAGAGAAAAAGAATACGAAGTATATCTTGCGCAGGGCAGGGAAGACGAACATCTTACAAAATACAGAAACCGTGTCAGAAACATGGAGGAAAACGGGATTGTTTCTTACCTTGAAATAATTTTCGAATCCACCAGTTTTGCCGATATGCTTGCAAGGCTCGATTTTGTAGCTGATATTATGCGTTCCGATGAAAATGCTTATAATAATCTTATTGATGCAAGAAGTGAGACCGAGGAGGCAAAAGCATCACTCGAGGTAACAAGACTTGAAATGGATGGCGAAAAGCTCGCTTTGGAAGAAAAAGAAGCCGAGCTTTATGAACAGCTCGAAGAAGCACATGAGCTGATTTTAAGAATGGAAGCCGATCTTGAAACAAACCGTGCTTTACACGCCGAGGTTGCAGATGCCGAAGCACAGGTCCAAAGGGAAATCAATGCAGCTGTTGCTGAACTTGCAAGACAACAGGAGCTTGAAAGACAACGCCGTCTCAGGGAACAGCAAAGACGTGCGGCACGCAGCGCATCGGTTAGCGGCGGTAACGTAACAGGAACCGGGGAGCTTATGAAACCTGTCAGCGGCTCTATAACAAGCCATTTCGGAATAAGACGCCATCCCGTATTCGGGGATATGAGAATGCATAACGGTGTAGACTTCGGTGCATCTCACGGAACAAAGGTTGTTGCCGCAGACAGCGGAACTGTTCTGATTTCATCATATAACTCATCATACGGAAATTATGTCGTTCTTGACCACGGAAACGGAATGACTACACTATATGCACATCTCAGCTCAAGGTCCGTCAGTGTCGGAACCTCTGTAAGCAGAGGAAATCAGGTAGGACTTGTAGGTTCTACGGGAGTATCAACCGGACCACATCTGCATTTCGAGGTATCAATTAACGGTACCAGAATTAATCCAATGACAAGGCTGTAAACTTATAAATGGAAAAAAAATATTCATTGAGTTTTATGTTAACGCTGGTGGCTGCTGCATCAGCGTTAACTTGCCTGTTAATTACACTTGTATTCCTGCTCTACATTGATTCACGCAAAGAATTACACGAACTTGGCACTGTAAACCAAAACCCGCAGCATTCAGAGCAGCAGCAGGCAGAAGCCGCACGATTGGAAGAGTTGCTCAGAGTAATAGAAAACCGTTTTATCGGCTCTTTTGACATAGAGGAACTGACGAATGAGGCAATGAGAGCAGCAGTTGAAGCTCTTGAGGATGACTGGTCATACTATATGACTGCGCAAGAATTTGCGGATTTTCAGGCAAACTCAAACAACCGTTACAGCGGTATCGGCGTAGAAGTTATTCTTGACGAGGATACCGAAGGAATGAGGGTTGTACGTGTTTACAGCGACTCGGGTGCAGACCGTGCCGGTATATTGGCGGATGATATTGTCACGGCAGTTGACGGCGAGAGCATAATTGGTTTAACCCTGCCGGAAATAAGAAACCTTTTAAGGCGTGAAATCGGAGAGTCTGCAATTGTAACCGTTAATCGTGACGGGAATTTTATGGATTTAAAAGTAGAATATAGTATTGTTTTTACAGACCCTGTCAATTTTGAAATGCTCGACGGAAACATCGGTTATATTAAACTTCGCAATTTTGAAGAGGGTGCATCCTCAAGATTCATAGCCGCCGTCACCGAGCTTATAGATAAAGGTGCAGTTGCATTTATATATGATGTCCGTTCAAATAACGGAGGCAGAGTGGGTGAGGTAACGGCAATTCTTGATTTTCTGCTTCCCGAAGGTGAAATATTCATATCTGTCGACCGAAGTGAAGAGGAAAATATAACCTATTCGGATGATAAATTTACCGATTTTCCTGCGGTAGTCCTTGTAAATGTTTACTCCTTCAGCGGTGCCGAGTACTTTGCTGCAATGCTTTCCGAGTATGATTACGCCCCGTCGGTCGGTGAGCAGACAACCGGTAAAAACCGTATGCAGACAACAATACCGTTATCCAACGGCGGTGCCGTACATATTTCAACAGGACATTATCTGACAAAAAACAGGGTAAGTTTATTTGATATAGGCGGATTTACTCCCGAATATGTTATAGAAATGACCGATGATGAAAGAAAGCTTTATTACAGAGGCGAACTTTCGGGCGACTTGGACAGGCAGCTTAAAAAAGCATTGTCGTTACTGGAAAATACAGTAAATTAATGTTGACATTCATTTTAGTGTCTTATATAATACATTTCGGTAACAATAGTTATCTTTTTTTTGCCCGGGTTTGTATGGGCTTTTTATTTATAAGTGGGGAATAATCCCGTATGATTTGTCTAAGGATATATGAAAGGAATGTTCATTGATATGATTAAAGAGGCAAGATTTAAGATGAGTGAGGAGCGTCTTTCCAAACTGAAGGAAGAGCTTCACTATCTCCAAACTGTACGTGAAAAGGAAGTTGCACAACAAATAAAAGAAGCCCGTTCATTTGGTGACCTCACGGAAAACAGCGAATATGACGATGCAAAAACCGAACAGGGTAAGCTGTATTCAAAAATTGCCGAAATCAAAACCTTGATTGAAAACGCCGAAATAGTAAAAGCTTCCGAAAAAACAGATGTGGTTGGAATGGGCAGCAAGGTTACAGTCCGTGATATTGAAATGAAAGAAGACATTACTTATGAAATAGTCGGTTCACAGGATGCCGACCCCGCAATCAATAAAATCTCCGACGATTCACCTTTCGGAAAAAGCTTAATGGACCATAAAAAAGGTGACACGGTAAAGGTAGACGCTCCGGCGGGAGTACTTGAATTTAAGATTCTAAAGATAGAATAATCAATTATTAAGGGTGCAAACCCATATTTAAGCATAGGATATAAAATTAAATGGAAAATATTAACAACGAGGATACAGCTCTGCAGGAAGACGAACAGGAGCTTTCTGAAATACTGCAAATCCGCAGAGACAAACTTAAAAAACTGCAGGAAAGTAATAACGACCCGTTTCATAATACAAAATTTACCAGAACAGCATTTTCTTCGGATGTTCCGGATAATTTTGATGCAATGGAAAATACCAATGTAAAAATGGCAGGACGCATAATGGCAAAGCGTGAAATGGGAAAAGCAATGTTTCTTGATATAAAAGACGACAAAGGACGCATTCAGCTTTACATTAAACAAAATGATATCGGCGAGCTATCCTTTGAAGAAATAAAAAAAGGTGATATCGGCGATATTATAGGCATATCGGGCAGGGTGTTTAAAACAAAAATGGGTGAGATTTCCATTCATTGCGACAGCATAAAACTGCTTGCAAAATCTCTTCGTCCGCTTCCCGAGAAATACCACGGGCTTACAAACCAGGAGCTTAAATACCGCCAAAGATATGTGGACTTAATAATGAACCCCGAAACCCGCAAAACCTTTGAAATCCGCAGTGCTTTTATTAAATTCGTGCGTGATTTCCTGGACAGGCGAGGTTATATTGAGGTGGAAACACCGGTTTTAAACCTTATATCCGGCGGAACAACGGCAAGACCTTTTATTACGCATCATAATACCCTAAGCCTTGACATGTACCTGCGAATCGCAACCGAGCTTCATTTAAAGCGGCTTATTGTGGGCGGTATTGAGCGTGTCTATGAAATAGGCAGGATATTTCGAAATGAAGGTATGGATACAAGGCATAATCCCGAGTTTACAATGATTGAGTTGTATGAAGCATATGCCGATTATACCGATATGATGGACCTTTTTGAAGAGCTTATTTCGGAAGCTGCAGAAAAAATATGCGGTACACATTCTCTTAAATGGCGCGGGGAAGAAGTCGACCTGTCACGGGGTTGGCGGCGCTTGACCATGACTGATGCGGTACGTGAATATACAGGAATAGATTTTAATACCATAAACACAAATGAAGAAGCAATTAAAGCAGCTGCCGGAATCGGTGTGAAAATGCCTGAAGGCAAAACTGCCACATGGGGTGATTTGTTATATGAATGCTTCGAACAACGTGTAGAAGAAAAATTGATTCAACCTGTATTTATTATGGATTATCCTGTAGAGGTTTCACCGCTTGCAAAGAAAAAACAATCAGATCCAAGGCTTACCGAGCGTTTTGAACTTTTTATCTGCAGTAACGAAATGGGAAATGCATTTAGTGAGCTCAACGACCCGATCGATCAGAAAAAAAGATTTGAGCGTCAGGCGGAGCTTCGTAAAGCAGGTGACCTTGAGGCAGGGATGATGGATGAGGACTATATTAACGCACTTGAATACGGAATGCCCCCGACCGGCGGTCTTGGTATAGGTATTGACAGATGTGTTATGATGATATCAGGAAACAATTCAATCAGGGATGTAATTCTTTTCCCGACAATGAAACCTGTCGAGTAAAATATCCTACAAATCAATATTCAAAAAAGAAGCCGTGTAAACGGCTTCTGGTAATATATAAACCAAAATGTAGAAAAAAAGTGTGAAAAAAGGGGAATTATGATGATAAATTTAACAAGCAGGAGTAATCCGGTCTGTTTTCACATAAGAAAACTCGGAAGGAACAGAAGCTACAGAGAAGAACATAAGCAATTTATTTGTGATGGTATTAAATTGCTTATCGAGGCAATAAACAGCGATATAAAAATAGATGTTATATTGACATCGGAGCATCTGAGTCTTGAGTTACCGAAAGGTGTACGTGTTTTTCATGTAACACAGGACATTCTGGAATCCGTCTCACCCCTTACAACATCGCAGAAAATTATATTTTCATGTGCTTTTAAAGATGAAAGTCCAAGTGATTACAGAAAAAACACTCATATTTTACTTGACTGTATTCAAGATCCGGGAAATGTCGGCACAATAATAAGATGCGCACACGCATTCGGAGTTGAAAGTGTCATTTTTACCGGAAGCACTGCCGATATATACAGTCCGAAAACAATCCGCGCAACTATGGGTGCAATATTTAAACAAAAAATCAGCTTCTTGAAAACACCTGAGCTTTTTGCGTTAAAAGATGCAGGTGTGAGATTTATTTGTGCATCAAACGGAGAAAATGCCGCAGATATTAATTCGGCAGATTTAAGTAATTCAATAATAATGATGGGAAATGAAGGCAGGGGAATTTCAAAAGAACTTTTTGGATTATATGACAGTACAGTGAAAATCCCAATAACAAATGATTGTGAATCAATAAATGTAGCATCGGCAGCAGCAATTTTTATGTGGGAAGCAATGAAAGGCGGGAAATTATGTCATCACTAAAATACTGGATATGGCTTACATCAAAGCAAGGATTGGGAAATATCCGAACAATTAAGCTTATTGATTGTTTAGGTTCGCCGGAAAATATTTATTTTGCAGGAAGAGATGACTATCTTGATATCGAAGGTATTAATCATGCCGATATAAATCAATTGATGAACAAAGAACTCGACAGTTCAAATAAGGTTCTGGCAGCATGCTCTGAAATTGGATGCAGGATAATCACTTTAAACGACTCGGAATATCCGGAACGGCTCAGAAATATATACGACCCTCCGCTGCTGTTATATATACACGGAAGCCTGCCTGTTATAGATGACGAACCCGTTGTCGGAGTTGTCGGCACAAGAAAATGTACTCCGTACGGAATTAATGCCGCAAAAAATACCGGATATAAGCTTTCCAAAAGCGGTATTATTGTTGTGACAGGGTTAGCTGAAGGCATTGATACAGCAGCATCGGCGGGAGCTTTGACAGGCGGAAGCAAAACTGTAGGAGTTAACGGCTCGGGTCTTGATGTTATATTCCCGTATAAAAATAAGCAACTGTTTAAAGATGTAGCAAGAGCAGGTGCTGTAATCAGCGAATACCCGCCCGGCACACCGGGGTTTAAGTATAATTTCCCTGCAAGAAACAGGATTATAAGCGGTATTTCACTCGGAGTGGCAGTTATTGAAGCACCGCAGCGCAGCGGAGCGCTCATCACTGCGGCAAGGGCATTGGAGCAAGGCAGAGATATTTTTGCACTCCCGGGTAATGTAGACGCTGAGTCAAACAAGGGTTCAAATGCATTACTCCGCGAAGGCGCAATACCATTTACCTCGGCAGATGATATTATCGAGGAATACAGGGAATTATTCCCCGATAAAATAAAGATAATCAGTGATGAAATACCTGTAATCGACCTGTATCAAAATGATGCCGGAAATAATGAGAAGCAAAAAAAATCAATTGACAACACATCTAAGGTAGACTATATTGACTTAGGAATCCTGCTTGACAGCCTTGACGGAGATGAAAAAGAAATCGTGAGGTCAATAGGAGGAAAAACCGCAGACGTAAATGAAATAATCCATACCACGGGATTTCCTGCACAAAAGGTTTTTGCGTCACTGACAATGCTTGAGATAAACGGATACATCAAGTGCAACAATAATGGGAAATGGGAGACAATCGCATAAATGGCAATTAAATCCAACCTTGTAATTGTAGAATCACCTGCAAAAGCAAAAACAATAGGTAAATATCTCGGGTCAAATTTCAAAGTAGCCGCTTCAATGGGGCATCTGAGAGATTTGCCCAAAAGCAAACTCGGAGTTGATGTTGATAACGGCTTTACACCTGATTATCAGCCTGTCAAAGCCCGTGAAAGTACAATAAAAGAGCTTCGCAAGGCAGTTAAGGAAAGTGCAAATGTATATCTTGCAACAGACCCCGACCGTGAAGGAGAAGCTATCTCCTGGCATCTGAAAGAGCTTTTAAAGCTTCCCGAAAGTAAAGCGTTTCGGGTAACATTTAATGAAATAACACAAAAGGTTGTTAAATCCGCAATTGAAAACCCTCGTCCTATCGACATGGACCTTGTTGATGCACAGCAGGCAAGAAGAATTCTTGACAGAATAGTCGGATATAAGCTGAGCCCGCTTTTATGGAAAAAAATCAGGCGCGGTCTTTCGGCGGGAAGAGTTCAGTCTGTTGCATCGAGAATGGTTGTTGACAGGGAAAATGAAATACGTGATTTTATCCCCGAGGAGTACTGGATATTAAGCGCCGACCTTTCACCTGCAGCAAATCCCGGAAAGTTTACAGCCTTATATCACGGAACAAAGGAAAAAAAGGTAGAATTAAAAAGCGAAAAAGACGTACTCGCCGTTATAAACGATATAGAAAAATCACCTTTTTCGGTTCATCAGGTAAAACGTTCAAATAAAAAACGCTCGGCTTCGCCGCCGTTTATTACATCAACCCTTCAGCAGGAAGCATCACGCAGGCTTGGAATGGCTCCTCGCAGAGCAATGTCAATAGCTCAGCAGCTCTATGAGGGTGTTGACATAGCCGGAAAAGGAACAATCGGCCTTATCACATATATGAGAACCGACTCCTTGCGTATATCCGCCGAGGCAGTTGCAGATGCCAAAAGTTTTATAGAGTCAACATACGGTCCTGAATATTATCCCGGGTCACCGAATGTATATAAATCAAAAGGCAGTGCTCAGGATGCTCATGAAGCAATACGCCCGAGCTCTGTTATGATGACACCCGACAGCATTAAAAGCAGTCTGTCAAATGACCAGTACAGAATGTACAGGATGATATGGAGCCGATTTACTGCAAGTCAGATGGCACCCGCAGTTTATGACAGTGTTACCGTGGATTCAATATCTGCAGGACACATCTTCAGAGCAAATCATTCCGTAAATATTTTTTCCGGCTTTACGGCTGTTTATGAAGAACAAACAGATGATGACAAGGAAGTAAAACAATCTGCACTGCCGGATTTAAAGGAAAACGATCCGTTAAAGCTTGAAGACGTAAATAAAGAGCAAAAATATACACAGCCTGCTTCAAGATTTACTGAAGCCACCCTTATAAAAGCAATGGAAGATTCGGGGGTTGGCAGACCAAGCACATACGCACCTACAATATCTACAATCATGGACAGAGAGTATGTTGTCAAGGAAGGCAAATTCCTGCGGCCGACACCTCTTGGCGAGGTTGTAGTTAACTTAATGAAGGAACGCTTTACGGATATTGTTGATGTCATGTTTACCGCAAGAATGGAAGAACAGCTCGACAGTGTTGAAAAAGGCAAGGATAACTGGAAGCATGTTCTAAGCGGTTTTTATTCCGGATTCAGCAATACACTGCAGGAAGCTGAAACTGCTCTCGAAGGCGAGCGTATAAAGGTTCCGGACGAAGTTTCGGACGAGCTTTGTGATTTATGCGGAAAACAAATGGTTATAAAATCCGGACGCTTCGGAAGATTTCTTGCATGTCCGGGATATCCTGATTGCAGCTTTACAAAACCCCTTGTAATTGAAATGCCGGGTAAATGCCCGAAGTGCGGTATGAGGATTTTGAAACGGACTTCAAAAAACGGGTATACATTTTATGCATGCGAGCATTTAAAAGAATGCGGCTTTATGACATGGGACGTACCTGTAGCGGATAATTGCCCCGAGTGCGGTCAAACTATGTTTAAACCGTCGGGCAGAGGAGCAAAAAAACCGTTTTGTATAAATGAAAAGTGCAAAAATTTTCTTCCCGAGGACAAAAGGGGATACCGCAGAAAACCAAAAGAAGAAGAAGCAGGTGCAGAGACAAAAGACTTAAAAACCAAACCATCTGCAAAAAGCACTGTAAAGAAAACAACAAAAAAGAGTCCTGCACGGAAAAAAACAACACCGAAAAGAAAACCCGGTACCGTTAAATGACAAAAAACGTAAAAGTAATCGGTGCAGGTCTTGCCGGATGCGAAGCTGCATGGCAGCTTGCAGAAAAAGGCATCAGCGTCGAACTTTTTGAAATGAAGCCTCAAAAACAAACTCCTGCTCATAAATCCGGTTATTACGCAGAGCTTGTCTGTTCAAATTCTCTAAGAAGCAATGACCTGACAAATGCAGCGGGATTATTAAAGGAAGAGATGCGAAGACTCGGGGGTCTAATCATCAAATGTGCCGATGAAACAAAAATTCCGGCAGGCGGCGCACTTGCAGTTGATAGGGAAAGCTTCGCAAAAGCAATTACTGAAAGCATCAGCTCCCACCCGTTAATAAAAGTTATAACCGGTGAAGTCACCGATATCCCTGACGGCAGAGTTATTTTTGCCACAGGACCACTCACCTCCGACAGTCTCACCGAAAAAATTACAGGTCTTTTACCCGATAAAAGCATGCTGAGCTTTTACGATTGTGCTGCTCCCATAGTGACACTGGAAAGCATTGATATAAATAATGCATTTTATGCATCAAGATATGACAGGGGTCAGGCGGATTATATTAATTGCCCTTTAAGCAAAGAGGAATACCTTGAATTTCATAATTCATTAGTAAGCGCGAAATGCGCCGACATTCACGGCTTTGAAGAAAAACTCATTTTTGAAGGCTGTATTCCCATAGAGGTTATGGCAAAACGAGGCGAAGACACAATTCGCTTCGGCCCCTTAAAACCTGTCGGTCTCAGTGATCCGAAAACCGGAAAGGAACCCTATGCGGTTGTTCAGCTCCGCAAGGATAATAAAGAGGGTACACTATATAACCTTGTAGGATTTCAGACACATTTAAAATTCCCGGAGCAAAAAAGGGTTTTCGGGATTATTCCCGCACTAAAGAATGCCGACTTTGTACGTTACGGTGTAATGCACCGGAATACATACTTGGATTCTCCAAGACTTCTCGACAGATATTACCGCATGAAGGATAATAACCGGATAAGTTTTGCAGGACAGATTACCGGTGTGGAAGGGTATATCGAATCAGCGGCATCCGGATTATTATGCGGTCTGGAAACAGCACATGAATTATTGGAGCAAAAACCGGTTGATTTTTCAGAAGAAACTGCCATCGGTGCTCTTGCGTTATATATTTCGGAAAGAGCCGTTTCAAGCTTCCGCCCAATGAATATAAATTTCGGGATTATTAAACCGCTTGACATGAAAATAAAAGGAAAAAAAGAAAAAAATCTTGCAATATCGGAAAGGTCACTTAAGCAAATCGGCAGCACATAAGGAGATTTTAAAGTGAAAATTATTGTTGATGCAATGGGCGGAGATAACGCCCCTGACGAAATCGTTCTCGGAGCGGTAAAGGCAGTTAATGAAAATAATGTAGATATAACTCTTGTCGGTAAGGGCGAAGATATCTTGAGGGTATTTGAGCGGCATGATATAAAAGAGCTGCCGCCCGGTATCGAAATCGTTAATGCCTCCGAAATCATATCACCCGAAGAAGATCCGGCAACAGCAATCCGTATAAAAAAAGATTCATCACTTTCCGTAGGTCTGACACTTCTTCGAGACGGACGTGGTGATGCTTTTGTTTCAGCGGGAAGCACAGGCGCACTGCTTTCGGGTGCGACACTTATTGTCAAGCGTGTACGCGGAATAAGACGTGCTGCACTTGCACCCTTTATTCCGAATACAACAAACGGATTTATACTCATTGATTGCGGTGCAAATGCGGAATGCACACCTGAGTATCTCCTGCAGTTTGCTTATATGGGGTCTTTTTACAGCGAGGATGTCCTGAAAATAAATAAACCGAGAGTTGGGCTGTTAAATAACGGTTCTGAAAGCACTAAAGGAACATCATTACAACATGAAACTTATAAACTTCTCCAAAACTCCGATTTGAATTTTATAGGGAATGTTGAAGCCAAGGATGCAATGTCGGGAGCATGCGATGTACTTGTATGCGACGGTTTTACGGGAAATATACTTCTCAAGGCAATTGAAGGCACAGCATCACTTATAATGTCGGAGCTTAAAAATGTATTTTACTCAAATGCATTAACCAAGCTTTCGGCACTTTTTATTAAAAGCAAGCTTACGGGTCTTAAAAATAAAATGAATCCGGACACTGTCGGAGGAACTGCACTTCTTGGAATATCCAAGCCCGTTATTAAAGCACACGGGTCATCAAAGGCGGATGCAATTCAAAATGCCGTTAAGCAAGCAATCAGAGAAGCGAACTGCGGTATCGCAAAACGTTTCGAGGATAATATCGAAGCAATGAAAGTTTCTGTTGACAAAAATGTTGCTGAACTTTAGAATTTTACACTAACAGAAAGCAAATTAATTTAACCGTGAAATATCCAAACGGATATTTGCTCCCGGTTCTTCGGAGAAATGTGAATGGATGAGCTGTTAATTAGTAAATTGCAAGACAAAATTGAGTATACCTTCAATGATACGGCTCTGCTCATAAAATCCATGACACACAGCTCTTATGCAAATGAAAAAATAAGAAAAAACAACGATAGCAACGAGAGACTTGAGTTTCTCGGAGATTCCTTACTCGGCATGACAGTTGCTATTTTGATTTTCAGTATCGAACCGCAGCTATCGGAGGGTCAAATGACAAAGCTCAGAGCAGAGCTTGTTTGTGAAAGAAGCCTTGCAGAGATTGCCTCGGAGCTTGATTTGGGTTCCTTTCTTCTTCTCGGCAAGGGAGAAAAAAACGGGGGAGGACAGAGTCGTCCTTCAATTCTTTCGGATGCATTCGAGGCATTAATCGGTGCTATTTACTTAGACGGCGGTTTTGAACCTGTTGAAAAACTTATAGCAAAACATTTTACGGAGAAAGCAAACAATCCTGTTAAGATTTTCAAGGATTACAAAACTCAGCTTCAAGAGGTTATTCAAGCAGAACAAGGTCAAAAACTTTCATATATTATAAAGGATGAAACCGGACCTGACCATGATAAGTCCTTTGAGGTGGAAGTAAAAACCGGTGACAAAATTATCGGCACAGGAATGGGGAAGAGTAAAAAGCTCGCAGAGCAGGAAGCTGCAAAAGCCGCTCTCGATGCAATAAAATCCGAGTAAAATATTAAATCAAAATAAATAATTATTGTTGAAAGGGAAAATAATATGCAATACGGACATTTCGATCTTGAAAAAAGAGAATACGTTATTACAAACCCTGCAACCCCTGCCGCATGGGCAAACTATCTTGGTTCACCCGAGTACGGAGCAATAATATCAAATAACGCCGGCGGATACAGCTTTGTAAAGTCCGGCGCAAAAGGGCGTATAAGCCGCTACCGTTTTAACTCTGTCACTGCAGACCAGCCGGGCAGATATATTTACCTTCGCGATTTGGATGATAATGATTTCTGGTCTGCATCATGGATGCCGGTCGGAAAACCGCAGGATTTATATAAGTCCGAATGCCGTCACGGCACAGCATATACTGTCATCACATCAGAGTATAAGGATATAAGTACAGAAACATTATACTTTGTACCTCTTGATTCAACGCATGAGGTTTGGAAAATTTGTGTTAAAAACACAGGTACCAAACCAAGAAAACTGGCAGTAACCGGATATGTCGAGTTTACAAACGATGCTTATTATGAGCAGGACCAGGTTAATCTGCAATACACCCTTTTCATAAGCCGCACATATTTTAAAGATAATTATATACTTCAAAGAGTTAACGATAATTTTGAAGACCCGAATAAGGAACGGTTCTTTGCCGTAACCGGAGCTCCGGTCACATCATATTGCGGCGACAGGGACAAGTTTGTCGGCAATTACCGCAGCTACGGAAATCCTGCCGGCATATCGGACGGCTTAAAAAACGACCTTAACTATTGCGGAAATTCCTGCGGTGCGCTGCAAAGTGATATCGAGCTTGCTCCCGGTGAATCAAAAGAACTTATTTTCCTGCTCGGAAAAAAACCCGAAGCGGAAGCTGCCGCTCTTATTAAACAATATGAAAAAGCAAATCGTGTTGATGAAGAGTTAAAGGAAATAAAAAACTACTGGCACGGTAAGCTTGACAATCTGCAGGTAAAAACCCCGGATGATAAGTTTAATAATACTGTCAATGTATGGAACGCATACCAGTGCTTTATAACATTTATATGGTCACGGGCGGCATCCTTCCAATACTGCGGTCTTCGAAACGGCTTCGGTTACAGAGATACCGTTCAGGATATACAGGGAATTATCCATCTTGCACCCGAAATGGCAAGAAAGCAAATAGAATTTATGCTCTCTGCACAGGTATCAAACGGAGCAGGACTGCCGCTAGTTAAATACAATCATAACGCAGGTTTTGAGGATACTCCGGATGATGATTCATATGTAAAAGAAACAGACCATCCGAGCTACCGTGCAGACGATGCATTATGGCTCTTCCCGACAGTGAAAAAATATATTGATGAAACAGGTGAGCTTTCCTTCCTCGATTATGAAATAGTCTTTGCCGATGTTAACGAAAAAGCATCGGTCTATGAGCATTTAAAACGTGCGATTCAGTTTTCGCTTGATAATCTCGGCCCGCACGGGATGCCCGCAGGACTTCATGCAGACTGGAACGACTGTCTTCGTCTGGGTAAAATGGGTGAGTCCACATTTGTACTGTTTCAGTTTATATATGCTCTTCGTATATTAAGAGATTATGCGGAGCTAAAAAACGATTCAAAATACATCGAATGGCTTGATAAAACTCATGCCGGCATTTGCGAAAAAACCGAGAAGCTTTGTTGGGACGGCGACAGATGGATACGCGGCTTTACCGAAAGCGGAATTACAATCGGCAAAAAAGGAGACCCCGAAGCTTCCATGTGGCTTAATCCTCAATCATGGGGAGTTATCTCAGGTATTTCATTTGATAAAAAAGATGAAAACAGGGGAGAAGTTACGATGGATTCGGTTTACCGTGAGCTTAACACACCAAACGGTACAATGCTGATGTATCCTGCATATAAGCACCATGCATTTGACGGTGCGCTTGCAAGAGTATTTAATAAAGGCGTAAAAGAAAATGCCGGAATATTCTGTCATTCACAGGGCTGGGCAATTTTAGCCGAAGCGCTTCTCGGTCGAGGTGACAGAGCATATCTGTATCTGCGTGAAATGGCACCTGCGTATATGAACGAGGATGCAGACACACGTGTAATGGAGCCTTATGCACATGCTCAGACAATCGAAGCAAAGGACAGCCCGTTTGCGGGAAGAGCTCATGTACACTGGCTGACGGGAGCCGCAACAACAGTTATGGTCGCAATGGTGGAAGGAATTCTCGGACTACGTCCTTCACCCGATGGCATAACAATAAACCCGTCCATCTCAAGCGACTGGAAAAACTGGAGCATGACAAAAACCTTCAGAGACAAAAAACTGAACATAACAGTCAACAATCCAAACGGAAACCAAAGCGGCGTAAAATCAACAACAGTAAACGGACAAAAGCTGGAAAGCAATTTCATACCCGTCGGGATTCTAAAGGATGTAAACGAAATCCAAATTGAAATGTAGTAAAAGGAATTTGTATAAATGCCGAATGTTACTTTATTAAATGATGGTTGGAGTTTTACTCTTGGCGGCGGTGAGGTCAACCCTGTCACAATTCCCCATGACTGGCTTATTGGGGATGCACATAATTTTTATACAAGCGGAGTCGGTGAGTATTCGCGAAAGCTGGATTTAAGCGGTATTAAGCCCGGTCAGCTTGTGTTTCTGCGTTTTGACGGTGTTTATATGGATTCGGAGCTTTTTGTCAACGGACAAAAGGCAGGTGAATGGAAATACGGATATACAACCTTTGAGTTTGAAATAACCGGATATATCAGCGCAGATGCAATAAACGACATCCGCCTTGTTGTAAATTTTGACGGTCAGAGTGCACGCTGGTATACGGGAGCGGGGATTTACCGCGATGTTCATCTTATAATCAGAAATGCCAACCATTTTGTTTCCGACGGGATTTATATCACAACAGCATTAACGGACGGAAAGTGGACATGGGAAGCTGATGCAGAGGTTGTCACGGATGGCAGAGCTTATGAAGTTACACATACATTAATTAATCCCGATACTGAAATAAAGCCATGGGATATTAATGATTCGAGCTTATATACAGTCCGCTCGGATTTAACGGTAGATGGTAAAATTGAAGATACGGTAGAAACAAGAATCGGCTTTAGGGATGTTAAGTTTACAACTGACAAAGGTTTATTTGTAAACGGTAATTATGTTAAAATTAAAGGCGTCTGCCTGCATCATGATTTAGGCTCACTCGGAGCTGCTTTTTCAAAGGATGCGGCAAGGCGTCAGCTCACTATAATGCGTGAAATGGGAGTTAATGCTGTCCGCACTGCTCATAATCCGCCCGCTTCAAAGTTTATGGAGCTTTGTGATGAAATGGGATTTCTTGTCATGAGCGAGCTGACCGATATTTGGGTGCGTCAAAAAACTCCGGGTGATTACTCACGCTTTTTTGACGACTGGGTTGAAAAAGATGCCGCATCCTGGATTCGAAGAGACAGAAATTGCCCGAGTGTTATATTGTGGAGTGTAGGAAATGAAATCCATGATACGCACATCGACCCCGAAGGAGCGGACAAAACACTGCGAAGACTGCTTGACCTTGTCAAAAAACACGACCCAAAGGGACATGCACCTGCAACCCTTTGCTCAAATTATATGACATGGGATAATACCCAAAGCTTTGTAGACCTGTTTAAAATAATCGGTTACAACTATAATGAAAATCTTTATGAGCCGCATCATAAAGCAAACCCGGACTGGATAATTTACGGCGGAGAAACATTATCCACACTTCAAAGCAGGGATGTTTATCATTTCCCGCTTTCACAAAATACTCTCGGAGATGATGACCTTCAATGCTCGGCACTCGGCAACAGTACAACAAGCTGGGGTGCGGAGAGTGTTCTTGCATGCATTCATGATGATTTTAATGCCGGATTTTCACTCGGGCAGTTTTTATGGTCGGGTATAGATTATCTTGGAGAACCAACTCCGTATCAGACCAAAAGCTGCTATTTCGGCCAAACAGATACAGCAGGTTTTAAAAAGGATACATACTATATTTTTAAAGCCGCATGGACAGATTATAAGGAAGACCCGTTTGTCCACATATTCCCTTATTGGGATTTTTCACCCGGACAGGATATTGATATCAGAGTTTGTTCAAATGCACCGGCTGTTGCGCTGTTTCTGGATGATAAACAAATCGGAAAAACCGATATAAAAGGAAAATGGGTCGCAGATTGGCAATTGCAATATAAACCGGGTATTTTACGGGCGGAAGCATATGACGAAAACGGAAATATTGTTGCAAAAACAATTCGTTCTTCATTTGGTGATGCAAAAAGTTTTGCTGCAAATCCGGAAAATTACGGTGAGTTGGATTTTTGGACAATTACAGCAAACGACGAAAACGGCAAACCTGTTGAAAATGCAAACAATCGTGTCCGTATCTCTGTGGAAAACGGTGAGCTGCTTGCACTTGATAACGGGGACTCAACGGATTTTGAATCATTTAAATCTGATAACAAGAAACTTTTTAACGGTAAGCTGCTTGCAATAACACGCCGCACGGGAGCAGATAGAACACGGTTAAAAGTTCAAAATGATGACAGTGATATTCCTGTACGCAAGGTCGAGCTTTGTTTGATTAATAAAGATGATACAGGTTATGAAATAGCTGCAAAAATATATCCCGGAAATTCAACATATGACGATATAAACTGGCGCCTTACCGATGTCGGAGGGGTTGACAGCAGACTTGGTGAGCTTATTGTTGCCGATGACCGCAAAAGCGTTAAAATCATTCCGAAGGGAGACGGTATTTGTTATGTCCGTGCCTTACCGTATAACGGCGGAAACCACGCTGCATTTATAAGCAAATACAAGCTTGAGCTTTCAGGCTTCGGAGATTCGTATATCAGCCCGTACTCTTTTGTATCCGCAACGCTTTATACACAATGTAATGTAAAACCAAGAGCAGGGAACCTACGCGGAATTTCAACCCTTGCCGATAAGGATACACATATCGGCTTTACAGATTTAAACTTCGGAAGCTTCGGCTCCGATGAAATAAAAATGTGGCTCTTCCCGATGAATCAGGATCCGTTTGATTTTGAAATATGGGACGGATTGCCGCAAAATAACGGCAAAAAAATCAGCACCCTGCATTATGACAAAGGGAGCATCTGGGGAGAATATATCGAAGCAACCTTTAAACTGCCGCAGCGAATAAGCGGAATAAGCACAGTCTGCTTCGTTTTTGACAGAAAGGTTCATGTAAAAGGATTTGAATTTACTCCTCCCGATAAAGCCTTTTCAAAACTGCATGCTGCAGAAAATGACGGTATTTACGGTGATGCTTTTAAAATCAACGGAAAATCCGTTGAAGGAATAGGTAACAACGTTTCCATCATTTTCGATGATATGGACTTTGGAATTAATGGAGCAGGGTCATTAAAGCTCGCATCACGCTCAAAGCTTTCAGAAAATTCGATACGCATAGATTTTACAGGCGATAAAGAAACGACAACCGAAATGATTACCGTTTCAGGAAACAAAGATTATTCGGAAAATGAGTTCAAGTTATCATCACTGAAATATGGAAAAAACAAGGTTACCCTTGTCTTTTTACCGGGATGCGACATTGACATAGAATGGATAATTTTCGAATAAAATAAAAGCAAGACAGACCGTAAGAGGTGCTTTAGACCGGTTTTTACGAAGTGTAGGGCGACAAGACCCGTTCCGAGTAAAAAGCGGGATGAAGCACCTCTTGCGGGATGGCTGTATGTAATGCTCTAACAAACCACTTCCAGTTTTAAATTTGGGGCATCGCCGTCTATTGTTAGTTTAATTTCACCGTTTTCGGATTTCGCTGTGACAGTTGCACGGCGATTTCCTTTACTGTCATAAAGTTCTATGCTTTGCTCCGATATATTATAAGCCTTTAATGTAACGTTTTCATGGTAATCATACTCTGCTTTATCATCTCTACCCATTGCAATAAGTGTATTTTCCGGAACAAACACGGGGATTGTCATATAGTCGTATTTCCCTTTGAGAAGTCTTCCGCCGGTAACTGTTTCATTTGTAAAGAAGTTAGTAAACCTTCCTTCGGGCAGATAAACATCACAGTGTCCGTCTTCAAAAAATACGGGAGCAACAAGCAGGCTGTCGCCGAGCATGTATTGCTTGTCAAGTGTGAAGCAAAGCGGGTCATCGGGGTACTGCATTACCATAGGACGCATCATCGGAACACCCGTTTGAGTTGCTTTAACAGCCTCGGCAAAAAGATACGGCATCAATGAATGCTTTACTTTTGTAAACTTACGTACTATATCGACCGACTCCTCATCGTAGAGCCACGGCACTCTGTATGATGTACTGCCGTGAAGTCTCGAATGTGTTGAGAATAATCCGAAAGCTACCCAGCGTTTATAGACATCGGCTGTAGCCGTTGCTTCAAAGCCGCCTATATCATGGCTCCAAAACGCAAAACCGCCGAGCGCAAGCGACAGGCCACCCCTAAGAGATTCTGCCATTGCCGCAAATGTTGCCTCACAGTCTCCGCCCCAATGAACGGGGAACTGCTGTCCGCCGGTTGTTGCACTTCTGGCAAACAAAACGGCATTTCCTTTGCCTTTTTTACGCTCAAGCATTTTATAAACAGCTTCATTAAACAAGAATGTATAATAATTGTGCATTTTCTGCGGGTCACCATCGTCAAACCATTTTACATCCTTTGCAGGGATGCGCTCGCCGAAATCGGTTTTAAAGCAGTCAACACCCATATCTACGAGAGCCTCAAGCTTTTCCGTATACCACTTTGATGCATCGGGATTTGTAAAGTCAACAATTCCCATTGCAGGCTGCCACATATCCCACTGCCAGACGTTACCGTCTGTTTTCTTAAGCAGATAACCCATCGATGCAGCTTCATCAAAAAGAGGGGATTTTTGACCTATATATGGGTTGATCCATACACAGACACGAAGACCTTTGTCATGCAGGCGCTTGAGCATTGCCTTAGGTTCGGGGAACATTTCCTCATCCCATGAGAAATTACACCATTCGTACTCCTTCATCCAAAAGCAGTCATAATGAAAAACGGTAAGAGGTATTTCACGCTCTGCCATTCCGTCTATAAAACTGTTGACGGTTTTTTCATCATAATTTGTAGTAAATGAAGTAGAAAGCCAAAGACCGAATGACCAGGCGGGCGGAAGCGGGGCTTTGCCCGTAAGCTCACAATAATTGGCAACAGCATTTTTTACATTTCCTCCGCCGATAATAAAGTACTCAAGTTCTTCACCCGGAACAGAAAACTGAACTCGTGAAGCCGCTTCAGATGCAATTTCATAACTGACACGCTCGGGATGATTTGCAAAAACTCCGTATCCTTTTGAAGAAACATAAAACGGAATATTCTTATAAGCAAGGTCGGAAGCTGTTCCGCCGTCTTCGTTCCAGATATCCACACTCTGTCCGTTTTTGATAAACGGAGTAAAGCGTTCACCAAGCCCGTAGATATATTCATCAACCTCAAGATCGAGCCTTTCTCGAAAATACGGGCCGTCGGACGTGGTCAGATAAGCCGCCTGTTTAAAGTCGGTGCGGGTCAGCAGCTTTCCGTCATACTCAAATGTCAGTGAAAATCTTTCCCTGTCGAGTGATGCAGAAATTTTACCGGATTTAACCGTGTATTTTTCTTCGGTTTCCATATATGACAGCTTTTGCCTGTCGATATTTAAATTAAACGAAGGAGCCTTCGGCATTGCATTTTTATAATGGTACATTTTAATGCCGAGTATATCCTCGCTTGGCGCAGTAATCTCAAGGGTAATCAACGGGCCTCCGAGTGTCTGACCCCTGTGCGTTACAGGAAACGGAGAGATGAATGCCGTAAAAACCTCATCCTCGCAGGTTACATGTCTTATTTCCGCACAACCGAACACCGTTACCCCCGGTTTTGCGAGCCAAAATCCATCGGTAAATTTCATAGCTTCTCCTCCTGTGATAGTTTAATATTTTCGCTTGATGAGCCGATTTGGAAAATCACCGACTCCGGAGATATTGAAAAACTGTTTTCTTTTTCATCAAAAAGTGTTATTTCTCCGGGCGGCACCGTGAACTTAATTTCCTTTTCTTCTCCGGGTGTAAGATGAATCCGTTTAAATCCGCAGAGCTTTTTAAGCGGAGCTTTAACCGGTACACACTTCATTGTTGCATACAGCTGCACAACCTCATCACCTTTAACCTCTCCGGTGTTTTTTACTTTACAGGATACAACAAACTCAGGACCGGATTTTTCAATTTTAAGTCCGCTGTAACCGAAGCATGTATAACTAAGCCCGAATCCGAAAGGAAACTGTACGGGTTTATCAAAGTACATATAGGTCCGGGGGTTGTTAATGATGTCATAATCATTTATATCGGGCAGGTCATCTTCGGATAAATACCATGTCATAGAGGTCCGTCCCGCCGGATTGTTTATACCGAACAGGGTTTCACCGACAGCCTTTCCGACATATTGCTCTCCGTGTGAAGTATATATCACAGCTCTCAGAAGCTCCAACTCATCGGGAAAAGCAAACGGATATCCCGCAATCAGCGATAAAACAATATTCGGGTTAACTGCATGAATGCGTTTAATAAGCTCCGTCCAGCGGCGGGGGAAGGTGATAGCGGGCCGGTCAAAGCACTCACGGCCGTTAATAAGCGGGTGGTTGCCGAGCATGAGGATTACCGTATCTGCGGTTTTGGCTTCTTCAAG
This sequence comes from Oscillospiraceae bacterium, assembly GCA_009784725.1. Classification (GTDB taxonomy): domain Bacteria; phylum Bacillota; class Clostridia; order Oscillospirales; family Oscillospiraceae; genus WRMH01. The sequence goes on from WQXS01000007.1 coordinate 42,196, forward strand.
TGCCGGAATAATGCCGTCGCTTATGATTTCTCTTTTAAATCCCGACATCAGATTTGCGATTTCCGCATTTTTTTCAGCATTGTAACGGTTTCCGAATAAATGACCATTCGGTATAAAATCACCGGAGCTTTCATCACGCAAAAACAGTTCCTGTGTAAACCAGCCCCAGACACAGTCCGCTTTGCAGTTCAGCTCAAGGTTTGCCGGAAGAGCAAGATATTTACCGCTTTTCGGTTCTCTGTAAGATACGGAATCAAAACCCCAGTCGATTTCCTCAAACTCGGTTCTTGTTTTTTCATCTCCGTCAAAAAATACATTGCCGTCGTCATCTACTCTTAGCCAGCTCTTTTCTTTTTTACTGTAAATTACACAGATATCATGTATACGGACACTTTCAATAGAATCCTTGTCGGTAATGCTGCAGATTTCATCGAACGGAGTAATAACCTCCGGCGGGCGCCCCGAATACCAGTCGGGCAGATTGTGTTCCGCTAAATCACCGATAAGAAGAATTTTTCCGCAGTCATCCTTATTAAGCGGGAGTATACCGTCATTTTTAAGGAGAACCATACTCTTGCGTGCTGCTTCAAGTGCTGTGTCCGAGTGTTCTCTGCAGCAAAGACGGTCTTCTTTAATGCTTGAATACGGATTCATTTCGGGCGGATCAAACTCACCGAATCTGAAACGCAGCTTAAATATGTTAGTAACAGCAATGTCAATATCATCTTCGGTAATAAGCTTCCTGTTATATGCTTCGGTTGCAGCATCAATAACAAGCTCGTGTTTTTGGTCGGTAAAGCAGTCCACTCCGGCTTTCATAGCAAGCGCAATTGCTTCGGCGTTGGTTTCGCAGTATTTATGAGCATATACCGTCTGTGCCAAATCATCTCCGTCGCAGACAATATACCCTTCACAGCCCCATTCACCTTTAACTATATCGAGAACTTCGGGGTTGACGATGCATGGAATGCTGTTTATTTCGTTATATGCAGTCATAAGTGACATTGCTCTGCCTTCAACAAAAGCATACTCGAAGACTTTTAAATAATACTCGCGTTTTACACGCTCGCTTATGTCGGTTGATGCGGCAAGCCTGTTTTTTTCCACATTATTACCGTAAAAATGCTTTGGAGCGCAGGATGTTTTTAAGTAAAAAGCATCCTCTCCCTGAACTCCTTTAATAAAACCTGTTGACAGTTTTCCGGCAAGATACGGGTCTTCTCCGTACGCTTCTTCGGTCCGTCCCCAGCGCGGGTCACGCTCCATATCAATTGTCGGAGACCATATAGTCAACCAGCGTGTTTTGTTATCTTTTTCGTACCAAACTCTTGCTTCCGTTCCTATTACATCTCCGACCCGATGCATTAAATCTGCATCCCATGTAAGAGAAAGCCCCATCGGTTGGGGAAATACGGTGGAGTTACCGTAAGGCCATTGCTCGTAATATGTTCTGACCAATAACCCGTGAGCACCCTCGGCACTTACATTGTATTCTTTTATTCCGAGACGCGGAACAGCCTCTTGCTGTGTATGAAGAAACCCGATTTTCTCTTCGATAGTCATTTTGGAAATGAGATCGGAAATACGCTCCATAAGAGGGAGTGATGTGTTTAAATAGTTAGGTGTTGACATTTTTATTGACCATTCCTTCTTTATTTTTTGACCGCTTACATATCGTAGCATACTTATAAATTTACTACAATATTAAAATGTTTTATCGCATTAAGTTTGTAACGGAATTACGTAATATAATTGTAACATTCATATTGACTTTAATATACCGCCATGATATCTTTAATTTTGAGCAAAATTAACAGTTTTAGAAAGGATTAATAAAATGAAAAAAAGACTTATTCCAATCACCCTTGCTATAGTTATGCTTATGGCATTTATTCCCTTCGGCCCTGCAGCAGTAGCGGAGGAAGTCGAATACCTTGCAAGATTCGGTGCGCAAATGGCAGACCCTATTAATGGATGGGAGCTTGGCGAGGTTGCCGAAACAAAATTTAAATTAAATGAAGAAGCAACAATCAAAATTGATTTTGGTCAAACAACAAACTTCGGCGATGGAAATTACATTGCGATTGAAACAAGCTTGGATGTACCGGAAGCATTTCATGGCATGGACCCCTTCCAAAGCCCTCCGCTTGCAGAGGTACTTTCATTTACTCTTGATGGTAATTATGTATCAATGAACTCTGTTTTTCTTAATGCCGAAGGCATGAAGGATGAAACCGCAGACGGAAAAGACGGACTTAGATTAACACTTGCAAACTTCTGGTCTTCAATCCCCGGCGGTGATATGCCTGTAAGACCTGCTCAGCTTGGTGATTTTAACACACTCGAAATTACATTTATAGTCCGAGGTGTGTATTTTGCACAGTTTGCAGCTCAAATGAGCGATGATATTGGTTGGGAGCTTGGAGATTTTGCTGCAACAGGTTTCGTTTTAGGTCAACCTGCGGTATTAGATATTGATTTTGGCGATAAAGTAAATTTTGGTGACGGTAATTATGTCGCAATTAATACAAACCTTCCAAATACATTTGACGGCATTTTTGCTGACACAGACATGGCTCAGATTCTATCTTTCCAACTTGACGGTAATGAAATACCAATGGGAGATGTTCTTTTAAATCCTGAAGGATTAGCCCCGCTCGACGGCAGTGATAATGAAGGTGTCAGATTGAATTTTACAAATAAATGGAACGGCGATATTTCGGAGCAACCTTTTGACCCTGATACAGTAGGTGACTTCCAAACTCTTAGAATTGAGTTTATTATTCATTATGTCGGAGACCCGCCCGAACCTCCGCCGCCCGAAGCTGTTGAGCTGCAAATGAGCGGTATTGCATATATCGGCGGAACATTCGAATTTATGGACGGCAATCATCTTGCCGGCGGCGATGACCTTGACAGATGTGACTGGTGGGCTTTTGAAGATCAGGCAACTCCGATTGAAATCGGTGTACCTTTTACTGTTTCAATTGATATGGGCAGTGAAAAAATAAGGCATGGTCTTGCAGCTTGGAACGACGAAGACTATATAATTGCAGTTGATACCGATATAGCAAGTCCTCCTGCATTTTTCGATGCGTATATTGATAAAATCGTAAAAGACGGGAATGAAGTCAGCTTTAACGCAGACAATGTCACAGTCGGTGCAGAGCGCGGAAATCTCAGAATCTCATTAACAAACTCATGGGCAGAGTCCGCCGGTGATCCTGTACCTATTGCAGGTCCGAACTCCATAGGTGAGTTTTCAAAGCTTGAAGTTACAATGGTTATTGTTGAGCTCGATGAGCCAAACCCTTTTGCAGGCAACGTAGTTCAAGAAGCTCCTCCGACACCGATGCCGACCCCGACACCACCAGAAAACCGTGAAGAACCCAAATCAGGTCTTCCCGGCTGGGTAATCCCCGTAATAATCGGCGGTGTTGCAGTCATTGCAGTTGTAGTAGTGCTGGTTGTACTTAAAAACAAGAAAAAAGCATAGATAGCTTAAAAAGAGGAATTACCTCAAAATGGGGTAATTCCTCTTAACCTATTTATTCTACAAATTAAGGAAGTTCAAAATGAATAAAAGAATTCGCAGAGTGTTATCAGTTTTGACAGCACTGACTATATGGTTAGTGCTTTTGTCGGGGTGTGCCGGGTCGGTTAATGACTCGTTGAAAGACGTAACCGCACTTGAATTTGCACGTATGATGGGTTACGGCATCAATCTCGGAAATACCATGGAAGCTTGTGACAGCAGCAACCGTATTCCTAACCGTGACCCCGAGGTCTATGAAACAATGTGGGGAAACCCCGTCACAACTCAGGAAATGATAACCGGTATGAGAGATGCCGGGTTTACAACCTTGCGGATCCCCGTTGCATGGACAAATGCGATGGATTTTGAAATCGGTGATTTTACAATTAATGAAGCATATCTTGACCGTGTAGAGGAAATAATTAATTACGCACTTAACGAAGACATGTACGTCATAATCAATAATCACTGGGACCACGGCTGGTGGAGCATGTTCGGCCATCCCGACTTGGCATGGCGCGATTTTGCAATGCAGATGTTTGTTGCGATGTGGACACAGATTGCTCACAGATACGAGCATTTTGACCACAGGCTTATTTTTGAACCCTCAAACGAGGAATGGGGAAACCGTTTTAACGACAGAACCCCGTTTTCAAGAACAGGCGGAACACTCACCGAGGATGAATGTTATCTGCTGCTTACGGAGCTTTCACAAGTCTTTGTTGATTTAGTAAGAGACACCGGCGGAAATAACGAAAACAGGTTCCTTTTGATGAAGGGTTATAATACAGATGTAAGAATGACTGTTGACCCTCGTTTTAAGCTTCCGACCGATTCGGCTGATAGCCGACTGCTTCTGTCCGTTCATTACTATACCCCTTGGAGTTACTGCGGTGATACATCGGGTGTCGGCTCATGGGGCAGAACCTCCGAGGTTGAGGAAATGAACGAGTTGCTCGGAAGCCTGACCAAGTTTACCGACATGGGTTATGGAGTTGTACTTGGTGAATGGGGTGTTCTCGATAATGAAGGTCCCGACAGACTGAAATTCTTCACTAACTTCCTCGATAACAGCGATTTACACGGATTTGTTCCGATTTTATGGGATACGGGTTATGACCCGATGCACGGCCGCTTATTCGACAGAAATGATACCCTTACAATTGTTGCCGAAGATATATTAAATCTGTTTCGAACCAGAAGCGCTGCAAGAGATGAAAAATCCGTCGAAGAAATAAAAGAAGCAGCGCAGCAGAGTATGGCTCATAACCTTGAGCTGGCTTCGCAGCGTGTTGAAACTGTTTTAACCGCCGACGAAGCTGTCGCATGGATAATGTTTGTTGACGGTGAGTGGGGGATTCAATACAGTGTCGGCGACAGATACCAGCCCGAACAGATAGCCGACGGGATGACTGCAACTGACGTAGAGGTAACAGGTGAGGGGACATATACTGTTTCACTTGACTTTACGGGAACAAGCGCCGGATTTGCGGACGGTTTTGAATTTTCAGCCGTTGCCGTTATGAACGGTGAGATTCTTTTCCCGGGATTTATTATGGATATTACCGAGATACTGATAAACGGCGAACCGGCAACCGATTTTGAAGGAATCCCCTATACTACAAATGACAATCCTGTCACAACAAGAGTTAATCTGTTTAATGGCTGGGTGGGTGATATCCCTGCAGAAGCAAGGGTTCTCGGAGGGGATTTATCAAATGCATCACCGGTATTCCTCGAAAATTACAGACTGAGCCGTATTGAAACTCTTTCAATAACTTTTAATTACATAGCACCGTAAGCTTTATAATTACCAAAAGAGGGTATTGATTTGGATAAGACAATAAAGATAAAATCAAATGATATGCCGATGATAATATTCCGGCTGTTTCTGGTATTTGCGTTTCTCTCTGCCTTTATTGCAGCGTTTAACCCGGCAAGACTCAGCGAATTGATCAACAGCAGCATGTCATTATTTACGTATGCATTGTCTTATTCCACTATAGCAAATAATTTCATCCGTGCATTAAATCAGGGTTGGATTGAGCAAACTCCGCTTACAATGCTTTACATCGGTTCGCTCGTCTGTGCATTGTCGCTTGCGCTGGTTGCTGCATCATTTTGCCTAAGTCTCGGAAACATAAAAATGAAGCGCCTTGGAGTAAAATTTTCTTTTGGTGCGGCACTTTTAGGCTTGTCGGGGACATTAGTTTTACGAATAGCATATTCACTTTTTCAAAATTCCCCGAACCCCGGCAGAATCGAACCTGTTTTTCCCGTCGGGATTTGGGTATATGCGGTTATGTTTACCGTTATCGCTGCATTTTCAATCCTTTTGTATATAAAACTTCCGAAAGCCGCAGCAGACGAGGAGTATAGCCTTGAGCCAAAATACCGTCTTTTCCTGATGATTCTCCCGTTTCTGGTTCTGGTAGTTCTTTTTGCATATCTTCCGCTTGCAGGCTGGCGTTATGCATTTTTTGACTATACTCCAGGACACCCGCTCACATGGGATAATTTTGTCGGGTTTAAATGGTTTCAATTCCTGTTTAACAATCCTGCACAACGTGCACAGATTGTCCGTGTTCTGACAAACACATTTGCACTTAGCGGAATCGGGCTTGCGACCTCGTGGCTTCCAATGGTATTTGCTATTTTCTTATCCGAGCTTCGTTCAACTAAATTCAAGCGTACCGTTCAAACACTTACGACAATACCGAACTACATAAGCTGGGTTCTTGTTTACGGTATTGCATTTGCCATTTTTTCAACCGAAGGTTTCTTTAACTGGTTCCTTGTAAATACCGGAATTGTCGAGCACGGAACAAACCATCTTCTGAGCGGCTCCAACATGTGGCTCAAAATGTGGGCATGGGGTACATGGAAAGGTCTCGGCTGGGGTGCAATAATCTATATTGCAAGTATTTCAAGTATTGACCAGCAGCTTTATGAAGCTGCAATGGTGGACGGCGCAGGGCGGTTTAAACGTATGTGGCATATAACGGTCCCGGGTCTTCTTCCGACATTCTTTGTGCTGCTGCTCCTTGGTATTTCAAATGTTCTTTCAAACGGCCTCGACCAGTATCTTGTATTTGAAAACCATGCAAACCGCAGTACAATCGAGGTTCTTGATTTATACATTTACAATCTTGGTTTAACAGGCAACGGAAACATACCGCTGTCTACTCTCATAGGTATGTTGAAGTCGGCAATAAGCGTAATTCTGCTTTTCAGTGCAAACAGGCTTTCCAAGTTTGTTCGCGGCGAAACTATTGTTTAAATTTTCATAGTGGGAGGTGAGAACATGTCAGGTGATAATACGGCAATTGAGAAGGACAGGGCAGTAACACATAATACTTATTTCCTCAAAAGAACACCCGGAGACTGGGTATTCACAATTATTAACGGATTAATCTTTACCGTCTTTACATTGTTGTGTACTTTCCCGATTTATTATCTCTTTATTAACACAATAAGCGATAACAGGCTGGTGCAGCAAGGGCTTATCAACCTTTATCCCGTCGGGATTCATTTTGAAAACTACATTTCGCTTCTGTCGGTGGGTGAGCTGATAAATGCTGCGTTTATTTCGGTTTCGAGGACTGTTGTCGGTACACTTGTTATGGTTCTTGCATCTGCCTTTGTCGGATACCTTGTTACTCAGCAAAAAATGCTCGGACGCAAACTTATTTACCGTTTTATAATTATTACAATGTATTTTAACGCAGGTCTTATTCCATGGTTTTTAAACATTATGATGCTTGGGCTGACAAATAATTTTTGGGGTTATATTATCCCGGGAATTGTAGCTCCGTTTAATATTATACTTGTAAAAACATACATCGAATCATTACCGAAAGAGCTTGAAGAAAGTGCGTTTATAGATGGTGCAGGATATTTTACAGTATTTCGCAGTATTATCCTGCCGCTCAGCAAACCCATTCTCGCAACAATAGCTGTCTTCGGAGCTGTAGGGCATTGGAACTCTTTTGTCGACTCAATTATCCTCATGGGAAGCGAGCCGAGACTCTATACATTGCAGCACAGGCTTTATATGTATCTTAATATGGCTACCAACTTAAGTAATCTTATGGATTCAACAGGTAACATCAGTGAAAGGGATTTAGCCGCCGCACTTAACGGTCGCATTACATCTCTCACTGTTGCAATGGTTTCAATTGTACCGATTCTAATGGTCTATCCGTTTATGCAACGGTTTTTCCAGAAGGGTTTGATGATGGGTGCAGTTAAAGGGTAATAAAATTAATTAAAGTATTATTAAACAGAAAAATGGAGGGATTATTAATGAAAGCAAAAAAGATTCTGGTGTTGTTTATGGTGCTTGCTGTTTTAACTCCGATAATTGCAGGTTGTGCAAGCGGCGGTTCGGGAAGAGGCGGAGCACCGATTGACCTTGTTATCTACTCACAGCTTGCCAATTTTTCGGGAGAAATGACAGGATGGGGTGCAGAGATTCTCCGCGAAAAATTTAACGTTAACATTACTATTATTAATGACGGTGTTGACGGGACTTTCCAAACACGGATGGAAGGCGGATTTTTAGGTGATATAATTCTTTTCGGAAATGATGGAGATGAGTATCATGATGCTTCCACAGCCGGCTTCCTTTTCGACTGGGAAGAGGATGATTTATTAACCGATTTCGGTCCTTATATTGCCGAGCATTTCGGAAGTGCACTTGAAAAAAACAAAGGGATAACCGGAAAAATGCACGGCTTTGGCCATAATGTTGCAGCTAGTGCAACAGATGCGGAGGAATTTTTCTATTATCCTCATGTACGTTTTGATTTATACGAAAAGCTCGGACATCCCGAAGTTAATACACTCGAGGATTTTATTCCTGTGCTTGCCGCAATGGTGGAGCTTGAACCCGAAACTCCGACCGGTGCAAAAACCTATGCAGTTTCATCTTTTGACGGATGGGACGGAGATATGGTTATGATGGTTAAATCAACCTCTGCACTTTACGGCTGGGAGGAATTCCATATAGGTCTTTACTGCACACAAACACAAACCTTTGAAGGTGCCCTGCAGGAAGGCGGCTGGTATCTTCGTGCTTTGAAATTTTATAATACACTTTATCAAATGGGACTCTATGATCCCGATTCCATGACACAAACATGGGATGACCTTATAGAGAAATATACAAACGGTCAGGCTATGTTTAATATTTTCTCATGGATTGCAGACAGTTATAATACCGATGAAAATATGGATGACGGCAGAATGATGCGTCCTGTAGTTGCAAAAGACCAGGTTAATCTCGGCAGCGGTCTTAATATCTACGGCGGAAACCGTGTCTGGGCAATCGGAGCAAACAGCAATTATCCCGAGCTTTGCATGGAGATTATTAACTGGTTTTGCACCCCTGAAGGTGTTCTTTCCTATAACTACGGACCTCAAGGTGTAGCATGGGATTACGGTGATGACGGTGAGGCATATTTAACAGAGCTTGGATTAAAAATTCATGAAGATGATGATGAGACTGTACTGACTTATGGTGACTGGACAGGGCAGTACAAGCTCGGCACATTTGAGCACAATAACACAACCTGGTCCCTTGATGCTGTAAATCCCGAATCACCGACGGGGCAGACATTTCGATACAGAAACTGGCCGAGCTTCGAGCTTGTCCGTGTTGTCCGTCCGATAGAGCAGGCATGGCGCGAATGGTCCGGTTTTGTTAAAGAAGATGACTACATAACAAATAACGGTTCAACAATTGCGATTGCTTCAAGATACTCGGCAACAAGGAGAGACCGTGAGTTGCTTACCATATGGACTCAGGTTACAAATACAATTAAAGAAGGCTCATGGAATGCAATATATGCAGAGTCAGATGACGAGTATGATCAAATTGTTGCTAAAATGATTACAGATGCTCATGCATTCGGTTACGAGCAATGCATTGAATGGATTTTACCCGAAGCGGTAGCCCGCAAAAATGCCGAGAATGCAGCCCTTGCAGCAGCAGGATAAGAAATTGAAACCAACCCCCCGTCAAAGGGGGGTTAATACTCAAAATTTATTTTTTTAAAGGAGACTTACAGTGAAATACGGTTATTTTGACGACAGCAAACGCGAATATGTAATTGAAACTCCGTTTACTCCGCTTCCCTGGATCAATTATTTGGGTTCAAATGAATTTTTCGGACTTATATCCAATACAGGCGGAGGATATAATTTTTACCGTGATGCAAAGCTTCGCCGCCTGACACGTTACAGATATAACAATGTCGGACGCGATACAGGCGGGCGGCTCTTCTATATCAATGACGGAACCGATATCTGGAGTCCTGCATTTTTTCCCGCAAAAAAAGCGCTTGATTCATATAAATGCCGTCACGGTAACGGCTATACAGTTTTTGAATCTTCTAAAAACGGTATCTCCTCAGATTTGACATGTTTTGTTCCCGTAACTGATAATTGTGAAATAAACCGTCTGATAATTAAGAATAATTCAGATGCCGCAAGGGATGTCAGTATAGTCAGTGCAGTTGAATTTTGTTTATGGAATGCTGCAGATGACGGAACAAATTTTCAGCGTAATTTTAATATCGGCGAAGTTGAAATCGAAGACGGTGTTATCTACCACAAAACCGAATACCGCGAGAGAAGAAACCATTATGCATTTTATTCTGTTAACCAAAAAACCGCAGGATACGATACTGATTTGGATACATTTCTCGGTAAATTCAATGATTATGAAGCGCCGAAAACAGTTATGGAAGGAAAAAGCGGAAATACAAGAGCACACGGCTGGTCACCAATCGGGTGTCATCGCCTTGAATACCGCCTTTCACCGGGTGAAGAGGCGGAGATGATTTTTATACTCGGTTATATCGAGTTGCTAAGCAGCGAAAAATGGGACGGCCCTGCAGCCGGCGGCATCATTAATAAGGGCCCTGCAAAAGAGCTGATGGGCAAGTTCAATAACTCAAAGGCTGTAAGTGATGAGTTAAATGCTCTTGCAGTTTACTGGGACAAGCTTCTTTCCAAGTTTGAGGTCAGGTCCGGCGACGAAAAACTCGACCGTATGGTAAACATCTGGAATCAGTATCAATGTATGATTACCTTTAACATGAGCCGTAGCGCAAGCTATTATGAAAGCGGGCAGGGGCGGGGAATGGGATTTCGCGATTCCTGTCAGGACCTGCTCGGATTTGTCCACATTGTGCCCGAAAGAGCAAGAGAACGGATTTTAGACATTGCGGCGATTCAATTTGAAAGCGGCGGGGCATGGCATCAATATCAGCCGCTCACAAAGCGAGGAAATGCCGATGCGGGAATGGGATTTAACGATGACCCGCTTTGGCTCATCGGCTGTACACATGCATATATCTCCGAAACCGGTGATTATTCAATTCTTGATGAACTTGTACCCTTCGAAAATAAAGAGGGAAGTGAAAAACCGCTGTTTGAGCATTTAAGAGCAAGCTTTAACTATACACTTAATAATCTCGGACCGCATAAATTACCGCTTATAGGGCGGGCAGACTGGAATGACTGCCTTAATTTAAACTGCTTCTCCGAAGAACCGGGCGAAAGTTTTCAAACCTGCGCAAATATCGAAAGTGAGGCTGAGAGTGTATTTATTGCGGGTATGTTTGTATTCTACGGCAGACAGTATTCTGAGATTTGTTTAAAACGCGGGCTCGTTGAAGAATCAAAAAATGCTGATAAAGCTGTTTCGGATATGAGTGAAACCATCTTAAAGCATGGTTGGGACGGAGAGTGGTTTTTACGTGCATATGATTCTAACGGCGATAAGGTAGGCAGCAGCACCTGTACTGACGGAAAAATATTTATAGAACCTCAAGGTATGTGCGTTATGGCAGGTGTAGGTGTCGAAACAGGAGAAGCCAAAAAAGCTCTTGATTCAACGAAAAAACATCTTACCTTTGAATACGGTACTTGTCTTGTTGCACCTGCGTATAAGGAATACCATTTAAACCTTGGTGAAATTTCCAGTTATCCTCCGGGGTATAAGGAAAACGGCAGTGTATTTTGCCATAATAATCCCTGGGTAAGCATTGCGGAAACCATGGTAGGCAATGCAGATGAGGCTTTTGAAATTTACAGGAAGATTTGTCCTGCATATATTGAAGATATCAGTGATATCCACCGCACAGAACCCTATGTCTACAGCCAGACCATTGCAGGTCAGGAGGCTCCGACAGCGGGTGAGGCAAAAAACAGCTGGCTTACTGGTACCGCCGCATGGACATTTGTGAATGTAAGTCAATATCTTCTCGGAATCAAACCCGAGCTCGACGGTCTTCGCATCAATCCCTGTCTTCCCGAAAACTTTAACAACGTTAAGATAAAACGCGAGTACAGAGGAGCATCTTACGATATAACTTTTACTAAATCGGATGAAAAGGGTTTATGGGCAGACGGAGTAAAAATCGACTCGGGAATAATTCCCGCTGCTCCCGCCGGTTCAAACGTAAAAGTTGAATGCAAAATATAAATAAAGGTATAAGCATATGAAATATTTACTTGGAATAGACCTTGGGACTTCAGGAACAAAAACTGTTCTTTTTACCGAAGACGGGTTGGCTTTAAACTCGGCAACAGAAGAGTATGAGCTCTATCAGCCTCATAACGGCTGGGCGGAGCAGGAGCCTGATGACTGGTGGAAAGCATGTATTTCATCCGTCAAAAGGGTTTTGGCAGAATCTCGTATTAATGCTGCAGATATTGCCGGAATCGGATTTTCCGGTCAGATGCACGGGCTTGTTATGCTCGATGAGAACGGGGAAAGCCTGCGCAGAAGCATCATCTGGTGTGACGGGCGTACAGCCGGAGAATGTGCGGACATAATGAATCGTGTCGGAGCGAAAAGACTTGTTGAACTTACAGGAAACCAAGCACTTACAAGCTTTACGGCAGGGAATATTCTCTGGGTGAGAAATAACGAACCCGAGGTATATAAACGCTGCAGACACATTTTGCTTCCAAAGGATTATCTTCGTTATAAACTTACCGGTAAACCCGGTATGGAAGCAAGCGATGCATCGGGTATGAATATTCTCGATATAGAAGAACGTATCTGGTCGGAAGAAATTCTGAAAAAACTCGAAATAGACCCGGAGCTACTGCCCGATGTATATGAATCCGGTATGCTTGCAGGACATATCACTGCCGAAGCTGCGAAGCTTACAGGGCTGAAGGAAGGAACACCCGTTGTTTACGGAAGCGGTGATAATGCAGCTGCCGCTATCGGAACAGGTGTTGTTGAAAAAGGGAAGGCCTTTATTACAATCGGCACATCAGGTGTATTATTTGCTCACTCCGACAGCGTTGCAGTAGATACCGGCGGACGTGTAAACACATTTTGCGCAGCCGCTCAGGATTCCTGGGCTGTCTTCGGCTGTACTCTCGCTGCAGGTATGTCACTCCAATGGCTTAGAAATAATTTCTTCCTGCCCGAAATGAAGGTTGCCGAAGGACTTGGAAAAGACCCGTACACAATAATGACAGAGCAGGCAGAGCGTGTACCGATCGGTGCAAACAAGCTTCTGTTTCTGCCGTATCTGATGGGTGAACGAAGCCCGATACTTGACCCGGATGCCCGTGCTGTCTTTTTCGGGCTGTCCGCAATCCATAATAAATATGATATGCTCAGGAGCGTAATGGAGGGTGTTGTTTATGCACAAAGACAATGCCTTGACATTCTCCGGGATATGGGGATTGAGTTTAAAGAGCTTTACGCAACCGGCGGAGGAGGAACAAGCCCTCTGTGGAGACAGATGATTGCCGACATATTTGATTTGCCCGTAGTAACAATTCAAAACAGGGAAGGCCCCGCACTCGGCGCAGCAATTCTCGCAGGTGTCGGAACAGGTTTATACCCGAGCATTCCGGATGCCTGCCGCAGAATAATCAAACAAAACTCACCGCAGGACCCGATTGCCGCAAACTCTGCTAAATATGCACCATACTACGACCTCTACTGCGATCTCTATCCGGGAATGAAAAACGGCTTCAAAACATTATCGAAGTTATAAATAATATATGTAAATCTTAATTGAGCCTAAACAGTTAAATTAGAGTTTTTAACCGTTTAGGCTCAATATATAGGATATTTTATATACATTATTACTAAATATTGTGATTTTTGCTAAATATGTATTGATATGTGATTCTATAAAGAGTATAATATTTTTCGGTAACTTATAATATGTCTGTACCAGAAAGCCGGTGTTTACTCTGTATTTAAAATCACTTGAGATACAAGGATTTAAGTCTTTTCCTACTGCAACACGTCTGACGTTTGACAAGCCGATTACAGGCATTGTCGGGCCGAACGGAAGCGGTAAATCAAATATATCCGACGCACTTTTGTGGGTTATGGGTGAGCAATCCACCAAAACCCTCAGAGGCGGTAAAATGGAGGATGTTATATTCGGCGGGACTCAGAGGCGTAATCAGATGAATTATGCCGAGGTTTCGCTGATTTTTGACAATACCGAAGGCAGGCTTGACCTCGATACCTCCGAGGTTATGCTTACAAGAAGATATTACCGCTCGGGTGAGAGCGAATATTATATCAATCAGTCTCTTGTCAGGTTGAAGGATATGAACGATCTTCTTATGGACACGGGTCTCGGCCGTGAGGGTTATTGTATTATCGGGCAGGGACGTATTGCGGAAATCCTTTCCACAAAAAGCAAGGACAGGCGTGAGATATTCGAAGAAGCAACAGGTATTTCACGTTACAGACACCGCAAGGATGAATCGGAGCGCAAGCTGCAGCAAACTGAGGATAATCTTCTTCGTATCGGGGACAAAATATCCGAGCTTGAGCTTAGTATAAATCCGCTTCGCGAGCAGGCGGAAATCGCAAAAAGATTCTTACTCTTAAGAGATGAGCTTAGGGGTCTTGAAATATCCTTATGGCTTCGTGAGCTTGAAACATTAAATGCCCGTGCCGAAAAAGCGGAAATCGACCATATAACTGCGGGCCGTGCGTTTGAAGCTGCAAAGCAGGAATACGACTCTCAGTATGAAGAATCCGAATCCTTATCAGATGTCACAAGAGAGAGCAATGTTGAAGCCGATTCAATCCGTGAACAGATATCAGTTTCCGAGAGCCGTCACAACGAGGTTGAAAGCTCCATAGCTGTTATGAAGTCTCAGCTTGAAGGTAATGCCGGGCAAATTGAGAGCATCTCGGGTGAGCTGCAAAGCCAGAATGAACACCATGACGGTGTAGGTTTGCAAATCAGTGATCAGGAAGAAAGACTTGAAGAAATCGAAAACGAAAAATCTTCAAAAGACGGAAAAATGAAGGCTCTTTCAACCGAGCTTCAGGAAATTTCCAATAATGCAGGTGAAGCAACGCAAGTTCAAACCGAACTGCTTCAAAAAGAAAATGTATTACAAGGCGAACACAGCGACATGAAATCCGAGCTTTCGGCTCTTGCCTCGCAAGCACAGGAGCTCTACGACATGGATAACTCCGTCGAGCAGGAGCTTGCTTCGGCAAAATCCGATTTAAAAGAACATGAAGCAAATTATGAGAAATCAAAAAAGGAACTCAAAAAATCCGAGGAAGAAGTAGAATCTCTCGAGAATATTATCAAAGGGCTTACCATCAAAAACGAAAACCGCACAAAAAAAGCGAATATTGCTGCAGAGAACGTAGATAAGCTTGTATTTGATTTAAAAACAATGGAGTCAAGAAGAGACCTGCTGACGGAAATGGAAAAGGATTATGAAGGATATTCAAAATCCGTCCAGCGTGTTATGCAGGAGCATAAAAGAGGCTCGCTGAAAAATATTCACGGAACAGTCGGCAGTCTTGTCAAAACCGAAGAGATATACGCAATCGCCGTGGAAACTGCACTTGGTCACGCAATGCAAAATATTATTGTTTCAACAGACAATGACGGTGAGGCAGCGATTAATTTCCTTAAACGCCGTGACGGCGGGCGGGCGACTTTTCTCCCGATATCAACAATTAAGGGTAATGCACTTGGTGAAGGGGAGTTTAAAAATGACACCGGCTTTGAGGGAATTGCCCTGGACCTTGTCAGTTATGATTCCAAATACAAAAATATATATGCAAATCTTCTCGGCAGAGTGATTGTCGCCGATGACCTCAATAATGCAAAGGTCATGGCAAGAAAGCACAGCCACAAGTATAAAATAGTGACCATAGACGGTCAGGTTATAAATGCAGGCGGCTCTATGACAGGCGGCTCAAGGGCAAATACTGCGGGAGTTCTCTCACGTGCAAATGAACTTGAACAGCTCTCGGACCGCATAAAATCATACAGCTCGGAGCTTACACAAAAGCAGCGTGAGCTCTCCGAATGTGTACGCGAAAAAACAGCGGCCGAATATGAACTCAGCACAGCCGGAGCAGAGCTTAGAACAGCACAGGATATCGTAATTAAAGGACAGCTCGATGAATCACACCGCAAGCTGATGCTTCAGGCAATCGCAGATAACATAAACGGTTTTGAAAACGAACTTGCTTCGGCATCAATCAGAATAAAACAAAATGCGTCCGAAACCGAAACGCTGAAAGTGAAAATCACGGAAAATGAAAAAGAAACAGCATCACTTAAGGAGCAAATTGAAAAAGCAATCGAAGGGCATGAGCTTCTTACAGTTGAACGTGAGCGTGTAAATGCAGCCCTCTCCGAGCTTCGTGCCGAGTCTGCCGCTCTTGATGCCGAAAAAGATGCAATATCAAAGGCAGTTACCGACTTATATAAGCTTAGAGATGAAATGTTCGGGAGCCGTGAACGCCAGCTTGATATAATTAACGGTCTTAAAACAAAAAATGAACAGATATGTGCGGACATTCTCGAAAAAGAAAAAGAATCCGTACTTGTTCTCGACGAAATTGAAGCTCATAAACAAAGGCTTTCGAAGCTTAATGACAGAAAGTTCGAAATTGAAGAAAAGAGAAATAAACTCAGCAAGGCTCTGCATGATAAAAATAACGAGCTTATAACACTTCAAAACAAATGTTCGCAGCTTGAGCAAAGAAAACAAAGTGTCGAAATGGAAGAAAAACTCATTATCGACAGGCTTTGGGATAATTATGAGCTTTCAAAAACAGCCGCTGCTGCGATTGCAATGCCTATTGAAAGCATCAAAAGCACACAGGGCCGAATTAACTCAATTAAGCGTGAAAAGAATGAGCTTGGCAATGTAAATCTTGGTGCTATAGATGAATTTGAACGTGTCAGCACAAGATATGAGTTTTTATCCTCACAGCGTGATGATGTGGAAAAAGCAAAAATAGACATTCTCGGAATAATTGACGAGCTGACATCACATATGCAGGCTCAGTTTACACGTGAGTTCGATATAATAAACAAGAGCTTTGAACGTACATTTAAGGATTTATTCGGCGGAGGGCGGGCATCTCTTGTGCTCGAAGACATGGATGATGTTTTAAACTGCGGTATAGATATTCAGGTTCAGCCTCCCGGAAAGCAGCTTAAAACAATAACACTTCTCTCCGGCGGGGAAAAGGCATTTGTAGCAATAGCAATATACTTTGCAATTCTTTCGGTCCGTCCGCCTCCATTTGTTGTCATGGATGAAATCGATGCTGCACTTGATGATGCAAACGCACTTCGCTTTGCGGATTATATGCGCAGAATGTCCGATAAAACACAGATGATTGTTATATCCCATAAAAGAGGGACAATGGAAGAGGCAGACGTTTTATACGGTGTAACAATGCAGGAGCACGGTGTGTCAAGCCTGCTGTGCATTGACCTTGAGGAAGCGGAGAAACACATGAGAAGTAAGGTAAAGGTTTAGCGTGAAAATTCTTGGCAGGCTCCGTGAGAGCCTCGGTAAAACAACAAGACAGATAAGCGCATTGTTCGCATCATTTACAGGTGCGGACGATGCCTTTTATGATGAGCTTGAAGAAACCCTGATTCTTGCCGATCTTGGTGCGGAGCTGTCCATTGCAACTGTTGACAGTCTCAGAGAGATTGTTTTAAAAGAAGGTCTTAGAGGTGCCGATGAAATCAAGAATGCACTTTCCGGGATTTTATCCGAGCGTATATCATCTACCGCCTCCGGCTTGGTTTTGGAAACAAAACCGTCGATAATTCTTGTCATAGGTGTTAACGGGGTAGGGAAGACCACTACAATCGGCAAGCTTGCACTCCGGTATGTAAAGCAGGGTAAAAAAGTGCTTTTATGCGCAGGTGATACATTTCGCGCGGCAGCAGGCGAGCAGCTTTCGATATGGGCCGAGAGAGCGGGTGCGGATATAATCAGACGGGATGAAGGCGCAGATCCCGCATCGGTTGTTTTTGATGCAGTCAGTGCCGCCAAAGCCAGAGGAACAGATATAATTATCTGTGATACGGCAGGCAGGCTGCATAATAAATCAAATCTTATGAACGAGCTTGAGAAAATACACAGGATAATCCAAAGAGAGCTCCCAGGCTCGGATAAAGAGGTTTTGCTTGTTCTTGATGCAACAACAGGTCAAAACGGTCTTATGCAGGCACGTGAGTTTAAGGAAACCGCCGCTATTACGGGTATCGTTCTTACAAAACTCGACGGAACGGCAAAGGGTGGAATTGTATATGCAATTACCGATGAGCTTAAAATACCTGTAAAGCTTATAGGTGTAGGCGAAAAACCCGAAGATTTACTTGATTTTGACGGCAGTGAGTTCTCGGAAGCGATATTGTCGTAATAATATAAAAGGAACTGACTTTCCATGAAATTTGTTCTGGCTACTGCAAACCCGGGTAAGGTTAAAGAAATGCAAGAGCTTTTGGGAGAGCTGAACATTGATGTTGTCACTCGCACGGACCTCGGTATAGATATCGATATTGAAGAAACAGGAACGACGTTTTTTGAAAACGCAAAACTTAAAGCGGAAGCGATATGCAGGATTTCAAAAATGCCGTCAATTGCCGATGATTCGGGTCTTATCACAGATGCACTTCACGGTGAGCCCGGTGTTTACTCAAGCTCCTTCGGAGGCGAACATTTATCTGCGGAAGAAAGATGCAGTTATTTACTTAAAAAAATGGAAAACATGGAACAAAGAAGCGCAAAATTCGTCTGTACTATTATATGTGTTTTCCCCGAGGGTAATTATATAACAGCAAACGGTGAATGTACCGGAGTTATTACAACCGGACCAAAAGGTTCGGGAGGATTCGGTTACGACCCTGTTTTTATGCCGGACGGCTTTGAAAAAACAATGGCGGAGCTCAGAGCAGAAGAAAAAAATAAAATCTCACACAGGGGAAAAGCACTTCGTGAATTTTACGCTCTTTTAAAAGCCGAAACGGGATCGGCAGGTGAGAGTTTATGAAAATTGGTATTTTCGGAGGAACATTTAATCCCCCTCATATCGGACATGTCCTTGCAGCAAAATCAGCTGCAGAAGAAAACAGTCTTGATTTGATGATAGTCATACCAACGGGAATTCCTCCTCATAAACCGCTGCCGCCTCTAACCCCAAGTCCGGATAAAAGATATCAGATGACGGAAAATGCCTTTTCCGGAATTGAAAACATAAAAGTTTCCGATATGGAAATAAACAGTAGTGAATATTGTTATACAATAGATACAGTTAAACGAATCCAAAGGGAATATAACGGCTGCGACTTATATTTACTGGTCGGCACGGACATGTATGATTCGCTTGATACATGGAAGGATTCAGATATTCTGAAGAAGAGTGTAGCACCCGTTTTACTTCCGAGAGATGTTATTAATATTTCATCTTCACAAATACGTCAAATGCTGCCGCTTCGAAAAGGCAGAGAGTATCTTGCAGAAGAGAACTACTCATATATAATAAAAAACAGGTTATATGGCGCAAAGCCGGATTTTAACTGGCTGCGGGAGAAGGCACATCTTATGCTCAATCCGCTTCGCATACCTCATGTTAAGGCATGTGAAACAGAAGCAGTCCGTCTTGCAGGGCGATGGGGCATCAATCCCGAGGATGCTTGTGAAGCAGCTATATTGCATGATATTACAAAGAAACTTGATTTTTCTCAAAATATGTGTATAATTGCAGAACACGGAAACAACGAAATTTCACTCGAAAGACACGAAGAAAAGCTGCTTCATTCAATCACGGGAGCGATGCTTGCAAAGTCCGAATTCGGCGTGTCGGATGAGGTTTCGGATGCAATAAAATGGCATACAACAGGCAGAGCAGGTATGTCAATGCTTGAAAAGGTCATCTACATTGCCGATTATATTGAAGCAACGAGAGATTTTCCCGGAGTTGATAATTTGCGCAAAGCCGCATATGAAGATATAAACAGGGCAATGATATTAGGTCTGGAAATGACGGCAGATGACTTAAAAAGCAGGGGAATCACCCCGAACAATTCCACTTACGAAGCTCTTGCAGAGCTTACAAAATAACAATTTATAAGCACAATCCCCGGAGGAATCAATCTAATGAAACTTATCAGCAGTAAGGGTAAAAAAAGAAGTATTAATCAACCCTCATCAGGCAATGTACAGGCTAACAGAAGCGTTAACAGTCCCGAAAGCACAGCTGTTTCCGGTAGAACTGCATCACCGAGGCTGTCTGCAAAGAAAAAAGTTCAGCCTCGCAGAATGACAAAAAAGAAAAAGGTCATTATTATTATTTCTTCGATTCTTGGGCTTATGCTGCTGTTCGGCATAAGTGCTTTTGCAGTTGTGAGATGGCAGATACAGCCGTTTTTTGATTACTTTTTCAGACCGGATGCAGGAGACCTGGCAACTCTTCCCGCAATAGTTTCGACACCAAGACCATCCAATACGGAAGGGAATGAGAACGAAGATTTTGATGATTATGTCCCCGACGAGTATGAAGATGAACCTGTTGAGCTTGCAGTCAGAAATGAAAGGCATGTAAATTTCCTGCTTCTCGGTATTGACGAGCACGGAAATACCGATGTTGTTATGCTTGCTGCTCTCGATTTGGATGATACAACACTTAATATTGTAAGTATTCCAAGAGATACTCTTGTTAATGTCGAATGGAGCATTAAAAAAGTCAATTCAATACATGCATATATGCGTAACAGGCATAGAAACGACAATAACAGGGATACAAAAGCAATTGAAGATACCAAGGAGTATTTTCGCGATATAATCGGTTTTAAACCCGACCATGTCGTTACTGTAAATATGAATGCATTTGTCAGGCTTGTAGATACAGTCGGCCCGATTCCGTTTAATGTACCCGTAAGTATGAATGAAATGGGTATATCCGTTCCCCGGGGACAACGAAATCTCACCGGCAGAGAGGCTCTTGTTGTCATGCGTTCAAGAAGGTCGTATCAGAACCATGCAATCGGCAGAGACTATGCACAGCAGGAATTCTTAATGGCAGTAGCGAAAACTGTTCTTGCAACCAACTGGAGTGCCGGGAAAATTGCTGATATGGTTGATATTTTCAACAAAAACGTAACTACGGATATTGCACTAAACCACCTTGTCGGGTTTGCTACCGACTTTATGAGACTGAAATTGGATAATATTAAGTTTCACATGATGCCCGGAGCAATCGACAGTGTCGGAAGACAATCTTATGTAACTATTCAGGTAAAAGAATGGCTTGAAGTAATTAATGAAAACTTCAACCCGTTTAACCGCGATATAACAGACCGTGATGTGAGCATCTTTACCAGAGGTCCCGACAGGCGGCTTATGGTAACAGATGATAACTGGCAGGCAAACCGTTCCTGGGGATCATCCTCGCTTGGTTCAAGCAATCCGTACTTAACTACCGCAACCGACAGACCTGTTCCCGGAAGAGCTCCTGCACAGCACCAGCCCGAGGCTGATACTGACGGTGACAGAAATCCTGCAACAGGAGTAGCCGGCGATGACGGCGGTGGCGGACCGGGCGATGACGGTGGTGGTACTACACCCGGTGACGGTGGCGACGGTGGCGATGATTAATGTATTGAGAAGCATGCATTGATTATTGAAAGGATTGGAATTTATAATGCTGACACCAAATGAAGTAGCCGGTTTTGTCGTAAATGCACTCGACAGCAAGCTTGCAAGGGATATAAAACTACTCAGAACAAGCGAAATCACTATTCTTGCAGATTATTTTGTCATTTGCACAGCCGGTTCGACAACACAGCTTAAAACACTTTCCGACGAAGTCGAAAAGGTACTTAAAGATAATGGTGAACTGCCGCTGCGGCGCGAAGGTCACAGGTCCGGCGGATGGATTCTGATTGATTACGGCTGTGTAGTTGTTCATCTTTTTATGCAGGAGGAACGGGATTTTTATACTCTCGAACGCCTTTGGGGTGATGCAGAGGATATTGATAT
This sequence comes from Oscillospiraceae bacterium, assembly GCA_009784725.1. Taxonomy (GTDB): domain Bacteria; phylum Bacillota; class Clostridia; order Oscillospirales; family Oscillospiraceae; genus WRMH01. Next base: position 64,061 of record WQXS01000007.1, read on the forward strand.
AAGCAGTATGATTGCGAGGAAACCATGAATTACGATTTTACAAAGATAGAAAAAAAATGGCAGGATAAATGGGAGGCTGAAAAGCCTTTCACCGCATTTAATGACAGTGTAAAGCAAAAATATTATATTCTTATCGAATTTCCTTATCCTTCGGGAATAGGCTTACACATCGGACACCCAAGACCTTATACGGCAATGGATATTGTATCAAGAAAAAAACGGATGATGGGATATAATGTTCTTTTTCCGATGGGTTTTGATGCTTTTGGTTTACCAACGGAAAATTATGCGATACAAAATAAAATCCACCCCGCCGATGTAACAAGGGAAAATATAAAACGCTTTACGTCACAACTCAAAATGCTCGGATACAGCTTTGACTGGTCAAGATGCGTAGATACAACCGACCCGGATTATTATAAATGGACACAGTGGATATTCTTAAAGCTTTTTGAACATGATTTGGCTTATAAGGCATTTATACCCGTAAACTGGTGTACATCATGCAAGTGCGTTCTTGCAAATGAAGAGGTTATCGACGGAGCTTGTGAACGCTGCGGAGCCGAGGTTGTCCGCCGGGAGAAAAGCCAGTGGATGCTCAGAATAACAAAATATGCACAAAGGCTCATTGATGATTTGGATGAGGTCGATTATGTTGAGCGTGTTAAAGTACAGCAGCGCAACTGGATAGGGCGTTCTGTCGGAGCAGAGGTTGATTTTAAAGCTACAACAGGTGATACCATCCGTATATTTACAACACGTCAGGATACTCTGTACGGTGCAACATATATGGTTATTTCACCCGAGCATTCCCTGCTTCAAAAATGGACTTCCGAAAATCCCGATGAAATACGTGCGTATCAGGAAGCTGCAGCGAAAAAATCCGACTTTGAACGCACAGAGCTTAATAAAGATAAAACAGGTGTTGAGATAAAAGGTATAAAAGCAATAAATCCCGTAAACGGTGATGAAATTCCTATTTTCATTTCCGATTATGTCCTTGCCTCATACGGAACCGGTGCAATAATGGCAGTACCGGGTCATGATTCCCGCGACTGGGAGTTTGCAAAAAAATTCAACCTTCCGATAATCGAGGTAGTATCGGGCGGTGATGTGGAAAACGAGGCATATGTCGACTGTGATACCGGAATAATGGTTAACTCACCGTTAATAAACGGTTTAAATGTTGAAGATGCCAAAGTAAAAATGAATAAATGGCTTACTGAACAGGGTCTTGGTGAGGAGAAAGTCAATTACAAGTTACGTGACTGGGTTTTTTCAAGGCAACGGTATTGGGGTGAGCCTATTCCGATTGTTGAATGTGAAAAGTGCGGTTATGTTGCGTTGCCTGAAAGTGAGCTTCCGCTTGTGCTCCCCGATGTTAAAAACTATGAAACCACCGAAACAGGGGAGAGCCCTCTTGCTTCGATGATTGATTGGATAACAACAGCTTGCCCGAAATGCGGCGGCCCTGCAAAACGCGAAACAGATACAATGCCTCAGTGGGCAGGCTCCAGTTGGTATTTTCTCCGGTATGCCGACCCGCATAATAATACTGCTCTTGCTTCAAAGGAAGCAATAAATTACTGGACACCCGTTGACTGGTATAACGGGGGAATGGAGCATACAACATTACATTTGCTTTATTCACGTTTTTGGCATAAATTTTTATATGATATCGGTGTTGTTCCGACATCGGAGCCGTATCTTAAACGTACAAGCCATGGTTTCATTCTTGGCGAAGACGGTGAAAAAATGAGTAAATCACGAGGGAATGTAATCAATCCCGATGATTATATTGCCGAATTTGGTGCTGATACACTCCGGTTATATATAATGTTTATAGGCGATTTTGAAAAGACCGCACCATGGTCTTACAAGGCCGTTAAGGGATGTAAGAGATTCCTTGACAGAGTGTGGAGCCTCGCATCAGGTGAACTTGACGGTCAAGCGACCTCAATTGACGACATATCAGTTGACCATGAAGCAGCAATCCACAGAACCGTTAAAAAGGTCGGAAATGATATTGAGACATTAAAATTCAATACTGCAATAGCAGCACTAATGTCTTTGGTAAATGATTTTTATGCACTGCCTCCGAAAAAGGCTGATATAAGAATGCTTTTAACCATGCTTTCGCCATTTGCGCCTCATATTGCAGAAGAGTTATGGGAGCTTCAAGGTTTTGACGGTTATGCTTCGGAGCAAAACTGGCCGCAGTATGATGAGAGCAAGACCCTTGATGCCGATATAGAGATTGCCGTACAGATAATGGGTAAGCTCAGAGGAACAATAATCGTACCGCTTGACTCCGATGATGACTTTATTATTGAGGCAGCCAAAAAAGATGAGAAAATTGCAAAAAACATAGAAAGTAAGGAAATCATACGCACAATAGTAGTTAAAAATAAGCTGGTAAACCTTATAGTTAAATAAAAATGACGGAGGGTACTTTTAATGAAAGCTAAAATGACTGTAAACAAATCTTTTATAATTGACAAGGTTGACAAACGTTTATACGGGACATTTGTCGAACATCTCGGCCGTTGTGTTTATGAGGGGATATATGAACCCGGGCACAAAACAGCAGACAACAAAGGCTTTCGCGGGGATGTAAAGGACCTTGTAAAAGAGCTTAATACTACTTTTATCAGATATCCCGGAGGTAACTTCGTATCGGGTTATAACTGGGAGGATGGTATCGGACCTGCCGGGGACCGCCCGAAAAGACTTGATTTAGCATGGAAAACCCTTGAGACAAATGAAGTCGGTCTTCATGAGTTCATCGGCTGGGCAAATGATATAGGTGCAGAAACTAATATGGCTGTAAACCTTGGGACAAGGGGAATAGAGGAAGCACGTAATATCCTTGAATATTGCAATCATAAAAGCGGTACATACTGGAGCGACTTAAGACGTAAAAACGGTGCCGAGGAGCCTTTTAACTTAAAAACATGGTGTCTTGGTAATGAAATGGACGGTCCGTGGCAAATGGGTGCAAAAACTGCAGAGGAATACGGACGTATTGCTGCAGAAGCCGCAAAGCTAATGAAGCTTACAGACGAGAGAATCGAACTTGTAGCCTGCGGCAGTTCATTTAATAAGATGCCGACTTTTGCATCCTGGGAAGCAACAGTTCTTGAGCATACATATGAACACATTGATTATCTTTCGCTTCACAGCTATTATGCAAACCGTACAAATGATATAAAAAGCTATCTTGCAGAATCGATATCAATGGATAATTTCATAAAAAGTGTTGTAGCAATCTGTGACTATGTCAAAGCAAAAAAACACAGTAAAAAGACTGTAAACCTGTCGTTTGATGAATGGAATGTCTGGTATCATTCAAATACTCAGGATGATAAGATAAGAGAAGAAGAACCATGGTCGGTTTCGCCGCCGATTCTTGAAGATGTTTACAACTTTGAAGACGCACTTCTTGTAGGCTGTCTGCTTATAACCCTGCTTAAAAACTGCGACAGGGTCAAGATAGCATGCCTTGCGCAGCTTGTTAATGTAATAGCTCCTATAATGACAGAAAAAGGCGGAGCTGCCTGGAGACAAACAACGTTTTATCCGTTTAAACATGCTGCAAACTTAGGCCACGGAACTGTTTTAAGGTCCAATATCGAATGCCCGTCATATGAATGTGAAACCTTCTCGGACGTTCCGTTTATAGAGACTGTTGCCGTTAATAATGAAGATTGCAATGAGCTTATTGTCTTTGCCGTAAACCGTTCCTTGGATAAAGCAATGGAGCTTGAAATTGATGCACAGGGCTTTGATTTATCGGGAACATCTTCATTTACGGAGCTTTGCGGCTATGATTTAAAAGCTGTTAACACCAAGGATAAAACGCAAGTAATCCCAAGAGAAAAAACCGGAGTCAAAATCAACAGCGGTACTGTATTGGCTGAGCTTTCGCCGCTTTCATGGAATGTTATAAGGCTTGGTATGAAGTAAAAATGGAATATATTGTAACATATAAGGGTGAGCAATTTACGCCGCTTGCTCCTGACATAAATCAGATTCATATTGAGGATATTGCTCACTCTTTATCACTGCTTTGCCGTGCAAACGGTCATATTGACTACTTTTTTTCTGTAGCCCAGCACTCAATAAACTGTGCAGTTGAAGCAAAAGCACGCGGTTTTACAGCAAGAGTGCAGCTTGCTTGTCTTATACACGATGCAAGCGAGGCATATATATCGGATGTAACACGTCCTGTAAAATACTATTTAAACGAGTACAAGGAAATAGAAAGCCGTTTACAAAATGTCATCTATACAAAATACTTAGGTTCGCCATTACCGGAAGATGATTATTCCTTAATGAACCAAATTGATAACGACATGCTAATAAACGAGCTCAGTACATTAATGTCCGGAAAAAAGATATTTGAAAGCATACCTGAATTAAAAAGCACACCATCATATAAAAACCGCATTCAATCGGAAACAGAAGCAGAGTTCCTGAAAATTTACTACGGCATCCTGCACGCCGGCATAATACAAGGCAAGTAACAATTATATAGTTTAAACTTAATAAAACAGTTGTTGACAATATATATTAATACTGTATAATATGTTTTAGGCTCCCCTGCATTGAACAAAATCTTTATTATGTTCAATGTCGTGTAAGCGGTTCTGCGATGTTTATAAATTACCGGAAACCCCTACCTCCGTCATTGCGAGCGAATGAAGCAATCCGGTCCCCTAAAAAAAATATGTTTTATGATAGGAGTTTTATATGGATTATAGGACTGAGTCCCCTGAGATATTAAGAGAGTTTCTTTTTTATCACGAAACAATAAAGGGTCATTCAAGGAAAACAGTTGATGAATATTTTCTTGACTTGCGGGCTTTCTTTAGATTTCTGAAAATTCACAAAGGACTTGTTCCTCGTGATACAGCTTTTGAAGAAATTTCAATAATGGATATTGATAAGAAGTTTTTAGAGTCAGTGACATTAACAGATGTGTATGAATATCTGGTATTTCTTTCCCGTGACAGACCTACACAGCATAACAGCAGAAATACTGATTATGGCTTAAGCTCAACAAGCCGTGCAAGAAAGACATCCACCATACGTTCATATTTTAAATACTTAACTCTAAAGTCTACTCATAACAGATTATCTGTTAATCCCGTAGCGGAGCTTGATGCACCGAAAATAAAAAAGACACTTCCCCGTTATCTCAGTCTTGATGAAAGCACAAAGCTTCTCGATAACGTTGACGGCATGTACAGAGAACGTGACTTTTGTATTCTAACATTATTTTTAAACTGCGGACTTCGGATATCCGAGCTAGCGGGCTTGGATTTAAGTGATATTGGTGAAGATTCCATTCGTGTGCTTGGCAAAGGCAATAAAGAGCGTGTTGTATATTTGAATGATGCATGTGTAGACGCCATAAACGCTTATCTTCAAATCAGAAAACAAAACGCAGCTTTGTCTGAAAGGGCTTTATTTCTTACAAGCAGGAGGACGAGGATAAGTACTTCCACTATTCATTATCTTGTAAAGAAGCATCTTTCGGCTGCAGGGCTTGACAGCAGCAAGTATTCCTCGCATAAGCTGCGTCATACCGCTGCTACGCTTATGTTAAAGAGCGGTGTTGATGTCAGAACGCTGCAGGAGCTATTAGGTCATGAGCATCTGAACACTACGCAGATTTATACACATGTTGAAAACAGCAGCCTTCGGGATGCTGCAATGCGCTCTCCCCTTTCGGGATACAAAAAGAACAAAAAGCAGGACTAATCATTTCTTTCCGTTTCATTTAAAATGACTGCAAGGTCACGGATGTCAATATACTGCGCTTCATATATATTTTTATATAATGAAATAGGTACAAGCGGTGTTCCGGACGTGTGAAAAATATCCAATGAGTTAATAATCGAATTTCGAAAATGCCCGGCTATTGTAATATTATAGTATGAAAAACCGTAATCGAGCAAAACAACCGTATCGGGAAACCGTGAACCCTGTACCGAACCCATTGTCACTGTTATAAGCCTGCGCCCGTTTATCTCTGCAGTGGATGTAAAACACCACCCTGCAGGTCTTGTATACCCTGTTTTAAACCCGTCAACACCATCATAGGTGCTAAGCAAAGGATTTGTGCTTGCATACTCTCTTTCGTCAAATAAAACGCTTTTTTGAGATGTGATTTCAAGAATTTCGGGATGTTCTTTTATAAAGCTTCTCGTAAGCTCTGCCATACCGCTTGCAGAAATTCTGTTATCTGGCGAACCTCCCCAGCTGTCATGAAACAGAGCGGCAATCCCAAGCTGCTCTGCTTTTTCATTCATTTTATCAACCAACGCCTCTTCACTTCCGAATAATCCCTCACCAAGTGAAATCGTTGCGGCACTGGCAGACCTTACAATTACAACATCAAGAAGCTCCCTGACTGTGTAGCTTGAACCCATTGGCATCGGAACATTTGAATAAGCTCTTACATATGAAAATCTGCTTGCTTCTTCAGTAATTTCAAGCATTGTATCAAAGCCGGCAAACCCGTCTCTTATTGCATCAAAAACCACATATGCAGCTGCCATTTTTGTCATACTTGCAGGAACTCTCTGCTCGGATGCATTGAACTCATATACAACCAACCCCGTAGCAAAATCTATAATTACGGCAGCCTGAGAAGTGATTGGAATTCCGTCAAGCAGTACCTCATACTCATCACTGTTTAAATCATCAGGAGATGCGCTTATTTTCATCGCTGTAACATTTGAAAGTAATAAAATTACCAATATAACTGTTAACGATTTAATAAAAATCTGCTTCACTTTTCAACTAATCCCTTCCGGTATCCCATTTATTAAACTCCAATGCCTGTTTATATAACCTTACATAACTGTCATGTCTTGTTTTTTGTATTGCACCCTCTGCAAGAGCGGCAAGTATAGCGCAGTCAGGCTCTTTAATATGAGCGCAGTCATCAAAACGGCAGCTACTTATATAATCATTAAATTCGGGAAACAAAAACTGTAATTTTTCCTTATCTGCAATATGTCCTGTATCAAAAGCGGAAAATCCGGGTGTATCTGCAACCAAAGCACCGCACCTCAAAAAGTATAACTCAACATGACGTGTAGTATGCCGTCCCCTGCCGAGTTTTTTGCTGATATCACCTACGGATATCTTAAAGTTCGGCTCTATTGCGTTTAAAATACTCGACTTCCCTACTCCGGAGTTTCCCGTAAAAGCACATGTCGAACCGCTTATAGCTTTAGAAAGACGGCCAATACCCTCCCCTGTTGCTGCGCTTGTTCTTACTGTCGTATAACCGGTTTTCGAATATATATCAAATAAACGCTCTGCCGTATCAAGGTCTGTTTTATTAATGCAGATAATAGGCTCACAGCTGCTGCTCTCTGCAATAACCGTCATTTTATCAATAAGAAATGTATCGGTGACAGGAATGGCTTCCGAGGTTATAATCACCATTTTGTCGATATTTGCAAGCGGAGGGCGTATAAAGGAATTTTTTCGGGGTAAAATTACGTTTAAAATCCCCTTACCCGGCTCGGTTGAGGTATATTTTACATGGTCGCCTACAAGCGGGCTTTGTTTATCCAAGCGGAAACGGCCTCGTGCTCTGCATTCGGCCGTCCCTTCCGGGGATTTTACATAGTAAAATCCGCTCATTGCTTTATAGATAGTTCCTTCGCGCATATCACGTTACCCTTGAGGCAGTGCTTCAAATACGGCTGTTACATTTACGGGGCTTGCGGGCATTGTAAATGCTGCAGTTGTTGAGGTTGCCGAGCCCGCTGTGAAATCTACCGCAGGTGAAATTATCCATTCTTTAAACTGCTGTCCGGCAGGTGCTGCATTTGCTATAATCTGCACGTTTACACCCTCAAAGAAGCTTCCGCTGCCCGAGCCGTTGACTACTGTAACAGTATAATTCGGCGTTGGCGTCGGGGTTGGTGTTTCCGGCGGCGGTGTTGCCGCAGGACCTGTTGAAACGCTGATTCTAATTGTGGAACCCGGCTGTACAAGCTCTCCGGCGTTTGCAACATGAAATACTGTTCCCGCAGGTGTATTATCTTCAAATGTTGAAGCATCAACTATTAAATCAAGGTCTCTTAAAATCGATTCTACAGCAGCCTGTGTTCTGCCTTCAAGATCGGTCGGAACTCTGACGGGTGCTCTGTCGGGACCAAGGCTGTACATAACCTGAACGCTGTTACCTCTTGCAATATTTGCTCCGGCTCTCGGAGTAGTCTCAACAACAACATCCTTATCCTGGTCGCTTTCAACCGGAACCATTTCAATATCAAGCTCGAGACGTAAGCTCTCAAGCTTATTTCTTGCTTCTATCCGGTGCAATCCAACGAGCTGCGGCATTTCAACAGGAGGAGTTCCGCCCGATGAAACATCAAGCCTTATTCTGATTCTGTTTCCCTCCATGGGAGCTCTATGCATTGTTCCTGCATCGGGAGATTGCGATATAACAACGCCTTCATCAACGTCATCATTGGCTATAAAGGTCGGAATGAAATCAAATAATGCCGAATAGTCATCATCATTTGCCAAATCCTCATATTTTCTGCCTTCGAATCTGGGAATCGGGATTTCCTCATCCGACGGACTGAACCAGGTATTCATCGGCGGGAGTATAAATACAGCAAGCAGTACGACCAGAAATAAAACAACTGCAAAAATCCCGACGAGTGTTGCGGTATTGCTTGATTTTCTCTTCGAATCTCTGTATTCGTTTGCCGTCATTTCGGGCTTTGCACGACCGGGACCTTGAGGCATCGGCCTGTTTGCCGGTCTGGCGAGCGGCTCTCTCGGAATTACCCTTGTTTCATAAGGAGCGCCTAAATCGGCAGATTGTCTTTCTGCGGGATTTGATATAGTATAATTAAATACGATTCCCGGATGCTTGCGGAACTCTTCGAGATCATTTAACATTTCATCCGCTGTTGTAAAACGTATGTTGACATCGGGTTCCATTGCATGCATTGTAATTTCTTCGAGCCCGAGGGGAATATCGGGATTAATATCTCTCGGTGAAAGCGGGATTGCACTTATATGCTGTATCGCTACGGAAACAGCAGATTCTCCGACAAACGGAAGGCGGCTTGTCAGCATTTCATACATGACAACACCAACGGAGTATATATCGGAACGGGCATCGATTTGTCCGCCTTTTGCCTGCTCGGGAGATATGTAATGAACGGAGCCGAGAGCTTCTTGTGTCAGTGTATTTTGAACGGATAAAAGACGTGCAATGCCGAAGTCTGCAACCTTGACGCTTCCGTCTTTGAGAATCATTATGTTGTGAGGTTTAATATCACGGTGGATTATTCCTCTCGAATGCGCATGTGCAAGGGCTTTTGTGATTTGTGTCGCAAAGTGAAGAGCTTCCTTCCAGTTTAAAAGACCTTTTCTGTTGATATATTGCTTTAATGTAATGCCTTCTATGAGTTCCATTACGATATATTCGGTATTTCCGCTTCTGCTTACATCATAAACACCGACTATATTCGGATGCGACAGCATTGCGACAGCTTGTGATTCCGTGTAGAAACGGCGCTGGAATTCCTCGTCGTTTGCTAAATCTTCTTTTAGTATTTTTATAGCAACAAGACGATTGAGCCGATGACATAACGCCTTATAAACATATGCCATACCGCCTATACCGATAAGCTCTAAAATCTCATACCGGTTGTCAAGTATTCTCCCTAAGTATTTATCGTTGTTATCCATACTCGCTCCCCTACTTTTTTAGTATTACAACTGTAACGTTATCGGGTGCACCTCTTTCGAGGGCTTTATCAACAAGGTCTTCGCAAGATTCGCGTACCGTTGCACCGCTCTGCAGCTGCGTTTGAATTTCATTATCCATAACCACATTTGTCAGCCCGTCGGAACATAAAATTATAGTATCGCCGATGTTCATTTTTATAAAGAAAATATCTGGCGGTTCATAAACCCCTGTTCCGAGTGCTCGTGTAATTAAATTCCTGCTCGGATGTCTTCTGGCTTCAACACGTGTGATTTCGCCTCTTTCAATCATGTCTTCAACTACGGAATGATCTCTTGTTATCTGTACAATATTATCTTCCGTGACATGATACAGTCTGCTGTCACCTACATTTGCAACAACCTCACCGTGAGTTGTGGATATTGCAGCGGTAAGTGTTGTTCCCATACCTGCAAACTCTTCGTCTTCTAAGCTTTTTTCAAAAACCTCGGTGTTTGCCGCAAGAACAGCATTTGTCATCATAACAGCAATATCACTTTGGCTGTAATCATCGGCGAGGGATTCTATTTCTTCTTTTATGTATCGCATAAATGCATCGGCGGCAAGCTCGCTTGCAATATTGCCGGCATTTGCGCCGCCCATTCCATCACAAACAACAAGAACTGCAATGTTCTTGTCATCATTTGATAACATTTGAAAAACATCCTGATTATGTTTTCTTACTTTTCCGCTGTCTGTAATGCCCCATAAATCCATGTGTAGTTTAGTCCACTTCCTGCAGTTTGCGGCGGCGCAGTTGACCGCATGCTGCTTCGATATCTGTACCCAAACTGCGGCGTATTGTGCAATTGATGCCGTTTTTGGTCAATATATTTTTAAATCTGTATATATCCTTCCCGGAGCCGGGTTTAAATTCGCTGTTTTCTATATTATTCGGAGTAATTAAGTTTACATGACACTGAGTGCCGCGCAGCAGCTCACTCAGCTTCGCTGCTTGCTCATTAGAATCGTTGACGCCCGCTATTATTGCGTATTCATAAGTAACACGTCTGCCTGTTTTAGCAAAATATCTGCTTCCTGCATCAAGAAGTGCTTTAACATCACCCTCCCGGTTAACGGGCATCAGATATGTTCTTGTTTCATCATCGGGGGCATGAAGCGAAATTGCCAACGTCAATTGTACATCATACTCAGCCATTTTGTCAATATTTTCTATAATCCCGCAAGTAGAAACCGTTATATTACGGGCACCTATTTTTATACCGCTTTGACTGTTAATTATACGTATAAAACGCATTACATTATCAAAATTATTCAGCGGCTCTCCGATGCCCATAAGAACAACATTATTGATTCTTTTCCCGCCCTGCATTAGCGGTGTTATATCGAGCTGTGTAAAAAGAAGTTGATCGAGCATTTCGGAAGGAGTTAAGTTCCTCTTAAATCCGCCAATAGCGGATGCGCAAAACCTGCAACCCATCTTGCAACCCACCTGTGTCGATATACATATTGTGCTGCCGTGCCTGTGCTCCATTAGTACACATTCAACTGCTTCGTCATCCTGCAAACGCCAAAGATACTTTGCTGTATTGTCTGTTTTTGAAACCTGCTTTTCGATTAACTCAAGCGAGGATATGTAAAATTCATCCTCCAGCTTACTACGCAGCGCAAGAGAGAGGTTTTTCATATCCGAAAACGATAATACACCTCTGTGTAATGCAGAAAACACCTGCTCAGCTCTGTACCTTGCTTCGCCGGTTGATTCGAAATATTCCAAAAGCTCACAAGAGAGCATGGATTTTATGTCCCGTTTCATTAATTGTCCTTCAGCTGCTTGCGGCCTCTCAGATAATCGGCTGCAAGCATTCTTTTCCCGCCCGGTGCCTGAATTTCCTTAACTGTTACAATGCCGTCCGTGCAAGCAACTTCAATACCATTTTTCCCTAATGACAATATTGTCCCCGGAGTTTTATCCGGCTTGATAATCTCTATATCAACCGAAAAAACTTTTAATATATTATCGTCAAGCTGCATCGTCGCAACCGGCCATGGATATAAGCCGCGTACCTGTGCTTTTATGGCAAGAGCGTTTTTATTCCAGTCTATTGGAGACATTTCCTTGCAAAGCATAGGTGCATACGTTGCAGCTTCGTTTTTTTGTACAGACCTTTTTGCACTGCCGTCGCTTATCGCAGTCAGTGTTTCACTAAGTAACTGTGCACCTAACCCGCTGAGCCGTATAAATAAATCCTGTGATGTTTCATCTTCGCCTATATCTGTTTTTTTTATTTTAATGATATCTCCCGTATCTATTTCCTCGGAAATATACTGCGATGTAACACCTGTTTCCTTTTCATCATTCAAAACTGCATGTTGTATAGGTGCAGCCCCTCTGTATTTCGGTAAAACAGAACCATGAATGTTAATGCAGCCAAGTGGCGGTATAGCAAGTATTTCATTGGGTAATTTTTTGCCGTATGCAACAACAACAATAATATCGCAGTTTAAACCTTTTATTATATCCGCACTGTCATTGCTTTTAAGGGATACAGGTTGGTAGACAGGCGTATTATTTAAAAGCGCAAGCTGCTTGACAGGGCTGAAGCTCATCTTCATTCCTCTGTTTTTTGGTTTATCAGCCTGCGTAAAAACCCCGACAACATTTTGTTTATCATTATATAATCTTTTAAGTGATTCAGCGGCGAACTCGGGAGTTCCCATGAAAATAATTCTCATAAATGCTTATATCACCCTTTCAATCATTGCCTTGCGATTTATTTTCATCATCATACCCGGCAAGCTCATCCTCGGTAAGAATCCTTTCGGCAACGGATGTGAAAATCACTCCGTTTAAGTGGTCGACTTCATGACACACCGCACGTGCCGTAAGCTCGGAGGTTTCAAGCTCAAAGGTTTTACCATGCCTGTCCTGTGCTTTTACACGAACAACATTCGGACGTGTAACAACTCCGTAGACACCCGGAACGCTTAAGCAGCCCTCTTTTCCTGTCTGCTCTCCGTCTGCAGTAATAATTTCGGGATTAATAAGTTCAATAATTTTTGAGTTTATATGCTCATACAGTTCCTCGTCACTGAGCTCTTCAAAAGCTGTTTCTTCATTTACAGCACCCGGATCATCAGCTATGCCGTCGTCACTTGAATCAACTATAAGAACAACCCGTCTGAGCACTCCTACCTGCGGAGCCGCAAGCCCAAGACCGTTGGCTTCAATCAGGGTCTCGCGCATATCGTCAATCAGCTGGTGGAGTCTTTTATTATATTCTGTAACGTCACGGCTTTTTTTCGTAAGTCCGCGCTCTCCGTCTTTAAGAATATTTCTTGTAGCCATTTTCTTCCTCCTGCGTATACCCGGACAGTTAAACCCGGTTTATCAGTCATATGTATCGGCATCCGCAAAAACAGTTACACCCCGGCATAAGCTGTCACGCATAAATTCCCTGACTGTGTGTGCTATTGTTTCTCTGACTTTTTTATTGTTTGCGCAGTTTATAAGCAGCCTGTACCTGTATTTATTGCTTACTTTTGAAACAACGGCGGGAGCAGGTCCTAGCAGCTTGATTTCTTTGATTCCCCTAAAATAATTTTGCAGGGCGTTTTTTATCGCAACCGATGATTTTATAACCTTACTTTCATCGGGGCTGATTATATTAACAGCAATCAAATCATTTACCGGAGGGCTTCCCAGAGCTTTCCGCAGTGCTATTTCACTTTCATAAAACCCGTCATAATCCTGTTTTGAAGCAAGACTTATTACCTTATGTCCCGGTGTAAAGGTCTGGATTACCGCTCTTCCCGGCTTCTCTCCCCTGCCCGAGCGGCCGACAACCTGCGTAATAAGCGAAAAGGATTTTTCATTGGCACGGTAATCACTCATATATAATGATAAATCGGCACTGAGCACTCCGACAAGTGTTACATTTTCAAAATCGAGTCCTTTCGTAACCATCTGCGTACCGAGTAAAATCTGCGCTTCCTTTTTACGAAATGATGAGAGCAGCTTATCATGGGAGTCTTTTCGTGTTGTGGTATCGGCATCCATTCGTATAATTCCGGTACCGGGAAAAATATCCAAAAGCTCCGCTTCGATTTTCTGTGTCCCTGCTCCGATAAATTTGAGCTTTCCGGAACATTCGGGACAATTATCCGATGTTTTGAGCGAAAAACCGCAATAATGGCAAAGAAGTCTTCCGTTAGCACTGTGATATGTCATTGAAACGCTGCAATTACGGCATTTAAATGTATAGCCGCATTCACCGCAGGCAACAAGAGGGCTTGTACCCCGTCTGTTGATAAAGAGAATACTCTGCTCGCCGCTTGATAAGTTCTTTTCAAGCTCACTTCTGAGAACGGAGCTGATGGTTGTTCCGTTGCCGTTTGCAAGCTCAGTCTTCATATCGGCAATCAGAACCGGAGGCAATCCTTTTTCATTATAACGGTTTAACAGATGAAAAAGCTTGTACTTCCCTGTTTTTGCAGCGTACATACTGTCGACCGAAGGAGTTGCCGAAGATAAAAGCAATAATGCATTGCTTTTTGTTACACGGTATTTTGCGATTTCGCGTGCATGATATCTCGGACTGCTTTCCGATTTATATGTATGCTCCTGCTCCTCATCAATTACAATAAGCCCGATATCGGAAAGCGGTGCAAAAACGGCACTTCTGGTGCCTATAACCACACGTACCTCGCCTGAATGAATCCTTGTCCACTCATCATGTCTTTGCCCCGTAGCGAGAGCACTGTGGAAAACTGCAACGGCCTGACCGAAATGCGACGAGAATATTTTAACCGTTTGCGGTGTAAGTGCTATTTCCGGAACAAGAACAATTGCAGATTTACCGAGCTGCAGCGTTTTTTCAATCAGCTTTAAATAAACCTGTGTCTTCCCGCTGCCTGTGATACCGTAAAGTAATGCCGCTTCGGGTTTTTTATTATCAAGCAGTTTTTCCAGCTCATTATAAACCTTGTTTTGCTCATCGTTTAGAATTATTTCACTGTCTGCGGCTTTTTTATATTCCCGCTCTTTGATTTTTCTTTTCGGACTCATTTTCGCCGGAAGCATAACACGCAGCGCATCATAAACCGTGCAGAAAAACCTGTCACTCATCCAGAATGCAAGCTTGATATTTTCATCATTTAACAGCGGCTTTTCATCAACGAATGAAGCAATTGATTTAAGCTTACCGTACTGACTTTCTGTGACAACCGATAATATAACACCTTCAATTTTTTTATTGCCTCTGCCGAAGGGTACCATTACCCTTACACCGGGTAAGGCAAGCTCTGTATCGCTTGAAGGAATTAAATAATCATAAGGCTTATCAATATGATACGTTGCTGCCGACAAAGCAATTTTAGCAACAGACCGGTTCATATGAGCGACCATGCTTTCTTCAGACTAATACTTACATCTCGTCATTGGGAACTGTCACACGAAGCTTACCCGCAGCAATCTCTTCAATTGCCTTGGAAACCGGTTTTTCGTAGTCTTCATCTCCGTAACCGTCATTCATTGCCGAAATATCCCTTGCACGTCTTGCAATGATATTTACCAGCCGGTATCTGCTGTCCACTTGCTTTAAAAGGCTCGCCAGTGATGGGTATAACATAATTTTTCAATCCTTTCGGTCGATTATTTTAATTATTTCATCGGCGGCACGTGAGGCTTCGTCATTAATAACAGTATGTTTATAGTGTTTTTTCTCTTTAAGCTCCTGCCGTGCCCGCGCGAGTCTTGCAATGAGTTTTTCTTCCGAATCTGTTTTTCGTCCCCTAAGACGTTTTTCAAGCTCCTTCATATCGGGTGCGGTAATAAATATGGTTTCAGCTTCCGGCATCCGTTCCATTACCTGTTTTGCGCCTTGAACTTCAATGTCAAGTAAAACAGTTTTACCCGAATTTATACAGTCCTTGATATATTTTGACGGTGTTCCGTAATATTCACCGACATACTCGGCATACTCGAGAAACTCATCATTACTTATCATTTCTTTAAATTCTTTTTTCGGAATAAAAAGATATTCAACGCCGTGAGTTTCTTTTGGCCGGGGTTTGCGTGTTGTTGCCGATACAGAAAAAGCAAATTCGGGCTTGGCTTTAAGAATCTTACTTATAACAGTGCCCTTGCCGGTTCCCGAAGGCCCCGAAATAACTATAAGCTTGCCTTTATTATTTGACATCTGTGTTTGCCTCCGTGAAGCCTTCACCCTGCTTGTCCGAGTTTGACTGCAACCTCGCTGCAACGGTTTCCGGTTGAATTGCCGAAAGAATGAGCGAACCGTTGTCGGCAATTATAACTGCACGGGTGCGTCTTCCGTAAGTAGCATCTATTAAAAGACTTTTTTCGCGGGCATCGGAAATAATCCTTTTTATAGGTGCTGACTCGGGACTTACAATTGCAATAACCCTTCCTGCAGAAACCATATTTCCGAATCCGATATTAATAAGTCTCATAACATTCCTCGTTATTCAATATTTTGCGCCTGTTCGCGGATTTTTTCTATTTCGGCCTTTAAGTCAACAATAATTTTGGACATCTCGGTATCATTTCCTTTTGCACCGATAGTATTTGCTTCCCTGTTAAATTCCTGAACAAGAAAGTCGATTTTTCTTCCGACAGGCTCATTGCTTTTAAGCATTTCCCTGAGCTGTGAAATATGACTGTTAAGCCTGACTGTTTCCTCACTTATTGAAACCTTGTCTGCAAATATTGCAGCCTCGGTGAGAATGCGGGCTTCATCTATATTAGCCGACTGCAGTATTTCCTGCATCCTTGCTTCAAGTTTTTTTCTGTACTCTTCTATACTTTTCGGAGAAAGTTCGGCAGCCTGTGCTGTAAGCCTTTCGATTTCGTCAAGTCTCAAAGACATATCACCGCAGAGTTTTTCTCCCTCACGCTTACGCATATCGTTTAAATCTGCAAGAGCCGATTTGAGAACACCGCTTACCGCCGAACCAAATTCCTCCGTATCAATTTCACGCTTTTCAGCCTGAAGAATATCCGGAAATCTGGTCAGATCGGCTACCCGTATATCACTGCTAAGTTCATTATCCCATGCGATTGTCCGAAGTGCCGTCACATAGGCTTTAACAAGAGGCTGGTTGATTCTTATTTCAATATCGTCGGTATTGGACGAATCGATTGAAATATAAACATCAACCTTACCCCTTGATATATTTTCATGCACTAACGCCTTAAAGGTTTCCTCGAGTGAAGCAAAAACACGAGGCAATTTTATGTTGCAATCCAGGTATCTGTTATTAACGCTTTTGATTTCAACGGAAATCTCAAGCTTTCCCGATGTTCCTTTTGCTCCGCCGTATCCTGTCATACTTTTAATCATAGTATTTTTCTCCGGTCTTATTCTGCAGCGATTGTTACCGTGATTTCATAATCGCCGACGGGATCAATGTTTGATTCTACACCATCTATATATACTCTTGCAGGTATCCGTGCAGTTCCGGGGCCTCTGTCCGCTAAATCGGCAACAACACGCAGACTTGTCTGAGTTACAAGCGCAAGCTCCTCTGCCGAGCCGCGCAGCCTGATATCAAGGCTTTGTGTAAGGATTTCGGCAGTATGTCCCGGCGGGGTGTTAATTACATGGAGGTTCGATGTGCTGCGGAATGCAATTTCAAGCCCTCTTACTTCAATATGAATAATTGCTTCGGTTTCACCGGATATATTTGTTATATGGTTTGGAATGATAATCGGAAACGCCTCTGTATCGGTAAGCCCGAAGCTCATCATATCAATGGTTCCGAGAAGGAAGTTGTTGAGGTCTCTGATTACAAGCGGGTCCCCGGATACTTTTACAAAAGTAGGATCGATATGCCATGTAATATTATTATCGGATGTGCTTTCCCCGTGAATGAAATTAACGGTTAAAGGTATATCTTTTATTACATTAATCGGAATTGTTACATAAATCGTTTCATGACTGAACTCAAGAAGCTCAAGCTCGGATTCATCGAGCTCAAGAACCTCATCGTTTTCGTCCATCAGTTCAAACTCGAGCTCCTCCCTGTATGTGCTTGCAAGATTTTCTCTGAGAATAGGAACTCTGACGTAACTGATTTTCGATACAAGTCTTTCCGGACCCCAAACCGTAATTGTCCTTGGGTCAAACTCTGCAGTTTCGGCAACAAGGTCATCGGAAGCAAGACCGCCTGTGTAATTAACAACTACCTGAAGCTGTCTGTCAAGCTTACGGTCAACCGTTACCGTTATTCTTGATGCGGTATTTCCCAAAATTTCGATAACATTTGTATTAACACCCGAAGGATATATAATCTCATAAACAAGCTCGGACGGGCCTGTAGACGATATGCTTGCAAGGTCGACCTCAACCGACAGTGCTCCGGGTGCGGCAAGCCTTGCCATTTCGGAGCGGGGTGCTTCAAATGAAATGGTCAGCTGCTCGGGTGAATATGAGGTTATCAGAAATCCCCTGTCACGAAGAACATCTTCATTTTTGAAAATAATATCAATACCGGTTATCCTGTTGGTTTGAATGTCATTTTCGGTTATCTCAACATATACCCAAAGAGTTATTGATACAATAACGGCAAAGATGATATATAAAATTCTTGTAGATATTTTTCTCAGTATTTCTTTAAACATCAGCATTTACCTTCTGCTTGCGTTTTCTGCCTCTGCTGTCATATTCCGCAAGGATTTCACTCCAAATGAGTTTTTCAAATGTATCATTGTCGAGATTGCGTTTGAGCATTCCGTCAATTGCAATAGAAAGTGCGCCTGTTTGCTCCGACACAATGATTATAACGGCATCCGAACGCTCACTCAGACCTACTCCGGCTCTGTGTCTCATCCCCAAATCCTTGCTAAGGCTGTAATTGTTGGATAAAGGAAGCATACAGGATGCGGCAAGGATCCTGTCTTCCCTGATTATTAATGCACCGTCATGCAACGGTGAGTTTTGAAAGAAAATATTTGAAATAAGCTCCGATGATACTTCTGCGTCTATATTTACTCCGGTCACCGCATAGTCATTTAAGCCGACCTTGCGCTCATAAACAATAATCGCTCCGGTTTCGGTTTTCGACATTGCATAACATGCTGCAATAATTTGCTTTAATGTTCCTTCAATAATTTCATGCTTACCTCTTCGCCTGAAAAATGTATTCAACCTCGTCGTACCCATCCGTTCAAACATTTTCCGGATTTCCGGCTGAAAGAGTACAACAATAACAATCAGACCCATTTGTAAAACCTGTCTGAGCAGATATGAAAGAATGTTCATGTTAAAGAAATTCGAAACCCAGGCGACGGCAACGATTAAAAGAAGCCCTTTAATAACACTGCTTGCGCTTGTTTTCTGCATAAAACTCAGAACACGGAAAATTATGAATGACATGATAAGAATATCAATAACATCCCATATTCTGACACTCTGTCTGAATGTCAGAAGAAATCCCCATATCTGGTATGCAATTTCTCTTACGGTTTCAACCATTTAAGTAACATTCCCCGAATTATTATTGTACAGGATAAGTACAACTCCCAATTATACCTTATAATCAGTGCAATTGCAACAAAACAGCAGCGGTTGACGAAATCCCCGAACCGTCGCCGGTAAAGCCGAGTTTTTCCTCCGTTGTAGCTTTGACACTTATATTTTGAATATCGGTATCCATCGCTGCTGCGACCGTCTCTCTCATTTTATCAATGTAAGGAGATAATTTCGGAGCCTCTGCCACAATGGTTATATCTGCGTTTCCAAGCTTATAACCATGCGATTTGACAAGAGCATTGACAGATTTAAGCAAATCTATGCTGTCAGCATCCTTCCACTTTTCATCGGTGTCGGGAAAATGCTTCCCTATATCTCCCAAAGCAAGAGCGCCAAGCATTGCATCCATCAGAGCATGAACCGGCACATCGGCATCGGAAAATCCGTCGGGACCGTAATCAAAAGGAACCTCTACGCCGCATAAAATGCATCTTCGTCCTTTTTTCATTCTGTGAACATCATAACCAAACCCTATCCGCATTAAAAGAACTCCTCGTTTAAGAGTGCTTCGGCAATCCTAAAATCCCTGTTATCGGTAATCTTGATATTCTTGCGCGAGCCTTGTGTTATATAAACCGGCACTCCGATCGCTTCGACTGCCATGCAATCATCTGTGACATTTATTGATTTCTTTGCAGCATTGGATAATGCACCCTTTATAATTTCCGCTCTAAAAACCTGAGGAGTCTGTATTTCATACAGACCTTCTCTGTTGATTGTTTCTGTTATTACTCCGCCATCAACCTTTTTGACAGTTGAGGCTATTGCTGCTGCAGGTGCTGCGGCGTGACAAACAGCAGCTTTTTTAATGGTTTCGTTAATAATTTCAATATCAATGCAGGGTCTTGCCCCATCGTGGATTGCAATAAGGCCGGACCTGCCCGATACTGCATAAACACCGTTCATAACAGACTCAAGCCTTGTCGAGCCACCTTCCATTATTTTTGAAACCTTGTCAAAGCCGTACTGAACACAAAGCTGTCCGATACTTTCGATTCGCTCCTTGTTTGCAACTATAATTATCTCATTTACCAACTCGCATGCATTAAAGGGTTCAAGAGTATATGCCAAAACAGGTTTGTCATTTACCGTATAAAATAGTTTATCCTCCCCCTCGCACCTTACGGATATTCCTGCAGCTGCTATAACTGCTGTGCAAGCGGGAGGCTTTTTCGGCACTATGTTTTTTAGTATTGATGATAACACCGGCATATAATGACTTCCTTAAGCAAGTGATGCATTAATACGCGATTCTACTTCCTCTGATGTAAGTTTTGTTGAAAGCACTATCTCCGAGATAAATATCTGCTTTGCATTTTGGAGCATTTTGCGTTCTCCGGTTGAAAGCTCTTTTTCGTTATTGCGGATCATGAGCCCCTTAACGACTCTGGCAACCTCGAGTAAATTGCCGCTTGTAAGGAGTTCAAGGTTTTCTCTGTGTCTTTTATTCCAGTTTGCTGTCATTTCGGCATTGATTTTCGGTATTGCTGCCATAAGCTCATCTGCCTGATCCGAATCAATAATAGGGCGCACTCCGATTTGCTCGGCACATTCGATCGGGAAGTAACTGATCATTCCGCCGTCGAGGTCTTTTATATAACAATAGGTTCGGGTACAGCCATACATGTTTTTTTCTTCAATCCTGTCAATAATACCCGCACCGTGCTTAGGGTGTGCAACCATATCCCCGATTTCATACATAATTTTGCAGTCCTTTCGTGTCAGAAAAACCGTGGCGATGCGGTATCATCCCCACCAAATTCTATTATACACCCATTTTCCCAGTAAATGCAAGAGTTTACGTAATTATTAATTAAATAATTGCA
>WQXS01000008.1 GCA_009784725.1 Oscillospiraceae bacterium
CTAAAAGCAGGGGATTCAATAGACAAAGTGGTGTTGGTCACTGGATTAGCAAAAAATGAAGTTGAAAACCTAAAGGACGCTGACTAAAAGTTGGCGTCCCTTCATAAGAAAAATAAATCTTGTACAACCCCTTGACAAAAATCATCATATAGTGACATATAGTTAAAATCAAGTATTTTATCATTTTATTGAATGTATATTGAATCAATAACTAACTTTAGATATATCCAAGTGTAAATACATATAATACTAATTTCATTTAAATGATGTTCAACTGGTGACAAATTGTCACCAATTGAAATTACCGGCAAATGATGGAAAATTTACAAAACACTGGATTGCTTCGTTCCTCGCAATGACGTGGGCTGTTGCATAATGTGCAATAACCCTTTCTTTATTTTTTGCTGATTGTGCCGCCGAGGGTTTCGAAGTGGGTGAGGAAGTCGGGGTAGGTTTGGGAGAGGGATTCGGCGGTGGTTATTGCTACGGGGTCTTCGCAGGCGCAGGCGGCGATTGCTGCCATCATTGTTATGCGGCTGTCGTTTTGGGATGAGACTGTGCCGCCTTTTAGCTGCGGTTTGCCTTGAATGATTAAGCCATCCGAGTTTTCAATTATATCTGCACCGAGAGCCGATAATGTGGTGTTTATTTTATTCAGCATTCCGCTTCTTCCCAAGCCGACCCGCTCGGCATTGTATATGACAGATTGCCCATCGGAGACTGATGCTACAACAGCAACTGCAGGAATAATATTGGGTGATATTGCTGCGTCTATTCGTATGCTTCGAAGTCTTGATTGTCTTACGGCTACGCTGTCGCCTTTATATGCTGTGATTGCTCCGAAGCGTTCAAGGATGCTGACGATTTCTTTATCTGCCTGGCGTGAGCTTCGGATAAGGTTTTCGCATATTACACCGCTTCCGCAGATTGCGGCGGCCGACAGCCAGAATGCCGAATTGGTCCAGTCCCCTTCTTCTTTTATAGTTCCGGGGCTTCGGAATTTTTGATTTCCTGCGATAATATATTCGGCTCCGCCGTCATTTCTGGTAATACGTTCAACTTTTACGCCAAATGTACCAAGCATGTCGACAGTCATTTGAATGGATGAGGAATATTCTTCCCGTCCGTCTGTTATGATTTTATTGTCGTTGTTTTGTATCGGCAGAGTAAAGAATAATCCGTTAATGTCACGGTATGCCGTTTCTCCGGGGAGTCTGTAAACCCCTTTGTTGTTTTGCCCTGCATATCCGTGTGCGGCGGCAGCTGCAGAAAAACCCCTGTCTGTTTCGGGAATACCTATAGGAATGACTTCATATCCGTTGCCGTTGTAGCGTATTTTAGCACCCCGAGCATTTAAACTCTTGATGGTTGTATATATATCATCCGGTCTCTCATTACATTCGATAAATGTTTCGGTATCGGAAAGAGATGCACAAATGAGTGCGCGGTTTACTATTGCAAGAGAAGCAACGGAGGTTAAAATACCTCCGTCTATCGGTTTAACTATTCCAATTTTCACTTTTATACTCCTACAAACCGCTCGAGCCGGTTTATGCCTTCGGTAATTGATTCCATTGATGATGCATAAGTCAGGCGAACAAAGTTGTCGATTCCGAAGCCTGTGCAGGAAACTGTCGCAACATTGCCGTTTTCGAGAAATGCAAGCGAAAAATCGTCACTGTTATTTATCACCTTACCTCCGAGTGTTTTGCCGATTTGATGCTCCAAATTCAGCATGATATAAAATGCACCGTCGGGTTTTCGGCAGCTTAAGCCTTTTATTGCATTGATTCTTTCAACGATATAATTCCGTCTTTTTTCGAACTCGTTTCGCATGGTTACAACACTTTCCTGCGAGCCTTTGAGTGCTTCAATTGCCGCAAGCTGTGAAATTGTGCTCGGGGAGCTTGTTGAATGACTGAGATAGTTTCCCATGATGTTTGCAAGCTCAAGGTTTGATGCCGAATATCCGATGCGCCAGCCTGTCATTGCATATGTTTTTGACACACCGTTAATAATTATAGTCCGTTCTTTAATATCTTCACCAAGCTCTGCAACACTTGTGAATTTTTTTCCGTCATAAACCAGGTTGTAATAAATCTCGTCGCTCATGATATACAAATCATGATTTACGCATGTTTCTGCAAGGTCTCTGAGTTCTTTTTCGTTATAAAGCATTCCTGTCGGGTTTGAAGGATTGTTCAGGATAAACAGTTTTGTCCTCTCTGTGACAGCGGCCTCAAGCTCAGTTTTTGTTATCTTAAAATCGTTTGCTTCGGATGCCGGGATTATTACGGGGACTCCGCCCGCCATTTTTATTATTTCAGCATAGGTTACCCAGTACGGGGCAGGCAAAATGACCTCATCGCCGATATTGATGAGGGTTCTGACTGTTACATATATATTATGCTTTGCTCCGCTTGCAATTACGATTTGCTCGGGAGCATAGTCGATTCTGCAATCCTCTGCAAGCCTGTGTACCACTGATTTACGAAGCTCGGGCATTCCGCTTGAATGAGTATATTTCGTATGCCCGTTTCTGATTGCCGTATGGGCTGCTTCTCTGATATTTTCGGGAGTTTCAAAATCAGGTTCACCTGCTCCGAACCCTATAACATCAATGCCGTCCGCTTTCATCTGCTTATACAGTGAGTCCACGGTGATTGTTGTTGACGCTTTGACGTTTGACGCTATTTTTGAAATTTCTTTCACGTTAAATACTCCCGATTTTAATTACTTACCTGTAAATAGTATCATACAGGGAATTTTTTCACAATAATCCGTTCAAATATAATATCCCGAGAGCGCATACCGCTACAACAAGCAATGATACAACAACACTAATAATACTGATTTTTACAGGCTTGCCTGCGGCTGTTTCGGACTCCGGCAGTAGTTTTGATTTTACAAGCGCTGCTTTGAGCGGTATGTAAAGCTGCATCGTTATTGCTGCTATTAATGCATATTTTACGAAATTAAACAGTCCGATACCTGTAAAGAGTATTGCAACGACCGCATGACGGGGTATACCCATAAAAAACGGGGTTATCAGATAATTGAGCGGTACCATTACCACTACTGTAAGCACTGTTCCTGCAGCAAGTCCAATTGCGGCTCCGCCGATTGTTCTTCGGAACTTATATATTAGTGCTGCAGTGCAAGCGAAAGCGCATGTTGATGCAACATTCATTATGAGTCCGTATATCCATGTTGCGCTCAGCGGCATTTCCAGAACACCTACTACAACAGCCATTGGAATAACCGCAAGCGGGCCGTACAAAAAGCCTGCTATCGCAATCACCACATCCTTTGGTTCGAATTTCAAAAAAGGTGCGGCAGGAACCAGAGGCGGAACCGGCAAATAATGGAATAAAAGCGCAAGTAAAAAAGCAAGCGCCGAAAGCATTGCCAGAGTTGTAAGTTTTTTTGTGTTTGTGGATTTCATTTAATTGACCGTTTCCTTTATTATTTTACTTATCGTTGTCCCGGTGCATTCACAGGACTCAGAGTTACATACTGTACAACTCCTTTGAGCTAAGAAGTGTCACGTCATTTTTCGATAATACTTTTATTGCTTCGTCATTATCATCAACACGCAATATAACATATGCATTATCTCTGCTGTGCGCAACGAATGCATAGGTATATTCAATATTTACACCTGCGTCGGAAAGAATTCTCACAATTGCAGCAAGTCCGCCGGGTTTATCTCCGATTACTACCGCAAGAACATCATTTGATTTTACAAGAAACCCTGCTTCTCCGAGTGTATTAAAGGCATTGCTAGGACTGTCTACAATGATTCGTAAAATTCCGAAGTCGGATGTGTCCGCAAGCGAAAGCGCCCGTAAATCAACATTTGCATCTCCCAATGTTTCAAGTGCTTCAAGCAGTTTTCCTGGTCTGTTTTCGACAAACACCGATAATTGTTCTACTGTCATAATACTATTCCCCCTGTTATAGTTTCTTTGACTTATGTTGGTTGCTTTTATATCTCTCTGTTGTCTATAATTCTGACTGCTTTCCCTTCACTTCTCGTTATCGCCTTTGGTGCAACGAGTGTTACTTTTGCATCGATGCCGAGAATATTTTTGATTTTCTCACGAAGCTCCCTTTCACGGGTTTCAACTGCTCTAACCGTATCCGAAAACATATCCGGATTCAGCTCAACCTTTACCTCAAGTGTATCTGTGTGGTTTTTCCTGTCTATCACAAGCTGATAGTTTGCCGAAAGCCCGTATTCGATCAGGACTGTTTCGATTTGTGACGGGAATACGTTTACACCTTTAATTATAAGCATGTCGTCGCTCCGTCCCATTAAGCGGGACATTTTTTTGAGCGTTCTGCCGCATGAACAATCATTATGACTAAGTATGCAGATATCACGTGTTCTGTATCTTAGCAGCGGGAAGGCTTGCTTGGTCAGGCATGTGAAAACTATTTCACCCTTTGAGCCGATTGGAAGAACCTCACCCGTGTCGGGGTTGATTATTTCCGCTGCGAAGTGGTCTTCATTTATATGCATGCCTGTTTGCTCGGAGCATTCGAACGAAACTCCGGGGCCTGTTATTTCTGTCAGTCCGTATATATCATATGCCTTTATTCCGAGTTTTTCCTCGATGCGTCTGCGCATTTCGTTGCTCCATGCCTCTGCACCGAAGATACCGGCTTTTAGTTTTATTTTATTGCGTAAACCCGATTCTTCAATCGTTTCGGCAAGATACTCCGCATATGAAGGTGTGCAGCAAAGAACTGTTGCCGAAAGGTCGCACATGAACTGGAGCTGTCTTTCGGTAAAGCCCGAGGACATCGGGAGTGTAAGGCTTCCGAGCTTGTGAGAGCCTCCGTTCATACCCGGACCGCCTGTGAAAAGCCCGTAACCGTATGAAACCTGAACAACATCCTCTTTTGTACTGCCGGCTGCCGCAAGTGCTCTTGCACAGCAGTCATCCCACAGGTCAATGTCATGCTGTGTATAAAACGCCACAACACGTGTTCCCGTTGTGCCGCTTGTCGATTGAATACGCACGGCATCTTTTATCGGTACTCCGAGCAGACCATAGGGATAAGCTTCGCGCAGGTCATCCTTTGTTACAAAGGGTAATTTATAAAGGTCGTCAATTGATGTGATATCATCGGGTTTGACATTGGCCTTTATCATTTTATCTTTATAATATGAAACGTTATCCCAAACATGCCGGACTTGACGGATAAGCAACTCACTCTGGTGCTTTTTCATTTCATCCTTAGGCATGCATTCAATTTGCGGCTGATAGTAGTTCATTTAAGGAATGTCCCCTTTTATTTGTTATGCTCTCATTCCAAGCTCAAATGCTTTTTGGTTCATTTCGAGGAATTTGGGCGGTACGCATTCGATCAGTGCCTTGTCCCATGTTTCTTTCGGAAAATCAAAATATTTTGAAAGTCTGCCCATCATTACGATGTTTACCGTTTTTGATGAGCCTGCTTTTTCCGCAAGTTCAAGAGCATCTATTGCATCTACCTTTGCTCCGAGTGCTTTAAACTTCTCAGGCAGATTTTCCGGATACTCTGCTGCTCCCATTATAACCGGAATCGGGTTTATTTTTTGAGTATTTGTAACGACTGTGCCTCCCGGTGCAAGCAGCTCGAGCCATCTTGCGGCTTCGAGCAGCTCAAAGGAAACAAGAATTTCAGCCTGACCTTTGTCAACTATCGGTGAATATACCTTATCACCGTATCTGACATATGTAACCACGGCACCGCCGCGCTGGCTCATTCCGTGAACCTCCGATACCTTTGCGTCATATCCTTCTATCATAAGTGCCCGTCCCATAAGATTACAGGCAAGAAGGCTGCCCTGACCGCCGACACCGACTATTACTATATTGCGTGTATCCATTTATATAATCCTCCCACGGGTAAAATTAATACGGTATTTCGCTTAAACTATCCTCACTTGGTAAAAGCATCGAACTTGCAAAGCTGTGTACAAACATCGCAGCCGACACAAAGTGTTCTGTTAACTTCGGCTTTTTTCTTTGTACCGGTCATATCATCTTTCATGCTTATTGCCGGGCATCCGATTTTCATGCATATCCTGCAGCCTGTGCATTTACTTTCATCTACCGACAGCGGCGGGTTTGGTTTTGAGCTTTTAAGCAGCATGCAGGGTCTTCTTGCAATAATAACCGAAGGACCCGGGGTTGCCATTTCTTCTTTGATTACTTTTTCACATTCGTCGAGGTTATTCGGGTCAACGACGGTCACACGGCCTATACCGCATGCTCTGCACATTGCTTCAATGTCCATCTTGCCGACTGCTTCGCCTTTGATATTTACGCCTGTTGTCGGATTTTCCTGATGCCCCGTCATTCCCGTTGTTGAGTTATCAAGAATAAGAAGCGTTGAATCCGAGCCGTTATAACCGATATCTATAAGTCCGGGGACACCCATATGAGCAAATGTTGAATCACCGATTACTCCGACAACATTTTTCCCGCCTGCTCTTACAAAACCGTGAAGAGCCGAAACCGATGCACCCATGCATATCTGCATATCCATTGCGCTTAGCGGCGGTGTCGCACCAAGTGTATAACAGCCGATATCCCCGACAACCGTAACTCCCATTTTTCCGAGTGTGTAGAACAGTCCCCTGTGCGAGCAGCCTGCACACATAACAGGCGGGCGTACCGGGATATCATCTTCTACATTTTTGCCGTTATTATAAGGCATTCCGAGTTTTTCGGCTATCATATTCGGCGAAAGCTCACCGACTATAGGAAATAAATCCTTACCCGATACGGTGAGTCCAAGTTTTTTACAGTGGTCTTCAATGAAGGGGTCGAGTTCTTCTACAACTACAAGTCTTTCCACTTTTTTTGCAAAATCGAGGATTAAACTTTGTGGCAACGGATTAACAATGCCTAATTTCAAAACACTGACTTTATCTCCGAATACTTCCTTTACATATTGGTATGCAGTACCCGATGTTATTATGCCAAGACCGGTTCCGCTTAATTCAACACTGTTTAAGGGTGATTTTTCTGAAAGGTCCCTGATATCAAGCATTCTTTGCTCTACAATCGGGTGCTTTGGTCTTGCATATGTCGGCATCATGACATATTTTTGCGGGTTTTTCTTGTATTCTTTTGCCGGTGGCACAACTCTTTCGGATATCTCTGTCACACTTTGTGAATGGCAGATGCGGGTACATAAACGAAGGAGAACCGGAGTATCATATTTTTCAGACATTTCATATGCATATTTGGTAAATTTAAGGCATTCATCCGAGTCGGCGGGTTCAAGCATCGGAACCTTTGCCGCTTTTGCGAAGTACCGCGAGTCCTGTTCATTCTGCGATGAATGCATTCCCGGCTCGTCTGCGACAGCACAGACCATTCCTGCATTAACACCTGCATAAGAAATAGTAAAAAGCACATCTGCGGCAACGTTTAAGCCGACATGCTTCATTCCGGTAAAGCTGCGTTTTCCTGCAATGGATGCTCCCCATGCAACCTCCATGCCGACTTTTTCATTCGGCGCCCATTCGGTGTAAATTTCATCATAGGCTGCAATATTTGCCGTTATCTCTGTGCTCGGGGTGCCGGGATAGCTTGATGCGACGCAGACCCCTGCTTCATAAACACCTCTTGCAACGGCGGCATTTCCCAGTAGTAATGATTTCATGCTTCCTCCTCGGCTGTATAAACAATTCAGATATAATGAAACTAATTCCCATTTTCCGCTCGGTTATTTTAACATGATAACGCTTAAAATACTATGTTTTTCTTTTGTGCTGTAATTTACCGTTGTTTTTAATTAATAACAATTCGGCGAGAATGGCAACGGCTATTTCTCTTGGGTCTGAAGACGCTATATCAAGCCCTATCGGTGCAAATACAGAGTCGAGGTCCGCCTGCGGTACCCCTTCACTTCGGAGCTTTGAAAAAATCTCCGCAACTTTTGTTTTGCTGCCAATCATTCCGATGTATTTAATCTTTTTTGAGAGACAATAACGAAGTGCAATGTCATCCGTGCTGTGTCCGCGTGTGCAGATGACAACAAAGTCGGCAAAATTAATGGCTCCGATTTGTCCGTAATCCTCCGGTTTGCTTGTTATATAACTCGCAGAATCAAAGTTTTCTTCAAACTCGGGTCTGTCCTCAATTACCGTTACATAAAAACCTGTCTGCGAAGCTATTTTTGCGAGGCTTTGAGCTATATGCCCGCCGCCGAAGATACACAGCCCCGTATGATTTCCGAGAATGTTTCCGAAAACTTCCATGCTGCCGCCGCAAGACATGCCGCTTTCCGAATGGTCGATTTTTAATGTAAATGTATTTTCATTATTTTGTATTGCAAGCTTTGCTCTTTCTATTATTAAATGCTCGGATGCGCCGCCGCCTGCCGTGCCTTTAGTTGTGCCGTCGGTGAGTACGGCAAGCATTTGCCCGGGCGTTGCCGGAGAGCTTCCTGTTATGCCTGTCACTGTTACAAGAGCGACTTTTTTTCCTTCATCCAGATTTTGTGATACAAATGTCAGTACATCATTCATTTTTTTGCTTCTCCATTTGCATTTAAATACAAATACGCTTCGAGAGCTGCACCGCCAACGCAGCGTGCTTTGTCGGAAATTGTATTCGGGTTTATATCCGGTCTCGGGTCAATGTCGGCAATTTTCATTCCTTCTTTAACATTTATTCCGTCACGAATCAAACCGCGGAGCAAGCCGCTAATGGGTGCAAAAATTTCTTCTTTATTAACCGAAAGCAATATCTCGCCTTGCTGCACAATATCTCCGATTTGTTTTATGTTCTTTACAAGACCGTTTCCCGGTGCGCGTACTACACGGCGGATGCTCTCTCCCGCTATTTCTCCGGGTACTCCGGTATTTGCCTCCGCTTGTCCGCACAGAATCAATTTTCCGAGGTCGTTTCCACGCTTTGTTTCTATTACGGCATGAACATCCTTCCCTGCGGTAAACCCGGGACCGAGTGCTATTACTATGTTTGCCATATTTATTTCTGTTCCGGTATTCTTCTTGGCTATTATTGCATCAATAACTGCTGCAGGTTTCAGTTTTCCTATACAGCTCCCGTCCGGGTCAACTAAAAGAGGAATAATCCCCTCTTCCCAACATTTACTTAGCTCACCGTTTCTGTCTATTTTACGGCATATCATGTCTTCGACTTCTTTTGTTCCGTCATAAACAGCTTCGCACAAAGAGACGCTGCGGCGTATTGCGGTCGGAGTTTCACTTTCCAGTATCAGAATGTTAAACCCGGAGCGTTTGAATTTTTGCGCAACACCGGTTGCCAAATCACCGCCGCCGCGTATTATTATAAGGTTGTCCATTTTATTCTCCGGTTTGGTTTTTATCTTAATAAAGCCGATTTGGTGTTCATGAGCCTTTACCAAATACACAGTTTGGAAATGTGCAATCTTCACATTCAAGACACAGGCCGCCGTTTCCGAGCTTTGCAAGCCAGCTTGCTTCTATACGCACATCCGCAAGAAGTCTCGGCAGGATAAGATCAAATATTGTCCGTCTATGATACATCACACAGCCCGGTAATCCGCAAACCGGTCTGCCGTCAGCCATGTATGCGAGCATAAACATTGCACCGGGGAGAACGGGAGCACCGTAGCTTATTACTTCGTCTGCTGCATTTCTTATTGCAACAGGGGTTTTGTCATCCGGGTCTACACTCATTCCGCCCGTGCAAAGAATCATTTCTGCACCGTTGCGCAGCATTTCATTAATTGCAGCTGTTATGTTTTCGTGATTATCCTCGACTGTAACACATTTCATCATCTCACAGCCAAACTCAGCCATTTTTTCCTGTATGACCGGAGTAAAGGTATCCTTTATTCTCCCGTGAAACAACTCATTACCCGTATTAATCAGTCCGTATTTTTTTTGTTTTAACGGTAAAAGCTCCAGTAACGGTAACTCCCCTGCTGCCTGTTTTGCTTTTTCCAGCTTTTCTTTTTCTATTGCAAGTGGGATGATTCGTGTTCCGCAGAGCTTATCGCCTTTTTTTACAACACAACCCGATGCACGTGTTGCTATCATCATTTCACCAAGTGAGTTTATTGCAGTCAGACGCTTTTCATCAACCGTTAAAAGACCGCCGGTTTCTGCAATGAGTTCAATTTTTCCCTCTTTCGGCTCTGTTTTATACATGTTTTTGTTTAAACATAAATCGCTCAGTATGGCCGCTGCATCATTTTCATGTAAACTGCCGGCTTTCTCCTCCCATATAAACACATGGTCTTTTCCGAGATTTAATAGAACAGGTATGTCGGACTCTGTAATTACATGGCCTTTGCGGTAAACAGCGCCTTTGGTTACACCTTTGATTATTTGCGTTACATCATGGCATAATATCTGCCCGACAGCATCCTGTGTTTTAATCTGCTTCATAATTATCCCTGTACAGTATCGTTATCTAATACCCTGCGTCGAAATCAACAAGGTTACTTAATCCTTTTCCTGCAACATACTGCTTCAGCAGCTCGACAAATACCATAACACGGCGTTTTGTTGTTATGCTTGTTGCGGCTGAAACATGTGGTGTTATCAGTATGTTCCGGGCTTTCCAAAGCGGATGATTCTGCGGCAGCGGTTCCGGGTCTGTTACATCAAGCCCCGCTCCGTATATTTCGCCTTTATTTAATGCTTCGGTCAGTGCGTCACTGTCGATAATCATTCCCCTGCCGACATTAATGATTACCGCTGTGTTTTTCATAAGCTCAAACTCTTTTTGCCCGAAAAGTTTTGTTGTTTCATCTGTCCCGGGCAGGCATATAAGGACATAATCAACCTCGGGAAGTGTTTTGTGCAGCTCTGATACCGGGCGGACATCTTTAATAATTTCATGCGGTTTGGAAGCATCACGGCGCATGCCTATTAACCGGCAGTCAAAAGCTTGCAGGCGTTTGGCGGTTTCTGTGCCTATGTCACCTAGCCCGATTATAAGAACTGTTGTATCCGATATATCGAGCAGGTTCGGGAGGGTGCTGCACCAGAGCGAGTCAAATTGTTTTTTGAAATAATAGTCAAAATTCCTGCCGACTGCAATCATCATGCCTATGATGTGCTCTGCCATAGGCTTTCCGAATGTTCCGCTGGACTTGGTGAGAACTATTTCCTTGTTTGCATAGAGCGCTCTGTCGGTCATGCCGTTTGCACCCGCACTTGCAAGGTGAAGCCATTTAAGATTCGGCAGCTCAATCAGTAAATGCGGCGGTATTCTGCCGAATACAACCTCTGAGTCAATAAGGTCATTTACAGTGATGTTCTTTTGCTGAACCTGTGTTACTTCGCTGTCCGGTGTTGCGGCATCCCTGACCGATTGCAGAAGTCCGCCGGAAATTCCATGGAAAAAGTAGTCGTTTATTATTGTTATTTTCAAATTGTCCGTATCCTCTCGGAAAGATACGAAATTATAACATATCTATTCTACTGCCGCAAACATTTGTGCATTCAGTTTTTTAAGCAGCTCCGATAAAGGTATTATTAATACGCCTGCTGCAAGATTACTTATTGCATGGGTTATATCAAAGGGCAGGCCTGCAATGATCCAGGCTATCATACCTTGAAAATTCAAGCCGAAAATAAACGCCCAGTATGGTGCATACATTACTCCGAAAAATAATCCGTGCAATGCGCAAAGAATCATACATAAGGGGATTTTTATCCTTACCTTCGGCTCGAACATGCCAAGTAACATAAACATTCCCCACAGCGGGAGCCAGATGTATAAATAAGGAACCCACCACGATGCAAAACCATAGAATGCGCCGTATATAAAGACATAAACATAAACAGGAATTAACGCACGAACTCTGTATGTTAATGTAAATGCTGCAATGAACAGTCCAAGAAGATGCACACTTGGAAGCCATATAAGTATCATGTGCGAAATGAACAGTATTGAGCCCAGAACTGCAAATATAACAAGTTCCTTAAGCCGGTGTGAAGACGAATGCATATAGAGTACCTTCCTCAATTTCTGTGGTGTCTACTCCCTCCATTGCCATTTCCCCATTTATATAAAATGCCCACCAGGCATTATCCTCCATATAATCCGCTCTGAGACCGTCAACAAACTCAACCATCAGCCCCATTGCGGAAACAGTGCCTTCTACAAGCCCGGCTTCAAGTAAAGCGGCTCCGACTGTTGTTTCATTTGTGTGAACCTTCCAGACGGTTATATCTTCTTTATCATCGGTTACTTCAAAAATAAACGATGTAGAACCTTCTCCGATATCTGTCGGTATGACTACGGATGTATCAACCGGTTCGGCGGTATCGGCGTTTCCGGGTATGGTTGCGCCGTCATTGGCATTTTCGTTATTTCCGTTTGGATTGCCGGCGGGAGCGCATGCGGCAGCCATAAGTATTGATGCTGTCATCAGAAGTGTCATTGCAATCAGGAGCAGGATATTTTTCGGTTTCATTTTTTTGTTTCCTTTTCATTTTGTATTTTACGAGAAAAACAATACAAAAAAGCGGCATATAATGCCGCCTGCGCAAGGTATTAACCTTAAGGGTTAACACTCTCAATCGTGAGCATAGTGTTCCATTCTCTGTGGATCCACTACGAAACGGCGCAAGCCGCAGTGCCTAACGTCTCGCAAGCGAGACAATGGACACTGTGATGGCAGGTACTCCGGCTTTACGGTAGCAGGACTGCTCAGGATTCACACCTGTATTCCCCTGCATCATCACTTTGATTATTAATCTCGGTTGCTACTATAACTTATAAAGTGTTTATTGTCAATTGACAACATGGATTTTTCTTGTTACAATCGCAGTTGCATTAAAATCGGAGTGTGGACGAGCATGCGGGTTTGGTGCGTTATAAGTACATATTTGATACAGCAGAGCGGCATGTGGACGAGCGGGTTGTCTTCTGTAATATTTTTACATGGAGAAAAGAATGAAAAAGAAAAATGCGCTGTCCCTTATTGTTTTAGTTATTTTATGTATTTGCCTGATGGCACTTGCCGCATGCGGCCCGGGCGGTTCCGGGTCATCGGGCGGAACTATCACTCTCGCAACAACTACAAGTACCGATGATTCGGGGTTGCTTGATTTTATTTTACCTGTGTTTACCGATGAAACAGGGTGGGATGTTCAGGTAATTTCTGTCGGTACGGGAGCTGCGCTGCAGCTTGGCCGTGACGGCGAGGCAGATGTCCTTCTGGTTCATGCCCGCTCGCAGGAGGATCAGTTCGTTGCCGACGGGTTTGCGGAAAGCCGCCATGATGTCATGTATAATGATTTCATTATAGTCGGTCCCGACGGTGGTGCGCTTTCGCACAACAATGATATAGATAAGACATTTTCGGATATTCTGACACAGAACCTGCCTTTTATATCAAGAGGTGACGAGTCGGGAACACATACAAGAGAGCTGCAGCTCTGGGATTCTCTTGGAGTTAATCCGGAGGATAATGAAAATTATTTGGAGTCAGGTCAGGGAATGGGTGCTACTCTCGGCATGGCTGCGGAAATGAATGCTTATACGCTTTCTGACCGCGGAACATGGCTTTCATATGCAAACAAGGGTGATCTTATAATCATTTGCGAAGGCAGTCCTCGTTTACTTAATCCTTACGGTGTAATGGTTGTGTCAACAACTCTTGTTCCGGCAGGAGCACAGGCATTTGTTGACTGGATTATCAGTCCTGCAGCACAGGAATTGATTGCATCGTTTGGTATAGAAGATTTCGGGCAACCGCTGTTCTTCCCGGATGCATAATATAAGCTAATCTGATTAAATTTTAGGAATAAAATATGTTTGAACTGCTCGATAGAGAAACACTTGGAATAATTATTTTAACTCTGCAAATGACACTCTTGTCTACTGCTATTTCGCTTGTTCTTGGTGTTCCTCTCGGGCTTTGGCTGGACCGTGTTAATTTTAAGGGCAAAAGCATCCTTGTGCTGATTAATCGCACCTTGATGGCTTCCCCGCCTGTTGTAATAGGGCTTGTTGTGTATCTTTTGCTGATGCGCAACGGGCCTTTCGGTTCGTTGGGATGGCTTTTTACCTTGCAGGCAATGGTTATTGCGCAGGTATTGCTGCTGACCCCTATTATATGCGGAATCGTTTATACCGCATCTCAGCGCAGTTCGTCACATATCCGTTCGTTTGCGGTCACCATGGGTGCTACAAAATGGCAAACACAGGTATTGCTGATCAAAGAGCTCGGCAACGAGATATATTTCGCTGCAATTACAGGGTTCGGACGTGCCATGAGTGAGGTCGGGGCAATAATGATAGTCGGAGGAAATATCCGTTATCATACACGTGTAATGACAACAACAATTTCGCTTTTGCGAAATCGCGGCGAGATTAATCAGGCAATATTTCTTGGTGCGATTCTTATGCTCATTGCACTGGCCATTCAGATAATAGCAGGCATTTTACGTAAAAGAGAGCGGCGGACGGATGAAAATTACTGATTTAAAAAAGAAACTTGATAAATTTTCACTGGACATAAAAAGCCTTGAAATACCCGAAGGAAAAATCTATGGTATTATCGGGCCGAACGGCTGCGGGAAAACAACAGCAATGAAGCTGATGGCAGGAGTGATGAAACCCGACAGCGGTAAAATCGATTATTGCGGGCTGACACCCCGTGATATTACTATGGTGCTCAGAAAACCATATTTATTACATGACACTGTAGAGCGTAACTTAATATATCCGCTAAAGCTCAGAAAAATTAAACCTGACATTACGCTGATAGACCATTATTTGGAAATAACGGGTTTGACGGATTACCGCAATAAATATGCCCTGACCCTTTCGGGCGGAGAGCAGCAAAAGCTTGCGCTTGCAAGAGCTCTCATTTTTTCTCCTAAGCTGATTTTAATAGACGAAGCATTTTCAAACATGGATATAGAAAGTGTTGCGTTTTTTGAAGATTATATTTTAAAAACGCAAACCGAAGACCCGCTGACAAAAACACCATCCGAACCAAAAACATTTATAATTATCAGCCATCAATTATCAAACATAAAACGCATGTGTGAGTATACGTTTTTCATGCATAACGGTGAAATAATCACATCAGGTGAGACAGATAAGCTTCTGTCTTCACCTGATAATGATAAATTAAAGCAATACTTAAATTATATGTAAATATACTATAAGCTTACAAAAGCCCCCTGCTTGTGTGACCTGTAGGCGGCGTCCATCATTTCGGTCAGGGTTACTGCGTCGTCCATGCCGAAGATAATTTCTTTACCGTACAGTACGCCTTCAACAAATTGAATGATCGGGCTTGGCAGAGGTGCAGGCAGGTTGCCGGGGTTTATCCAGCCGCTGTACTCCCCTGTTTTATCGTTAAGTTTTGATGAAATTAATTTTACTTCTTCACCTGAAATAATAAGTGACCCGTCGGTTCCGTAAAGCTCAAGCATAAACGGGCAAAAACCGGTGACAAACCCGGTCTCGGATACTGCAACCGCTCCGTTTTCGTATTTCATCACCGTTACGGCATTATCCTCTACTGCATGACCTGTAACATGTGTAAACGCTGACGCAACTTCAGCGGGTTTTCCCATTATCCAAGGAATCAGATACATCGGGTGAGCACCAAGGTCAATCATTGCACCGCCGTCGCACTGGGCTTCATCATAAAAATGCGGAGGAAGCCAGCCTGCAGATGCTCCGTTATGGGCATTTCTGACACGCATGTAGTTTACATCCCCGAGCAGTCCTTCATCCATTACCTTCTTTGCGAATAAATTATGCGAAAAGGTGCGGTGCGGGAATGAAATGCAAAACTTAACACCGCTTTCTTCAACAGCTTTGCGAATCTGTGTTGCTTCGTCATTGGTGAGCGCAAGAACCTTTTCGGTGAAAATGTGCTTGCCTGCTTTTGCGCATTTTTGTATTACCTCCGGGTGTTTATTTGTCGGTGTATTTATACAGACTGCATCAACATCATCACGGCAGAGAAGCTTATCCAAATCAGGCTCGAAGTCCATATTGAACTGTTTTGCAAACTCTTTACCTTTTTCCGGTTCTTCATCCCAAACCACTGTCAATTGTACATCATCTCTGCTTTTAAATTCATGTGCATACCCTTCGGCATGAACATGCCAGCGGCTCAACATTGCAACTTTCAGCATAAAATTCCATCCTCCGTCAGTTTTAAATATAAAATAGGTTTTATCTTCTTGCACCTTGGGTAAATATATCATATACTACACAAAATACAATATTAATACAAGCTGATATTGCAGAACGAAAGGAACGAACTTTATTATGCCAAAATTAAGAATCGGAATCATCGGAACAGGCGGTATCGCCAATCTTCATCTTAAAAGCTATCATGCACTTGAAAATGTCGAAGTCGTTGCAGGCTGTGACATTGTACCGGGTAAAGCAAAGGCTTTTTTCAAAACAAATAAATGTCCCGACGCCAAGGGTTTCGACTCCAAGGAGGAAATGTTCAAGGCTGTGAAGCTCGATGCAGTCAGTGTCTGTACATATAACTCAACACATGCCGAATGTACAGTTGCTGCTTTGGAACAGGGTTTGCCCGTTCTTTTGGAAAAACCGATGTGCGTAACAATGGATGAAGCTCGTGCTATCACGGCAGCCGAGAAAAAATCCGGGAAGTTTGTAACTGTCGGCTTTCAACCGCGCTATGACCCGAATATGCAGCTTCTTAAGAAAATTGTTTCATCGGGTGATTTGGGTAAAATTTATTATGTCCAAACAGGCGGCGGACGCTGGCGCGGGATGCCGGGCGGTACCTTTGTTGATAAAAAACTGGCAGGAGTCGGGGTGCTTGCCGATATCGGATGTTACTCTCTTGATATGGTTCTGTATGCACTCGGTTATCCGAAACCGCTTACTGTTTCTGCAATGACAGCGGACTATTTGGGCAAGAGTAAAAAATATAATCCGGATTTCTATAAAACATTCTCGGTTGATGATTTTTCATCGGCATTTATCCGTTTGGAAGGCGGATTAACCATAGATTTCCGCACAAGCTGGGCTATGCATATGGATACAACGGGTGCGACAATTTTTCTCGGAAGCGAAAAGGGTTTGAAAATATCTCCGACCGAAGGACTTTGGGGCGGCGCATGGGACGGTTCCTGCAAGGATGTTACCTTATTCCATGATGAGTTCGGTATTCCGACAAGCACAGCTATACCCCTTCAAGAGTCTCCCGG
The DNA here is from genome assembly GCA_009784725.1 of Oscillospiraceae bacterium. Lineage (GTDB taxonomy): Bacteria > Bacillota > Clostridia > Oscillospirales > Oscillospiraceae > WRMH01. Next base: position 17,195 of record WQXS01000008.1, read on the forward strand.
TTGGGAAGAGAATTTTATAAGTAAATGCGGTGCTTTTGTAAAAGCCGTGAAAACCGGCGGTCCCGCTCCTATTCCAACCGAACAGATTATTTACAATCAGGCAATCATTGACGGAATCATCCGCTCCTCGGCAAAAGGCTGCGAGGTAAAATGTGATTTGTAAGTTGAGATTTACAATTGCATTATTCCATAAGAATTGATATCATGTTCTAGCTGAAAGTATTGGAGGTACAACATTGAACATTTATATAAAAGACATACTTACAGTTCTGCCGGGTGAAGTGATAACCTGTTCTGTATACATCGGTGACGGTGTAATCAAGTCTGTTGGTACTAAACCCGAAGGTTTTACTGCGGATAAGACCATACATGGCTCGGGCAAAATGCTTATCCCCGGTCTTATTAATGCACATACTCATGCCCCAATGACAATTCTTCGCAACTGTGCGGATGATTTGCTTTTTAATGATTGGCTGTTTGGAAAAATCATGCCTTTAGAGGAAAAATTCACAGGTGAGGACATCTACTGGGGGACAATGCTCGCAGCTATTGAAATGATTTCCACAGGTACAACATCATTTATAGATATGTATGATTTTATGGATGATATGGCTCGCGCAGTGGATGAAACAGGCATTAGAGCGGTTCTTTCGCGCGGCTTACTTGATGTTGGCGGACCGGCTGACGGTGAAAAACGCTTAAAAGTAGCACTTGATGCTATAGAACGTCATAAAGGACATGAGAGAATAAGCTTTATGTTTGCCCCGCACGCTCCATATACATGCAGCGAGGATTTTCAACGCACTGTAGCGCAAGAAGCCAAGCGTTTGGATTTACCAATTCATACTCATATTTCAGAGGGGCTTGTAGAAAAAGAAAATATTTCCAAAGAGTACGACTGCACATCAATTGAGCTGATGGATAAAAACGGTTTGATTCACGACAAAACCGTTGCCGCTCACTGCGTACATTTGAGCGACAGCGATATTAATACAATGGCTAAAAAGGGTGTTACGGTTGTGACAAATCCCGTAAGTAATCTCAAGCTTGCCAATGGTATAGCACCTGTTCCAAAGTTGCTCAAAGCGGGAGTTAATGTCGCTTTGGGAACAGACGGAGCGGCAAGTAATAACACACTCAATATGTTCAGAGAGTTAGCGGTTTTGTCAATAGTTCATAAGGGTATTAATCATGATGCTCTTGCAGTTACTGCCGAGGAAGGCTTCAAAATCGCCACAAAAGGTGGTGCCGCTGCAATGGGACGCAGTGATATAGGAGAAATTAAGCCCGGTAATATTGCAGACCTTGCGATACTCGACCTCAATTGCCCGAATATGCAGCCTGTCAATAACCCGATGTCCTCACTTGCATACTCAACATACGGGTCCGAGGTTGAAACCGTTATGGTCGGCGGGAAAATACTCATGGAAAACAGAGAGTTTCTGACAATTGACGCAGACCGTGTCTATCATGAGGTTTCAAAAATCTGTGACAGAATCGGAACACGCTAAAACCACGATGTTCTTTTGAATATTTAAAATACTATGTAATCAATCGAAAGGAATTATGTTCATATGAAAGTAAATTCAAAATCGGCAAACAAAAACCTGGGTTTCGCTACGCAGAGCGCAGAAGAGGCTCAATCAGGCAAAGGAACCGTAATTCACGAAAGTGAAGTGCGTGATGTTTCTCTTGCACCTTCGGGTGAGAGAAAAATCGCATGGGCATGGCGTAATATGCCGCTTTTGCATTCAATTAAAGAGGACTTTAAGAAAACCAAGCCTTTTAAAGGCATGAATATTACACTGTCAATACATATGGAGGCAAAAACAGCATGTCTTTGCCGCACTCTTGCTGCAGGCGGAGCAACAATGTATGCTGCAGGCTGTAATCCTCTTTCAACTCAGGACGATGTTGCCGCAGCACTTTCAGTGGGCTGCAAGGAAGATCCGGCAATGAAGGTCTTTGCATGGCACGGCTCTACACCCGAGGAATATGACCGCCATCTTACAAAGGCTCTTGAATCGGGTCCGAATATTATCATCGACGACGGCGGCGACCTTATTAATATAATGCATACCAAACTTAAGCACCTAATCCCCAATGTTTATGGCGGTTGTGAAGAAACCACAACAGGAATTATGCGCCTTTTCTCCATGGCGGCAGATAAAACGCTTAAATTCCCGATGGTTGCAGTTAATAACGCACAATGTAAATATCTGTTTGACAACAGATACGGAACGGGTCAGTCTGTATGGGACGGAATTAACCGTACGACAAACCTTGTTGTTGCGGGTAAAAACGTTGTTGTCGCAGGCTATGGCTGGTGCGGCAAGGGTATCGCAATGCGTGCAAAGGGTTACGGCGCCAGAGTTATCGTTACCGAAATCGACCCTGTTAAGGCACTCGAAGCTTTAATGGACGGCTTTGATGTAATGCCTATGGATGATGCGGTCGAGGTCGGCGATTTGTTTATTACCGTAACAGGCTGCATGGGTGTAATTACCAATAAACATTTTGACAAAATGAAAGACGGTGCAATAATGTGCAACGCCGGGCATTTTAATGTTGAGGTTGATGTCGAGTGGCTCGATAATAATACCGAAAGTGCCGAGCATAAACCGAATATTATGGGTTATACACTTAAAAACGGCAAAAAAGTCTTTGTTCTCGCCGAGGGCCGCCTTGTGAATCTTGCTTCCGGTGACGGCCATCCGGTTGAAATCATGGATATGAGCTTTGCAATTCAGGCTCTCTCCGCCGAGTATGTGGCGGAAAACCACAAGAAACTCGAGCCGGGCGTAATTGCTGTACCGAAAGAAATCGATCAGGATGTTGCATTCAAAAAACTTGCCGCCTGTGACCTTTCCATCGACGAACTCACCCCCGACCAGGCAAAATACCTCCTCAGCTGGGACATCGACGTCGACGCATAAGGACTATTATAAAAAAGGTTGATAGTTTCTCAACCTTTCAGACTGAAGACAAACACCCTTTTGGCTATACCATTCGGGGTGTTTCTTCGTGCAAAATTAAAAATCCATGATATTTTGAAACGAAATACCAAAAATACTTAAAAATATGTCTATTTTACTTGACTGCTACAATGCTGCTATCTTCGACTGATATTTTAGCGGATGTAATCCTCTTTTTTTAGCGGATGTAATCCTTGTATTTTAGCGGGTGGTGTGATATTCTGTGTAGTAACAGGGAGGGATTAGTATATGGATTATCATAAAAGATTTGCTGATACTATTCTTTCAGAACGGTTAAATAGTTCCGGTGCTGTTCTAATTGAAGGTGCAAAGGGTTGCGGAAAAACAGAAACCGCAGTGCAGCAATCTGCAAATATTGTCAGATTTGATATAGATGAACAAGCTCGATTAAAAATGGAAATTGACCCAAAAACAATCCTTACAGGAAAGACTCCATTGTTACTTGATGAGTGGCAGGAGTTCCCAAGGATATGGAATTACATTCGAAGAGAGGTTGATGAACGTAAGCAAAAGGGTCAATTCATTCTCACGGGTTCTGCTGCTCCCGATGATGATATTAATCGGCATTCCGGAATGGGAAGATTCTCTGTAATGAGAATGCGACCAATGTCATTATATGAAAAAGGCTGGTCAACCGGAGAAGTAAGCTTATTTAATCTTATAAAAGGAAACACTCCTCACTCTAACGATGTCACCTTTGAACTTGGTGAGTTAACTGAAAAAATAATTTTAGGCGGGTGGCCCGGTTTAATTGGTGAGAGTTATTCCGAAGGATTCCGATTTTCAAATGATTACATGACTCTTTTAGCAGAAGCCGATATAAGCAAGGTGTCAAACAAACGTCGCGACCCATATAGAGTCACTCGCTTATTACAATCTCTTGCACGAAATGTATCAACAGAAGTTTCATTAACTGCTCTATCCAAAGATACAGGTGGTTCTGATAAAAAGTTGGACGATGAAACAGTTGCAGAATATCTTTCCGCACTTGAACGATTAATGGCGACCGATAATCTTCCGGCATGGAATACACATATCCGCTCTTCAGATATGCTTCGAAAAATGCCAAAAAGACACTTTACAGATCCGTCAATGGCTGTCGGAGTTCTTGGATTGTCTATCGATAATCTTTTAAATAATTTGAATTACCTTGGATTACTATTTGAATCTCTTGCTGTTCGCGATTTGAGAATATATGCAGATAAAAACGGTGGAAAGCTTTATCATTATCGCGACTCACAAGGCTTGGAAATTGATGCTGTTGTAGAATACGCAAATGGTGTCTGGGGTGCCTTCGAAGTTAAACTGGGAATAGGTGCGGTTGATGCCGCTGCAGCTAATCTTTTAAAACTTGTTGCAAAAATTGACACAGAAAAAACCGGCAACCCGTCAGCTCTAACAGTAATTACCGGTAACGGTTTTGCATATAAACGTCCGGACGGTATAAATGTTGTTCCTCTATCAACCCTTACTGCTTAAGGTTTATCAGTAATACTAACAGGAGAAATTAGCAAAATAAAGAATTGTTAAAAGTAATCAATTAAAGGAGAAAAACGATGTCTGTAAGATTTGGTTCCGCTTCCCACAATAATAACACAAGGGGACGGTTCTCTTGTGCAATAAAAGAACCGTCTCCTTGTCTTGACGAACTCACCCCCGACCAGGCAAAATACCTCCTCAGCTGGGACATCGACGTCGACGCATAAGGAATATAAAAGTAAAAAAGTGAAAAACCTCACTCTGAGGTTTTTCACTTTTTTATCATAGATTTTTTAATAATTCTCCCGGGTTTGTGCAGTAGTAATCGCAAACGGCTTTTACTTCAGCCTGTTCATCGTCGGCGACTTTGTCGTAGACTCCTGCGACGATGAAGCCGGCTTTTTTTGCGGTATTCATTGCGTATAGGGCATCTTCAACGACTAAGGTTTCACCCGCTTGTGTCCCGAGGAAATTTGCTGCTTTGAAAAAAATATCGGGGTATTTTTTGCTTGTATTTTCTTCCGTGCAGGTATAGATACGCTCAAAATAGTTCATCAACCCATGGAGCTCTACTGCGGCATCAACGAGCCATTTATCGGTGGCGGTGGCTATGCACATTTTAACACCTTGTTTTTTCAATGCTTCCAGAAGCGGCAGAACACCCTCTTTAAGCTTTACGTCATTTGAAAAAAACTTAAACATCATGTCATCTCTGCCTTTTATGACATCGTCAAGAGGTTTGTCAATTCCGTATTCATCAATATAATACTGCGCTTCCTCGGTTGTATTAAATGCCCTAAGTATTTTCATCAATCCCGGTTTCGGGACCGCTCCGTGGCTTGTTAAATAATCCTCCGCAACATCTCCCCACTTCCACATCGAGTCGAGTAATGTGCCGTCAAGGTCGAATATTGCTCCCTTAATTTTTTGCATAGTAAAACACACTTTCTTGAAATTCATATAAAATTACTGTAGTATTCTATCACATATTTGAGGGTGGGTATATATAATGCTGTATGATAAATTAAAAGAGTATAACAAGTCCGGTATTTATCCGATGCATATGCCGGGGCATAAACGAAACGGCGAGTTTATGCCTGCAGGCTTACCTTATGATATTGATATTACGGAGATACAGGGGTTTGATGATTTGCATAATCAGCAAGGGGTCTTACTCGAAGCTTCAAAGCTTGCAGCTGAACTGTACGGCAGCCGTGAAGCTTTTTTACTCGTTAACGGTACAACGGTTGGAATACTTGCGGCAATCGGAGCACATACAAAACAGGGAGACAAGATACTCGCTGTCAGTAATTGTCACTGGTCTACCACGAATGCGGCGAAGCTGTTCGGCTTGGAGATTGTAATGCTCGATTGCACTGTTGACAGTAAAACAGGTGTCCCCTGCAGTGTTTCTCCCCCGGCAATTGAAGCGGCACTGGACAAAAATCCGGATATAAAAATGGTTGTCATCACTTCACCCACTTATGAGGGTGTTGTTTGTGATATTGAATCAATAGCCGGTATTACTCACCATAACGGAGCTATACTCCTAGTTGATGCCGCACACGGAGCGCATTTGGGTTTTTCGGATTTTCTTCCGCAAAGCAGTATCACAGCAGGTGCGGATATTGTTGTTCTCAGCATTCATAAAACTTTACCGGCACTTACACAATGCTCGTTATTGCATGTATGCAGTCAGCGTATTGACGTAAATGCAATAAAAGAGATGCTGTATATCCTTCAAACAAGCAGTCCGTCTTATGTTCTAATGGCATCGATTGATTACTGCTTACGGTTAATAAAGTCCGATAGTATCAAACTCTTTCGGGAATATAAGCAAAATTTGGAACAATTTTACTCCGATGCAAGAAATGTTAAGAATTTGTCATTGCTTTATAGTCTTTACGGTGGAAAAGAAAATCAAAACCGGGACTTTTACACTTTAGACCCCGGGAAAATAGTAATAATTACAAAAGGCACTGCAATAAACAGTGCCGGGTTGACGGATATTTTACGAAACAGGTTCAAAATCGAAATTGAACGTGTATACGACGATTACATTATCGCACTGACAAGCATCTGCGACACCAAGGAAGGTTTCAAACGCCTTGCAGCTGCTCTTTGCGAAATTGATACCGGATTATAAGAATAGTACTAATATACTACAACGGTGGTACCGTCGGGGATGTTATCGTAGATGTAGCGTATGTCCTCGCAGTATAGTCTGACACAGCCTGCGCTTGCGGGGAAGCCGATGCGGTCGTCTATGACTTCACCGGTTCTCGGATGCAGAAGTCTTGAGTGAAATGCGTACGGAGAATTCGGGAAAAAACGGACGACGGGTTTTACTCTGTGTGTGCCGAAATTCCACCCCTCTTCGGTCCTGCTTGTTATATAAGTGACACCTCTTCTTGTGACAGCACCCGGTGACCCGGTTGCAACAAGAAATGTTTCAAAAAGCTCCCAGCCGTCATCGGTTTTTATGAATATATTAAGCCTTTGATGTGACCGGCTTACCCACAGCAGATAATCCGTTTCACTTTCATAACCCTTTGCGTGAACAAATACTTCCTTGTCAAAGTCGTCATAATCATTTTCAAGAGCCCACTCCTGTGTTCTGTCTCCCTGATACTGTGATGTGACCATTCCGAGTACACGGGGAGCTTCCAATTCCATCCAATGGAGCTTGCTCCGGTTTTCGATTTTTATTGTTCTCTCATCTGAAATTTCGTGTTTTTCGCCTTGGTTCGTAACATATTCGAGTACGACTTTAACAACAGCTGTTTCAGGCATATCTCTTGTATATTTGAAATCGTGATTAAACCCTGAAAGATATGTACCTGTTATGACAGGCTCCTCCAGAACTGCTTTGCCGTCGAGATACCATGAAAGCCTGCCGCTTAGTCCCGGATTTGCATTTAAAAGTGTTGCTTCCCCGATAAGTGTTGTATCCACAGGCAGAAAATCGGGTAAATGCAATTCAATTGATGCATCCGCCAGGCCGTGATCAATTACATTTGCCGCTTCTTCCATAGCTTTTTCTTCTGCAATGCGGTTGATTACAGTTTTTGAATAATCAGGTACGTAGGATGTTATATAACCGGTTACAGGTTCGGAAATTTCATAATAGTTATCGGGAAACATAGAAAAAGAAGATACTGCTAACAGAATGACAAATAATGCAAACGGTATTACTTTTTTTTGAATGGATCGTTGCATTTATTGCCTCCGCAGCTCTTCTTAATTATTAATGTTTTGTGCTTTTTTGTATAACTTTGTAACTATTATTCATTAATCTAACAGAATTCTTTAAATTATGCAACATATTTATGTAAACTAAATTAATTTTGTATCCCTTTGCGGAAAATATTCAAACTTTTCCGATAAAAATACTTAAGTATTCTATTGAAAATATCGATAATACGATAAAGGATTTAAATATGTCAAGGATGCAGAGAACGGAATTTTACTTTATATGTACATCGATAACATATACGTTAGCTATGTGACAGCAGAAAACAGTATTAATCCATCACAAAATCAACAAGTAAAGGGTACGGAAAACGAAAGCAGTCTCTTTAGCGAAATACTTACAGACTCGATAAATGAGTCAACCCCTCCCCATCCGGTTGTGACTGAATGTACGGTAAAAGGCGCGGATGATGTTGAAGGCACCAATGTTAATAATACCTACCCAATGGATTCGGTACCTCCTGTAATTAAAACGCAAGAGACAGCCGGCTCTTCTTATGTCAGCAAGTATTATCCGATTCCCGAGGATGAAGTAGTACAAGGTATCAGCAATGTCAGGCATATTATTAATAATACGGATTTATCCGCTAAAACCGATGTCGAAAAGTATGATTTTATCGAAAGTAAGTTCATAGATAAGTTCGGCAGCGATTTTATGATGGCACGTAATCTGAGCCTTCCGAGCACAATGTTCTATCTTATCGGTGTTGAGTTTACCGATACACTGAGTAAGCACATCGAAAATCCCGAGCAGGTCAACCGTGAACGTTTATACGGCGATAAAAGCTCAGATTCGATTCAAGATACAATAAGAGATAAATATCCGGCTGATTTGACCAACCGTGATTTGTTCCTGATGGTCAATGAGATGCGTAACTCCGGTGTTCTTGACTCGGCGTCACTTCGTTCGGTTGGTGCTGAAAATGTCACGAGAGTAATTGATACCCTCGGTCTTATAAAAAATTACACACGCTTTACAGAACGGGACAGCAATAATAACCTCACACCGCTGTCAATGGAAGAGCGTGATAAAAAGTGGCTCAGTATAATGAACAACCGGATAAACATTAATGAGCTTTTATATCTCCATAATGTTCTCAAAAGCAGCGGAAGAGTCAACATCGGTACTGATACCGCACCGTTTTTTGTAAAACACATGGGCGGAGTTCTGGATAATAACGGATACTTTATTCTGCCGGGTTCGGGCGAAGCCGATTGGGACCAGCTTTTGGACCTGCTGATGTCGGAAATGAACGAATATGATGACTTTATCTGTGACCGTATGAAGCTCATTGACGGTACACCACCGACAGTTGTTCTCGAAGCTCCCGGAGCAGAGGAAAACATAGTAACCGAGGATGACACCGGAGTTGAAGAGATACCGGGAACCGATGAAACACCCGGAACAGAAGATTACACCGGCGAAGAAGGCAGCAACGGTGCCGAAGAGAACAATTCACAACAGGATGAAGCTGCATAACCGGTAATGCTTCCGCATAATAGAATACTAAAAGAGGAATTTCCTCATTTTGGGGAAATTCCTCTTTTTAAGACATTGAAAGATTTTATTGATTATTGTTATCGGTTTCTTCGGGGATTACTGCTGCTTGTGCGGCATTTTTCTTTTTGTATGACCGGACTTTATATTTTACAAATAATACTGCGGCTAAGATTATTACGGCAATTACAAGCAGAACGGGAGCTGAAACGATAAACCATCTGAATAAATCCATAAAAAACTTGCCGATTGCTTTAATTGTTGCCATAAATCCGTCGGAGATTTGCTGCCAATAAGATATATTTATTACCGGCTGCTCTGTAAATTCAATAACCTCTATGATACTGAGTGTTACAGTGCTGTAATCAACCTGTCTTTGCCAGCCTGTAAGGGTTGTTGTCAGCATTTCGATTTGATAACGTACATCACTGAGTCTTTCTTCAATCATAATCAGGTCGGGTACATCCTCTGCTTTTGAAAGCATATCAAGCAGACGCTCTTCCTGGATATTAAGTGAATTAAGGCGGGACTGCGTATCAAAAAACTGAGTGGTAATATTTGTTGCGTCATTGCTTTGATGTGTGATATTTCCGAGCGAATCAAGATTTTCAACCATTGCGTTTAGTTGCCCGACGGGAACACGCAGGTTAAAATATGCATAACGGTACTCGTTCCAGCCGTAGAATCTTGATTCGTAGTTAATACCGCTTACACTGGAGCTTTCTATAAATGCGTTATATACTCCCAGCAGCTGATGAATTTTTGCAACTGTTTCGTCAAATTCCATGGTTTCAATGTTTGCATGTACCGAATAGATGATTTTCTCTGCAAGCCCTTCATTTATCGGTGCTGTAATAGGAACTATGCTGCTGCCTCCACCGATGGTTGAAGATATGCCACCGTGGTCACCTCCCGAGGAGTAACTAATAGAATCGTCCACATACGAGTAGTCGGCATCATATAGTGCTTCTTCTGCATAATCTCCGCCTCCGGCAGTACGGCGTTGTACCGCCGCCGGAGCTTCAGCTTCGGGTAATGCATACATTGCAGAGCCGGCAGTTTCGTTGAGCGTACCACCATAATAATAATCTACACTGCTTTGCCCGCCTGCACTTGCACAGGCTGTCAGCAGTGTTGCTGCAAGGATAACGAGGAGCAGGATTGATATTTTCTTTTTCATTTTCTTATTCCTCCGTTTAAGAGTTTTTCCGATGTATAGACAGTTAGACGATGGATTTCTGTATTTGTTCCATTTTATAGAAAAATATAACGAAACAATGCATCTGTCCCCCTGCTTCATTACTTTTCAAGCATGTCGGGGCGGCGGGTTTTTGTTCGATCTAGTGATTGCTTCATGCGCCATTTTGAGATGTTTTCGTGGTGACCCGATAATAGTACCTCGGGTACTTTTTTGTTTTGCCAGGTTTCAGGTCGTGTGTATTGCGGATATTCGAGCAGACCGTTCCAATGGCTTTCATCGGTGAAGCATTCCTCGTCCGGCAGAACGCCGGGTACAAGTCTGCATATTGCATCCGCAACCGCCATTGCCGGTATTTCTCCGCCTGTCAGTACAAAATCCCCGATTGAAAGCTCCTCGTCGACACATTCCTCTATAAAACGTTCATCAACGCCTTCATATCTGCCGCAGACAATAATAAGCCTGTCATGTTCTTTTTGCAGGCGGCGTGCATCAGACTGCTTAAATACCGAACCGCAGGGCGACATATATATTGTATAAATATCACGGCCTGCTTCATCACAGATAGATTTTTTACAGTCGTACAATGGCTGGGCAAGCATTACGCAGCCTCTTCCCCCGCCGTACGGGTAATCATCAACCTGCCGTTGTTTATTAGCTGTAAAATCACGAATCTGATGGCACTCAATGCGGATAAAACCCCGCTCCTGCCCTCTGCCGAGAATGCTTTCGCTGAGCATATCCCCGACAACATCGGGAAATAATGTCATAATATCAATTCTCATGTCTTATTTGAACTCATTTCTGCATTCTGCATTTTTTATTCTCATTTCTTCATTAAAGTCCTTCGATTAAATGCACCCTTACAAATCCTTTACTTAAATCCGTTTCAATTATAAACTCGGGTACGGCAGGCACAAGAATTTCTCGCTCCCCTTTTAATACATACACATTATTTGACGGTAGCGTAAGAATATCCGCAACATGTCCAAGGCTTTCACTTGTATCTGCATCAATTGCCTGAAGACCTATAAGGTCGGCGATAAAGAATTTACCCTCTTCAAGGATAGCGTCACTTTTGTTTATGCAAAATACTTTGCCTTTCAGTTTAATTGCCGAATCAATATCGTTAACGCCTTCGAGGGTTGCTGTTACGCAACCCTTATGTACATTTGCCGCTAAAACCTTTACAGGTTTTCCGTCTATGTAAATATTTTCGAAACCTGTTAAAAAACCCGGAGAATCAGCCCATGGCTGCAGTCTTACTTCACCTTTGATGCCATGGGTGTTTACAATTTTTCCGGATTCAATAAGACCGGATTTATCCTTCATCCGCTCAGTCAACTATATCAACACTGATACGTTTTCCCTGCCTGATTGCGACGCTGCGCATCAATGCACGGATTTCTTTTGCGATACGTCCCTGACGGCCTATCACCTTACCCATGTCTGAAGCGTTAACACGCAGTTCAAAAACCGTTTCGGAATCCGTTTCCCGCTCGGTGACATTTACTTCATCAGGATTATCCACCAGATTTTGAGCTATGTACGTCAATAATTCCTTTAAGTTACTCATGTGCTAAACCTATTCCTTTGCCTTATCTTGTTTAGTTCCTGCTTTTTTGAGTAATGCTCTTACTGTGTCGGTCGGTTGCGCACCGTTTTTAATCCAGTATTCTGCACGTTCTGTATCGATTTTGATTTCCGACGGTTTTGTCAGCGGATTGTATGTACCGATTTCCTCAATACATCTGCCGTCACGCGGTGATTTTGAATCAGCGACAATTATCCTGTAAAAGGGATTCTTTTTTGCGCCCATTCTGCGAAGTCTGATTTTTACCATTTTTTATTCCTCCATTTATTGTTGTTAAGGGGATACATTTTTATTTATTAAATGAATATCCCCGTTCACACACCATTGATTTACATGCCGAACATGCCGGCTCCTTTTTTACCTTTTCCCCCGAACATTGCAGGAAGCTTGCCTTTTGAAATTTGTTTTGTCATCATTTGCATTGCTTCAAATTGTTTTAATAACCTGTTTATGTCAACAACTGCTGTTCCGCTGCCTGCCGCAATGCGTTTTTTCCTGCTGCTGTTAAGGATTGACGGATTATCCCGCTCCTGTTTTGTCATTGAGAGAATAATTGCCTCTGTCTTTGATATAACGGATTCATCAATCGAAGCGCCTGCAAGTGCTTTTGCATCCATGCCCGGCAGCATTCCCGCTATATCGGATAGTCCGCCCATTGACCTCACCTGTGTGAGCTGGTCATAATAATCTGTAAGAGTCAGCTTATTTTTCATAAGCTTCTCGGTCATTTCCTGTGCTTTTTTCTCGTCAAATGCCTGCTCTGCTTTTTCAATAAGTGTAAGCACATCACCCATTCCGAGTATCCGTGATGCCATACGGTCGGGATGGAAGGGTTCGATTTGATCAAGCTTTTCGCCTGTTCCCGAAAACTTTATAGGTTTCCCCGTAACGGCTTTGACCGAAAGTGCCGCTCCGCCCCGTGCATCACCGTCAAGTTTTGTCAGTATTACACCGTCGATTCCGAGAGCGTCATTAAAAGCAGCTGCAGCGTTTACGGCATCCTGACCTGTCATTGCATCCACGACAAGTAAAATCTCCGTCGGGTTGACCGCTGTTTTTATTTGCTTAAGCTCATCAACAAGTGCATCATCAATATGAAGCCTTCCCGCCGTATCAAGTATAACAAGGTCGTTGCCGTTTTTGGTTGCATGTGCAACTGCTTCTTTTGCAATTGTCACCGGGTTTGCCGTACCCATTTCAAATACGGGTATGTCCAGCTGCTTCCCTACTGTTTTAAGCTGCTCGATTGCTGCAGGCCTGTATATATCGCATGCGGCAAGTAGAGGGGTTTTATTGCTATTTTTTCGCATATATCCTGCGAGCTTTGCTCCGTTTGTGGTTTTACCTGCTCCCTGCAGGCCGATGAGCATTATTATTGTCGGCGGCTTTGATGATATCTCAATTTTCGACATCGATGAACCCATCAGGTTACAGAGCTCTTCGTTTACGATTTTTATAACCATTTGCGCCGGTGTCAGGCTTTCAAGCACATCCTTGCCTATTGCACGTTCACTTACGGTATTGATAAAATCGCGCACAACCTTAAATCCGACATCTGCCTCTAATAGTGCAAGGCGTACCTCGCGCATAGCTTCTTTAATATCGGACTCTTTTAATCTGCCTTTTCCGCGCAGTTTTTTAAATGCGGCATTTAATTTTTCGGATAAACTTTCAAAAGCCATTTTTGTCCCTTAGTTTTAATGTTGCTCTTTAATTTTTAATATTGTCTCTTAGGTTTTAATGTTGTCCCTTATTTCATATCAAGTTGAAAATATCGCAGTGCGGCCGGGTGGATTTTTTCACCTTTGGAGATTTCCGTTTCAAGCTCTCTGCGTGTTTCGCACCATTTCCTGATCAGCTCTGTTTTCTTTTCGTAATTATTAAGCGATTTTTCAGCCCGTGTAATTATATCGTAAACTCCCTGCTTCGAAATACCCGCACCTTCGGCAATTTCCGATAAGGACAGGTCTTCATTGTGATAAAGGTCGAAATATTCTTTTTGTTTTTCTGTGAGCAAATCACCGAAAAAATCGAATTTCATTGTATTTTGCAGAGTTTCTTCGCTCATTATAAACCGCCGTTGTTTAATATTTATGTGATATTTGTTTCGCTTTTGTATTGTATTGCAGGCGCTTTGCTTTCATGCTGCCGTAAAGTAGTAATACTTAACAGCTTGCATATAATAAACCATATATAAAGCATTGTCAAGCATTAACCTTATACAAATTAACCTTTTACAGATTATTATGACAGCAGCATTTTTTATTGCCTTTCATTATCTGTTTAAAAAATCTGTGTAATAAATAAATTATTTTTAACTTAATGCTTGACAAGCTGTAAATATCGTTGTAATATGTATATGATATCATTTTGATATACATTATTTAGGAGGTTTGTGATATGACTACTGCTACCGAAAACAAAAAAATCCAACATGAGGAGATAGAGCTTCGAGCCATGAACGGTATGGCATGCCTTGTGATGAACATTCTTGCGATTCTTGCGTGTACAGCAGCATTTGTATATGGCATTATCATGGTCGTTGACGGCATCGGAAATCAACTGCTTATGATAATAATTATCACGGTCAGCGGCCTTTACGGTTTTGTTGCCGGACCGATTATTTTCGTCGGGCTTAAGGTTCTAAAGCCGAATGAGGCATATGTAATGACACTATTCGGCAAATACATCGGTACATTAAAGGGTGCAGGTTTCTATTGGGTCAACCCGTTTTGCGTAGCTGTCAACCCTGCTGCGGGAGTTACATCAACAACAAGCGCAGCAGTAAAAGCTCCTGCCGAGTCGATTGTATCCTCCCTGTCCTCGCTTGATTCTGTTTCAATCGGACTTGTTAATAAAAGAATTTCACTCAAAGACATGACCCTTAATAATGATAAGCAAAAAATCAACGACCAGCTCGGGAACCCGATTATAATCGGCATCGTGGTTATTTGGAGAGTCATCAACACTGCAAAGGCAGTATTTAATGTAGATAACTACAAAGAGTATCTTTCCATCCAGTGTGACTCCGCACTTCGTAACATTGTCAGATTATACCCCTATGATAACCCCGGTAATAATAACGAAGAATCACTTCGCGGCAGCAGCCAGGAGGTTGCAGAAAAACTCCGTGATGAAATTCAAAGCAAGGTCGAGGTTGCAGGTCTGGAAATAGTCGAAGCGAGAATTACACACCTTTCCTACTCGGAAGAAATCGCTGCAGTCATGCTTCAAAGACAACAGGCATCGGCAATTATTGACGCACGAAACATGATAGTTGAGGGCGCAGTCGGCATGGTCGAAATGGCACTTGCAAAACTCAGCGAAAACGACATCGTCCACCTCGATGAAGAGCGCAAGGCAGCAATGGTCAGCAACCTTCTCGTTGTACTTTGCGGAAACAGAGACGCTCAGCCGATAGTTAACAGCGGTTCTATTTATTGATAGTCTTAAATTTGCTTTCCATCACTTTGATGGAAAGCAAACCCGTTGCAATTACTGACTATATTTTTGAAACTATTGAAAGGAGCGATTGGATTTGGATGAAAAAGAAAAGAAACAGGTTCCTTTAAGGCTTTCGGCATCGCTCTGGAAAGAGCTTGTTATCTGGGCCGATGATGATTTCCGCTCACTTAACGGGCAGATAGAGTATTTATTAAATGAAGCAGTTAAGAAAAGGAAGAAATCAACTTCTAAAGAGGATAATAGCAATAATAAATAACGATTTCAGAAACAGTACTGACTTTATCAATATAAATAACAAGGAGGCATACTATAATGGCTAATTCTCTTAATACCCTTGTCAGCTTTCTACCTCTGATTATTCCGCTTGCGATAATTCAATTTGGGCTTATGATCGCTGCTTTGGTTCATATACTGAAGCACGATACATACAAAACAGGCAATAGGTTACTTTGGATTATTATTTGCATCTGTGTAAATACAATCGGTCCGATTCTTTATTTCGTTATAGGCAGAGGTGATGAATAAGTGTCGGTGCTTTCAATCAAAGGCTTGTCAAAAAGCTTTGGGAAAAACAAAGTAATTAATAACATTTCCTTTGATGTTCCCGAGGGTAGTGTTTTCGGTTTTATCGGAGCTAACGGAGCCGGAAAAACCACTACCATGAAAATGATACTAGGGTTGCTGCCTGCAGACAGCGGAGAGATTTTTGTATGCGGTGAAAAGGTTTCGTTCGGGGCAACAAAAACAAATCGTTATATCGGTTATCTTCCCGATGTTCCGGAATTTTACGGCTACATGCGCCCTATGGAATATTTGCGTCTGTGCGGTGAGCTTATCGGCTTAAAATCCGATGAAATAAATGACCGTTCTGCGGAGCTTCTCAAAATGGTCGGACTTGCCGATGTAAACAAGAAAATAAAGGGCTTTTCACGAGGCATGAAGCAACGGCTCGGAGTTGCACAGGCTTTAATCAACAAACCCAAGCTCCTAATCTGCGATGAACCTACCTCGGCTCTTGACCCTATGGGACGCAAGGATATACTGGATATCCTCCATGAAATAAAGGGGAAAACCACTGTTATTTTTTCAACACATATTTTATCGGATGTTGAACGGATTTGCGACAGGCTTGCTGTTCTTCACAAAAGTGAAATCGTTCTTGAAAGCACACTTTCCGACTTAAAGCTCGAAAGAAAATCAAGAGCAATTGAGCTTGAGTTCGAAGATGAAATTGATTCGGAGGAAGTGCTGCGTGTTTTGAAGGACGGAAATCTTTTCCCGAAAAAGTGCGAAGCGGCGAATGTTGAAATGTCCCTTGAATCATTATACCTGGAGGTGGCAAAATGATAGAATTTATTGCTTTTACCAAGAAGGAATATATGGAAAGCCTTCGGACATACCGCCTGGTTACACTGGCAGCGGTTTTATTGGTTTTCGGTATTCTCAGTCCGCTGACTGCTGCTTTACTTCCCGAGATACTCGGGGCAATTGATTTGGGTGACGGTGTCGTCCTTACATTACCCGAACCTTCGGCTATCGACTCATGGACTCAGTTTTTCAGCAACATCGGGCAAATGGGGATGCTTGCCGTAATAATTTCATTCAGCGGATCAATGGCAAACGAATTTAGCAGAGGAACACTTGTGAATCTCCTGACAAAAGGCATGAAACGGCATGTTGTAATATTATCGAAATTTTTCTCGGCAAGTGTTTTATGGACAATCGGATATGCCCTCTGTCTTGCTGTCTGCTATGTCTATACCGCTTACTACTGGCCGTCCGATGTAATTACCAATGCACCCTTTGCATTTTTCTCACTCTGGCTGTTCGGCGAATTTCTGATAGCAATCCTAATATTCAGCGGCACCCTTTTCGGCAGCTTTTATGGCGCCCTTCTCTCTTGCTTCGGAGCAATCGTCGTAATGGCATTACTAAACATCTCCCCTGCCATCCAAAAATTCAACCCCATCAGCCTATCCGGCGACACCCTTGCACTACTTAGCGGACACAAAGAAATCGCAGACTTTTTCCCCGCTGTAATAATCTGCGTATCTGCTATTGTTATTTTAATAATTGCATCTATTTTAGTTTTTAACAAGAAAAAGGTATAAAACAGAAAAAGTGTTTTGATTTATTCAGGGTGGTTTAGGGTTTATTAAATTAATTTCCTACGCTCAGATGAAACGTCGTGTTTCAACAGAGCGCCCTCCAGCGTCCATGCTTCCGTGAACGAAAATTAATTTAATAAACCCTAAACCACCCTCAAAAATAAATCAAATACACCTTTTTCTCTGTACTACCTATACCACCCTGAACAAATCATTTAAACCTGCTCTCCTGTTTAATGTAATAATTTTGTAAACAGCATGCCTGCGACCATGCCGAGGAAGGCGAAGATTGTGGGTATTCTGTCTTTGCTCATTACTATTGATTGGGGGAGGATTTCGCCGAGAACGACATACAGCATTGCTCCGGCTGCTGCTCCAAATGATAATGAAACGGCGATGTCGGAAATGCTGCCGATTAGTACACCGACAGCTGCGCCGAGAACAGTAGTTGCACCCGCAAGAAGTGTTATAACTACTGCTTTTGTTTTTGAAAGCCCTCCTAAAATGAGCGGTGCGGAAACAGCCATTCCCTCGGGGATATTATGAAGCCCTATAATTATCGCAAGAGTCAGACCAAGCTTTGCATCGTAATTCCCTGCTGCGCCCATTGCTAGACCTTCGGGAACATTATGAAGGCCGATTGCGAAAATCATAATCATTCCCGAACGGAGCATGTTCGGTTTATTGGAGATTATATCCCCCGAGTGAAAATACTCGGCAAAAGTGTCGTGGATTTTAGACTTCCCGCCTGTGTGTGAAATATTATCCATAAGATAGTGCAGTGCAAAAACCAGCACCGCTCCTAAAAACAACCCTGCGACCATTATAGCGGCACCCGATAATTCAATTGCTTCGGGAATCAGCTCAACAAAAGCAATGCTGATCATAACCCCGCCCGAAAAGGACAGGAAGATACCGGTAAGCTTGTCACTTTTGCTGCCGAACAATGCAGTAAAAAACCCGCCGAGACCCATACCAAGCACACCTGCTATTAAACTGAGTAAAATCATATACATTGGTTTTGCTCCGGTTCTTTTGTTACGCCGTGTATTTTACCATATGAAATTGTATCATTCAAGCTTAAGGAATTCTTAATAAATACACGTCTTTGATTGTAAGATTTTTGTATTATCATGACATCACTTCAAGTTTAAGGGATGTGGTATAATGATTGAACTATTAATATGACATTATCAGAAACAACACGGAGGTTTAGTTTATGCATGATATCTTAATCTGCGATGACGACAAAGACATTGCTGCTGCTATTGCTGTGTATCTTGGGAATGAGGGGTATAAGACTCATCAGGCGCATAATGGGAAAGAAGCGCTTTCTGTGTTGGAAGAAGTTGATATTAAGCTGATAATAATGGATATCATGATGCCGGAAATGGATGGGCTTCGTGCGACAATGGAAGTCAGGCAGACCCGGAACATTCCGATTATAATGCTCTCGGCAAAAAGCGAAGATACAGATAAAATTATCGGTCTTTCGGCAGGTGCAGACGATTATGTCACAAAACCGTTTAGCCCGCTTGAGCTAATCGCCCGTGTGAAAAGTCAGCTTCGGCGCTTTACGGTACTCGGAAGCCTGCCGTCACCCGAGGAGGGTGTACACACAGTAGACGGGCTGACCATTGATGATAACCGCAAGACCGTAACTGTCGACGGTGAAGATGTCAGACTGACTCCGCTTGAATACAAAATTGCACTTTTGCTGATTCGCTCCCCGGGAAGAGTTTTCCCGATAGACGAAATATATGAACGTGTTTGGGGCGAGGATGCATTTTGTGCAGACAATACCGTTGCCGTACACATACGGCGGATAAGAGAAAAAATCGAAATAGACCCGAAGAATCCAAAATATATTAAGGTGGTGTGGGGAATTGGATACAAAATTGAGAGGCTGGACAGCCGTTAGAATTATATGTATTACACTTATACTTGCGCTGTGCTTTACAGCGCTGAGCAGAACACTTGCATGTTTTATACGCTCGGACGAAACAGGCATATTCGCAGATGTTGTACTTGTTGATGCATCTTCGAACCAACATTTCTTTACTCCGCATATTAACAGCGCAAATTATCATGCTTCAATTGTCGCATATTTCGGCAGTGAGGAAGCAATTGAAGCCGGTATGCATTTAAAGTGGTTTGAAAACATAAACGAGTCTTATCTCTTTGATGATTTGCACGGTGAAGAGATCTATGATTATACAGTCAGCTTTGCGTTGCGAACACCTGACGGCCGTTATCATTATGATACATTGCCGGAAGCGTCTTTTGCATCAAGCATAAACCGCAGCAGAGCAGAAACATACGCAAAACGTTTGCAGCAGCAACATTTCCGAAGTTCACTTGAAGCTCTCGAAGCTATGTCGGAAACCGAAGGTCTTCTTTATCACATAGAAATTGAGTTACCAAACTTTGAACGGTACAGAAGTCTTTTTAATCAGTTAATATTAAACGACATTTTAATTGAATATTATGATGAAGGAAATGTACGCATCTATGCAGATTTAAGCGGAGATAACCAAACAGGCATGCATGTCGCGCGGCATATTGAGCATGTTGAAAGAAACGACAAAGATGCCATGCAGACTGTTATATACAGTAATGTTGATGCAGAAGGGTTAAACACGGCTGACGAAAATATCCGTTTTTTCAAGAGTCATCCGGTATATTACCTGGTTGACGGAACCGGCCTTTTTGACCAGTCTTATACTTTTAATAACTCATATCATTCATATCATTTTGACTATTCTTACAACCTGTCGTCTCTATCTTCTGAAGCAGGCAGTATTTTCCTTGCATATTCATCATTGTTTGTAGATGCGCAATATAAGATTATCAATGAAGTGCGTAATTTGTTTATAATCGACTTAGGTATTATCGCTGCTTGTGCAGTGTTGGTGCTTGCAATGACAATTATCCTTTTGGTTGGTGCAGGAAAGCAGAACAAGCTGGTTGACGGTGTTAAAATGAAATCGGAGGGTGTGCATTTTTCGCCGCTTGACAAGCCATATCTGGATATCAGCCTTGTTTTTACAGCAATATGGGTAATTCTTGCCTGTTATCTTGCGCTTACGTTGACTGTTGAAATCTGGAGCCGAAAAAGCATCATGGCAATGAATATTATTATTGCAGGCTTTGTACTCCTTACTGTTCCGCTTGTGCTGTATTGGCTGATGAGCTTTGTCAAACGCTTGAAAGCCGGGAGGTTTTGGAAGCATACATTAATCTACGCAGTCATTTACAGTTGTATTTTCGGTTCGATACGCTTTGTGATTCGTAAACTGGTTTCTTTGTGGGCGGGAACCCGTCTGTTCATAAAAGTCGGTCTTATTTCGGTTTCGGCATTTTTCACTATGCTTTTTGTCGGCGTCATCGGTGCCGAAACCCGTGCTCTTGTCCCTCTTTTACTATTAATTTTAATTCTCACGGCTATAATCACGCTCATACTTGCACTCTATGCCCGCCGTCTTCGTAACCTTGAAGCCGGAGCGGCGGCGGCAAGTCAAGGCAGCTATGATATCCCCATAAACGCAGGCGGCGGTGAGCTTGGCAGAATCGCATGGTCGATTAACAGCATTTCTTCGGGCATAAACACGGCCGTTGAGGAACGCATGAAAAGTGAACGTCTGAAAACAGAGCTTATTACAAATGTATCTCACGATATAAGAACACCGCTCACCTCAATAATCACATATACGGATTTACTTGAGCATGAGGGTCTTGACTGCGATAAAGCACCTGAGTATCTTGATGTTTTGAAGCAAAAATCGCTTCGCCTCAAAACACTGACGGACGAACTGTTTGAGGCGGCAAAGGCATCAACAGGCAATATTGATGTAAATCTCACCGAGCTTGATATTGTATCGCTTGTTAACCAGGTTATGGGTGAGCTTGATAATTCGATAAAATCATCGGGAATCGACCTTCGGGTTAATATGCCCGAAAGGTTAATGGCAAAAGCCGACGGCAGGCTCATGCAAAGGGTGATGGAAAACCTGCTGTCCAATGTCTTTAAGTATTCACTTGCGAACTCGAGAGTATACCTTGACGCATATCAGGCAGATTATTCAAATGTCCGTATTGACATAAAAAATATCTCCGCAACGGAGCTGAACTTTGACCCATCGGAATTAACGGAGCGATTCAAAAGAGGCGACGATTCCAGAGCCGATGGAGGCAGCGGGCTTGGCCTTTCGATTGTCCAGAGCTTCGTATCCGCTCAGGGCGGAAAATTCGAAATCGCAATAGACGGCGACCTCTTCAAAGCAACTGTACTGCTACCCGTGCCGGTATCGCCGCAATAACTGATTAGGAAAGGTCCCAAAACGGGACCTTTCCTAATCATCGTGAAGACAGGGAGACTGTCTCCCTGTCTTATCTTGCATTATATGCAGCTCTTATTTCTGCAGAAAAGTACAAGGAACCTATTGCGCAAATTATATCATTTTTGCTTGCATTCTTAAATACTTCGGATACGCCGTTATTGACTGAACCGCAGTCCTTAACCGGTACTCCGAAGTGTTTTATTTTATCTGCAAGCTTACCGGATTCCATTGCCCTGGGATTATCCGGCTGCACTGTTATAAACATTTTCGCAAGCGGTGCTATGTGCTTAATCATGCCATCAACATCCTTGTCGGCGCTTACGCCCATAATGAATAGTATTTTTTCCTCTCCGAAATGTTTTTGCAAGCTTTCGGCAGTTGCTTCCATTCCCTGCGGGTTGTGTGAGCCGTCAAGAATAAACACGGGGTTTCGCCCCAATACTTCGAATCTGCCCGGCCATTTTACTGTTTTAATGCCTTGTTTTATATTGCCGGCGCTTATCTTAAAGCCTTTTCCTCTGAGAAGCTCAAGAGCTGTAACAGCAAGTGCCGCATTATATGGTTGATAAATACCGAGAAGCGGTAATAGTATTTCACCATACGGTTTAAAATCCAGATGTATACCGTCAAGTGTTATTTCCTGTTTTTGTATACGTGAAAAATCAGTTTTATGTAACTTTGCTCCCTGCTGCGCCGAAATATCTTCAAATACCTGTTCAACCTCCGGTTTGCCGCTGTAAATCAGCACGTCTCCGCCTTTTTTAATTATTCCCGCCTTTTCTTTTGCAATATCGCTTAATGTCGGGCCAAGCTCGTTTACATGGTCGTACCCTATCGATGTAATGACTGCAAGCTCGGGAGTTTCTATGACATTTGTTGAATCGAGCCTTCCGCCCATCCCCACTTCCAAAACAACAATATCGCACTTTTTGCTTAAAAAATATTTCATGGCAAGCGCTGTAATCAGTTCAAACTCGGTCGGTGAATCTGTCATCACATCCGCATGAGGACGTATTTCTTCAACCATTTGCGAAAGTTCATCATCTGTTATGTTCTTGCCATTAACCTGCATTCTTTCGTTAAAACACTGAACAAACGGGTATGTATAAAGCCCCGTAACATATCCGGCATTTGCCAGAACAGCGGCAATGCATGCACAGGTTGAGCCTTTTCCGTTTGTCCCCGCAACATGAACAAACTTCAATTGCTTTTCAGGGTTTCCGAGAGCCCGGAGCAGCTCCTCCGTTCTCCCAAGCCCCGGCTTACTTCCCTGCCACTTAACATTATGAATATACGCAAGCGTTTCGTTGATGTTCATAAATTCCTCTTAATAGCATAATTTATAAAGTATAACATATATTAACAAAGCCGCAAGGCAAATAAATATATATAAAAGTAATAAATCGGACATTTATTACTTTTATAGACATTTTAAATAAAAACGTGTACAATAATTTCCGAAATAACTAACTATGGAGAAACAAAATGATATCCGAAAAGATGATTAAGCTTACAAAAAGTAACAGTGTTATACGTGCGATGTTTGAGGAGGGTAACAGGCTTGCAGAGATTCACGGGCGTGAAAATGTCTATGATTTCAGTCTTGGTAACCCTAATATCCCTTCCCCCGACGCTGTTAATAATGCAATAGTTGATATTGTTAAAAACGAAGAGCCGATGGCACTACACGGTTATATGACAAATGCGGGTTATCCCGCAGTCAGAGCTGCTGTTGCAAAGTCGCTGAACACAAGATTTGACACATCATTTGATGAAAAGAATATTATCATGTCGGTCGGAGCAGCCGGCGGGCTTAATGTTGTGCTTAAAACACTTCTTAATCCCGGCGATGAGGTCATTGTTATATCACCGTTTTTTGTTGAATATGGGAACTATGTCAGTAATTTTGACGGGAAGCTTGTAATTGTCCCTGCAAACAGTGAAGATTTCCAGCCCGATGCAAATGCTGTCCGTGATGCGATTACACCTAGAACAAAGGCGATAATCCTCAACTCACCGAATAACCCCACAGGAGTTGTATATACAGAAGAATCAATTAAAGCACTCTCTAAGGTTCTGAAGGAAAAATCCAAAGAAAACGGTGAGCCGATATATATAGTTTCCGATGAGCCGTACCGTGAGCTTGCTTATGACGGGGTGTCTGTTCCGTTTATCACAAAGTACTATAAAAATACGATTGTATGCTATTCATGGTCGAAGTCACTCTCGCTACCCGGTCAGCGTATCGGATATATCGTTATTCCGGGTGAAATCGATGAATATGAGTTAATATTCGATGCGGCAAGTATTGCAACACGCATACTCGGATATGTTAATGCTCCCGCTTTGATTCAAAGAGTGGTTGCAAAGTGTCTGTATGAGCAAACAAGCATCAGTATATATAATACCAACAGGGAATTGTTATATAACGGCTTAAAGGACCTCGGATTTGACCCCGTATATCCGCAGGGTGCATTCTATTTATGGGTAAAAACTCCCTGTGATGACAAGGAGTTTGTCGAAAAAGCAAAGAAATATAACATTCTGATTGTTCCCGGAACGGCATTTTTCTGCCCGGGATACGCAAGAATCGCATACTGTGTTGCGACGGAAACCATTGAGCGTTCTCTGCCTGCGTTTAAGAAGCTGGCAAAGAAGCTTGATTTAAACGATTGAAATTTGAGGTATCATTATGCAAAGTAAAAAAGTAATTTTATCGGGAATTCAACCCAGCGGTGCACTGACACTCGGTTCATACCTTGGAGCGATAAGGAACTGGGCTGCTCTTGCCGATGAATATAACTGTTATTACGCAATTGTGGACATGCACGCCATTACTGCACGTCAAGACCCTGCAACGCTGCGTAAAATGCAGTACGAGCATCTGGCTCAATTAATAGCATGCGGGCTTGACTCAAAGGAAAATACGCTTTTTATTCAAAGCCATGTTCCCGCACATGCACAGCTTGCATGGGTGCTCAACTGTTATACAATGTTCGGCGAGCTCTCACGCATGACACAGTTTAAGGATAAATCCGCAAAAAACGATGAAAATATAAATGCAGGGCTCTTTACATACCCTGCATTACAAGCTGCAGATATTCTGCTCTATCAGGCAGACCTTGTTCCCGTTGGAGCAGACCAAAAGCAGCATGTTGAGCTTACACGGGATATTGCTTTTCGGTTTAATGGTATATACGGCGATGTATTTAAGCTTCCCGAGCCGTACATTCCAAAAGTCGGCGCACGGATAATGGATTTACAAACCCCGACGAAAAAAATGTCAAAGTCCGAAGTTGCCGATGGCGGATGCGTTTTGCTGATGGACAGCCCCGACGATATAGTCCGTGCGTTTAAACGGGCAGTTACGGACAGTGAAACGAATGTGCGTTTTGACCCCGTAAGCAAGCCGGGCGTATCAAATCTTATTCAAATCTACTCTGTCTGCACGGGCAAAACTATTGCCGATGTTGAAAAAGAGTTTGAAGGCAAAGGATACGGTGATTTTAAACCTGTCGTCGGTGATGCGGTCGTTGAGCTCTTCCGCCCGATTCGCGAAGAGGCACAAAAGCTGATTTCCGAAAGAGCATACCTCGACAACGTCCTGCGCAGCGGCGCTGAAAAAGCCTCCTTAACCGCAATCACAACACTGCGTAAGGTATACAGGAAGATAGGTTTTCTCGAAAGACCGCAATGAGAATAAACTAAAAAGAGGTTGGGGTACATTTTGTACTCTAACCTCTTTTTATAGACTCATATCTTCCTCGGTGATTTTTGCAATTACCGGGGTTGCTGCGTATTCCGGCTTGCGTTTTGTGGGTTCATATTTGAAGGATGTGCACTTACCTGCTTCCGACATAATTCCGCGCTTGCTGCAGGCAATTTCTCCAAAACCCAGAGAAGCACCATGCCTGCAATACGCACAGCTCGGTTCTATATTTTTCCTAAAAAGCAAAGTACAACTCCCCTTTTAACCGATTATTTTACTTAGTTTAGCATAAAAATAGTAAGAATACAAATTTGTGGACAGTAATTTTAATTTATTTTTGAGGGTGGTTTAGGGTTTGTTAAATTAGTTTTCGCACACCGAGGCATGGACGCCGAGGGGCGCTCAGTATAAACACGACGTTTCTTCTGAGCGAAAGGAAATTAATTTAATAAACCCTAAGCCACCCTGAATAAATCAAAATGGATGTCTCATTTTTACAAACCGTCATTTTGACGGTTTGTTCTTTATGTAACTACAAAATCCCGCAAGAATGCAAACAGAACATTTGGGGCTTCTTGCTGTGCAGACTGCTCTGCCATGGAGAACAAGGCGATGGCAGAAATCCGAGGATTTATCAGGCGGCAGTATTTTCCAAAGCTCTGTTTCAATTTTTGCGGGGTCTTTTGTGTTGACTAAACCGATGCGGTTGGTAAGCCGGATGCAATGTGTATCAACTACAACCGCAGGCTTCTTAAATACATCACCTAAAATAAGATTTGCTGTTTTTCTCCCGACCCCGGGCAGCCTCAACAGCTCCTCCATTGTATCGGGAACCTTGCTGTTAAACTCTCCGACAAGCATTGCAGAAGCCGCTGCAATATCTCTTGCTTTTACCTTGTAAAAACCGCATGGATGCACAATTTTTTCCAGCTCATTTATATCCGCTGCCGCAAGCGCTTCGAGTGTAGGATAACGCTTAAAAAGCACAGGAGTAACAGTGTTCACACGCACATCCGTGCATTGTGCAGCAAGGCGGGCGGCATACAGCAGCTCATAATCCTTTTTAAACTCAAGAGCACATATAGGTTCGGGATAGCATTCTTCCAGCAGTCGTATAATTCTGTTAATATCTGCTTTTTTCGGCATTAAGATTACCTCATAAAATAAAAAAGTATTTATGATTCCATTCTATCAGAAATCTTGTTATAATGGTGAAAAATAATTTAACTTCAGGAGGAAATTCAATGATAAGAGAACTTATGTCATTTGTATCAAAACATGACCCCGAGGTCGGAAAATCAATAGAGCAGGAGTTTATACGCCAGCGCAGAAATATCGAACTTATTGCATCGGAGAATATTGTCAGCGAGGCTGTTATGCTTGCGCAAGGTTCGGTTTTAACTAATAAATATGCAGAAGGATATCCCGGTAAACGCTATTACGGCGGTTGCGAGGAGGTTGATGTTACCGAAACGCTTGCTATTGAAAGAGCCAAGAAACTGTTCGGTGCAAATTTTGTCAATGTTCAGCCGCATTCGGGAGCTTCGGCAAATCTCGAGGCATTTATGGTCCTGTGTCAGCCCGGTGATACGATTCTCGGAATGAACCTTGATCACGGCGGCCATTTAACTCACGGTCATCCTGCAAATTTCTCCGGTAAATACTATAAAGTTTTTGCATATGGAATTACACCCGACACCAATGTTATAGATTATGATGAGGTTCTTAAAACCGCAAAAGAATGCAGACCTAAAATGATAATAGCGGGAGCGTCGGCATATCCGAGAAGCATTGATTTCAAGAAATTTTCCGAAATCGCAAAGGAAGTCGGAGCTTATTTGCTTGTTGATATGGCGCATATCGCAGGACTTGTAGCTGTCGGAGAACATCCCGACCCGGTGCCTTATGCCGATATCGTAACAAGCACAACCCACAAGACCCTCCGCGGCCCGCGCGGCGGAATCATTATGACCAATGACGAAGCAATAGCCAAGAAAATCAACTCCGCTGTTTTCCCGGGAGCACAAGGCGGACCTCTTATGCATGTAATAGCCGCAAAGGCTGTTGCACTTGGTGAAGCTCTTAAACCCGAGTTTAAGGAATATCAGCTCAAAACCATGGAAAACGCAAAAAAACTTGCGAGCGAATTTATAAACCGCGGATTCGACCTCGTTTCCGGAGGAACCGATAACCACCTTATGCTGGTTGATTTACGCAAATTCAACAAAACCGGAAAATACATGGAAGAGCATCTTGATACAGTACATATCACAACCAATAAAAATAAAATCCCAAATGACCCGGAATCCGCACTTGTAACAAGCGGCCTGCGTGTTGGAACCCCCGCCGTCACAACCAGAGGCTTCGGGACCGATGAAATGGTAAAAATTGCTGAACTTTTCTATCTGACAGCAACGGATTATGACGCAAAAGCAGATTATATCCGTGATGAAGTAAGTAAAATGTGTGAGAAATATCCATTATATGATTAAAAAGAGATTTTCTCTTATACCGCTGCACTTGTTTCGCAGTATAACCGACGTAAAATCGGATTTTCTTGAAAAACAGGGAATCAGGTTTCTTATGCTGGATTTGGATAACACAATCGCCGCTTACAACGAGCATGTGCTTTCCGAAGAAGTTACAAATTGGATTGCGGAAATAAGAAACAGCGGTATTGAACTGTTCATTATTTCAAACAGCACACGAAAAAAACGTGTGGAATCTCACTCTGATTCAATCGGGGCAGGTTTTATTATGCAGTCTTCTAAACCGTCTCCGAAAAGCCTGCATGATGCCATGGAGCTTAAGGGATATCCGCCCGAAGCATCAGCACTTGCAGGCGATCAGATATTTACCGATGCGCTTGCCGCAAACCGTGCCGGAATCGCTTCAATTATTGTGCGTCCCAAACGCTTTACAAATCCTTTTCTTGCACTTCGTTACTATATTGAAGTGCCGATTCGTGCGATGTGTAAAAATAAATATTAATTACGGAGTACCGAATTATGAGTAATATTACAAGAATCAGACAGCAGCTTTCAAACTATAAGTGCGATGCCATTCTCATTTTAAACCAGGTAAACAGATTGTTTGCGACGGGGTTTTCATCAAGTGCCGGATGCGTGCTTATTACGGAAGACAATGCATGGTTTTTTACCGATTCCCGTTATATCGAAGCTGCCGGGAATGCAATTAAGGATGCTAACGTCAAGCTTGTTGCCAAGGATGAAAAAATTGCCGAAAGCGTAAAAAAAATTATAGATGAAAATAAAATAGCATCAATCGGGTTTGAAGAGGTATATGTTTCTTATGCATGTAAAAAGGACTGGGACAAAAAGCTTGGTATAAAAATGGTTCCGGCACACAGCTTAATCAATGATTTGCGTAATATAAAGTCCGAGTTTGATCTTGATAAAATTATTAAGATACAACGTATTTCCGAAAAGGTTTTTAATGAAATACTTCCAATAATCAGCACTGATATGACCGAGAAGGATCTTGCTGCGGAGATTATTTACCGGTCGCTAAAAAGCGGTGTTGACGACAAGGCATTTGACCCTATTGTCGTATCGGGACCGAACTCAAGCAGACCTCACGGTGTACCGGGCAATGAGAAAATCGGCAAAGGATTTTTAACAATCGATTTCGGGTTAAAGCTTGACGGCTGGTGCAGTGACACAACTAGAACCCTTTGCATCGGTAAGCCTGATGATGAAATGGTCAATATATACGATACTGTACTGAGCGCACAGGAAGCGGGAATCAAAGAAGTACGTGCAGGCGCAAAAGGTGTTGACATTGATACCGCTGCTCGCCGTATAATTGAAGATGCAGGATACGGCGAATATTTCGGTCATGGATTCGGGCACTCATTGGGTCTTGAAGTTCACGAGTCTTTAAGTGCATCCCGGCTGTCAAAGGACACAATCCCCGCAGGCGCCGTAATGTCCGCAGAACCCGGCATCTATTTACCCGGCAAGTACGGTGTCAGAATTGAGGATACATTATTCGTAACCGAAAACGGCTCACAAAATATTACAACTCTGCCAAAAAATCTGACAGTTTTATAGTATTTGAAACAGGTGGACAGGTATTGTGTTTTGTTTTTGAGGATGGTTTAGGGTTTGTTAAATTGATTTTCGCACACTGAGGCACGGACGCCGAAGGGCGCTCAGTATAAACAGGACGTTTCTTCTGAGCGAAAGGAAATTAATTTAATAAACCCTAAGCCATCCTGAACAAAGCACTATACCTGTCCCCTGTTTCTTTATATTGCTTTTTTCAATATAATAAAGTATACTATGATGCAGTTAATTGAGGAGGAATGTCAATGATTTCAGCCGGAGATTTTAAGAATGGCGTAACATTCGAATGGGATGGAAAAGTGATGCAGGTCATTGAGTTCCAGCATGTTAAACCGGGAAAAGGTGCAGCATTCGTACGTACAAAACTTAGAAATGTTTTAACCGGGGGCGTCATAGAGAACTCATTTAACCCGTCGGATAAATTCGAAAATGCTTTTGTTGAGCGGCGTGACATGGAGTATAGTTACAATGACGGCGATTTATACTATTTCATGGATCAGGAAACATATGAACTTGAACCTGTCAACAAAGACCTGTTGGGTGACAGTTTTAGGTTTGTAAAGGAAAATATGACATGTAATATACATTCTTATAAAGGCAAGGTTTTTAATGTTGACCCGCCTAACTTCGTTGATCTTGTTGTCACTGCAACCGACCCGGGATTCAAGGGCGACACTGCAACCAATGTTCTCAAACCCGCAACCGTTGAAACCGGAGCCGAGGTTAAGGTTCCCCTGTTTATTGACGAGGGTGAAAAAATCCGCATAGATACAAGGTCCGGCGAATATATGGAGCGTACAAAAGGTTAAGCATAAACAGAAAGGAATAAATATATTATGACAATCAAAGAAAAAGTAGCCTATCTTGAAGGACTGGCCGAAGGGATGAACATCGAGGCAACAGAGTACGGAAAAGTGTTCGACGCCATAATTGATACACTCAGTGACATAGCAGACGAAATCGAGGAGCTCAACGAAAACGCACTGGACATAGGCGAAGAGCTCGATGCAATTTCCGATGACCTTGCAGAAGTCGAAGATTTCCTGATGGACGAAGATTTCGACATCGACGATGAGGATTTCGACTTTGATTTTGATGACGATGACTATGATGATGACGACTACGACGATGAAGATTTCGACGGCTGCAACATGTGCGGAAGCGGTGAAGTCGAATTTTCAATCGACATAAACTGTCCCGAATGCAACGCCGAGCTCGAACTCGACGAAGACGACATCGCAAACGAATCCGCCACCTGCCCCGCCTGCGGAAAAACAATAGAACTCGAAATCGACGAAGTCGACGCCGACGACGAAAACTACGAAGACTCCGACTAACCCAAGCTCACAGTTAATTTAGAGAAAGGTTAATAGTTATGATTAAAGTCGAAGCGTTTATTGACAATACGTGACCGTATTGTGTTAAGGGATTGGAGTATCTCTCAGAACTGCTGCCTAAGTATCCGGATGTTAAGATTCTATGGAAACCCATTGAAGCTCATCCAAGACATGAAGAGCCGGACCATAGACCATATGTGGACTTGATTGTACAGGGTTGTTTGTTTATTCAAGAGACAGGCGGCGATGAGTATGCGTTTACACAAAGGGTTTACAAAGCACACTTTGAAGAAAATTTAAATGTCGAAGATATTTCTGTTCTTGTGAAGTGTGCCGCCGAATCGGGTGTCGCAGACACAGCTGCATTTAAAACCGCTCTTGCAGACGCAAAGTACGAAAAAGCAATGCTTGATGCCAACGACTATGCCTACGAGCAAAAAGGTGTATGGGCAGTTCCGGCCTTTGTTTGCGGCGATATTCGCCTTGACGCTGTCGGAGGCGTTGGCATAACAAAAGAACAGCTTGACACATTCTTTGAAAAGTGCTGTAAAATATAGTTAATCAGGCATAGTCTGCCGCTTTATTTCATCCATGACCCGCTGTGCCAGCATGGTATAATTATTAAACTCATCGGCTTTTTGCGGTGTCTCAATCATATCTGCAAATGCCTGCAGCTCATAGAACATGTCGTTTTCATCCGTATAACAGACTATCTGTTCGGTTTCCCCGTTTCTTTTAACAACATCAATTTTATCAATAATTGACGCTTTGGTAAAAAGCAGGCTTCCTTCCTCTCCTTGAATCAGGCTGGGAACGGAGGCCTGACTTATTTTTGAATAACTTAGCTCCGCAAGAAGCCCGTCATATTTTGCAATAACCGCACCTTGCCCGTCAGCTCCGCTGTGTACAAACAGTGCCGATGATACAATCTCGTGCGGTTCACCGAATAGTGCAACCATAAGCTCTATGCAGTATACCCCCAAGTCCATCAATGCTCCGCCTGCAAGGTCTTTGTTGAAGGTGTTTGGTATCTCCCCTGCTTTTAATGCTTCATATTTCGAAGAATATTGATTAAACAGAAGAGATGCCCGCCTTACAGTACCGATTTCCGGCATTAACTCTCTTAATTTCTTAAGTCCCGGTGCGTGAAAAAAGCGTGTTGCTTCTGTCAGCACTACACCATTTCCCTTAGCAATATCCAGCATTTGCGAAAATGCATCCGCACTTGTCGCAATCGGTTTTTCACACAGGACATGTTTTCCGTGTTGCATCATTAGAACACTTTGCTCAAAATGATACAGGTTCGGTGAAGCAACATAAACGGCATCAATATCCGAGGCTTTTGCAAGCTCCTCTAAATCTGTAAACACATCAGGTATGCCAAAAGTATTTGCGAACTCGTTGCCTTTTTCCGCCGTACGCGAATATACCGCAGCTATTTCAACACTTTCGCACTTGCGTGACGCTGTAACAAGCTTTACCGCAATATCACTCGTTCCTATTACTGCAAGTCTGAGTTTTCTTTCCATAAAACCGCTCTCCTTTCGTAAAACCATACCCCTTTACTTTAATATCTTAACCAGCTTTGCGCGTCTGTCAATATCCAATTTCTGATAAATTGAACGAAGGTGCGCACGTATTGTATGCTCGCTCAAAAAAAGTTTTTCTGCTATCTCAATGTTGCGCAACCCTTCTGCGGCAAGCTCTGCGATTTCCCGCTCGCGGCCGGTTAAAATACCGGGAAGTTCATTTTGTGAAATTGCATTAAATAACGTAAACCATCCTGTAAAATACCGCTTTTTATACTCATTGAACCTTTCAAGATAATCGGGATAATCCTTTTCTATCAGTTCATCCGATAAACCGTCAAGCAATCTCGAAAATCCCACAAAGCAATGAAGCATGTCGTCCGGTATCGCTTTTTCTGCTGCAAGCTCCATACATGAAAATGTCTGCGGTATGTTTTCGAGCGAAGAGTATCCCACTGCTGTTGTAAGTAAATGAAAATGTGCGGGAAACGGAGTGTATTTTTCAGATTCCACCGACTCCAGAAATCCGACAAGTTGTGCATACTCGCCTGTTCCCATTAAATAATAACCGTGCATCTCGATGGCTTTTATCAATATTGCAGCAGGGAGATTCAAAGTTAAAAACTCTGTGTTTTTCAGCCAGTCCGCAATGCTCTCGTACTCTCTGAGCTGTACCAGCAGGGATGCATAAACAATATCAAGCATCCGCCTGAACATTGTTGTGTTTTGCACCGAACCGAGTACCGCGCTTTCTACATTACTTACTACACTCTGCCAGCCGTCTAAATCCGATTTAAGAAGTGCAACAACAGCAAGCAGTCTTGTCGCCCCGACTTGAATACCCTTTTGTTTTTTGTTTTCGGCAAGAAAAACTGCTTTGTGTGCAAATATTTCCGCTTGCCCGGTTTCACATCTGAAAAAATACAGCTCTGCCCGGTATAACACATCGGCACCTGCTCCGTGCCCGTTTGTCAGCTTTGAATATATATTGATGAACTTCTCCATTATATCAGCTTCTTTATCGGCTTGTCCGGGTTCGATATGAAAAGCTGTCAGCTGGATATATTCATAAAATGCCCATGGCACCTCCGGTAATATTACACTTGAACAATCCTCACCGAACAGCTCTGACGCTTTTGTGACTGCATCGAGCATCTCTTCGAGCCGGGGGTAGTGTAAATAAACACAAAGCAATAACCATTCTGCCCGCAACAACCCGGACTCCGGCAATATGCGGTCAAGCTCTTCCATCAGAGAATGAAACTCCGGTTCATTTTCCAAAAATCTGACAGCCCATGCAACACACAGCATGGAATGCGGGTATTTTGCCTTAGTTTCCAAAGAGCAGTTTAAGGCAATTTCCGATGCAATATCATTAAATGTCCTGTCACCAATCTCTGCACAGATAAGATTCGACAAATTTAACGAGAGTATCTGCTCGTAATCATTTATCTGCGAATAGAAAAATACCGCTTCTGCAAATTCACCTTCATCACGGCAGACATCACCCGCTCTGAGCAGGCACTCTTTATTGAATTCTTCCCCCTGCTCGCGCCGTTTCTGACATACCATTTTACGTAAAATATTATGCGGTACACAGAGCTTCTGTTCGGGTATATATCTGATAAAGGGTATTGATATACTGTTCATTGCATAATCAGGCAAGCTGTCACAGTTTAATACACCGCACAGCCGTTTTATGGTACAGGCTTCAAATGCCGATGCTCTCATAAAGAAATCTCTTTGTGATGCTGTCATTTTATCCCAAATTAAATGCTCCATCAGCAGCATAACAGCTTCATCGGAAAAAGCACCTGTCTGATAATATGAACAAAGCTGCAAGTGAACCGCTATAACCCAGCCGTCTGTGAGCTTTTCCGCTTCATATACCGATGCATTGCTTAACTCATATCCTGCAAGAATAAAATAATTTCTTATGTCCTCGGCATTCCATTTAAGGTCCGAAGCTGTTATATACGGAATCCCAAGTCGCAGAACCGTTCCCTGAAACTCCTGGCTGAGCATCTGTGTTACAACAACTATCCGCAGGTCCTCCGGAATATTATCAAGAAGAGTGTAGATAAACGACGGTGGCAAAATTGCTTTAAGATATTGAAAATCGTCAACCACAAGCAAGGTTTTCCGTTTACACCGTATAGTCCTCAAAACACTGCAGACCTCTCCGATTGTAAAAGCATTCGGAAAGTCTATTTCAATCAGACGCTTGCCGACAGAGTCGTCTATTTTCTCAATCTCGCTGCAAAGCCTGCGGTACAGTACGGAAGCAGCTTCTTCATCTATTGCGGCAAACCAAAAAACATCATCACCTTCGGAAGTGATCTGCTTTATATAATCCCGTATTACAGTGGTTTTCCCGTAACCCGAAGGGGCTTCTATTACTGCTGCTTTGGAGTTTGCAATAAGCTTCATTTTCCTTTGCAGTTGCTCTGAATAATAATGTACATCAAGATTTTTGCTATCGTCTTTAAGCAAACATCAACCCTCCTTTATAAGTTATAAATATTCTGTATAGTATTCTGCTCCGTCTGCTGCGATTAATACTATGATTTCATTTCTAGCCGTCCTGCAGTACATTTCAGCCGCTGCATAGACCATCCCTGCCGTCAAACCCGCATTTATTCCAAGCTCATTATTTAATAATCTGTATTTACTTATTGAGTCCTCGTCATGTATCGTGTACGAACCGCTGATTACATCTGCGTGTTTTATAATGTTTGCGGGTTTTCCGCGAAGACCCGCTCCGGATGAAATATAGGAACCTTCGTCTGTTCCGAAAATAGTAGAACCGTACGGTTCTGCACCGAATACTTTTACCTTGTTGTTTGTGCGTTTGAAATACTCTCCTACACCCGAAACAGTTCCTCCCGAACCTACAGAGCAAAATATGCTCGTGACATTCCCGGACGTTTGCTGAAATATTTCATGTGCCGTTGTCTGCTGATGCACCCTTACACCGTCCTCATTATCGCATTGGTTCACCCAAAAATGGGTACCTGCAGATACCAGTGCATCTGCACGCTGCATTCTTGATGTACGGGCATCAAGACCCGGCATTGTTGGTACTATTTCACAGTCAACCCCGCGCACTAACAAAAGCTCGTACTTTATCGGAACAATTGTTTCGTCGAGCAGGCAAAAAAACGGTCTGCCTGCTTCCTTGCAGAAGAAATCCAATGCAAGACCCAGATTCCCCGAGGATGTTTCTATAATTGTACAGTCATGCGGAACCTTTAATCCGTTTACCAACGCATAGCCTGTTCTTGATTTTATACTTCCCAGAAAGTTTTCGGACTCCGGTTTGATATATATTTTATTGCCGTTAATCGAAGGCAATTCGTAGAGCGGAGTACGTCCAACTCCGTAATCATACATTGGCTTTAGCATTAATCCTTTCACATCTAAAGTCAATTTTATTATCAGACGTTTAGATAAAATAATAAAGTATAACTAAGCTGTTCTTACTCCTCTCTTCTGTAAGTGGCTTTAAGCGTCGAAAGTGCCGAAAGCGCCGAATCAAAATCGAACTCATCCATAAAGTCCGCCATTTCCTCACTTCCGGATATTTGACGAAGATTGTCAATATAGTCCATGCATTCAAGGTTTTTGTCAATGAGCAACGGCTCAAGTTTTTCGAGCAGGTTTTGTGCATCCTCGCTCATCAGCGGCAGTGCGGCATCATCTTGCTGTTTAAATTCGGCTATTACCGACTCAAGCTCTGCAATAACGGCGTCAAGTTCCTTTTTCAGGTTATCTGTTTGCTCGGAAGTAACAAGGTTCTCCCCGCCTTTAAGACTGTTTTCTATTTCTTCTGCCGCAATCTGCAGTAAAACCTTACTCAGCTGCCCTGCATTGCTTTTAAGTGTATGAGCAAGCCTGTGTGCAAGTGTTATATCTCCTGCATCCAACGCTTTTATAATTTCATCACAGGTATTTTTATTGTTTTTAACGAAGAACTCCTTCAATCGTCTTTGCACCTTTTCATCTGCCGTATCCTGACGCTGCGTATTAACGGATGTATAACCCTTTACGGGAATGTACGTCAGAAGACAGTTCCAAAGTTCCTGTGATGTAAACGGTTTTCCAAGGGTATCATACATCCCGCTGTTCTTGTAGATTTCCATATCATTTGACATTATGTTTGCCGTGAGTGCCACTATCGGGGATTTTATCTTAAGTTCCGTTATTTTGGAGGCTGCTTCAAGGCCGTCCATAACAGGCATGTGTATATCCATAAAAATCAAGTCAAATAATTTTTCATTTTTCTTTATCCGCTTTGTAACAATATCAACGCCTTCTTTTCCGTTGTTAGCCAAAACGGTCTTGATTCCGACTCTTGCAAGATGGTCGACAATAACCTGCTGATTGAGCCTGTTATCCTCGCAAACCAGAATCTCCGCTTCAAAATTTGGTCTTTCGAGCTCGCCGATAATAGTTTTTTTCGTCGACACCTCATCCTCGGCTTCGATTAAATCAAAAGTAATATTAAAGCTGAACTTGCTTCCGACTCCGGGTGTGCTTTCCACTGTTAGTATTCCGCCCATCAGTTCAATAAGGTTTTTGGTTATGCTGAGGCCAAGGCCGGTTCCGCCGAATCTTCTTGTTACCGTATCGTCCGCTTGTGTAAACGGGTCGAATATTCTGTCGATTTGCTCGGATGTCATACCGATTCCGCTGTCTTTTGTTTCAAAGTGAATGGTTGCTTTATCTTCGCTGTCGTCTTCAACAGATGCCAACAGTTTTATTATTCCGTTATTTGTAAACTTTATCGCATTGGAAAGAAGGTTGAGTAAAACCTGACGCAGCCTGACAGGATCACCGAGCAGTTTTTTCCCGATATACGGCTCTGCGTAGCAGTATAATGCGACTCCTTTTTCCTCGGCCTTCGGATTTATTGAGACCTGGCAATGAGAAAAAATGTCCGGTAAATCAAACGGGATTTTTTCAAGAACGATTTTTCCGGATTCAATTTTTGATATGTCAAGGATATCGTTGATGATGTTTAACAGCCATTTTGCACTGTCTTGAATATTGTCGAGATATTCCTTTGATTTTGCAGGCAAATCCCCATCCTGTGCAAGCTCGGAAAACCCGATTATACTGTTCATCGGTGTTCTTATTTCATGGCTCATGTTTGCAAGAAATGCCGATTTTGCGGAGTTTGCCGCTTCTGCGGCTTCGCGCGATTTTTCTATTTCGGCAAGGTGCCGTTTTTGCTCTCTTAAATCCCTGAGAAACTCGGCAACAAGATGCCTGTTTTTATGCTTTACGCGCACGAGTGTAGCCTCACACGGCAGCAGCTCTCCGCTTGAGGATTTATGCAGCCATTCCTGACGCACATAACCGTCATCGAACGCTTTTCGCACCATATCATGCTCGCCCGTATCGCTTTTTGTACCGTCGGGCTGGTACTCAGGTGAAAATTCTGCGTTTTTGTCCAAAGCTTCTATTTCTGTTACCCCGAAAAACTTCAAAGCTTCCTCGTTGCAGTTTACGACCTTAAGCTTTTCGTCCCATAAGATACAGCTCATCGGTGTTGAATCAAACATCAATCTTGCATATTCATCGGATGCCCGGATTTCATTCATCATATTTTGAAGCCGCTGCTCAATTGCCTTTGATATGAACATTGCGATAATCACACATGCGGCAAATACAAGAAGTGTTATTAAAACACCTATAAGCACAAAGACTTGGATTTTCTGTACATCCTCTTGAGTATAGTACCCGACGAATACCATTCCGACAATCTCGTCATTTGCTCCGAAAAGAGGGATATACTGAGCAAAAACATCCTTGTTAAAAAGTTGAATCCTGTCGAAAAACGGCTCGCCCGCAAGAACTTTTTCACTTACATATTCCGATGCTTTTGTACCGAGAACGGATCTGCCTTCGTCGCCGGTCAGTGTTGAAGCAATACGTTCATCATGTAAAAATATCGTGACCTCACAGCCCGTTTCTTCTTTGAGCTTAAAAACAAAATTCTGGGTATCCAGCCGAAGACCCAGAGAAATTGCTCCTACAATATTCATGTTACCGTCGAAAACCGGCGAACCCGCCATAACACCTAGACGTACTGCGCTGCCGGGGACAATAAATGATTCAATCCTTCCTTCAAGAGCCGATGCAATCTGAGGCTGCTCCGTAAGATTATCACCGTAATTATCGTAATCATATGTCCGCAGAATTACATTGCCGTCACTGTCGAGAACCGTAATGAAATCCAGCAGTGCCATTGCTTGAAGGTCGCTTGCGATTTCCATTATCCTGTTTCGGTCATTATTGATGATTGCTTCACTCAGGTTTTGATTATCCGAAACTGCAAAGGCTGCAAGACGTGCTTTTGCAACCATTTCATTTATTTCCGACTCAATCATGGTCATAGCAGTATCAACTTTTTCCCTCATGGAATCATTAAGTTCTCTGTTGAAGAGAATTATAGAGGAAACAAGCACGGCTGCACCGCAAATTACCACAAGGATAACCATCGGGATAAGGATTCTACGTTTGATGTTCATAATAAACTACTCCGCATTATATACAGCTAATTTCCATATCTCCAAGAGCCGGCCTTTTTCTTCGGTTGCGTTATTTGACATATCGGCATATCTGATATTCGACGGATAATTCGGAAGCGTAAACTCCCTGTCCTTGTATATTCTTTCGGGGCAGAACAGAACCTTGTCCATTTCCGTCCATCGGTTAACAATATAATCAAAAACCTCTTTGACTTCCTTTCGTTTTTCTCTGCCTTCAATCAGTGACAACCCGTACAGAGAAAACGGGGAACCTTCTTCAAAGAAAAGAATACGAAGCGGGAAACCGTTATTAATTTCACCGACAGTTTGCGCTGTCATTGCAAAACCAATTGCAACCTCTCCTTCGATTAATGCATTTACAGGTCCTGAACCCGAGCTTGTAAAACCGAGAATATTTTCCGAAAGCTTTGTAAAATAATCAAAAGCCTCCTGTTCACCCCATGCGTTAACAAGGCTTTTTAAGAACATATATCCCGTTCCCGACGACTGGGGGTTCGGCATTGAAATCAGACCTTTATACTCGGGCTTCAGTAAATCCTCATAACTTTCGGGTATCGGCAGATTCTTATCGGAAATTACAGTTCTGTTAATTGCGATACAGCCGCCGTTGCGGTACCAGGGCAGCCATCTTTGTACTTCGGGAATCATGTCATCGGTATATATATCTGTATTATAACCGGATAAATCGGCAAGCATATCTGATATACGTGCAAGATTTGCATACTCCATTTCACCGATAATATCACCATTCGTCTGCGTTCCTTCGTCATTTAGTTTTGTAAGCAGCTCTCCTGTCGAGAAATATTCAATGATAATTTCATAGTTCGGAAATTGCGAATCCAGATCCGCCTGCATTGCTGCTATGCGGTTATCCTCTGCACTTGTATAAATTACAACAGTCGGTCTTGCACTCCCTCCGCATGCGGATATAGTAAAAATCAGACAAACAGTAGCAATTAATATCAGTATTTTCTTCATCAAACAAATCTCTCCTCTTTTAATCGCTCTACTTTATCATAATTTGTATATAAAAAACAACCTTTAATCTGTTGATTTGCATATGAATTATTTAACATTTCATGCAATTAAATCAGCACTTTACATTCAATATATTGACTTTATTATTTTTATAGTGCATTCTATAAAACGTAAATCAAATAATCCCCGTGAATTTTACAATGCAAAGGTGACAAACAAATATGAGTGATACCAAAGTTTACAGTATTCTTATTATTGATGATGAGCCAAGCAATATTTATGAACTGACAAAAATTCTGGAATCCGAATATACAATAACTGCCGTTTTAAACAGTAAGGAAGCTGTTGAAAAAGCAAATGCTATAGTCCCGGACTTAATTTTGCTTGATATTCTTATGCCCGGAATGGACGGGTTTGAAGTTATAAAAGCATTAAAAAAATCCGAAATAACCTGCGATATCCCTGTAATATTTATTACGGGCCTCAGTGGTGAGGATGCAGAAATGAAGGGACTTTCCCTCGGTGCCGTAGATTATATTACAAAACCATTTCAGCATTCACTAGTGAAAATCAGAGTCAAAAACCAAGTTAATGTACTTACATCTCTTATAAAAGTAAGAGATATCTATAGAATGAATAATAAAACACTTGGTGCGCTTGAGAGTATATTAAACGGTCTTGAAGCGATGATTTATGCTACAGTTCCGGATACGGGTGAAATTGTTTTTATAAATGATTTAATGAAAAAGCACTATAATGTTAAAGGTACCGGAATCGGTCAGCTTTGTTACAAGGTTTTCCAGAAGGGACTGGATGAGCGTTGTGATTTCTGCCCGTGTTTTCAACTGGAAAAAGACCCCGATGCAATTGTTGTTTGGGAGGAAAACAGCACACTGACAAAACGAACCTACCGGAATACCGACAGGTTAATTAAGTGGATTGACGGAAGTGTCATTCATCTGCAGCATTCTGTTGATGTTACCGAAATAGCCGCTGCAAGAGAGCAGGCGCAGGCAGCAAGCCGGGCAAAAAGTGATTTTCTTGCAAATATGAGCCACGAAATGCGTACACCTCTTAATGCAATTATCGGTATGACTCTCATCGGAAAAAACACACATGATTTAGACAGAAAAGAGCAGGCACTCAATAAAATCGGTGATGCGTCGGCGCATTTGCTCGGTGTTGTCAGCGATATTCTCGATATGGCAAAAATTGAAGCAGATAAGCTGGAATTAATCCCTGCCGAGTTTAACTTCGAAAGGATGATAAATAAGGTTCTCAGTGTCGTTCACTTCAGAGCGGATGAGAAAAAACATACCCTGACCGTCAGTATTGATAATGAAATACCGCAGTTTCTTATTGGCGATGACCAGCGGCTTGCTCAGGTTATAGCAAACCTGCTTTCAAATGCCGTTAAGTTTACACCTGTCGGCGGGAAAATCTGTTTAAATGCTGTTCTAAATGAAAAATCCAACGGTAACTGTAAACTGCTTATAGAGGTTTCCGATAACGGAATCGGTGTATCTCCGGAGCAGCAGGAAAAACTTTTTGATGCTTTTGAGCAGGTTGACCAGGGAACAAACCGCGAATACGGCGGCACAGGTCTTGGGCTTTCCATTACAAAACGTATTGTTGAGCTCATGGGCGGTGAAATTTGGATTGATTCGAAAAAAGATAAGGGTACAAAAATTTCATTTACCATAAATGCCGCAACCGGTGAAAAAAGTTCCGGGAAACAAATGCAGGCAGGTCATGAGGATGTTTATTCATTTACGGCAATCCAAGGCTCATTCGCCGGTAAAAATTTACTTGTTGTCGAGGATGTTGAAATTAACCGCGAGATTCTTATCGCTTTGCTTGAGGATACGGAAATTTCCATTGATTGTGCCGAAAACGGCATAGAGGCATTAAATATAATTGCCGCCGAGTATGAAAAATATGACATGGTATTTATGGACCTGCAAATGCCGCAAATGGGAGGACTTGAAGCTGCAAAGCTTATCCGTGAGCTTCCCGAAAGAAAACGCGGAAGGCTTCCTATAATTGCAATGACCGCAAATGTTTTCCAGGACGATATTAATGCGTGTATGGAAGCGGGAATGGACGGTCATTTAAGCAAGCCGCTTGACATTGAAAAAGTTTTGGATATACTGAAAAAAATATAAGAAATACAGGAGGTTTAATTTATGCTTTGGGATGAACTTACGTCTAAGGATTTTGAAAAGGCGGTTGATAAATGCGATGGTGTCTGTGTACTTCCTATGGGAGTACTTGAAAAACACGGTGACCATTTACCGCTCGGAACAGATATGTATATTGCAACCGAAACGGTAAAGGCAGCCGCTCAAAAATCACCCGCTGTCGTTTTCCCGTACTATTTTATGGGACAGATTCTGGAAGCGCGTCATGCTTCGGGAACAATTGCACCGTCTCATAACCTGATTATGGATACCCTGCTTGTAATGTGTGATGAAATACACCGTAACGGGTTTAAAAAAATCCTGCTCCTGAGCGGGCATGGCGGAAATTACCACTTTTTACCGTTTTTCGCACAAATGTTCCCGGGACTCAACAGAGATTATGCTGTCTATACCGCTTATATTCATGACGGGTCTCTCGAGGAGCTTAAGGAAATTCAGGATAAAACAGGTATGACGGACATGGGTGGCCATGGGGGATTTTATGAAACCGCTCTCATTGAATATCTGCGTCCCGAGCTTGTTCATATGGACAGAGTTAAGGTTGAAGAAAGCGCAGCTATGGGAAGGCTTGATAAAGTAAAAGAAGCCGGTGTTTATTCCGGCTTTGGATGGTATGCGGATTATCCTCATCATTTTGCCGGCGACCCGACCGGTTCAAGCAGTGAAAACGGTAAGATTATATTCGATATAGTTACCCGCAGGCTTGTAAGGCTCATTAATGCCGTAAAAGAGGATGATGTTACGTTAAAGCTTATTAAAGAGTTTAACGGCAGGACAGATAATCCAAAGGGATAGCTTTTGCAGTTACAGCTTGTTTCATCCATGCTTTAGATATCGGCTATTTTATCAGCTCGTCAACCGCTAACATGATTCCGAGTTTACCCGATTCGAATGTCAAACCGCCCTGTATGTAAACATTATAGGGTTCCCGCAGCGGTCCGTCCGCCGAAAGTTCAATTGTTGCACCCTGGTTGAATGCTCCGGCTGCCATAATTACGGGGTAATCATATCCCGGCATATCCGAGGGTATCGGTGCAGCAAAC
The DNA here is from genome assembly GCA_009784725.1 of Oscillospiraceae bacterium. Lineage (GTDB taxonomy): Bacteria > Bacillota > Clostridia > Oscillospirales > Oscillospiraceae > WRMH01. The sequence goes on from WQXS01000008.1 coordinate 60,567, forward strand.
GAATCAACGGGCGAGGCTTTTTGGATACCTTTGCAAAACCTGTCAAGGAGCTCGGGAGAGTTAAACTCGACAACCTGAACTATATCCGAACGGAAATCATCATATTTCGGAAATGTTTTATATCCGCAAAGCTCAAGCAGCCGTGATGCAAACACGGCTGTTTTTAATGCCTGTGCAACAGTGTGCGGAGCCATAAACAGACCCTGATAATACTGTCTGTACCCTTCGGGTGTTGCACCGCATTCTCCTCCGATACCGGGAGCTGTTTGTCTGTAAGCCGCCGCTTCAATAAGGTCTTCTCTGCCGGCAATATATCCGCCTCTCGGTGCAATTCCTCCGCCGGGCCCCTTAATCAGCGAGCCTGCCATTAAATCGGCTCCGGCATTCCCGGGTTCAATAATTTCGGTGAACTCACCGTAACAGTTGTCTACAAAAATATTAATATTTTTATTTATGCTGCGCACGGCTTTGCAAATCTCTCCAATTTCGCTTACCGTAATTGCACGGCGAGAGGAATAACCTCTTGAGCGTTGAATAAGTATTGCTCCGATTTCTCCGCTGTTCTGTGCTCCGCTTCGCTGAACTGCATCTGTAATTGCGCTGATATCAGGCGTTCCGTCCTCGGTTAAATCCACTTGTGAATATGATATCCCGTAATCTTTTAGAGAACCTTTTAAGCTGTCGGTACTGCCGCCGCCGTTGCTGTTTATGCCTATAACTCCGTGCAGCGTATCATACGGTATCCCCGTTACGGATAAAAGTGTCTGCCCCGGTGAAAGAGATGCAAATAACGCCGTTGTTATTGCATGTGTACCGCTTACAAACCCGGTCCGCACAAGTGCCGCAGGGGTTCCCATAATATCGGCAAACAATAAATCAAGTGTTTCCCTGCCTTTATCGTTATAACCATACCCTGTTGTTCCTGCAAAACAAACATCGGATACACGGTGGCGTTGAAATGCGGCGAGCACCTTTTCGGTATTTGCTTGTGCTATTTCGTCTATTTCTGCAAACACAGGCCGTATATCAAACATCACCTTATCCGAAAGGTCGAGAATTTTAGCAGATAGCTGAAAGTGATTCCCCACGTTTATTCTCCCATCCTTTCAAGAAAGCGCCAAATAAGCTTATATACTGCTTCCATGTCGGAAATTTTACCGACGCAGGTTGGTGAGTGCAGGTTCCTTATCGGTGCGGCTATCCCTGCTGTTTTGATACCCGAGCGCGAAGTGTGAAAAACTGCGCCGTCCGTCGCTCCCGCAATATATGTTTTTGTCTGCCAGGGGATATTGTTTTTCTCTGCGGTTTCCGTCAATAAGCTGTGTATTTCCTTATTGTATATTGTCCCGCTGTCCATAAACGGCAAAACCGGTCCGTTACCGAGCTTGCAGACTTTTTTATTTTCCGGGACGGACGGCAGATCTGCAGCTGTGGTTCCTTCAACAATCAGCGCTATATCCGGAGCTGTGCTGTATGCTGCAGTGTATGCTCCTCGAAGACCGACTTCCTCCTGAACGGTAAAAGCAAATGTACAGTCAACCGGAAGCTCGGATTCAATCAGCTCCATAAGAACCGCACAGCCGAATCTGTCATCAATGGCCTTTGCCTTAATAAACCCATTGCCGAACTCGCGGATATCCTCGTCAAACACTCCCGCATCGCCGAGCGTAACAAGCTTTTCTGCTTCGCTTTTATTTTTGACACCAATGTCAATATACATATCCTCGAAATCAACAGGGTTTTCACGATCTTTTGATTTTACCAGATGGATTGCTTTACAACCTATTATGCCTTGCACCTTTGATTTGCCGATAAGTACCGCTTTTCCCAAAACAACTCGGCCGTCAAAGCTGCCTGCCTTTGCAAATCTTAAATATCCGTCATCGGTTATGCCTGTGACAATTATTCCGACCTCGTCCATATGAGCACATAAAACGATTTTCTGCTTTGGTGTTACTTTTCCTTTTTTACTTACAAGGACATTCCCCATTGTATCAACACGCACATCATCCGTGTACTTTCCGGCATGGTTTACAATGTAATCTTTTATTTCCTCTTCATTACCGGAAGCTCCGCTCAGCTCACAAAGCTCTTTCATTTTATTCAACATTACTCTGCTCCCCCTTTCATGGATTTTGCAACCCGGGTGAGAAGCTGTGCGCATGCTTCAATATCATCAAGTGATGCAACCTCATTTGCACTGTGCATATATTTCATTGGTAACCCAAGGAGCGCAGTTGCAGTACCTGCTCTCGATATCTGAATTGCTCTTGCATTTGTCCCGCTGTTACTTTCAGCCTTGACATTAATCTGATGTTTAATGTCGTTTTCCTTCGCAAGCTTAATCACAGCCTCGGTCAGTGCCGGGTTCATGTTCGGACCTCTTGTTATAATTACTCCATCACCCATAAGCATTGCCGTATCTGCAGGTTTTGTATCGGGTGTTTTTACATGGTCAACATCAATTACAACAGAGTAATCGGGTGCAATTGCATATGCTCCTGTTGCAGCTCCTCTTGAGCCGACTTCCTCCTGAACACTTGCCATGACATAAAGATCGACATCAAGGTCGGTTTCCGCAAGCAACTCAAGGCTTCGCATAAATGCTGCAACGCCTGCCCTGTCGTCAATTGCTTTGCCGCAGATAAGGTTTTTACCAAATGAACGTACGCCGTAAGCGAATACTCCATGTGTTCCCGGCGAAACAAGCTTTACCGCTTCGTCATGAGAAAGTCCTATGTCTATAAATAAGTCCTCTATTTTGAAGTTGTTTTCTGTATCTTCCTTTTTTAGGATATGCGGAGGCAATACGGAAATAACCCCGTAAAGCGGCGGGTCTGTGCATACGGTTACGCCTGCTGCGGGAATTACTCTTGCATCAAAGCCTCCAAGCTTTGAAAAACGTAAAAATCCTTCCTCAACCCCTGTGACAACAAACCCAATCTCATCAATGTGTGCGTCAAAAAGCAGCTTTTTTGCATTTTCCTTTCCGCATCTGCGAACGCCGATAACATTTCCCAAAACATCTATCCGGGCTTCATCAACCAGCGGCTCAAGCATTTCTTTGACACGCCGGGCAACAGGTTCTTCAAATCCCGCAGGTCCGGGTATGGAGCACAGCTCGGTTATTACATCTTTTAAGTTCATATTCATACCAACCTATCTATAATTTCCTTGAATTTATTTCCTCGTTCTTCGAAGTTCTTAAAGCTGTCAAATGATGTACATGCAGGTGACAATAAAACTATATCACCGGGCTGTGCTTCTTTTGCTGCCATTTCTACTGCTTTTGTAAAATCGGGGTCATGGTGAATTTGCGGTTGATGGAACTCCTCCATGTTATCGGCAATATTCCGGTTTGGTGCATCATTAACCGCCCGGCGTATCTGTTCTGCGGCAGTACCCGTAAGAATCAGGGTTTTCACACGGGCATTGATTTCAATCCCAAGCTCGTCAAACTCTATTCCTTTGTCTTTACCGCCTGCTATTAATATTATTTTACGCTTATTACCCGGAACATAATTTCCCTCACGCTCCGAAAATGCCTTTAACCCTGCTATTGCACGGCTCGGACTTGAGGCTATTGAGTCGTTATAATATCTTACTCCGGTTAATTCTCTTACAAACTCAATCCGATGCTCCACTCCGTAAAAGCTGTTTGCTGTTTTTTTAATTGCCGATTGGCCTACGATACCCGAAACTGCAGAAATTGCAGCAAGGTAATTTTCAATATTATGTGTACCGGGCAGAACTATTTCATCCGAATGCATTATTTCGGTTGCTTCATTATTTTTCGATTCATAAATTATCCCGTTTCTTAAATACGTACCGTTTTTGACTTTATTAAAACGGCTGAAGAGTTTCACATCACCTGCCGGGGCAATTTTTGAATAATGATTTGTTACAGTATTGTCAAAATTAAATACAGCCCGGTCTGCTTTCCTTTGATGAATAAAAATATTGCTTTTTGCATCAACATATTCATGTAAATCGGTATGAACATCAAGATGGTTCGGTGATAAATTTGTCACAACCGCCGTACCCGGGCTTTTTTTCATTGTTATAAGCTGAAATGATGAAAGTTCAATAACTGCAATATCGGTGTTTTTTATTTCATCAACCCTGCCGAGCAGCGGTGTTCCTATATTCCCTCCGACATGGACGGTTTTCCCTTCATTTCGGAGCAGCTCCGCTATGATTGATGTTGTTGTTGTTTTACCGTCACTGCCTGTTACCGCAATAATTTTACATGGACAAAGCTCAAAAAATACTTCCATTTCACTTGTCAGAGTTGCTCCGTTTTCAGCAGCTTTGCTCAAAAACGGGTTTGACGGCATAAGTCCCGGCGTTCTGAAAATTATGTCCTGTGACAAATTCTCAAGATAGTCTTCTCCGAGCTTCAGTTTCGCACCGTTTTCCTTATAGGAGCGGATATTTTCATCTCCTATATCATCAATAGTGCTTTTGTCACATATTGTCGTATCTATTCCTGCATCAAGCAGAAGCTTAATAAGCGGTGTATTGCTTATACCCGCACCGACTACAGCAACCCGCTTTGTTTTCAGGCTATTCAGATAGCTTTTTAAGTCACCCATATCTCCTCGCCTGTGCTTTGCTCGCTTCTTCTGCTTCTTCCCATGAGGTCACGAAGTGCAACCTTCGGCGGTTTGTTTTCGTACAGCACCCTGTATGTTTCAAGGCAAATCGGCATATCGACATCAACCTTTTCCGATAGCTCCTTAGCAGCCTTCGCAGCGTAATATCCTTCGACAACCGCTCCGGTTTTAGTCATTGCATCCTGTGCACTTAACCCGTTTCCGATAAAAACACCGGCACGCCTGTTTCTTGAGTATTCAGACATGCATGTCACAATTAAATCTCCGAGGCCCGCAAGCCCTGCGAGCGTTTCCTTGCGCCCACCCATTTTAACACAAAGCTCCGCCATTTCGGCAAGCCCTCTTGTTATGAGCATCGCCATTGTATTATCTCCGAAACCGAGTCCTGCACTGATTCCCGCACCGAGTGCTATAACGTTTTTTAAGGCTGCGCCGAGCTCAACGCCAACAACATCCGTTGTTGTATATACACGAAGATAATCATTCATCAGCAGGTTTTGCACACGCATCGCAACCGATATATCTTCCGATGCGGCAACACATGCTGTCGGTACCTTCCTTGCAACCTCCTCGGCATGAGTCGGACCCGATACTGCTGCGATTGAAGCTGATTCTCCGAAGGTTTCCTTGAGGATAGAAGAAAAGAGACTTGATGTATCTTTTTCAATGCCCTTTGACATACAGATTATAACACAATCATCCTCAAGCCTGCCTAAAAGTGCTTGTGCTGTTTCCCGAAGCCCGTAAGATGGTACGGCAATTACTGCAGCTCCCGCATTACTTACTGCTTCGTTTATATCGGATGTTATGTTGATTTTATCCGGTATTACGACTCCCTTTAAAAGCGGGTTTTCCCGGGTGTCACTTAAGATATTACTTTCTTCTTCAAATTTGGACCAAAGTGTAACATCATATCCGTTATCGTTTAAAAGCAAAGCAATTGATGTCCCCCATGAACCGCTGCCGAAAACTGTTGTCTTCATTCTTTTCGCTCCTTACTGCGCTTCAGTGTCAGTTTTGATTCCTCGCCTTTAACAAGGCGTTTAATGTTCGGTGTATGCCTCAATACTACCAGCAGTACGCACATTATAACAATCGTATGCTCCGCAAGCCCGCCTACGTTGAATAAATACATTGAAACCGAAAACGCAACAGACCCGAGTATCGCTCCAAGCGATACATACCTTGTTATAAGCACTATCAGAATAAAAACACCCCATGAGATAAGAGCAAGTCTCCAGTCAACAATTATTACTATGCAGCCTATCGCCGTTATTCCCTTTCCTCCGCGAAACTTGTAAAAAAGCGGGAAGCAATGACCGAGCATAACAAAAAAGCCTGCAAGCACCTGACCGAAGTATGCCAAATCAAAATACCGGTAAAGAGGCCCGACTTCCGTAAGAACCATTCCCGTAAAATGTGCAAACAACCAACCTCCGAACAGAACAGGGGCGATTGTTTTTACAACGTCAATTATCACAACAAGAATAAATCCGCCAAGCCCGAATGTTCTGTAGAAATTCGTAAGCCCGGGGTTTCCGCTCCCGAAATCGCGGATATCCTTGCGGTACAGCATCTTTGATGTGATTATTGCACCGTTTACACTGCCAAGCACATAGGCAGGTACGGCTGTAATTAATATCAGCAGAATGAACATGGCATCAATCCTCTTTTTGTCTGACTATCATGCGGATCGGGGTTCCTTCGAGACCGAATACCCGGCGTATCCGGTTCTCCAGATATCTGAGATATGAAAAATGGAACAGCTTTGATTCATTACAAAAACATACAAATGTCGGAGGCCGTACACCTGTTTGTGTCATATAATATATCTTAAGCCTTCTCCCTTTGTCGGTCGGCGGCTGAACACGTGCAGTTGCATCGGCAAGCACACTGTTAAGTGTTCCCGTTGATATCCGTGTATTTGTCTGTTCAAAGACAAAGTTTATAAGCTCAAACAGCTTTGAAACACGCTGCCCTGTTAAAGCAGAGATGAATAAAACGGGAGCATATGTCATATAGCTGAAACCGTTTAATACATCCTTTCGCATTTCCTCCATGGTACCTGTTTCTTTTTCAATCAAATCCCATTTATTTACTGTTATTATACTTGCTTTACCCGCTTCATGTGCAAGTCCTGCCACTTTTGTATCCTGTTCGGTAACACCGTCACGGGCATCTATCATTATTATACATACATCCGAGCGTTCTATCGCCATTTTCGCACGCAGCACACTGTAATGTTCAATCCTGTTGTCGATTTTTGACTTTCGCCTGAGACCTGCTGTGTCTATAAAAACATATTTTCCGTTCTTATTTTCAAAAGGAGTATCTACTGCATCCCTTGTTGTCCCTGCCTGATCACTTACGATTACCCTTGTTTCACCGAGGATTTTATTTATCAGTGACGATTTACCCGCATTTGGTTTGCCTATTACTGCAACCCGTATTACATCATCATCCGGAGCATCTCCTGTTTCCGGCGGAAGAAGTCTTACACATTCGTCAAGCAGGTCGCCCGTTCCGTGACCGTGAGCTGCCGATACGGAAATCGGGTCACCGAGTCCGAGTGAATAAAATTCGTATATATCGGGATTTTCTCTGCCTGTTGAATCCATTTTATTTACAGCAAGTAAAACAGGTTTCCTTGATTTTTGAAGCATTCTGGCTACATCTGCATCCGCTGCGGTTACTCCGGTGGTAAAATCAGTCACGAAAACAATGACATCTGTCATTTCTATCGCAAGCATTGCCTGTTCCCGCATAAATATCAGCATTTCCGTATCTGCAGCAGGTTCAATCCCGCCGGTGTCGATTAAATCAAACTCCCTGCCGTTCCAGTCCGTTGTTGCATATAACCTGTCTCTTGTTACCCCCGGTGTATCTTCAACAATGGACAGGCGTTTTCCGACAAGCCTGTTAAACAAGGTCGATTTGCCTACATTCGGTCTGCCTACTATTGCTACAAGATTTCTTGGCATCTATATCTCCTGTTGTGTTTCCAGAATAGCGTTTAATAAATCCGCTCCGTTTGGTTTAATAATATGAACCGGTACTCCAAGTTCATATGATAATTGTGAAACCGTGATATCGTCAAGAAAAATATCTTCTCCGGCCCGCAGCATATTTCCGGGAATAAGTACTCTTGACCCCAAGCTTTTATCCTTAAGCTGCCCGATTATGTCCCCGCCGGTAACAAGCCCGGAAACAGTGACGCTTTCACCGAAAAAGTCATTTTTTATACCTATAACTTCACACTCGATTTTATCATATTTTTCTTTTGCTGTTTTTAAAAGATTTGTTAAATATTTTACTGCAAGACAGCCTGTTATAACAGTTTGCATTGTATACCCGTCTTTTATAGAATGCCTGTCCGCTCTGTTTAAGGCAATTTCAAATTCGCTTATAAACAACCGCATCATTCCAACGCCGTTTTCCAGCTGGGGATAATTTTCATAAAACTCATTTCCGGGAAGCTTAAAGCCTGCAAGCATATAAAGTTCATCGGAACAGAAGAAAACTCTCGAGCCGCGTTTTTTCAAGCACTTTTCCCCGTAATATTCGACTCTTCTGATTGTCTGCCTTGCTAGTGCCGCAGTAAACGGGTGCAGCTTTGTCAAACCTTCTCTGTGTTTTGTAAGACCTGCTGGAACAATCGAGACACTTTTAATACCCGGGCCAAGCCTGATTAACCCTTCAATAGTCCTTGCAAGCTTCCATCCGTCATTAACTCCCGGACAGCATACAATTTGGCAGTTAAGTTCAATCCCCGCTCCCGCAAGAGCCTTAAGCGAATCGAGTCCGGCACCACCCTTTTTGTTGCCGAGAATATAAGAGCGCAGTTTTGGGTTAAGAGTATGGACCGATACATTAACAGGGCTGATACGCAACGCGATTATCCTTTCAATATCCTTGCGGGACAAGTTGGTCAGCGTAACATAATTACCCTGAAAAAAAGATAATCTGACATCATCATCCTTGTAATAAAGCGATTCTCTCATTGCGGCGGGTAATTGATCTATAAAACAAAAAATACACTTATTAGCACAATGTTTTTCATCATCCATAAGCGGCTTTTCAAATTCTATCCCTAAATCTGCACCTTCAGGTTTCTTTATATTAATCAGCTTGATTTTTTTGTCCGGAGAAATAAATTCAAGTAGCAGTCTGTTATCGTATGAGTAATATTCATAGTCCAAAATATCATTAATCGTATTGCAGTTGATCTTCCGCAATGCATCACCATGATTAATGATTGAACCGGAAACTATACTGTCGGGTCTGACTAGTTTAACGACTGCATTCATATAATACCCTTACCTGAACATAAAAAAAGCGGGGTACATCCCCGCTTTTATTGCGGCACAATTATGAAACTTCACGGCCATTGTATGTTCCGCAAGCTTTGCAAGCTCTGTGCGGCATACGGAGTTCTCCGCATTTGGAGCATTTGGAAAGTCCGGGAGTCTCAAGCTTCCAATGAGATGAACGTCTTTTATTTCTTCTTGCTTTTGAAACCTTACTTTTTGGTACCGCCATTTGTAAACACCTCCCGGTATTAATATTCTTTATTCTTCAAGCAGCTGACCCAGAACTGCAAGCCGCGGGTCAATCTCTTTTTTGCATTTGCACTTATTAATGTTTAAATCTGCTCCGCATTGCTGGCATAAGCCTTTGCAATCTTCGCTGCACAGCAACGTGTCGTCTGTATTTAAGATAAATTCGGTGACTATTATTTCTTCTGCGTCGACCTTGTCTCCCTGAAGGAAGTAACCATCCGGGTTTTCCCCTTCTCCCCCTTCAGTGAGATTCGCCGAAATAACTTTGTGTACGGGATATTCGAACTCTTTAAGACATCTTGCGCAGACACATTCGCAGATTGCATCTGCATTCGCCGAAAACGTCAGTATTCCTGCTGTATTCGTAACGCTTCCCGCTGCTCTCGAGGGCTTTTGTATCCTCTTGATTGAACCGCCTGCCGCCTCCGACATATCGGGCTCGAAATCAAATGATACCTTTCCGCCGGGAACACCAATTATCTCTCTCAGATCGATAATCATAACGACCCCTTACGTATTTATTTTCAGGGTGATGTACACAGCCAAGTGATTATAAGCTATAAACACCCTTGTGTCAAGTTTTTGTTCCCCTTTTATCCACCTTTTTTTTACTCTCTCTTTCAGGCGTATGCTTCCTGCTTGGTTTATCTCTTTAGTTTTTGTGATTTTTGGTACACATTAGGTACGCTTTTAATGTTATAAATATGGAGGTATATTTTGTACCATGATATTGCTTTATTTTGAGAATTTCACTATAAGCGCAATATATATAGAAAAAAACAGATTTTGAAAGGAAGATTGGGAAAGTTATGAAATTAAGCAAAAAAAGAATCAGTATTGTTCTCGTCGTTATGCTTGCAATGGCTCTTTCACTTGTAGTCGCAGCATGCGGTTCTGCAGGAGAAGTTAAGCAGGAAGTTATTGACGAAGCAAAAACACTTGTCGGAGACGCAAAAGCAGAGCTCGCAAAAGTAGAAAATGAAATTGCAAAGCTTGAAGCCGCAGCCGCATCGGAATTTAATACTATTGCAGCCGCAGCAAGAGGCGCTCTCGAAAATGCAGAAACAGCCATCAGGAACGAAACACGCAAAGGTATTGACGATGCAAAGGATGAAGTTGCAAAAGTAAATGCCGAGATTGCAAAACTCAAAGCCGAAGCCGAAAAACTCGAAGGTGAAGCTGCCGACGAAATCCACAAGGTTGTAACAGCACTTGAAGGTAAAGTCAAGGATTTGGAAAACGCACTTAAAAAATAGAATTAATAATACCGAAATAAGAGGCTGTTGCAAAATGAATGTGCAACAGCCTTTGTTTTGAATACATTAGAGCACAAGAGAACCGTCCCCTTGTGCTCTTTGTTCCCCCGGGATGATAAATTCTATTTATTTTTTATCGCGCTTTTTCCTATTCTTTTTATTAAATATATATCTTTCCCCGATAAAACCCAAGGCTGCAATCCCGATAAAGACAAGACTTGCATAAAACATATAAATATATAGTGATGACCTGTTAATAGTTCCTGTTTGAGGAGCTCTTTCTATTTCAATCAGCTCTGCGGTCAGTCTTCCGTTATTTCCGAGCTGCTGCATATCGGTACGTCCCTCTCCGGGTATGTAAGCAAACCTGTTTAATGTTACATGCGGAGCTGTTTCTGTCGGATTTGATGCCTTTGCCACCTCTCTTTCATTCATCCCCGGCCGTCCTGTTTGATAAAACGGGTTAAGCATATGCGGTTGAAAGAAAGACATACTAACATTCATAAGATATTGATTTGTGTAGAAATATACATTATTACCGCTTTTTTTGTGTAAAGCCCTGTATGAGTCGGAAACACCGGTTTTTACCATTTCATCACTTAAGCCCACCTTGTAATTAACACGGACCGGAAGCTTGTTTCCCGTTACACTGCCGGTATCCCTGTCAACCTTGCGCTGCGGTATCAAAACTGCCGGGATATACCAGCGTACCATTTGGTCACCCTTTCGAAGTGTTCTGTTCAAAGGATTACCTGCAGGGTCGTTGTTGAATATTTCTTCAAACAAAGTGTTATTTTCAAGAGCTGTTACTACATGAAACGTTATATACATCAGATCGGTTGCTCCGCCTGTATGTACTGCCGTATTTAATGTACCCCACATCGGATATACTTTTACTTCCGCAACTCCTCTTTCGGGTATTGTTGCAGGTGAACCGTCCGTGTTGTAAAAGCTGCCTGCAAAATCTCTGTTCCCGTAAGCGTAATACCTTATGCAATTGTTTGCGGCAAGACTCCCTGATGCAATATTTGATTCAATAAGCGCTGAAACTCTTTCTTTTTGAATATACCGTATACTGTCATATTCATGGACACCGGGCATGTTTCCATAGTTCATATGGCGGTACAGAATATCTTCATATCTTGTCCTTGCTCCGCCCGTGTTATTAATAATTGCTTCTGCAAATCCGTTTCTGTTAAAAGCGGTATTGTCAAATTCAAATCCGGTGATTCCTTTAAACTCCATGTATTCCCCCAATACATCCGAGAATACCAGATAGCCGTCAAACTCTTCTTCACCGGGTTCGCTTGAAGTAGCTCCCGAGTAACTTTCTCTTTGTAAATCAATCGCAATTGACGCAAACGCATCTCTTAGCGTCTGTAAATCATTTGCAGGGAAAAATGCATCGGCAAATGCAAGCTCATCAAGTGTTAACGCTTCACTGTTATTTATTGTTGCATCCTGCCATATATAATTCGGATAAACAAGCCTGAACTGTGCAAAAAAGCTTAAAGTCCCGGAGGTTATAAAATCACGCAGCTGTTCTCCCATTGATATAATCGGGGCATTGAGCGGAGGGCCTGACGGATAAGGTCCTGCAATTGTATCGCCGTTTGCATCGGGATATGCCAAATCGGCATTACCGTCCGCCGAAACATTTGCCTGATCAAACGGGAGCATTGTTGCCGAAATCAACAGTGGTGCGGGAACATCATTAAGACTTATTGTATAAAAGCCCACAGGTTCATCATTTAAACCGCTGTAATTTAATACGGTCGGATCATGCAAAGGGTTGCTCCCGTAATATCTCTGATATACCAGCCTTTTTCTGTGTGCAGCCGTAAGTACCGTGAGCAGGCTTACGCCTGTTTCCCCGTTGCTTCCGTCACCGTGAGTCTGATTTGTGTCCGTCGGGTCTGCGGTGAATAAATAGTCACTCCATGCCATTGTGGGTTCACCATCGGTCATCAGAATAAAGTTCGGCTTTCTTGTCACCATAAATTGTGTTCCGGCGGGGTCGGTAAAGGGCTCACCTGTAGGTGTCAGTGCAGGAATTGTAAGTTCGTCTGCATTTTCCAGAATACTTGACCCGTACAATATTCCCCGCTGCGTCGGAGTAGAACCTTGAACAAGCACCGAAGTTGTATTTCTGTTTGTGGTATTAACATCGACATAATTATTCGGGCTTCCCGGTCTGTATGTAAAAAAGTCTGCTGCTCCCTGTATCAGCTCGGGACGACCGAGCGGAATTACATACTCGGCTCTTGAAAACCCGCCTGTTCTGCCGCCGTAGGCAGCTACGGCAATCCTGTTTTGAGCGTTAGCATCAAGAAGTATTCCGACCGCTTCATTCAGAGCTTCAACCAGTACGGCAATTCTCGGACGGCCTGCGATACTTTCCATGTACATGCTTCCCGATACATCAATAATAAAAACGGTATCTGTCGGAATAACATAACCGTCGTATAAAGAAAATGATTGACTTAGCGCCGATAATGTAACAATGAAATCGTCCGCTCCCGGGGCTGTGTTGACATTTACACTTTTATCTGTCCAGATTCGCCCGTCGTGCAGCTTTGGTATATCCAGAAAACCCATATTCGCAGGTGCCGATGTGTCGGGGTCAGCTTCTCTGCCGGCATAATCAATACTGTAAAAAAGTGTTGATGCAAGTGATGTAATAAAGGGTGTAGCTACTGACAGCAGCATAATAATTGTTAAAAACAAATATGCCGGTTTTATCAGACGTTTGCTTTTTGAATCTTTTTTGTGCATAGACAATAATCTCACTTTCGGTTTAAATCCTGTGATTGCCCGCCCTCAAGGTGAAGGCGAGCAATGCATAATACCGGTTACCGAGGGGGTCGGTAAGCGATTCAGAGAGGCTAATATTTTCCAAACTCCCCGGAAGCCATTTCATCAGGATAGATTTTTCCGGTTTCAGCCGGCGGCAGGAAGCTGTCCTGCTGAGTTGGAGGAAGGGCATTGACCATGTTGCTGTGTGCCTTCAGTTTAAACTGTGAAATGAGCTCTTCAAGCATGGTTGACTGACTGCTCATTTCCTCCGAAGCTGCTGCACTTTGCTCCGCAGTTGCCGAGTTTTGCTGAACGACTTGAGCAACCTGGTCAATGCCTATATTGATTTGAGATATCCCGAGTGATTGTTCTTCGGACGCTTTTGCGATTTCTGTTATAAGCTCACCGGACTCACTGATACCCGAAACAATTTCTTTTAAGCTTTCGGCTGTTCCTCCCGCTATTTGTGAACCTAGCTCGGCTTTTTCCATGGAATTTTGAATCATATCACCCGTATCCTTTGCCGCCTCGGCACTTTTGGATGCAAGGTTCCGGACTTCTTCGGCAACAACGGCAAACCCTTTACCGTGCTGTCCCGCCCGCGCTGCTTCAACTGCTGCATTAAGAGCGAGTATATTTGTCTGAAATGCTATATCATCAATAGTTTTTATTATCATGCTGATAGACTGGCTTGCTTCGTTTATTTCTTTAACAGCCGTTATCATTTCATCCATTTGGTTGCTGCCTTTTAATGCATTTTGCTTAATTGTTTCGGAAAGCTTTGAAGTCCGGCTTGCAATTTCTGCATTTTCTTTTGTTTTGCTTGCTATTTCGGTAATTGAGCTTGAAAGTTCTTCTATCGATGAGGCCTGTTCTGTTGAGCCTTGTGCAAGAGACTGGGCTCCGTCCGCAACCTGCTTTGCACCTGTAGATACCTGTGCGGTTGATGTTCTGATTCCTCCGAACATATTATTTAAGTTGTCGACAACATGTGAAAGCGATGAACCCATTGTGTCGGCATCCGATAAAAGCTTCACGCTTGCAGTAAGGTCTCCGTTTGCAATTGTTTCAAGCTCTTTTGCAACATAGTTTACATGGTTTATAAACAAGGTAGAATCTGCAATTGTCTGCCCTATTTCATCCTTAATAATTGAAAACGTTTTTAGCTTGCCTGCTTCATCTTCGGTAAGAACTATATCTCCGGTGGTACCTGCTTTTTTCATAAAGGCGGAAAGCACAGCAAGAGGTTTGCTGATAAGCCTTGATATATAAAGTGCAAGAAAAACAGCGGAAGCCAGTGCAATAATAAGTACGCCGATTATTATGTATAAAAGCATGTCTGCTGTGTCTGATGCAGATTGTGCCGCATTTGCAGATGTATCTATTTTCATTGAAAAGCATACATCAAAATTTTCAACAATTTTATTGGTTGCTTCGGTATATTCCCTTAAAATGTGATACAACTCACTTGCCTCAGTTCCGCTTGTTGCCTCTTCATATATCCGCATAAAACCGGCACGGAACTGTTCTTCATAAATAGTCCGCGCTTCTTCAAAAAGCCTTTTTGCTTCGGGTGCCCGAATCGTAAGATAATATGCATCCAATGATGTTTTCATGATTTCATCATATCCGTCTGCATTTTTGCGCGCAGTTTCAATCATCTCGCTGTCGCCGACGGCAGCGCCGATAATCATCTCTCTCATGCCTGCACGCTGACGCTGCAGCATTTCAATTGCCTTGCTCAGATCCGGCATAGGGATTGTCTGCATCTCATACATATCATCAAACGAAGCATTGATTTGCAACATTCCGTATATTCCGACAACACCGACAATAGCGGTCAAGGCGGCAATAATCAAAAAGCTGGTTATCAGTTTTGCCGCTACTTTTAAGTTCTTCATAACCTGTCCTCCCGATAAAAAAAATACCATCGGCATTTATTTTAATGCCGTATGGTATTTTGCACATCGTCCAAATGGACTATTTTATCAATATTTATTATTTATTTTGCTGTTTATTTGAATAAAATCAATGTTATTATTTGATATTAGTTTCGTATTTTATGGATAATAATTAGGACAAATATGGTTCCGGGTTTACCCTTGTTCCGTTTACAGACACTTCAAAGTGGACATGCGGTGCCGTTGCGTTTCCTGTTGAGCCGTTTAGCCCGATTTGCTGACCTCTGGTTACATAGTCACCTCTTTTTACTGAGCTGGAGGTGAGGTGAGCATATAATGTTGTGATACCGTTTCCATGAGAAATCGCTACATAGTTCCCGTAGCTTTGTTGATGAGAAACAGTAATAACTGTTCCCGACTCTGCGGCAACAACACTTGCACCATGCGGCCCGCCTATGTCGAGACCGGAGTGCATTCTTCCGCTTCTTGGTCCGAATCTGCTTAAAATCGGTCCGTTCATCGGCCACATAAATTGCCCGGTTCCGCCTGTCCCGCTGTTATTTTCGTTACCCGGGCTTGCACCGGTTGTGTTTTCACCGGTTGTGTTTTCACCGGTTGTGTTTTCACCGGTTGTGTTATTATTGGCTGTGTTTCCGGTATTTCCCTGCAGTTCTCTTTGACGTTGCAACTCACGTTCACGGCGCTGTCTGTCCAGTGCCTGCTGTCTTCTGAGTGCTGCAACAGCTACATTAATAGCATTTTGAACCCGTTCTTCCTCATCTACAAGAAGGTCATATAATGCCTGTTCTGCTTCAATATCATCTTCAAGCTTAAGAATCATTTCATGCGCTTCTTTAAGCTGTTCATCCAGTTCGATTTTCTTTTCATCAAGCTGTTCTTTTTCTATATCCAGCTCGTCTTTTGTTTCTTCAAGGTCTGCCTTAATAGCTTCGGTTTCAGTTCTTGCAGCTTGGAGGTTTGAATATGTTTTTTCATCGGAACGCATAATGTCAACAATAAAATCCAATCGTGCAAGTAAATCGGAAAAGCTTGTGGAGTCGAAGATTATTTCAAGATATGAAATTATCCCGTTTTCTTCCATGTCACGGACACGGGTTCTGTATTTTTGCAGCTGGGTTTCTTCTCTGCCTTGAGCTAAATGTACTTCATATTCTTTTTCTCTTATAAGTAAATAAAACTGGTCAATAGTTTCATTAATGTTTTCAATTTCAAGACTTGTAAGTAAAATTCGCTCGTCAAGAACTTCTTTTTTGCCTAGTTCGCTTTGAAGTTCAAATCCGGTGGCATCGATTTTTTCCTGAACTTCGGTTTTCCGACGTTCGTATTCTTTCTTTTCCGCTCTGAGCTTGTTGATTTGTGACTGCGACGGATTAATTATTTGAACACCGTTAACAGCAGGCGCTTCATTTAATGTTAAAGCATCTGCAAACCCTGTTATGGTCGGCGTAATTAGAGAAAAAAATATTATCATGGCAAGAGCGGCTGATTTTATCTTAACTAACCGATTTCTGAACATCGCTGATTATTACCTCCGGTTGGCTGTTCGGTAACAAATTTATTGCAATAAAACTTTTACTGCAACATCTTGTTACTATTTTGACATCAATATTCGCTCTAATTATACATAATAATAAATAAAATGCAAGTTTTTAATTTGGATATAACTTGCATTTTACTATAAATTGGCTGTTAAAGTTGTTTATCGGCTTTCACCTATTTGTTATATTAAAGTAGTAATCGAAAATATTTTTTGATATTTTTATGATTGCACCGTTGGAACCGCCTTTTTCAAGGACCACCGAAATTGCAATTTCGGGGTTTTCGGCAGGAGCATATGCGACGAAAACACCATCGATATAATTGTGCTCATCTGTCTGCACTGTTCCTGTTTTTGAAGCGACATTAATTGGATAGTCTCCGAAAACAGACCGTGCCGTGCCGTCTCTGCCTCTTGATGCTGCAGTCATGCCTTCTTGAATGATTTCTATTATATCTCTTTCTTCAATTATATTACGGATGGTTGGTTTGTATGTGATAAGCTCCTGCGAGTTATCAGAACTTTTTACACTTTGCAAAAGAGAAAGTGAATAGAGTGTCCCGCCGTTTGCTATTGTTGCGGCGTAGTTTGCCAGCTGTACAGGTGTAAAGCTGTTATAACCCTTTCCGAATGCCGAAAGCTTAGTATCAACAACATACCATGTGTTATCTCCGGTGACTTCTTCTTTGACAGCCGGAAGTGCCGGATGCCCTTCGTTTTCGGGAATTTCGATACCTGTCGCAACTCCAAGCCCAAACTCATTTGCGGCATCTGCAAGTTTACCGGCTCCGGCTTCTGCACCAAACCAGTCGGCTAATTGCATGAAATAAAAGTCACACGAGCATTCAAGAGCTTGTACAATATCCAGCGGTCCATGCCCGATTCCATGTATATCATAAATCCAGCAGTTTAACACGAATCCGCTGCTTTCATATTTGTCAAATATGCCTGTATCGTCAACCACGTAATCGCGAGGTTTTACACTCGGAAGATTACGAAACCCGGCAAGAGTTGTGACCATATAAAATGTTGAACCGGGTCTGTATAAACCCTGTGTAGTCCTGTTAAGCATTGGATATGTATTATCCGATTGTAAACTTTCCCTGTTCTCGTCAAAACTTGTCAGGTCAAAAGTCGGATATGAAGCGGCGGCAAGTATCTCTCCGGTATTGGCATCAACTACAACAACAGCTCCGCCGGGTATAAGCTCCGAGTCATCATGCCCAAGACTCTTACGCTCACGGTTTATACTTTCGATTTGTTCACGCAATGCATTTTCATCTGCTTCTTGCAATTTAATGTCAAGCGTCAGGTACACATGCTGACCCGGAACCGGTTCATCGGTCACTTCAGAATCCAAGACTGTTCCATCTTCAGACACCTCAGCAATTTGCTTCCCTTCTGTGCCGCGTAGTATTTCATCAAAAGAGAGTTCTGCTCCCTCATTCCCCAGTATATGCGAGGCGTATTCTGTGTGATATTCACGGATATAAGAGTTATCAATACTTGATAACCGGCTTGATACCAAAAGTATGCCGTTACGGTCATAAATGTTCCCGCGCGCTGCCGGCACAGTGAGTACATGCGCTTGGTCCTGCAGTGAGTTTAGTTCGTCATTTGTACCTTGCTGTTGCAATAACAGGAAAAATAACGATCCGATTAATGCTATGATGATAAAAGACGATAAGGTGTATTTAAAAAACACACGCATATTATAGCTTCGTTGCTTTTGATATATAAGCTTATCCATTCTCGCATCAAATTCCCCGCTGAATGTTACAGGGGCCGATGCAACTAAATCGTTTAACTCGTATTCTTTCAGAGCACGGGTTAATTTTAAATCATTGGATAATTTCATTTTGAATCACCTCTCATTTCAACGCTTCACGTAAAAATACTCTTGCCCTGTTCAGACGGCTCCGAACCGTTCCCTGCTTGATGCCAAGCAGCTTCGCAGTTTCTGCGGTGCCAAAACCATATCGCAGACGCAACAGTACAACGTTGCGGTGTCCCTCTTCCAGCATGTTGATTGCAGCTGTTATATCCATACCGAGAATTACCTCACATGAGACTGCCTGCATGGTTTCCGCCAACTCAACCGTTTCTTTTCTGTCACGCAGCATGTTAAGAGCTACGTTTTTAACAATGGTCAGACATAAATAGCGCCGTTCATCGGAGGGCATGCTTTTAATACGTCCTATATGCCGTGCTATCCTGATAAATGCATCATGTACAGCATCCTCGGCCAATTGTTGATCGCCAAGAATACCAAGTGCTCTTTGAAGCATCACAGTCCGGTTTTCACGATATAACTGTTCCAGCATATTTTCACCTTTCATTTTAATGGAGAATCATAACCCTCTACACTATAAACCCGCCGGCAATGTGTTTTGTTCCATTTAATTTAAATTTATTTAAAATATATCTCATAATTAATCACAATGCAAAACCGCACCACTGCGGTACGGTTCTGATAAACATTAATTCTCCTGTCACTCATGTTGATACTATGCTTTATTATCACCCTAACAAGCCACTATCGCTTCGATTTCTATTTCTGCATTTTTGGGGAGAGCCGAGACTGCTATGCATGAACGTGCAGGTGGTATTCCGGGGAAGAATTCTGTGTATGCTGTATTTACTTCTGCAAAGTCATTCATATCGGTTAGAAATACCGTAAGCTTTACCGCATTTTGAATGGTTGTCCCCGCCTCATGAGCTATTGCATCAAGGTTTTGCAGGCAGCACTTTGTCTGTTCTCCGATTGTTTCCGGAAACTCCCCTGTCTTCATATCAATCGGTAACTGTCCGGAAATAAAAAGCAAACCGCCAACCTTAATCCCCTGGGAATAAGGACCCACCGCCGCCGGAGCATCTTCCGTAAGTATTTGTTCTCTTTCAGACATATTTATACCTCCCAATATCTATGTAATAACAATAATTGCAGTATATCATAATGACTGCTGTTATAAAACCATAATGGACAGAAGTTCAATATAATGCTATATTTTCTGATATAGTATGAAAAAACCAGATTTGTGTGTTCTTTATATTTTGGGAGGTAATTGTTGGAATTATTAGAAGAAATGAGTGCCTTTTTTAATGAACGCTCACTTGACTACAACAAAGTTCATCTTGAGCATGTTGGTGGAATCGAATCGAAAAACATAATAGCTTCATTTCTGCCTGACTATACAAGAACTATAATAGATTTTGGTATTGGTACAGGTCTTGAACTTGAAGAGATATTTAAACGCTTTCCGAACGTTGAAGTAACCGGGTTGGATATTGCTGATAATATGTTAAAAATTCTCAGGGAAACATATCGCGGTAAAAATATTACACTACATTGCGAAAGTTATTTGGATTATGACTTTGGTATTGACCTTTATGATGCCGCATTATCTGTAATGACATTACATCATTACTCACATGATGTTAAAATCGAGTTGTACCGTAGAATATATAATTGTTTAAAAACTGATGGTCTTTATATTGAAAATGATTACATGTTATCTGAGGAAAAAAATGGAAACGCACAAGAGCTGGAGGAGTTCTATTTCTCTGAATATGAACGCTTGAAATCCGAGCAGGGTATCATTGACGATAATGAATACCACTACGATACGCCTTGTACTGTATCAAATCAAATAAAAATGCTCTTGGCAGCAGGTTTTAAAGATGTAAAAGAAGTGTGGCGCAACAATGGAAATTCAGTTATGCTTGTAGCTAATAAGTAAACTAAAGGTACTGTATGTAATATGAAACCTGTAAAAATTACTGTAGATATGGCCATGTTGGTATTTATTGTCCTATCATTGTTACGATGGGACGGTGACCCGACTTTTCATATAACTGTAGGAAGTATTTTTTCAATACTATTCATAGTGCATTTTATATTAAACTTTCGACCATTTATAAAAATGGCAGAGAAGTTTGGGAAGCTTAAAATACAAATAAAGCTTCAATATATAGTTGATGTTCTTTTAATTTTAATATGGACCATTGTCTTCGCAGCCGGAATCATAGCTGCATTTAATTACCTCAGTACAGGTTCATTTTCACATGGGCTTGGAAGACTTCACGGTGTACTCGGCCGTATAGGCTGCGGATTTATCGGGATACATATAATTCAACACATAAAGCAGATTCTTTCATATTTTAAGGTAAAAAAGTAAAAGCGTTTTCTGTAAAATTAAAGACTAGCAAAACTTTGTGAGTTGAAGTAGCATCATAAAGCGAGCAACTTCTTAAAATCATGTTGTTTATGAAATTTATATAATGCACAGTATAAAATAACAACTATCATAGTAATGTCAAGGCATAATTGAAATAAAAAAAGTACAGTATAAGCATTTATATATTAATAGTTGAAAATTGCCTTGCTTCTTGATAAGACAGATTTTCTGATGTATGATGACGCTTGTCAAGGTGTTTATCAAGATTATTTTTCAAACGAAGAGGGGATGTAGCAAAACTACATCCTCTTTTTCACGCCCTCGCATAGCCTCGCTTGCGAGGCATTGGCGACACCCGATGCCCACCCGACCAGAAAACAAGGTTTTCTGTGGATAAAACCGGGCA
>WQXS01000009.1 GCA_009784725.1 Oscillospiraceae bacterium
GCATCATCAGGCTTACACAGCAATGGCTTTTCCCTTGTCAGAAAACTTGTTGAACATAAAGGGTACAAATACAATAAAAAAATTGACAGTTTAGATGCAGTACTGGGTGAAGTTCTGCTTACACCGACAAAATTATATGCAAAAATGACAGAAATGCTTACTTCCGGGTTTAATATTAAAGGGATGGCAAACATGACCGGAGGCGGCTGGGTGGAGAATATTCCGCGGATGCTGGCTACAGACGGCTTGAAAATTCAGGTGAGCAGGGACAAAGCTCCGGTTCATAAGATATTTAACCTCATTCAAGAATGGGGTAATGTCGATGATATGGAAATGTATTCAACATTTAATATGGGAATCGGCTTTACGCTGTGTGTAGCTTCCGAAGATGCAAATAAAATTGTAAATGTAATTAATAACATCGGTGAGCAGGCGTACATACTGGGGACGGTTGAAGAACGTTTCGAAGGGGAAAAAGATATTGTCATTATTTAACCTTGCGGTATTAATATCGGGCTCGGGCACAAATCTGCAGGCTGTTATTGATGCTGTAGAGGGTGGCATTATCCCAAATGCAAGGCTTGTGCCGGTCATATCCGACCGTGAAGGGGTTTTTGGACTGGAGCGGGCAAAAAAGCACAATATTGACAATATGGTCATAAATAAAAACGACACAGCATTATTGCACAATACCCTAAAGTCGTATAATACCGATGGTATAGTGCTTGCAGGATACCTTTCCATATTACCTCCCGAAATAATTTCTACTTATGACGGGAAAATAATCAACATCCATCCTGCACTGCTCCCTGATTTCGGAGGGAAAGGGTTTTACGAGATTAAGGTCCATCAGGCAGTGCTTGCATCGGGTGAAAAAGTATCCGGGGCAACGGCGCATTTAGTGGACAACGGAATCGACACAGGCCCGGTACTGGTGCGGGGAACAGTCCCGGTTTTACCGGACGATACGGCAGAAAGCTTGCAAAAAAGAGTGCTTGAAAAGGAACATATTGTACTTGTCCGTGCAGTAAAAGCACTCGCTGACGGCGAGGTTGACAGCCTTAAGAAAAACCCGTTAACTTTACAGTGATATGTGTCCATAGCATCGCAAGCGAAGCATTAGAACCGCTCCCCTGACACATGCATAGCCTCGCAAGCGAAGCATTTGAACAAATAAATAAACCAATACAGAAAAGGTGACTTATGAAAATATTAATTGTAGGAAGCGGCGGACGGGAGCATGCAATAGGCTGGAAGCTAAAGCAAAACCCTGTGGTGAATTTATTTTTCGCACCCGGCAATGGCGGTACAGAAGAAATCGGAGAAAATATACCGATAAATGTTGATGAAGTCAATAAGCTCGCAGATTACGCAGAGCGAACCGGTATTGATATAACGGTTGTCGGACCCGAGCTACCGCTCACTCTTGGTATAACGGATGAGTTTAACAAAAGAAACCTTAAAATATTCGGGCCGTGTGCAGAAGCTGCAAAGCTTGAGGGCAGTAAAGCTTTCGCAAAGCAGTTTATGAAGAAACACAGCATCCCGACAGCGAATTATAATGTGATTACAAATATGGAAGAGGGAGAGAAACTCATTGCAAACAGCAGCTTTCCCGTTGTAGTAAAAGCAAACGGTCTTGCTGCAGGAAAAGGCGTTGTTATATGCATGGACCGTGAGGAAGCAATTACAGCACTAAAAAACATGCTGGTAACCGGTATATTCGGCGAAGCAGGGAACCTTGTTGTCATCGAAGAATACCTGATAGGCAAGGAGGTTTCGTTACTTTGCTTTACAGACGGTGAAGCAATTATACCGATGGAAACGGCGAGTGATTATAAACGTGCCTTGGATAATGATATGGGTGCAAATACAGGCGGAATGGGAAGTATATCCCCCTCACCTTATTATACTCCGGGCTTGGGTGACGAGATTGCGAATAAGACACTTGACGGTATAAAAAGTGAAGGTTTTGGTTATTGCGGGGTAATTTATATAGGGTTAATATTAACAGATAACGGACCGAAGGTCCTCGAATACAATGTACGGTTCGGCGACCCTGAAACAGAAGCGTTACTTCCGCGTCTTGAGTCTGACCTTTGTCAGATAATGATGGCAGTCACAGACAAGAAACTATCAGGATGTAAAATAAACTGGAGTGATCAAAAAGCTGTTTGTGTTGTTTTGGCATCCGAGGGTTACCCCGGTGAATATGAAACGGGATTTGAGGTAGATATTCCCAAGACAAAAAGTTTCGTATTTCACGCAGGTACTGTAGCAGAAGAGCAACCGGGAGAGCAGTCTTTACAGCTTGTTACCGACGGCGGGCGTGTTTTGGCGGTTACCGCACTTGGCAGTAATTTTGAGGACGCACGCAAGGTTGTTTATGATGATATATCAAAAATTCAATTTGAAGGAAAAAAATACAGAACCGATATCGGAGCAACAAAATGAATAAAATTTTTGAAGGCAAAACCAAGGATGTATATATTCTTGATGACGGGAATTATAAACTGATTTTCAAAGACGATATGACGGGAGCTGACGGAAAGTTTGACCCCGGTGCAAATACCGTCGGCTTAACCGTTGAGGGAGCAGGGCAGGCAGGTCTTTTAATGAGCGTACATTTTTTTATGCTGCTGGAGGCTAAAGGTTATCCGACGCACTATATATCATCGGAAATATCACCGGAAAAAAACGACATGACCGTAAAACCTGCAACACCCTTTGGCGCAGGGCTTGAGGTTATATGCCGCTACAAAGCAATGGGAAGCTTTATCAGAAGATACGGAGATTTTATCCGTGAAGGAACCGAACTGGACGCTGTCATAGAAATGACACTTAAAGACGATAAAAGAGGCGACCCGCTCATAAATGAAGATGCGCTAATTGCCATCGGAGTACTAAAACCGGGTGAATATGCAGAGTTAAAGATTCTTATGCAAAAAATATGTGCGGTAATAAAAGACGATTTATCTGCAAAAAACATGGAGCTTTGTGATATAAAGCTTGAATTCGGAAAAGATAAAAACGGAAAAGTAATGCTGATTGATGAAGTTTCGGGCGGAAATATGCGGGTCCTGGAAAACGGAAAACCCGTCTCCCCGATTGAGTTGTCGAGCAAGATTACAGGAAAATGAATTGGTTTTGTGCCTTATATACCTATTGAATAACTAAAGGAATGGTCATTTACATGATTAAGGACTTTATTAAACGTGCAAAAAATGGTGAAAGCGTCTATATCAGTGAAGTGAGAGACGCTTTTTTATGTTTTGATTCAAAAGTTGAGTGTATAATTGAAACAACAACCGGCGAGACAAAGACATGGGACATACATATTCCCGAAGCTTGTGATATGGAGGAATCAAAATTCATACGCAGGTATTTTTTTTCGAACATATATAATATTATTTCCACCTACGGCGGGAAGCAGTTAGTGATTAAATATGATGAGGATGCCGGGCATATAAAAGAGCTTTGTGCTGCGTTGAATGATACATTTCAAGTTAAAAGCGGGCACGCTGACCGCAGCGGTTACGGGAAATGCTTAAACGTGACAGACCGTATTAATGCGGCTTTCGGATACCCTCCTTTTCGGTTCGTTCTTACAAGTGATAAAGCGGGCAATAAGGTCAATAATCAAAACGGCAAAACAGCAGACAGCAAAGCATGTAATGATGCAATCCAAAAATACAAAAAAGCGGTTAAAGCATCCTCCGATGCGGTTCTGATAGGGTTGGATATCGGCGGTACGGATATAAAAGCAGTCGGAACAATAAGTGGAAATATAGCTGCACTGCTTGAATATGACTGGAATCCCGCAAGCATGACAAGGGTCAGCGAAATGACCGGTGCAATTGAGTTTGTTTTAAGCGAGTTATGTTCAAAACTGGGAGCGGATAATATTCCCGACGGAATCGGAATCGGATTTCCGGATGTGATAATAAACAATAAAATTGTCGGCGGTGAAACTCTTAAAACCCGCGGAATGAGGAAAGCATCAGCCGATTATGAAGCCGAGTTTGCAAAACTTCTGGATATTGATAAGCTGCTGCTTAAATACTGCAAACCAAACGCTGTAATCAACAAAACAAATGACGGCTCCCTTGCGGCATTTACAGCCGCTGTGGAGCTTGCCCACTGCGACAGGGCAGATGAAATCAAAAACGGAGTATTTGCACATACTCTGGGTACTGAGCTTGGCACAGGATGGGTTGATGAAAACGGCGAAATTCCGCAAATCCCGCTGGAAATCTATAACTGCGTAATAGATTTGGGAAACTACCCGGCATGTGAATATAAACCCTTTGATTTGCGAAGTACATTAAACTTTAACACTGAAATTGCAGGAACAATGCAAAAGTACGCAAGCCAGAGTGGTGCTTACCGGCTTGCATTGGAGTTTTTTGAAAAAGAAGCTCCGGATATATATGAGAAGCTGTTTGAAAAAGGTTTCATTGAAGAAAAAGAAAATGGAATCTATGTAGTAGTGTCACCAACCGACATGAGAAAGCCCTTTCTTGGATACATTATGAAGCTCGCCGATGACGGACAGCCGCAAGCAAAAAAAATATTCCGCGAAATCGGCAAGTACCTTGCAGCAACATGGCTTGAAACAGAATTCCTGTTAAACCCTGCAGCAAAAAACAGAATCCTATATGGTCGCTTTGTAAAAAGCCAAAAATGTTTCACCCTCATGCAGGAAGGTGCATCGGAATTATTCGAACTATCCCGTAAAGGTGAGAAGTACTATAAAAACGAACAGTCATATGAAGGTGACATATCATATGAAGCCGGCGACAACAACCTCGCGTTCACACCACTAATGAAACAACTAAAATCCACCCCAAACTACACAGTAGCCCAATTCGCCCAATCCATCGGCGCAATCCACTTTGCAGCGATGTAACCGTCCCCTTTGTGTTCCTTTGTGTTTTTCTTTCATTTTTACACAATATTTGGTATAATGACTGTATCGGAGGGACAACATGTCTGTATTTCTTAGTTTTGTGCCTGAAAATGATGATTGCGGTATTGACCGTATCGGTCATTTGCAAAAGAGAATGAACGCCCGCATTCCTGTTATATGTGCGGAGCGGGCTGAGATTCTGACTGATAGCTTTAGGCGTACCGAGGGTGAATCTATTGTCATGCGGCGTGCAAAAGCTTTTGCGGATATTCTCGATAAAATGACTGTTTATATAGAACCTGATTCGCTGATTGCCGGAAATCAGGCGAGTGTAAATTTTGCTGCTCCGATTTTTCCCGAGTATTCATTTGATTGGGTTATAAGTGAGCTCGATGATTTTGAAAACCGCAGCGGAGATTATTTCAACATCACCGACGACACAAAAGAGCGGCTTAAAAAGCTCGAAAGTTACTGGCAGGGTAAAACTCATAAGGATGAAGTTCTCAGAAATCTTTCGCCGGTAAATATATCTGCCGAAAAACAAGGTGTACTGCACCGTGGTGGTATTTCAATGTCCGGGGATGGGCATATCATCCCGAATCATGAGCTTGTTTTGAAAATCGGGTTCGGCGGAATTACAGAAATCGCCCGCAAAAAATTGTCAAATGACGGTATTACCGATGAGCAAAGAGATTTCTACGAAGCAGTTATTATAGCCATGAACGGCGCTTTACGTTATTGTAAACGGCTTGGTAAATGTGCAGCTTTATGTACAGACAGTGAAGCCAATGAGAAGCGCAAAAAAGAACTGCTCGAATTGTCCGAAATGTTTCGAGATTTTATGGAAAACGGTGCAAGAAACTTTTTTGAAGCCGTTCAAACAGTTTATATCGTCCATCTTCTGATGATGATTGAAAGTAACGGGCATTCATTTTCTTTCGGAAGATTCGACCAGTATATTTTACCGTTTTACGAAAATGATATAAACGGCGGGAAAATCACAAAAGAAAAAGCTCTTGAGATAATAACGCATTTTTTCATAATGACAAATTCAATCAACAAGGTACGTCCATGGGGGCATACGGAATACAGCGGCGGATATCCGTTATATTCCGCCTTGACAATCGGAGGAATGAAGCCGGACGGAACGGACGGAACCAATGATTTAAGCTATCTTTGCCTTGAAGCAATGAATCTGAGTAAGCTGCCCGAGCCTAACCTGTGTGTCCGCTTTTGGGAAGAAACACCTCACGATTTTATTCTGGACAGCGCCCGCCTTATCCGCAAGGGTTTTGGAATGCCTTCTGTTTTCTGCGACGAAGTCTGCCTCCCGGCAATGATGACACTGGATATCGATTTGGAAACCGCACGCGACTATGCATCGATGGGTTGTGTTGAAATTGCAATACCCGGTAAGTGGGGACACAGAGCAACGGGAATGACATATATTAATTTTGCAAAAGTTTTTGAAATTGTGTTAAATAACGGCACCGACCCGGCAACCGGCATAAGCTTGCCTTGTTTTGCCGGCAATACCGGTAATAATGAGTTAAGTGCCGGATATGAAAGTTATGATGATTTATGGAATGCATGGAAAACAGCTCTTAAATATTATTTCTCTCTAGCTGTTGACTGTGATACGGTTTGCGACCGTTCTCTTAAATATCACGATGCCGACGCATTCGCTTCATCAATGGTGGACGACTCCTTGGAACGCGGCAAAACGTTGAAAAACGGAGGGGCAAAATTCGATTATGTCAGCCAGTCAAACATCGGAATGAGTGTTGTCGGCGACAGTCTTGCATCGGTCAAAAAGCTTGTTTTTGAAGATAAAGCCATAAACTTACACGACTTAAAAGCTGTACTTAAAGATAATTTTGAAGGACATGATGGTGCCCGTGTGCGTCAGCTTTGCCGAAATGCTCCCAAGTTCGGAAACGACGACGATTATGTTGATAATATTGTTGCCGCTGTGTTTGAATCCTACCTCGAGCTTCTTCCCGGGCGAAAAACCGACAGATTCGGGCATGGACCGGTCGGCTGCGGGTATACAATGTCGACATCGAATATAACAAGCTATGTACCAAACGGCTTTGACGTCGGTGCAACACCCGACGGAAGACTCGCAGGAAAACCGCTTAACGAGGGAGCCTCTCCCTGCCTCGGTGCCGACAGAAACGGTCCGACCTCCGTAATAAACTCTGTTTCGAAGCTGCCGAATAAAAAAATGGCAGGCGGTCAGCTTTTGAACATGAAATTTTCTCCGGGAGCTCTTCGCGGGGACAGCAATCTTGAAAAGTTTGCATTGTTTATTGAATCGGGAAGGCTTAAAAACATCTTCCACAATCAATTTAATATAATAGATTCCGATACCTTGCGCCGGGCAAAAGAAAACCCCGGTGAATACTTGGATTTGATGGTTCGGGTTGCAGGTTATTGCGCATTATTTTCAACGCTCACACCCGAGGCACAAGATGCAATAATCGCACGGACCGAGCTTGACTGGTAAAAAAGATGGACGGATTTATTTCAAAACTTCAAAGGTACTCAACAAATGACGGACCGGGCATCCGCACCACGGTTTTTGCCGTCGGCTGTCCTTTAAGCTGTCTTTGGTGTGCAAATCCCGAGCTGATTGGCGATGCTGCAAAGTTCCTTTATCACCCGAGAAGATGTGTCGGCTGCGGAGCCTGTGTCGCAAAGTCCAACGGAGCCATCCGCCTTACCGAGGAAGGCCTTGATATCGACCGAGAAACTGCCGACCTTGAAGAGTGTTCTGTCGTATGTTATTATGACGCTTATGAACGCATCGGAGGCATTGCAACAGATAAAGAGCTTGTAACGGGGCTTTTAAGAGATAAGGCATTTTACGACCAATCCGGTGGCGGCGTCACATTTTCAGGCGGCGACCCCGGAATGCAGCCCGAATTTTTCTATGAGGTTGCTACCCGTCTTCGGGATTTTGAGGTGCATACAGCCTTGGATACATCAGGATATTTTCCTTGGGAAAAGCTCGCTCCCCTTGTTTCGGCGGTTGACCTTGTGCTGTATGATATTAAAACCCTGAACAGGACTCTTCATAAAAGATATACAGGTGTCGACAACCAGTTGATTTTGGAGAACGCAATGAGAATTACCGATATGGGTAAGGCAATGACAGTCCGGATGATTCTTATTCCCGGTGTAAATGACAGTGATGATGAAATTATCGGGCGTTTAAAGTTTATAAAGAAGCTTGGCAACCATGTAAAACTGGATTTAATCAAATACCATAAGCTTGGAGCAGGAAAATACGCAAGCCTTGGTATGATTGAAATGATGGAAGGCACTCCCGAATGCACCGGCGACCTTGCCGAATATGCGGCAAACCACGCAAGAAACATGGGAATTGCAGTATCAATAAACGGTTGATATAATACATACCGTAATTTATAAATTTATTCCGGATTAAAACAATACTTACCTTGAAAGGATTGAAATAAATCAATGAGAAGGTTTATGCAATTATGCGGAGTTTTACTGCTTGCATTTACGTTATTCGCTGTAAGTGCTATAGTAACCCCCGGTGAGGTGCGCCCTCCCGAAAAACAACCCGAAAGACCGGCGGAAACCCCGGATCCCGTTATACGCGAGGAAGTACCGTACCACGCCGTAATTGAATATGGTACACCCGAAATAATTAAAAACAACAGCGGACCTTTATTTGCATATATACGTTTCCCGCAGGCCGGAAATTCTACCGACAGAGATATATCCGAGTGGGCAAACCGTTTTTACAGCGACAGACTGATTGAATTTCAAATCCGTCAGGAGGATGAACCCGGAGCATTAGGGGAAATTAATGTTCATTTCGATTCATATTTGATAGACAGCAAATATGCGGGTGTATACCAGAGCGGTGACTATTCATACTCGCTTTTAATGCCGCCCGAGCCTGTTGTTGTAACGTTTAATATAGATTTAACAGCGAACAAGATACTAAAGAATGATGATATTCTGGACTTTTCGCATACAAACGATATTATCGCACCATTACTGCTCGACCGTCTGCTGACCGAGCATCCGAGAACAGACGGATACCTCAATTTCATTGATGAAAGCTGGCTTACCAATCTGGTTATCTCTGATACAGGTATTATGGCAGTTATAGAAAAAGGAACTTTTCTCCCCGGATTCGATACGCTGACAGTGACACTGCCTTACGAGGACCTTGGAGAAGCATTGATTCTTGATATTGGCGCTCAGCCTGTACAGACACCTGCTCCGACACCGGCACCTACACCCGACCCGGATGACGGCGACCCGGATGACGGCAACCCGCCGACACCACCGCCGCCTCAGCTCGGTGACATAGACCCGACCCGGCCAATAATCGCATTATCATTTGACGACGGACCGGGTATTTATACAGACGAATTTCTTGATTTATTTGAAGAATACGGTATCCGTGCAACGTTTTGCGTAATAGGAAATCTGGTGAACACACAGACCGATGCTCTTGCCCGTGCCGTGGAAATGGGTTCGGAGGTCATAGGTCACTCATGGGATCATAAAAACCTTGCAAAGCTCACAGCAGATGATGTCAGGAAACAGCTTATCGACACAAGGGACGTAATCGTTTCGGCAACCGGTGTTGCAACGCCGCTGTTTCGCCCTCCTTACGGGGAGACAAATGACACTGTAAAAGAGGTCGCAGCCGAGCTTGGTTTATCGCTGATTAACTGGAACGTAGACCCCGAGGACTGGAACACACACGACTCAGATGCTGTTTACGAGGCTGTTTTACAGCAGGTAAAAAATAACGCAATAATACTAAGTCACGAAATATACAAATCGACGCTGATTGCTTATCAGCGCCTAATCCCAGAGCTTCTGACACTCGGCTATCAAATCGTAACCGTTTCCGAACTAATCTACTTCAGAGACGGCGGCTTCGAACCCGGTAAAGTATATTATAACGGTTAAATAGTGGGAAACAATTTTAATTTGTAGAGCATGGCTTAGGGTTAGTATAATTAATTTCCTTTCGCTCAGATGAAACGTCGTGTTTCAACAGAGCGCCCCTCAGCGTCCATGCCTCGGTGTGCGAAAACTAATTTTACTAACCCTAAGCCACACTCTAAAACAAATTAAATGGATTGTTTCCACTGCTTTAATCGTTCCAGTCGGCTTTGCGGGGGAAATCGTCTTTTATTGTGCCGTATATTCTTGCGGTTACGTTTCGTCCGTCAAGTTCAACGTCTACGCGGATTGGGTAGTCTGTGTTGTTTACGAATCTGAAATCGGTAAAGTTCCAAACTACTGTTGCATCCCACCCTGACGGCAGGTATGCGACAGGCAGTCCGTGTGCACGCCGCTCTGTAACTTTAAGCTCCGACGGTCTTATTGCTGCATAAATTGTCGAAGACACCTGACATATACCGCCGCCGGTGGCTGATACTATTTCACCTTGGTTAAATGCCGGAGCCTCTCTGTAACCGCGTTCATAAGTGCGCGGTCCTACTATTTTATTAAATGAAAATTCCTCTCCCGAGAGTATGACAACTCCATCAATTGCTGACGCCGCAAGATTTATATTTCCGAGCCTGTTTAAAGTACCTTGTGCATAAGTTCTTCGCTCTGCTATGAGGTCACGAAACAGCAGGCTTTCAAGATGCTCCTGTGAATACTCGGGGTGAGTAAATACAAACGGAAGTTCGGCTGTTTTTCCCGATTCTGTATTACTTAGAAGCCGTGCAGCTTCAACAGCGTCAAAATCAATGCCTATTTCACACTCGGTTGCCGAATTTGAATCAAGGTCATAAACCGAAGAGACCATCTCAACGAGTACCTTTTCACGGGCATCCATGATATCCAGTGAAATTTTATTTGTTTCAGGTAATGAAAAACTGATTTCCACCGGGTTTCCGGTATTTAATGATTCCAATAACCCATTGTGAGCAAGCATGTATATTTCATTACCATCGGCGTTTACATGTCCTGCACCCTTTGTAAATACGATTCTGTCCTCATAGATTACCGGGTCTGATGAATCCAGTTTATTGTTATATGAATCCGTAAAGCCGGTAACTTTGTTTTTAAGCTCTGTTGTATTTAATATAAAATCAATGTCAAAAGTAACTTCATCTGCATTATGGCGAAGCAGGAAGGATATCGTATCCGCAAATACTCCGCGTCCCCGGCCTATTAAATATGCTTCCGAAACAACCGAGTATGCATTATGCTGTAGTCCGGCATCATTTCCGGTAATTACAAGCTTAGTATCATCCGGGAACGCAATGGAAACCTTGGCTGCACTGCTGCGCTCTTCATACGCAAAAAGCCCGAGCGAACGCATTGCGTCCTCCCGGGTAAGTCCCGATACATCAATACCTGCAACCGAAATGTTAGGATAGATATTTCCGGTATTTTTCAATTGGATACCGAACAGATAAAGTGCAATAACTGTAGCGATTACCGGTGTCAATATCGCAACAGTCATTTTTACGGGTGTAGGTATTTTCTTTAATATCCCTGACATTTGGTTTGACCATTCTTTGCAATTATTTGTAACTAATTGCCTTATTTTACCAAATTTCGGTTCATTTTGCAAGTATTACTAAATTATCCTGCCGGCATAGGTATAGAGGGTGCAGGGAAGTCATCAATTATAGTGCCGTAAACCTTAGCGGTTAATGAACGGTCGACAAGTTCAAAATCAAGGCGTATTGGGTAGTCCGTGTTATTTATAAACCGAAAATCAAGCTTTTCCCAGAAAACGGTTGCATCTCTTCCTCTTCGAAGATATGGAACAGGTCTGCTATGCCCATGCCTTTCCGAAATTAAGATTTCTGAATCCACAATCGCTGCATGAAGTGTTGATGCTGTCTGGCACACTCCTCCGCCGATTACGGGGACAGTCTCGCTTCCTATATAAGCGCCACCCATTCTGTAGCCTTTGTTATATGTGCGTCTTCCGACAACATTATTAAATGAAAATTCATCACCGGGAAGCAAAACAAGACCGCTTATCGCTTCCGAAGATACTTTGATATTGATTAATCTGTTTGTTGTACCCGCTACATGTGTTGTCTGCTCGCCGATGAGGTCGCGGAACAATAAGCCTTGCAGGTACTCCTGTGTGGTATCCGGCTGGATGTAAAAAACATCGATTGTAACTGTTTTTCCTGTTTCGGCTTCGTTAAGCAGATTGACCGCTTGGATTAAGTCAAAATCCACACCGACTGTACTCTCTGAAGCAGATAATGTATCAAAGTTCAACTCCGATGATTCAACGGGAATATGTATTTTTTGGTGAATATCCAGAAGCTGCCTTGAATCTGTGGCAGTTTCCGGCAGTTTATAGATGATTTCCACGGGTGCGCCTGTTTCGAGTGATTCAAAAAGTCCGATATATGCAATATCTGCCAGAATCATCGTTTCAACAAACTCATATCCCGCTCCTTTTGTAATAACAATTTTATCGTTATATATCCGCGGCTCGGCTGCAGCAAGCCTTTCGTTATACTCTTCCACAAAATCACCGGTAATTAAGTTAATAACATCATAATCATAGAAGTTTTGAATAGTCAGCTCAAACTCTTTTCCGCTGAGCCGCTTTAAAAATTCAATCGTGTTTCCGACAAAACCCTGCCTGCGGCCTGCCAAATAAGCACTTTCAACAACATCGACTGCATCGTGGGTCATGTTAATGTCTGTACCGTCAACTATAAGCTCTGTATCATCCGGGAAAATTATTGTAACACTCGCTTTTCCAACACGCTCGTCAAAATCGGACAAATCCAATGCTTGCAGCGCTTCAGAGCGGGTCATCCATGAAACATTGACACCCGCAATTGATGTATTCGGATATATTAAATCATCATCACAATAATACATACCAACCCAGCAAAACGCTGCAGCTGCGATAAGTACAGGAATTGTGACAAATATTAATACTATAACAAGCGCCGGTACGCGTTTTTTCTTTTGCGATACTCTTCTAGGCATTTTCCCTAACCCTCTTGCCAAAAATTCTCTGCAAAAAGTATATCACGCACCATTTTCCCACTCAAGTAACAATAGAGTTACAATAAATGAAATTTATTACAATTTTTAAACACAGGAGAACCATCACCCTTGTATTCTTGAAATTAAATGGTTATTTATGTTATAATCTAACCGGGAAGGTAAAATGTGATGGAAATTGAAATTAAGCAATCTGCATACAAGCATGGGTGTACATACGATGATATAATTAATTGTTACAGATTCCCTGTTACAGATTCCCTGTTACAGATTCCCTGTTGTAGCAAAGATGCTGAAAAGGGACGAAAGCAAGTATTTATACATAGGATTAGATACTAAAAGCAGATTGATAGAATTGTTAGTAAATCACAATGGCATTAGTATCATTTTTCATGCAATGAAGCTGCGTAAGGTTTTTGAAAAACTAGTTAATTAGACAAGGAGATAGAGCAATGAAAGAAATGGATGAAAAAGAAATAATGGATCTTAATATTGATGATTTTCGTGATTTAACATTGCAAGAAACGCAGGAAGATAATTTTCGGCGTATGTTTCAAATGCTTGGCTTAATATTTAAAAATCAACAGGAAATAAAAGAACTTTTAGTAGGTCAATCAAGTTTGACGTAGAAAAAACTATAAAACCGGAAGACAAGGGGACGGTTCTTGTGTCTGTCAGATAGGAGAACCGTCCCCCTGTGTTCGGACAGGAGAGAGTTAGTGGATAGACAATATTCAATCGGTGTTGATGCAGGTGGTACAAAGGTTGCGTATGGGCTTTTTAACGCATGTGGAGAAATAGTTGACAGGGTTGAGCATTCGACTGACCCGGATGCAGACGGGCCGGGATTTTCCGATACTCTGATTGAGAATCTGGATTTAATAGTTAATAAAAATAATCTGACATATGACATGCTTGACGGAATCGGTATCGGGATGCCTTCTTTTATCAAGCGTGAGACGGGTTATGTATTTATGACCTCTGCCATGCCGAAGATTAAGGATTTTACAATGCGCGATTATTTGGAAAAACGTCTTCCGGTACGTATTGTACTTGATAATGACGCAAATACCGCAGCTCTTGCGGAGTTTCGCCTCGGAGCGGGGCGCGGCACGGAGCATATGGTTTATATTGTAATCGGCACGGGCTTCGGCAGCGGGATAATTATTGACGGCAAGGTTTTTTCAGGCTCATACGGAGCGGCAGGAGAATGCGGGCATGCGATTGCGACTCCCGGTAAAGGGATTTTATGCGGTTGTGAAAACAAAGGCTGCTATATGTCATATATTGCAGGAAAGCATATTCCCGAAAGGGTGAGGCTCGGTCTTGCCGAAGGGATAAAAAGCACATTAAACCCGGAAACAGCAACAGGGCAGCGTTTACTTGAAGCGTATAATAACGGTGATTTGCTCGCAATAAAAATGATTGAAGATATGGCGGGATACCTTGCAGAGTGTATATTTAATATCTATCAACTGTTAAATATTGAAACATTTGTTTTCGGCGGAGGCATTACGAGGCTTGGGGACCCTTTGTTCAGCCGCATGCGCGAAATCTTTAACGGATATTATCACATACCGTTTCCCGTACATTTTAAGATGGCGGAGCTTGGTGAGGATATCGGTATTATAGGTGCAGCGGAGTACTTAAAATGAATGAAGCAAATGAGTTGAACGCAATGGATGGGTTTTTCGGCAGCCTGAACAAACGGACGGCAGAAATAAGAGAACGGATTTTATCTGTAGAGCCGGCTGTTTGTACCGAGCGTGCGGTTCTTACGACGGAGAGCTATAAAAAGCATGAAAATGAGCAGGTTGTAATTAAACGGGCATATATGCTTGATAATGTACTCAGAAACATGTCGATTTATATTGACACCGATTCATTGCTTGCGGGAAATCAGGCAAGCGCCGACCGTGCTGCACCGGTTTTTCCCGAATATGCGATGGACTGGGTTGTCGACGAGCTTGACGAGTTTGAAAAACGGCCGGGAGACAGGTTTTATATAACCGAAAAAAATAAAGATGTGCTGCGGGGCTTATATCCATATTGGAAAGGCAGGACACTTAAAGATAAGGGGTATGCGGCATTTCCCGATTCTGCACGTATTTTTTATGACCTCGGCATTATTAAAACCGAAGGAAACATCACATCCGGCGATGCTCACATTGCAGCAGACTATGAAACTGTGTTAAAAGAGGGTTTGCTCGGTGTGCGCAACAGAACCTTAAACGCAGAGTCTTCATTGGAGCTTACCCGGGCTGAGGATATTAAAAAGAGCTTTTTCTATAAAGCGGTATTAATAGTGCTTGATGCCATCGAGGCTTTCTCTCTGCGATATGCGGAGCTTGCCGAAAAACTGGCAAATGAAACTGCAGAAACAGCAGAAACACCGGAAGCTGCAGGCGCAAAGGACGCAAAAGACATAAAAGACATAAAAAGCGAGCGGGTTAAAGAGCTTCGTGAAATAGCGAGAATTTGCAGAAAAGTACCGATGCAGCCGGCGGATACATTTCATGAGGCATTACAGTCTGTCTGGTTGATTCATCTGATTTTGCAAATCGAATCAAACGGGCATTCCCTGTCATACGGAAGGCTCGATCAGTATATTTACCCGTATTATTTAAACAGTGTTGATACCGGCATGGAAGAAGAAAGGGCCTGTGAGCTGCTGGAAAACCTCTGGCTTCGCACATATTCAATCAACAAAATAAGAGGCTGGTCACATACACGGTTTTCTGCAGGAAGCCCGCTGTACCAAAATGTTACCATCGGCGGGCAAACTGCTGACGGCAAAGACGCTGTCAACGAAGTGAGCCTGTTGATTCTTCGCACGGTTGCCCGGTGCCGCCTGCCGCAGCCGAATCTGACGGTACGCTATCATAAGGGTCTCAGTGATGAATTTATGCAGCAGTGTGTTCAGGTTATACGCTGCGGGTTTGGAATGCCTGCTTTTAATAATGATGAGATAATCATCCCTTCTTTCCTTGATATAGGAGTCAAAAAAGAAGATGCATATAACTATAGTGCAATAGGCTGTGTTGAGGTTGCGGTACCGGGAAAATGGGGATACAGACCAACCGGTATGAGTTTTTTAAATTTCCCGAAAACACTGCTTATTGCCTTAAACGACGGTGTGGATATAAACTCAGGCAAGCGTGTTACCGAAGGTAAAGGCCATTTTCTTGACATGGAAAGTTTTGAAGATGTTTTTCATGCATGGGATGTGTATGTAAGAGAGTTCTGCCGTCAGTCGGTTGTGCTCGATTCATGTGCAGACCTGGTTATAGAGCAGGAAACACCGGATATATTATGCTCGGCTCTCACGGATGACTGCATAAAACGCGGCAAACATTTAAAAGAAGGCGGAGCTGTTTACGATTTTATCAGCGGCTTGCAGGTCGGTATTGCCAATCTCGGAGATTCTCTTGCGGCTATAAAAAAATGTGTATATGAGGATAAAAGCATTACAAGAAATGAACTTTGGGATGCGCTTTTAAATGATTTCGAAGGAAAAGAAGGTGCGAGGGTAAGAAGTTTATTGCTGAAAGCTCCAAAATACGGCAACGACGATGATTATACAGACCTTTTACTTGTTAAGGCGTACGACAGTTATATTGACGAAATATCCAAGCATAAAAATACACGCTTCGGCAGAGGGCCGATTGGCGGGGCGTATTATGCAGGGACATCCTCGATTTCCGCAAATGTCCCGCAAGGAGCAAACACAAGCGCAACACCTGACGGAAGACATGCGGGAAAACCTCTTGCAGAAGGATGTTCACCAAGCCACAACTCGGACGTAACCGGCCCGACGGGAGTAATGAACTCTGTGTCAAAACTGCGGACGGATAAAATAACCGGCGGAGTGCTCTTGAACCAAAAAATGACACCAATGATGCTTGCAGACGAAAACGGCGCAGAAAAACTCATCTCATTGCTGCGCACATTCTTTGACACTCTCAAAGGCTTCCATGTCCAATACAATATTGTTTCTAAAGAAACACTTCTTGACGCACAAAAAAACCCCGACAACCACAAAAATCTAATCGTCCGTGTCGCCGGCTACTCGGCGTTCTTTAATGTGTTATCAAAAAATACTCAAGATGACATCATTGCCCGCACCGAGCAAACGTTATCCTGAGTCACCTTAGTGACATCAGGATGACATAATTGCCCGCACCGAGCAAACGTTATAGTTTAATAAACTTTGCTGTTTAGTTATCCGAAACAATCCGAAAAATACCCTTTATAAAAACATTAAAATGCTTGACAACCGTATAAATATACGGTATTATTTACAAAGTCTATATTTAAACAGTTTAAAATTGCTCCATAAATTAACGAAATAAACCACAAAAGCGTCTGAATAATAAATAAAAGAACATAATAAAGCAACTTAATTATAGAAAATAACACAAACCATGGTGAAGCGATGTCTATTCATAAAAACGGAAGTCATTCATTAAAAGGGCATAATGCAAACTCTGTACTCAGTGCGCTGATGATGATGAAAACTGCAACCCGCAAGCAGCTGGCGCAAAAAACAGGACTCAGCCAACCGACGGTTAACTCAATTGTTCAGGAGCTTGAAGCGGGCGGGGTGGTACAACCGGGAAACTTCGCAGCATCCGCAGGCGGGCGAAGACCGCAGTGTTATACGATAAAAACCGACCATCTTCGGGCGGCAACCATAAGAGTTTTATCCCAAAGCCTTGAGTATGTAGTAGTTACAGTAGACGGAACCATTATTTTACGAAATACCTGGGCGGTTCCCGAGGATGAAGGCATTATGGCATCGCTGTGTACATTGCTTGCCACATTACTGAAGCAAGACACAGACATCCGGGTAGTAAGCATCGGAGTACCGGGAGTAGTAGGGCCGGGCGGTATGCTGTATGCAATCCCGCAGATTCCCGAACTGGAAGGCGTTGCTCTTGTATCGGAACTGAATAAATTGTTTTCGATTACAATATACGTAGAGAATGATATGAACCTTGTAGCACTCGGAAGTGCAGCAGCGCAATCGGCAGAGTCATCCGCAACAGACATGGTTTTCGTCCATATAGGAGAAGGCGTCGGAGCGGGAATAGTAATGGGTGGACAAATTATCCGCGGTTTCTCAAGCTTTGCAGGTGAAATTGCATTTATGCCTTACCCCGCCGAGGACATAAAAAAAGCTGAGGATAAAGGTCAGGAAACACTGGAATATCTACTTGCGCAGACCACGGATATTGCAAAACAGGCAAAATTAATTTCAACAATGATAATCAGCATCATATGCATTCTTAACCCGCCCGTGATATCCTTCGGCAGCAAATATGCAAGTGAAGAAATGTTAAAGTATCTTCGTCATGAATGTGAGAAATACCTTCCGCACTGGACATTACCGGCATTTCAACTGATGCCCGATGAAGAATCTTCATATGACAGGGGACTCATGGCACTGGTCAACGATTTCCTTAAAAATTATATAACACATGAGCTTGTATAAATAAGAATGCAAAAAAAGAAATAATAATTCGTGACATTTTATCAGTTAAAGAGTAAAATAGTGAATAATAACAGGAAATCCTGTTGTTAAATAAAGAAACCAAAGAACAAAAATGGAGGAGAAACATGAAAAAACGTATTTTCGCAATTCTTGTCACACTCGTACTTATGCTTAGCATGGTAGCAGCGTGTGGAGAAGGCGGCGGTGCCGCAAGACAACCCGGTGATTCAGCAAGAGGAGTATTCATCACCCAGGACCTGTCAAACGCATCACAGAATTTCTCGGCAGATGAATTTAGAAGACTTATGGGCGATTACAACATTGAGTTGACAATTGCAGGCGGAGATGTAGCAGATAATAACAGGAACATTGATCTGGCAATCGCAGAAGGCTGGGATGTTATTTTCATCAATCCGAATGACATCGAAGCTGTTATCCCCGGATTAACACGTGCCAGAGAAGCCGGAATTATTGTCGGTCTGTTCTCGTCACAACCCCCGAGTGATGACTACCCGTTTGATTTCTTTGCAGGATCAGACGACTTGCTTGGCGGCATTCAAGCCGGAGAATTTGTTTCATCACAATTCCCCAATGGTGCGAACTTTGTTGAAGTCGGCGGACAAGCAGGACACATCGCAGCAACAAAACGCCATGACGGATTCCGTCAAGGTATCAACGCAAACATCATTGAGCTTGATTCACAATTTGTGCCCGGACCCTGGCAAACAGACGAAGCACGTACAATCATGGAAGGCTTCCTTGTTGCATATGACAACATCGACATAGTATGGTGTCACTGGGATAACGGAGCAAGCGGAGTTATCGAAGCTGCACAAGCTGCAGGCAGACTTGATGAAATCTTCATCATCGGTTACGACGGAAACAGCACAGGCTACCAACAAGTTAAAGACGGCGTTCAAGCACTCAGCGTTGGACAAAGCTTTACCAACATGGCAGCAAAATGCCTTGAACTTGCAAGGAAAATGCTCGATGGCGGAACACTTTCTGCTAACGAGAAAATGAGCTGGATTCCTGTTGACATGGTAACACTCGATAGCATTAATGACTTCCCGTGGCCCGCATGGTAAACAGTTTTTGATGATGGGTCGGCTATTTTTATAGCCGACCCAAATTCTTGAGAGGCTATAACAGTTAATATACATTTTTGACACTATTCTTAGTAAAGGGGATGAGTCCGTGGAGCAAAACGAAATTATTTTATCAATGTCTAACGTGAACAAATCCTTTCCCGGTGTAAAGGCTCTTACCGATGCTACAATCGAAGTAAGAAAAGGGACCGTTCACGGACTTGTCGGAGAAAACGGAGCAGGCAAATCCACTCTTATGAAGATTCTTTCAGGTGTTCATACCAAGGATTCCGGAACCATTGTATTTGACGGTGAAACCATCGAACATACAACACCAATTCAATCAATCAGAAGAGGGCTCAGCATAATTTATCAGGAGTTTAATCTTGTCAATACCCTGACTGTCGGCGAAAATATTTTCCTCGGCAGATACAGAGAAATGAAAGGCCTTCACAACAGTCACAAAAAAGCAAGAGAGCTTTTAGACAGCATAGGCAGCACTATAAACAC
Organism: Oscillospiraceae bacterium; assembly: GCA_009784725.1. Classification (GTDB taxonomy): domain Bacteria; phylum Bacillota; class Clostridia; order Oscillospirales; family Oscillospiraceae; genus WRMH01. The sequence continues at coordinate 20,009 of WQXS01000009.1, forward strand.
ACATACACTTGTCAGTGATTTAAGCGCTTCCGAAAAGCAAATGGTCGAAATATCCAAAGCGTTATCATTTAGTTCAAAGCTTATAATTATGGATGAACCAAGCAGCTCACTTACGGCAGACGAGCTAAAATGTTTGTTCAGAATTATTAACGATTTGCGTGAAAAGGGTGTAACCGTAATATACATAAGCCATAAGCTCGACGAAATATTCGAGCTGTGTGATATTGTCACTGTTATCCGCGACGGCTGTATCGTAGATACCAAGGATGTATGGAAAATAGATGAAGCCGGTAATAAAACAGAAAACCTGACACGAAATGAAATGATTGCAATGATGATCGGCCGTGAAATTGAAAACGAATGGCCCGAGAGACCGCGCTGTGCAGGCGATACGCTTATGGATGTTCAAAATATAAGAACCCGTAAACTGAGTGATATTTCATTTAAGCTTAATAAAGGAGAAATACTTGGGTTTGTCGGGCTTGTCGGCGCAGGACGGACAGAGATTGTCCGTGCAATATACGGTGCAGATAAAGCAAAGGACCTTAAGATATTAATAAACGGAAAACAATCAAAAATAAAAAAACCAAGAGACGGAAAGCGTGCGGGAATCGGCCTTTTGCCCGAAGACCGTAAGCTTGAAGGTTTGGTTTTATCATTTTCCGTGAGAGACAATATTACCATGTCAAGCCTTGAGGAAATCACAAAGTTCGGATTTGTAAACTCATCACTTGAAAAAGGTATTGCCGAGCGGCAAATTGAAGCGCTTTCTATAAAAACTCCATCACCGAACACAAAAACAAAAACTCTTTCGGGCGGCAATCAGCAAAAATGCATCATGGGACGCTGGCTCGAAATAAACCCGGATATTCTGATACTTGATGAACCGACACGCGGTATAGATGTCGGTACAAAGTACGAAATATATGTTCTCATTAAAAAGATAGCTGAAAACGGCGGTTCGGTCATTCTGATATCCTCTGAACTACCGGAAGTGCTTGCCATGAGTAACCGTGTGCTGACGATATGCGAGGGTAAAATCACCGGCGAATTTAACCCGGAAGAAACATCGGCACATGAAATCATGGATGCCGCAATAGGATAAGGGGGAGGCCGGAATGACTAAAGAAGCAACACCCGTAAAAGGGTATCTGAATAAGGCCGGAAACTTTGTTCTGGAGTATCTGGTGCTCATAGCGATATTACTTCTTGTAATAATAACAGCTATTATTGAACCCAGATTTTTAACTGTTGAAAATTTTACTAATATAATGCGCCAGTTCGGGCCGCTTAGCTTTACCGCACTCGGAATGACGTTTATTATCGTCGGCGGATTTATCGACTTGTCGCTTCCCGGTATAATAAGCCTTGTTTCTATGATAACTTTATCATTATATGATACTATCGGCGAAGTACCGGCGATGATGGTCGGAATAGCACTTGGTACAACCCTTGGCATTCTAAACGGAACGATTTTAGTTGCATCGGGGGCAACAACACAAGCAAAAGCTCTCTTTATCACATTTGGTATGAGCGAGATTTACAAAGCGGTATCCCAACTGTATACAGGCGGCAGCCCGCAAGACAGAAACTTTTTTGAAAGTCCGATGCCTGTTACAAATGCGCTCAGCTCAGGTTCGGTAGGCGGGATTTTTCCGATTGCATTTTTTGTTTTTCTGTTCTTTCTTACCATACTGTTTATTTTTCAGAAGAAAACTCTGACAGGCAGGTCAATAAACTATACCGGCGGTAATTTTGTTGCTGCCGAGCTTGGTGGTATTCCGACCAAACGAATAATGATAATCATTTACGCAATATGCGGATTTATGACAGCAATCGGAGCAATAGTCCTTTTCTCACGCACTCCGGTTGCGTCGCCGCTTATGGGAGCCGATTACGCACGAGACTCGATTATGGCGGTTGTTGTCGGAGGCACATCACTTCTGGGAGGCAGAGGCAGTGTTCTCAGAACAGTGCTTGGAGTTTCACTTATAATCCTGTTATTCAACTGTATAGTCCTTATCAGTACCAACCAGTTCCTGCCTGAGGTTATAAGGGGAGCTGTTCTGGTGCTTGCGATATGGCTTGACCATCGCAGACACGCAAAAGGTTAGGGAGGTGAGCTGATTATGAACTTAAACACAAAAGCGCTCGGTGAGCAGACACTTAAAATTCTTAGTAAACAAAAAGCAATAGTAGCAATTGGTATATTGTTTATTATCATGCTGTTCTCGTCCGCAAATATATTTACGCGCGGTCATATTGAAGCTCTTTTGGTAACTGCTTCGCCCGACCTTATAATCGGTTTCGGTGTCACACTCGCAGTTATATGTAAGGGTTGTGACCTGTCAGTCGGTTCGGTGATGTCAATTTCCGGAATACTCGCAATAATGATGATAAACAGCGGTATGCCTGTATTTCTCGCTGTATTTCTTGCCATCCTCTCGGGGTCTGTTGTTGGATTTATCAACGGTTTCCTGATTGTCCAGCAAAAAACAGAGGCATTTATTATAACACTCGGTATGGGTCTCTTTATTAAAGGGATTGCATTATTTATCACAGAAGGAAGACCTGTTTCAACACAAAACGCCGCATTTAATGCAATATCAAATACTACAATTCTCGGCCTTCCGAGTATTGTAATGTATATGTTGATAATAGGGGTGTTGATTTTCTGCCTGATGCGTTTTACAAGCTTTGGCAGAAACTGCTACGCTCTCGGCGGTGATTATGAAGTTGCAGAACATTCGGGCATTGATGTTGTTAAAACAAAGTGGGCTGCTTTCATAATTACCGGAACATGTGCCTCGATTGCAGGAATTCTCCTTGCCTCAAGATGGAACACAGGCAACTCGATTTACGGGGACTTAACTCCGCTATTAGTCAACTGCAGCGTTGTAATTGGCGGCACATCATTCGCAGGAGGCATCGGCGGCATAATACAAAGCGGCATCGGCGTCTTCGTGATGCACCTTTTCAGATACAGCATGAACCTGTTCAGAATCGATGGAGTAATAAGGGAAATAAGCCCGTTTGTCAGAAATCTGGTAATCGGCATCGTCATAGTAACCATAATCGCAATGGACTGCTTCTCAATAAAACGCAAAAAAGAGGATGTCTAAAAGCCTTACAGGATAAGGCATGAAATGTAAACAAACCGCCGGGCTTTTTTGATAGAAGCACCGGCGGTTTTTTCTCGCAACTGTGAGTTTTTGTCAGCCTCAGAAACTTATGTTTCTAAATATATCGATGAGTGAGAATCTTGTTGCTATTCCGACGAAGACTATTGATACTGTTGCAGCAAGGGTAATCAGGATGTTGAAGGAGGGGCCTGCTGTGTCTTTCAGGGGGTCTCCTACTGTGTCGCCGACTACCGCAGCCTTGTGGTTATCTGTGCCTTTGCCGCCGTGGTTTCCTGCTTCGATAAATTTCTTTGCATTATCCCATGCGCCACCGGAGTTTAGCATAAATATTGCCATTGTAAAGCCTGTGGCGATAACTCCGCCGAGCATTCCTACAACACCTGCAGCTCCAAGAACCATACCTACAACAATAGGAGCAAGAACAGCGAGTATTGACGGGGCAATCATTTCTTTTTGAGCATTAACTGTGCAAATATCTACGCATTTTGCATAATCTGCATCTGCCGTGCCTTCCATAAGTCCGGTAATTTCCTTGAATTGACGTCTTACTTCAATAACAACACTTTGTGCCGCTTTATGAACTCCGGATATACAAAATGCTGCGAACACAAATGTTAATGCCGCTCCGAGGAATAATCCTATCAGTACGCTCGGATTTGTTAAGCTTAAATCAAGCTCTTCTTTTCCGAGTCTGCCGAGTGATGTGTTTGCTTCATTTACATATGCAGCAAGAAGTGCAAGAGCGGTGAACGCTGTCGAGCTGATTGCAAAGCCTTTACCTGTTGCAGCTGTTGTATTTCCGAGTGAGTCAAGTGCATCTGTACGCTCACGTACTTCCGGAGGAAGTTTTGACATTTCTGCAATTCCGCCTGCGTTATCTGCAACGGGGCCGAATGCGTCTGTTGCAAGGATTATTGCATTTGTTGCAAGCATTGCAACTGCTGCAAGACCGATACCGTAAAGACCGGCATTCGGGTCACCTGCAAAACCGCCTGATGCTATATAACTGATAATTGCCGCAATTGATACTGCAAGAATCGGGCCTGCTGTTGACTTCATTCCGAGTGAAAGACCGCCAATCATAAGTGTTGCTGTTCCTGTTTCACTTGATTGTGCAAGGTCACGGGTCGGTTTCGCCGCATCCGATGTATAATGCTCTGTTGAGTAGCTGACTGCAAATCCGGATAAAATACCTACGAAAATTGAAAGCAGCATACATACTGATGATTCATCATCGCCTGCCCCGAAACACCTGAAAGCCACATTACAAGCGGAATTGTCGCAAGAGCAGCAAGACCTCCGGCAATATAAACACCCAGGTGCAATGAACGCAGAAGAGATTTTTGAGTTGTAACTTCTTTTGTTCTTACAAAGAATGTACCGATTATCGAACATAAAACACCAACTGCAGAGACAAGAATCGGAAGCAGGAAGCCAGCATATCCGTAGCCTGCTGCGAAGCCGAGTGCAATTGTTGCAACGATAGCATTTGAGTTTGATTCATAAAGGTCAGCACCCATACCCGCAACGTCACCGACATTATCACCGACATTGTCTGCAATAACAGCGGGATTTCTCGGATCATCTTCGGGGATACCTGCTTCAACCTTACCTACAAGGTCTGCTCCGACGTCTGCAGCCTTTGTGAAGATTCCGCCGCCTACACGTGCAAACATTGCCATTGATGCAATACCCATACCGAATGTAACCATTGTTTGTGCAATTCCTGCATCGTCAACTTTAAATACGAACTTAAGCAGGATGAACCATGTAGTAATATCAAGCAGTCCAAGACCGTTAACTACAAATCCCATAACGGAACCCGATGAAAATGCAACTCGCAGAGCTTTGTTAAGTCCTGTGTTTGCTGCATTTGCAGTACGGACGTTTGCATAGGTAGCTATTCTCATTCCTATGAAACCCGATAAACCCGTAAACAAGCCGCCTGTCAAAAATGCGTACGGTGTAAATACGTTAACAAAATCAAACCAGGACAATATTAACAGTAAAGTGAACATAATCCCAAAAAATGCGGTTACTGTCAAATACTGACGTTTCATGTAAGCATTTGCACCCTCGCGTATTGAAGATGATATTTTTACCATCGTTTCGTTACCTTCGGGATAGGACATGACCTTGCGTATTTGAATAAACGCAAAAAGCAATCCTGCTCCGGCCCCGATGTAACCCAGCCAAAATAGATTCTCAATAGCCAACTTTCTATACCTCCAAAATATAATTGAATTTTTTGCTTTGTAAAAACCCTTAAAGCTAAAACTCATTAGGCATTAGTGCCAAATTTCACCGTTTATCATTCTATCACTAATTCTAAGAATAGCAATAGTAAAAGTAAATAAATTATGGTACAATATCATCGTTGTCTTTAATCAAAAAGGACACTAACCAAAAGGGAGTTGAAGCTTAATGAAAAAATCCGAAATTGAATGGAGAAAATGGATTCCCATCTCATTGATTTTTATCGTTTTGATGGTTATTTATAAAACAATTGATAACATCGACCAGATTACATCGGCTATCGGTAATTTTCTGTCGGTTATATCGCCTTTGCTTTTCGGTGTGCTTTTTACCTACTTTTTATTTATCCCGCACCGTGCAGTTGAACGTGTGCTTAAGAAATTTAAGATAAAGTTTATAGCAAAACGGGCAAGAGGGTTTAGCACGATTATTATTTTCCTGCTATTGCTCCTTATTATTGTACTGGTTCTGAGTTTTGTTGTACCGATTGTAGTGGAAAACGTGATTTCGTTAGCAAACAGTATTCCCGGTTATATTTCAACCGTTCTTGAATATTTTGACAATCTGCCGCCGGATTCAATTTGGATAAACCTTAATATTGCAGACACAATCAAAAATTCATCGGGTGATATCTTAAATACACTTGTGAATCCCGACGGAATAGGCCAGGTTGCACAGGGAGTAATGGGATTTGTCGGCGGTATATTCAGTCTCATTATGGGTTTGGTTATTTCTCTGTATATGCTGCTTGACAGAGACAGGATATTCGATTTCTTCAGACGCCTTAACAATGCAGTTTTCAGGCGTAAGGAAAGGGCAAGAAGAACAGCTACATATATGGTTCAGGTAAATAAAGTGCTTTTAACATTTATTGCAAGCAAAGGACTTGACAGCTTAATTAATTTCACTGTTGCTACAACAATACTGTTTATTTTCGGAGTTGATTATGCACTTCTTTTAGGATTAATTGCAGGCGCATTCAACTTTATCCCGTTTCTCGGCTCAATCATTTCCGCATTTATAATAAGCGCAATAACATTAATAACCGGCGGTGTGAACACTGCAATATACGTTATGATATGCCTGCTTGTTTTCCACCAGCTCGACGGCAATTTCATCGAACCGAGAATAATGAAGTCATCACTTAAAATAAATCCGATACTTGTAATTATCGCCGTTGTTGTCGGCGGCGCATACTTCGGAATTGTAGGAATGTTCCTCGCTGTCCCCATCGTTGTCATGGTTAAACAAATTCTTTTGGAATATGTTGCAGCACATGAAAATGACATTGATGAATCATCCGGAATCCTGGATAACGTCGTTTCAAATGTTAACGCTGTAGCCGACAGAATAGACCACGCAGTAGAAAAAATACACGACGAAAATAACCAAGAGTAAGGCAAAAACCGCCGGTGCTTCTATCAAAAAAGCCCGGCGGTTTATTTTTGTATGATGAATCGTCTCCCTTGGTTTAAATATTTAAATACGCTTCGTTTTATGGCTTTCGTGTGCAGCACGTGGTGGGCTTTGTCGGAGCCGGGGACGCCGAGATAGTCGTCGTAGATGCGTTTTACGTCGGGGTTTTCGTGGGATTTACGAAGCGGCAGGCCTTCGTCGGCTTCGTAGATTGCTTTTGTGCGGGCGGCGACGAGGTCTACGTTATTGCGGACGGAGTCGCTTTGGTTCGGTTGACCGCCGCCGTTAATGCAACCGCCGGGGCATGCCATGATCTCTATCATGTGGAACTCTTCCTCGCCGTTTTTCACAGCGTCGAGCAGCTCTCTTGCGTTGGCAAGACCCGAGGCAACGCCCACTTTAACATCCATGCCTGCAATCTTGTATGTTACACGTCTTACACCCTTCGGACCTCTGACCTCATTGAAGTTTACCATTTCGAATTTATCGTCAAGCCAGTGGCATGCGGTTCTGAGTGCCGCTTCAAGAACACCGCCCGATGCTCCGAAGATAACAGCAGCTCCCGTACCGGTTCCGAACGGGTTATCAAACTCTTCGTCCTCAAGGGCTGCAAAGTCGATACCGTCAGATTTGATCATCCTTGCAAGCTCACGTGTTGTAAGAGCGACATCGACATCCGAAACACCTGCCGCATCCTGATGGTCTCTTCCGAGTTCAAATTTCTTTGCCGTACACGGAATTATTGAAACAACAAATACATCCTCGGGTTTGAGGTTATTCTTTTCAGCGAAGTATGTTTTGAGCACAGCGCCGAACATCTGCTGCGGAGATTTGCAAGATGACATATTTTCAATTAAATCGGGGTAATAATGCTCACAGAATTTAACCCAGCCCGGTGAACAGGAGGTTATCAGAGGAAGGTTTTCACCGCTCTTGACACGCTCGAGAAATTCGTGTGCTTCTTCCATAATTGTCAGGTCGGCTGTCATATTCATATCATATACACCGTCAAAACCCATCCGTTTCAAAGCAGCAGCAAGCTTACCCGTTACGATTGAGCCGAGCGGCATGTCAAATGCCTCGCCGAGTGTTACTCTGATCGAAGGTGCAGCAAAGACAAAAACTTTTTTATCGGGATCGGCGATTGCGTCAAAAACCTTTTTGGTATCATCCTTTTCATATAATGCACCTGTCGGGCAAACAACAACACATTGACCGCAATAAACACACGGAGAGTCATTTAAGCTATGTCCGAAGGCACAGCTTATATTTGTCTTAAAGCCTCTGTATACAGCGTCGATAACCGAAACGGACTGTACATCGGAACAAGCCTTAATACAACGCCTGCAGAGCACGCATTTTGAATTGTCACGTACGATTGAGGGTGATTTATCATCAATTTCATAATCGTATGTCATGCCTTTGAATGTATTTTCCTCAACACCGTAGTCGTGACAAAGAGTTTGAAGCTGGCAGCTGCCGCTGCGGACACAGGAAAGACATTCTCTTTTGTGGTCGGACACGATAAGCTCAAGAGTATGCTTTCTTGATTCTCTTATAGCGGGAGTATTGGTTTGCACTTCCATTCCGTCAAAAACGGGAAAAACACATGCAGCAACAAGAGAGCGGCCGCCTTTGACCTCTGCAAGACAAATCCTGCATGCGCCGATTTCGCAAAGACCTTTCATATAACAAAGGGTCGGGATTTCAATATTGGCATACTTAGCCGCTTCAAGGACTGTAATGTCTGCAGGAACCTGGAGCGATTGCCCGTTAATTTTAATGTTAATTTTATCCATAATTATTCACTCCACCCCTTTATTGTTTTATTATGGCGTCGAATTTGCACTTCTCCATGCAGACGCCGCATTTGATACATTCGCTTTGATTGATTTCGTGAACTTGCTTAACTGCGCCCGATATACAGTTGGCAGGACATACCTTTGCGCATACTGTACAGCCGATGCATTTTTCGGGAACAACAACATATTTTAATAAATCCTTACAAACTCCTGCAGGACAGGTTTTATCAATAACATGAGCTTTATACTCATCTTTAAAGTAACGGTACATTGATTTAACGGGATTTGATGCTGTTTGACCGAGTGCGCACAGTGATGAAAGTGAAATATGATTAGACAGCATTTCCATTTTTTCAAGGTCTTCAAGCTCGCCGTTACCGGATGTGATTTTTTCAAGGATTTCATAAAGGCGTTTTGTACCGATTCTGCACGGACTGCATTTACCGCAGGATTCTTCGACCGTAAAATCGAGGAAAAATTTTGCCATATCGACCATACAGTTATCTTCGTCCATAACGATTAATCCGCCCGAACCCATCATTGAGCCGACTGCAGCGAGGTTTTCATAATCAATCGGGACATCAAAATGCTCGGCGGGGATACATCCGCCCGACGGGCCGCCGGTTTGTGCTGCTTTGAATTTCTTGCCGTTCGGAACACCGCCGCCTATTTCTTCGACGATTTCACGCAGGGTGATTCCCATAGGAATCTCGACAAGTCCTACGTTTGTGACATTTCCGCCAAGTGCGAAAACCTTTGTTCCTTTGGACTTTTCGGTTCCCATGGAAGAGAACCAGTCTGCTCCTTTGAGCATGATTTGCGGGATGTTTGCGAGTGTTTCGACATTGTTCAGAACCGTCGGTTTGCCGAATAAACCTTTTACCGCAGGGAAAGGCGGGCGTGATCTTGGTTCACCGCGATTGCCTTCGATTGACATAAGCAGAGCAGTCTCTTCACCGCAGACAAAAGCTCCGGCACCAAGACGTATTTCAAGGTCAAAGTCAAATCCTGTTTCAAATATATTTGTACCGAGCAAACCGTATTCCTTTGCCTGGTCAATTGCGATTTGCAAACGGTGTACAGCTATCGGATATTCGGCACGTACATAAACATATCCCTGATTTGCGCCAATTGCATACGCCGCAATGCTCATTGCTTCAATAACCGCATGCGGGTCACCTTCCAGAATTGAGCGGTCCATAAATGCGCCGGGGTCGCCTTCGTCGGCATTACAGCAAACATACTTTTGGTCACCCTCGGCTTTTGCCGCAAATTCCCATTTCAAGCCGGTGGGGAATCCCGCTCCGCCGCGTCCTCTAAGGCCTGATGCTTTAATAACATCAATAACCTCCGACGGAGTCATTTCCGTAAGAGCTTTACCGAGAGCGGCATATCCGTCAAAACCGATGTACTCATCAATGACCTCGGGGTCGATAACACCGCAATTTCGAAGCGCAACACGGGTCTGCTTTTTATAGAAGCCTGTTTCGCTCAGAGATTTAAGCCCTTCTTCCTCGCAAACGGTTTCATGATAAAGAAGTCTTGATACAATACGCCCCTTCAGAAGATGCTCGTCTACTATTTCCTTGCAGTCTTCGGCTTTTACCTGGGCATAAAAGCTTCCTTCGGGATAAATTATCATTATCGGGCCAAGTGCGCACAACCCGAAGCAACCGGTGTGTACTACCTTAACCTCTTTTTCAAGACCGACTGCTTTTAACTCTGCTTCAAATGCGTCGCTTACGGCATGACAGCCCGAAGCGACACAGCCGGTTCCGGCACAGAGTAAAACATGAGATCTGTATAATTCCATTCCTTACTTCCCCCTATTCATTCTCATAAGCGCCGATTGTGTATTCGGCAACAACATTACCGTTTACAACATGGTCACTGATAATTTTAGCAACCTTTTCGGGAGTGAGGTGAACATATGTGACTTTTTCCTGCCCGGGGACAATAACATCCATAATCGGTTCAAGCCTGCACATTCCGATACAGCCGGTCTGTGCAACTGTCACATGCTCAAGGTCTCTTTTTGCAAGCTCCGTTGTTACTGCATTGATTATACCTCGCGCACCTGCAGCGATTCCGCATGTAGCCATACCGACAACTATTCTTGTTGCATTGTCGCCATCCTCGCGCATGGTTGCGTTTTGCTTCATTCTGTCTTTAATTGCAGCAAGTTCAGCCAGTGATTTCATTATTAAAGTCCATTCCTTTCATTAGTCCGGAGCATGACGCAAAATATCACGTTACGATGCTCCTCCTGTTAAATTTAAAATGTGTTCATTAACATACTCTGTTAAGAAAACAACAATAGACGGGCTGTCAAGCGGTGTATCATCGCCTATTTGTTCTTTGACTTCCTTTGTGGAAAAAATGAATTCTTCTTCATTCACCCTGTAGCGGAAAATAAAGTTGATTCCGGGGTTTAGAGTTACAAGCGTTATAATCGTCTCTGTCAGATTTCCTATCGGCTGACGGTCAATGTGGCTTAAAACAAAAACTGCGGTAATTGTAGTTCCGGCACCAAGCTCCGATATAATCTCCATGGAACCGCCTGTTATCTCTGCCGCCTCTTTCAAAAATGAAATACCGAGACCGATTTTTCTTGTTGTTCTTGTTGTAATAAACGGGTCTTCGACTGTTTTCAGAAAATCTTCGCTCATTCCTTTCCCGTTATCTTTGACACAGATTATGATACGGTCGGAAATATAATCCTCGTTTATATAGATTTCGATTTCTGACGCTTCTGCAGAAATTGAATTTTGTGCAATGTCAAGAATGTTGAGCGAAAGTTCATCCATCATCCCCGGCAGCCCTCTATTCCTTGTATTTGCTTAAAATTTCAGGAACCATGGCCTCGTCTACTTTTCCGTAAACATCTTCGTTTATTGAAATAACGGGAGCAAGCCCGCATGCACCTACACAACGTGCGCCGTTGAGAGAAAAGAGCATATCGGACGTACATTCACCATCATTTATACCAAGTTCTTTTTCGAATCTTTCGAGGATTTTGCCTGCACCTATTACATAACACGCAGTACCCATGCAAATTACTACCTTATATTTTCCTTTTGGCGTCAAGGAAAACTGGGAATAAAAAGTCACAATGCCGAAAATTTCACTTAGTGAAACACCCATACCCTCGGCAACCATTTTTTGGACCTCCTCGGGCATATAACCGTAAATTCGTTGCGCTTCCTGAATAACAGGCATTAAAGCACCTTTTTGGCTTTTGTGGAGGTCAATTGATTTTTGTAATTCCTGTTCCTGTTCTTTTGTGCCTGTAAACGGAATTGCAGCAGCTTGACTCATAGTATCTTGTCCTTTCCATATCTTGCTGAGAAAATTAAATAATTAAGAAAATATATTGTCTACATATTATAGTAAGAAAACTTAAAAATCAACGTAAAAAATCTATAGCGGCTTTTGCGGTGAGCTCGGGAAGTTCGATAAAATTAACTCTTTCATTTATTGCCCATAAATAATGGGCATCGGATGATGTAATAATTTTGTTTTTTGATGTAATATCGGGGTTTTGCTCACAAAACCCCTGTTCAATGCCGTTTGGCGAAATTTCGAGTGTATTGATTTCAAGATGCGGCGGGATAAATCCAAGGTTTGAAATAACGCTGAACGAGCTTCTGTCAATATGTGCGGGAATGAATGCTCCGTTATATTTACCGGTCAAAACATAAAGCTCATCGAATGAAATTGTGGTCGGGGCAATCAGCATTCGTTCAACTTCACCGGTTATATTATCACTTTCGTCATAAAGAATCTGGTTTCCGAATATATCAATACGGTTTTTAAGAGCCGGATAAAACGGTTGCAGCTCCGCTTCAAAGGCCTCCGCTGACCCCATACTGTCGAATAAACATATAACATGTACCTCTTCAACAGTTGCCACTTCGATCCCGGGAAGTACGATTAACTTTTTTCCCGATGAGCTCTGTGCCGCTTCTGCTGCTTTTATTGATGCTGCGGCATTTGCAAGTGAGTTGTGGTCGGTTATTGCAATCAGGTCAAGCCCGTTTAAAATTGCCATGCCTGCTATGTCATTCGGTGTCATGTCGCTTGCAGCACAAGGTGATAAAGCGGAATGGATATGCAAGTCATAATAAACAGGTATCAACAACGTATCCTACTTTCTGCTTGAAGCTATCACCATCATCAATCATCCATCATCCGAGATTGATTTGTGCAGGAGTGGTCACTTTTGACGTATCAGTTCGGAAATTCTGACAGCCAATGAAAAAGCGGTTTCGTCGGATGTAAATATACTGAGATCTTCCTCATTAGCTTTATCGATAACGTTGTCCGGAGCGGTCAATCCTTCGGGAAGTATTACACATGAAGCATCGGTCATAACCGCAACAGCAACCATATTAAGAGATGACTGTACGGTTATCCAAACATCTCCGGGCTGACATCCGCCGAGCACACGGCTCAGAAGGTCGGAAATATAGCAATATTCAACATCTCTGTCGGTTTCACCGGACAGTCTCTCCAAACCAAGTTTTTCGGCCATCTTATTGATTGTCATGCTTCATCTCCTTGTATTGTTTATATTTATAGTACAGGATTACGGGTTGCTTAAGTCCCTGAACGGAGGCGGCATATATTCCTGAAGCTCCGCCATTTCATGGAAAAGTCCCGACATGCGTTCTCGAAGCTTAAATATACAGTCGCTTTCATGTGCAGCTCCATTGACAATGTCCTCTGCAAGAGCATGACAGGAAGGAGCGCCGCAGGAACCGCAGTCAATTCCCGGGAGTGTACCGGAGATATTTTCGATTTCACTTAGCTTGCGCATTGCTACACTTCTGTCCGCATCAAGGCGGAGAATTGAGTTATATTCCGGAGTTTTCTGCCAGTTTAAGATTTTACTTGTAAGACAGGAGTTATCGACGGAATTAGTATTCTTATCTTCCTCAAGCTCAACACCCATGCGTTGAATTCTGGCTCTTGCAACAAACGGATTTTCAACTGCAAGGCATCCGCCGACACATCCGCCGGGGCATGCACCAAGCTCTACAAACCGGGCACTTGTAAATTTATCATTTTCAATTTCATCAAGAACCCTGATAACATTATCTATTCCGTCAACCGCAATAAATAAAGACTCGCCGATTGCGCTTCCTTCACCGCCCGAGCACGACCATGATATGCCGCGAACACCGGCAACAGAAAGGCCTTTTGGTTCTCTTGTTTTTTCAACAATCGGTAAAAGTTTTACAAAAAACTCGGACATTGAAAAAATCCCGTCAATAACGGTACCGTCATAACCTATGCGGTATTTTGATGCGGTAATTTTTGCAGGACACGGAGAAATAAAAAATACACCTATTTCGTCGGGGTTTAACCCTGTCTCTTTAACAGCCTTTGCCCGTGCTGCAATTGCTGCAAGCTCGACCGGTGTAATTGTTTTCAGAACATTATCGAGTAATCCGGGATAACGTACACAAATAAGTTTTACAATGACGGGGCATGCAGAGCTTATTAAAGGGCCGTGCAAAAGAGCACGTGCACCCGGGAGAATATCTTTTGTATAATCGGCAACGGTTTGTGCTGCAAGTGCAACCTCATAAATATCGTCAAAACCACAGTTGACCAGAGCGGTCAATATAATGTTTACATCACGTACACTTTTAAATTGACCGTATAACGACGGAGCAGGCAACGCAATTTTATGCTTGTAATTATTAATGATGGAAATAGGGTCGGATATTGCTTTTTTTGCATGATGAGGGCAGACCCTTATGCATTCACCGCAGTCTATGCAATGGTCACTCATAATAACAGCCTTTCCGTTTCTGACCCTGATAGCCTCGGTCGGGCATCTTTTTATGCAGTTTATACATCCTTTACACTTATCTGCATCAAGCGTAACAGAATGAGTGATAGACTCCATCCGTCTCCCCCTTTCGATGGTTTATACCTGTATACTTACTGATAGTGAAAACCGACAGTAAAAATCCGGGATTTATGACTTGATTGTAATTGTTAAAACCGTACCTTTTCCGACTTCACTGGTAAGGCTAAAATCATCACTTTGTTTTTTAATATTTGGCAGACCCATACCTGCACCAAAACCAAGCTCGCGGACTGTATCGGAAGCAGTTGAAAAACCCTCCTGCATTGCCAGATTTATATCGGCAATTCCGGGACCATGGTCTGTCAGTGTGATTTTTACATAATCCTCGGCGATTTCTGCCTCGGCAACACCGCCGCCGCCGTGAATAACCATGTTAATTTCACCCTCATACATTGCGATTGATGTGCGTCTTATAAAATCGGGTGAGAAGCCCAGCTTTTTCAACGTGTTTTTTACTGCCGCAGAAGCAGCTCCGGCCGCAGCAAAATCATCGGCACTGACATTATACTCTTGCCTGAGAACCTCGGCCGGCATCTCTAAACATCCCCGCCGGGCAAACCGGCTTCAAAAAGGCGCCCGCAAGCAGAGTACATTGAGTAATCGGTTTTCATTACAACAATACTCTTTTCGTTGGCGAGATTGACCAGAGCTTCATCGGGTTCTTTTCCGCGGACCAGCATGACACAATGGATATCCATCATTTCTGCGGTACGGATACATTGAGGGTTATTAAGCCCTGTCAGTAAAAGACCTTTGTTTTCGCCAAATGCAAGAGCATCACTCATCAGGTCAGCTCCGCATGCCGCATTGATTTCAATTTCATCAAATGCAACATCTGTATAAACCTTTGCATCCAGTATCTCCATTACACGGTCAAGTTTCATTTTTCTCATCCTTTCGATGAAAGTGTTGTCGTCCTATTCGTATTTAGGAGCGTAACAATAATACCACTTTATTATAAAAGCCGCAATAGCTTTATATCGGATTAACGGCTAGGTTAACGGCGGATCAATTAAATCGCGGATAACCTCTCCTGCAAGAATCAATCCGGCAACCGGCGGAACATACGAAATACTCGAAGGGGGTTTCTCTTTTTTTACAGGGACTTCCTTTGAATAAACAACCTTTAACGAATCAATACCGCGCTCCCGCAGCTCCTTGCGCATAATCCGCGCAACCGGGCATACCGATGTTTCATAGATATCGGCAACCTCAAATGCTGTTGCATCGAGCTTATTTGCAGCACCCATTGAGCAAATTAACGGTACATTTAACGCCTTGCACCGCACAGCAAGCTCAAGCTTTGCCGTTATTGTATCAACTGCGTCTATTACGTAGTCATAGCAGGATAAATTAACATCATCTGCAGTATCGGGCAAATAAAAAATCTTATATGCATTTATAACAATATCGGGATTTATTTCGAGTAAACGCTCTTTAATAACATCGACTTTGTTTCTGCCGATGGTTTTATGTGTTGCGATTAGCTGGCGGTTTATGTTGGTGATGTCAACAATATCACCGTCAAAAACATCAATCGCACCGATAGCACTGCGGCATAACGCCTCAGCTGCGTGACCTCCGACACCTCCGACACCGAAAACCGCCACACGGCGGTTTTTCAGTATGTTTATATTATCAATACCTATTAACTCTATTGTCCTTTGAAACTGCTCATTCATCAGCTTGTACCGTTTAGGCCAATGTGAATTTTGTTCCATCCAGGATTGAATCATCATTAAATACCCAGTCGCGAATATGGGTAACAGTGATTTTACCGTCTTTTGAGCGGCAGACAGTTTTTTCAATACCCGAGTTAATAATAAGCCTGCGGCACATGCTGCATGAGCTTGTTTCCTCGAGCAGTTCTTCTGTTTTTGCATCGATTCCGGTCATATATAATGTTGAACCTATCATATCCCTGCGTGATGCAGAAATAATTGCATTTGCTTCCGCATGAACACTCCGGCAGAGTTCATAGCGCTCTCCGCTTGGGATACCGAGCTCGTCTCTCATGCAGGTTTTGCGGTCGAGGCAGTTTTTTCTGCCGCGCGGTGCTCCGTTATAACCTGTTGCGATTATTTCATCATTTAATACAATAATCGCACCATATCTGCGGCGGCGGCAGGTACATCGGAGTGCGACAGTTTCGGCGATATCAAGATAATAATTTTCCTTATCTTTGCGGTTCATACATAACCTCCGGCATAATTTTATTTTGTCCCGTTAAAGAACTTAATTTGACAATTAATTTGCCTATTTGTCATTATAGAACTCCCGGAGATTAAAATCAAGCGTTGAAATACCTTTTTCTTATTGCATATTAACAATACGCAACGTATAATTATTGCGATTGAAAAGAGGTATAAACGCAACCTCCCTGAATTGAAAAGGAATTATTATATTCAATGTATTGTTTCAAATGCGGCAGTTATATCGAAGCGGACAGTAAATTTTGTTCATCCTGCGGAGTTTCTCAGCTTCCGCCGGCTTCCGGTCCGGAAGTAAACCGGTCTAACGCAGAAATAAACCAATCCGGTACAGAAGTAAACCCTCCCGGTGCAGGGATAATACAGTCCGGCGCAGAAATAACCCAACCCGGCACAGTAATAAACCCGCCTCAAACAGAGTTAGCCCAAAGTGTTAAATCAAAAAAATGGATTACAATAACTGTAATATCTGCAGCATCGGCAGCTGTATTACTTATGGCCGGTTTAGCTGCATATTTTATGTTCTTCCGTGATGTATCTCACGTTCTGTTAATCGGCAGAGCATTTAATAAACTGAGCTCGGAAATGGAAGAAAGGATAGATA
Organism: Oscillospiraceae bacterium; assembly: GCA_009784725.1. Taxonomy (GTDB): domain Bacteria; phylum Bacillota; class Clostridia; order Oscillospirales; family Oscillospiraceae; genus WRMH01. Next base: position 37,321 of record WQXS01000009.1, read on the forward strand.
ACACACCGTTTAAGGCATTAGTCATGCTCCCGGACATACTGGAAGACGGAACCGTTACGGCAAATATTGACTATTCATTCAGTTATCTCGACGATTTCATCGGCTTTGGGATGGGTGCCGATATAGTTCTTTCATCTAATACAAAAACACGAGAGTTTGCCTTATCTGCAGCAATAAAGGATTCAGGCGAATCAACCGAAGCCGATATTTACATGAACAAGGAAAGGCTTGCTTTGCGTGTCGGTATTCTGGGTGACAATTTTTACGGCATTACATACGATACATTCAGAGACGATATTGAAAAGTTCGGCAGGTTAATCGGCCTTGACAGCGAGACAATGGACGAGCTATCGGATATTGTCGATTTACTGAGTACAATACTGAGTTATGAAGAAGAAGACAGCAGCTTACTTGAAATCGAAAAGGAATATATCGAAACGGCTCTGAATTTTGCAAGAAGCATTAAAACAAAAAGCACTCGTACAAGTATTGAATCAGCCGGGGAACAAGTCAGATGTACAGCCATTGAAATGATAATTACCAAGGAAGGTTTAATAACTCTGTTTACCGATTTACTTGATATTTTGGAAAATAATGAAGATTTCCAAGCTGAGATTGATTTATTTGATATGCCGTTTTTATACGATTTATTCGGAGAAATTCCGGGAGCGAACAGATACAATACCGATATGCTGAAAGCTTTCATTAAGGATATTGAAGAAAATTACTTTGGAGATATTACAACTACGTTTTATATCGGCAGAGATGACAGGCTGCTGCGTTTAAATATTAATATAAATGCAGAAATATACGGGGATTACGGAGACCTTAATATTACTTTTAATTTCGGTAATTCTATATATGATGACTGGACAATGAGCATAAATTTTTCGGATGAAAAAACAGAAGATAATAAAACCGAAGATAATGAAACAGAGAAAACCTATGATAATATAATGAAAATAATATGGTCATATGCAGAGATATCCGGCACTTACACTAACTCGATGACTATATCAATACACGATGAGTCGGAAACAATTACTTTTACGTCGGCTTGGGAGCAAGAAAGCGGCAATTTCATTCTTTCATACACAGATGATTTAGACACCGACATGATAACCGGATTGTTTAAACCCGATGAAAAGAATTTTAAGCTTGAGGTTCATAATACGCTGTCCGATGTACCCGGAGGAAAATTCAGCATCAGCATAAGTGCCGAGACGGGTTCACAAATACGTGAAATTACTTTTGTTAATATCGATAAGTGGGGAGATGAACTGCTTTCTATAATTATCAGGCTTCTTCTGGGCGGTATATTTGGATAAAACTAACATTCGAAGGGATATATAATGGGGTCTAATTCTCAACCAAATAAAAAAAGAGGGCTTCGTCTGCGCACAAAGCTGATTATGGTTTTTATTGCAGTCGTAGTTATACCTATAGGTCTTCTTACTTATATTACCGGGAACCAAATTCAAACTTTCGGACATCAGCTTAAGGATATTTCGGTTACCGATGCAACAACAGCCTTAAACGACAATGCCCGCAGTACTCTTGAGCGGATGACAACAGATACTGCAGCTTCCGTTGCAGAATTTATGCATCAGCGCGATCAGGATATCTTACTTCTTGCCGAGCTCATGCCGTCGGATGAAGCATATATGGTGTTTTCCGATAACAGGAACGGTTTGCTTATGACAACGGGAGAATGGGTGATTTCGGATGACGGTATGTCATGGATTGAAGCAAATCCCCTTTTGCAAAGCTATTTACCGCCGGGTAGCGGGAGCCGGGAAAATAATGATGAGCAATATGAAGGCAGCTTCAATTACAGGCCTGCGGAATTTTTCACCAAGTATCGTGAAAATTTTGCACTTTATGATGAAATAACATTCATTGACCTTAGCGGGCAAGAATTGTTTAAGTATATAAACCCGAATACGACGAAAACTAACTATCCCTTAAACCCCGATAAAACAGATGTTTCAGATAAAGAAAATACCTATGTTAAAGCTGAAAATTACTGGGATGCTCTTTTAGACCTGGAGCCCGGTGAAATATATGTATCAGATGTAATAGGTGCATATGTAAGTACAAATTATATGGGAATGTATACTCCCGGAGTTCTAAAAAACAGTGTGCCGCATTATCACACGAACTATGATGAGCTTCAAAGAATTGCAAACCTGTCGGCAAATGAATTTATTGAAGCGGCTAAGCAGCAGGCTTTTGCAGGTATGGAGAATCCTGTAGGGCAGCGTTTTGAAGGAATCATACGCTGGGCTACTCCCGTTACAGATTTTAACGGCGAAATCTGGGGATTTGCAACAATGGCATTAAATCACGACCATATCATGGAATTTGTTGATTATATAACCCCGCATGAAATAAGATATACGGTGCTGCCGAATGCAGAGGCGGGAAACTATGCATCCATATGGGATTACAAAGGAAGAATTATCGCTTACCCGAGGCATGATTTGATTTTCGGATATAATCCGCTGACCGGTGACCCGCACTATATTGATTCGGCAGGTACGTCATATTTTATTGATGAATCACAAACTGCAAGGTGGATGGAGCTGACGGAAAACGGCGGCTCGGGTTCGTTATATGTAAATTGGAGTGAACTCTACAAAGCAACAACAGCAGGCTCAATACCTTATTATACGGGCAAATTTTCACCGGAGGTACAGGGCAATAAAAGAGGGTTTGCATTTGTTGTAATCAGTGCGGGAATAGAGGATTTTTCCAAGCCCGCTGCTGTTATGGAAGAAAGAATTAATAACGAAATTAATGAGAGGTCGAGATATAATGTATTTAAGCTGATTATAACAAGTGTCGGTATTTTTGCATTAATTTTAGTTGTAGCAATTTTAGTTTCATATTCATATACAAGGCAGATAAATAAACTGATAACGGGGCTTTCAAGATTTCAAAGCGGAGACAGGCAGTTTAGGTTAAAGCTGAAAGCAAAGGATGAGTTCGGCGAGCTTGCCGGTTCGTTCAATGAAATGGCAGACAGTGTGGAGAGCAGTATTACTAAAGCAGAGCAGGCAAGTGAAGCAAAGGGTAATTTCCTTTCCAATATGAGCCACGAAATACGGACACCTTTAAATGCAATCATAGGAATGACATCAATCGGGCTTTCATCATATGATGTTGATAAAAAAGATTACTCCATGAAGAAAATAGACGAAGCATCAATGCATCTTCTCGGAATAATAAACGACATTCTTGATGTATCAAAAATCGAAGCGAATAAATTTACACTATCCGAAGCGGACTTTAACCCCGGAGACATGATTCGCAGAGTTGTGAATGTTATTAATTATCGTATTGAACAGAAAAAACAAAATCTGACCATTTACATCGATCCGGATATACCCGAGATACTCATAGGGGATGATCAGCGGCTTTCTCAGGTAATTACAAACCTTCTGTCAAACTCGGTAAAGTTTACGGCAGAAGGCGGAAGCATTCATCTTGAAATGGCTCTCGAAAATGAACAGGATGACCTGTGTACAATTCTTATAATGGTCAGCGATACCGGTATCGGAATCAGCATGGAGCAGCAGGAGCATTTATTTGAATCATTTGAACAAGCTGAGGCAAGCACAACCAGGAGATACGGAGGTACCGGTCTTGGTCTTGTTATCTGTAAAACCATCGTAGAAATGATGGGCGGGGAAATCTGGGTAGAGTCGGAACTCGGAAGCGGCGCAGTTGTTTCATTTTTCGTACAGCTTGGATATGACAGAGCCGGAGAAAAGGTTGTTTATAAAGAAGAATCGCTCAGTGAAAATACTCAGATGGTTATTGCAGATGCGGATTTTGAAGGGTATACAATACTTCTTACCGAGGATGTTGAAATAAATCGTGAAATCGTAATGGCTCTGCTTGAACCGACAAGGCTGAACATAGAATGTGCAGAGAACGGGCTGCAGGCTGTAGAAGCATTTCTCGCCGACCCCTACAGGTATGATATGATTTTTATGGACATCCAAATGCCTGAAATGGACGGCTTCACTGCAACAAGACATATAAGAGAATCGGGCGCCGAGCGGGCTACGGAAATTCCAATCGTTGCAATGACCGCAAACGCCTTCAAAGAAGACATAGACAACTGCCTCGCCGCCGGCATGAACGACCACCTCGCCAAACCATTGGCGTACGATTTAGTAATAGAAGCCTTGGAAAAATATTTGCACAGATAAAGAACACAAGGGGACGGTTCTCTTGTGTTCAAAATAGGAGCAGAACACGGGAGAACCGTCCCCCGGTGTTTATTGGAACTCTGTTAGGTGTTTCCAGTAGCGTTTGGGCATGTTGTTCATGCGGAGTTTTGGGTTTATTCTGCCTTCAATTGCGATGGTGTTGTAGAATTGTTTCCATAGGGCTCTGTATTTTTCTTCTTTTTTGCATGCTTTCGGGACTTCGAGGTTGTCGAGCGGGATAAGGGCCTTTTTTCCGTTTTGATAAACTATTCCGTGTTTGTTGGTTTCGTCATATATCAGAAACTGTTCGCTTGGGAATCTGTCGCAGAAATGATTTACAATCATCGGGAGGACGAAGTTTTTTGGCTCAATAATGGCAACAAGAGCTCCGTTATAATCGGAAAAGCGTATAAACTCGAGGTAATACATACTTTCTCTTGAAACGCTTTTGGCGATGTCTGTGATTGCTTTTACTGTATCGTCCGATAACATGCTTGTAACAGATGGACCTATTTTATATCCCATTCGCAGGAAGTTTAATATTACAATCTCACGGTTTTCTGAGTTGGAATAATAACACATGCGGACAAGATGCAATGCCTCGCCGGATATTGCTTTTTTTATTGAGGTTTCTACTTTTTTAGCGTTTTCAAGAACTGTTTCTATCTCTTTAACGGTAAACAGTGTTTCCTGCATTTCTTTGTAATTGAATATTAAAGAGGGTAATTCTCTTTTATAATAGCTTTCATGGACACAGCAAAGCAAGCCTTCAAATGAACCGTCATACAAATAAGTTATATCTGTCCTGTAAGGCATTTTTGCCGTTCTCCTCTCATAAAGAACTCATTTGACTGCAAGGTGCTTTCATTAAGAATGAAATTATTTGATTGAGCGTTAGAATTTTCGTTCAGGAACTTGATTTTTGCCTGTCGTATTTCCTCTTTTTTTGAATCCATAATATTAAAGCTGCCTGTGTCAATGACCTTGATGTCATTAAATAATGATAATTGCTCCATAGGCGGGCCTGCAAGCTCCCAGCTTTGGTCTGATATTAAGCCTCGAAGCACAGATTCGGGGTCGTATTTTATGCCTAGTACTGTTTTTCCTTTGCATGTAATAAAGAACTGTGCTCTTTTTAAGACAATCCTCATTTTCTTTAAGTCGGAAAAATCCAATTTACCAACTCTGCGTGCTCTCAGTATTTTTTTTGCACCGACAACACCCAAACCGGGGACACGTAATAATGTTTCATACGGAGCGGTATTGACCTCAACCGGGAAGTTATCATAATTATTTAATGCCCAGTTGCATTTAGGGTCAATAAGCAGGTTAAAGTTCGGATTTTTTTCATCCAGCAGCTCTGATGCCTGAAATTCATAAAAACGTAATAACCAATCTGCCTGATATAATCTATGCTCACGCAAAAGCTGCGGTTTTGAGCTGATTGCAGGGAGATTTCTGTCCTCTACTACAGGCAGATATGCAGAATAAAACACTCTTTTTAATTCATACTTTTTATAAAGGGCTTCTGATAGGTTTATTATTTGATAATCTGTTTCGGGTGTAGCTCCGATAATCATTTGCGTGCTTTGACCTGCAGGGACGAATTGGGGTGTATTTTTGTATTTTACAAGATCTGTTTTGTTTTCTTTAATTCCGTCTTTTATCATTCCCATAGGTTTTAGAATACTCTCGCGGGTTTTGTCCGGAGCGAGCATTTGCAAGCTGTTGTTTGATGGGAGTTCCAGATTGATGCTCATTCGGTCGGCTAGAAGACCCAGAGTTGTTAGTAATTTCTCATCTGTGCCGGGAATTGCCTTGACATGGATATATCCTCTAAAGCGGTATTCATTTCTGATTAATGATATGAGCTCAATCATTTGCTCGCAGGTATAGTCGGGGTTTTTCAACACTGCGGAGCTGAGAAAGAGTCCTTCGATATAGTTCCTCCGGTAAAACTGTATCATCAACTCTGCAAGCTCATGAGGTTCAAATGTCGCACGCCTGATGTCGTTTGATTTTCTGTTGACGCAATAACTGCAGTCATACGCACATGCGTTGCTCATAAGGACTTTAAGAAGTGCAATGCACCTGCCGTCTGCCGAAAAGCTGTGGCATATGCCGCACGCAGCAGCATTGCCTAAAGACCCGGGAGCACCGGAGCGGTCCACCCCGCTGGATGTACAGGCAACATCATACTTCGCAGCATCGGACAATATTGTCAATTTTTCTAAAATATCCATATATCACCAATAATTATACATTATACCATATTATAATGCCTATTTATTAAGATTGCAATAGTTTGCATTATATATATTTTTATCACATTTGCTATCCGAAAAAACGGACTCTTGAGGGGTAATAACCATAGTTTTGGTATTGTTTTAGTATTTATTTTACAGTCAACTGCAAAAGTTTCTTGATTTTTACTGCTTTTTCCAGTATTATTATCCTCGCACTAATCGTCAAGGGAGAAGGAAAATGGCAATTAATAAATCGAGAGTTAATGAAAATTTAGTAAAAACGCTTAAAGGCGGCGTAATTATGGATGTTTCTACGCCCGAGCAAGCTAAAATAGCCGAAAAAGCAGGCGCATGTGCTGTCATGGCACTTGAGCGTATTCCGGCGGATATCAGGGTTGCAGGCGGCATTTCACGCATGAGTGACCCGAAAATGATAAAGGGAATACAAAAAATCACTAAAATCCCTGTTATGGCAAAGTGCCGCATAGGGCATATTTCTGAAGCGCAAATCCTACAGGCTATAGGGATTTATTGCATTGATGAAAGCGAAGTTCTCTCACCTGCCGACGATAAATATCATGTTGATAAAAATCAGTTTAACACTCCGTTTGTCTGCGGTGCTACCGATTTAGGTGAAGCCCTGCGCCGTATCAATGAGGGTGCAATGATGATACGTACAAAAGGTGAAGCAGGGACCGGAGATGTCATTCAAGCCGTCAGGCATATGAGAATGATGCAAAGTGAAATCCGGCACCTTACATCAATGAGTGAAGACGAGCTTTATGACACGGCAAAAAACATGCAGGCTCCATATGAGCTAGTTATGTACGTGCATAAAAACGGCAAGCTCCCCGTACTTAACTTTGCAGCAGGCGGAGTTGCAACACCTGCAGATGCAGCACTCATGATGCAGCTCGGAGCAGAAGGAGTGTTTGTCGGCTCGGGAATATTCAAATCCGGCGACCCCGCAAAAAGAGCCGCCGCAATAGTAAAAGCCGTCGCAAACTACAAGGACGCAAAAATCCTTGCCGAACTGTCAGAAGACTTAGGCGAAGCAATGGTTGGAATAAACGAAAACGAAATCGAAGTAATAATGGCCAAACGCGGCAGATAGCAGCAATAAAGGGGTTGCAGTAAAACAACCCCGAAAAGAATACTGTAATGCGACAGGGGACCCGTCCCCTGTCACATATTCTCAGTGATTAAAGTAATTGCTCCCATACCCATATCATTGTTGATATTGATCTTCTTGCAGAATGTATATCGTGAATAGCTTTTAATGCCTCAATTTCTTCATTAGTTAAACTATGATCTCTCGATTTATCATTTCCACCTTCAAATCGTATTGTTGGATTTTCTGCATTTAATATCTGCTCTGTTTCACCAACATTAAACCATGTATTAATGTACTCAGAAATTCCTCCACCTCGTATAACATCTCGGTTAATATCGTTATAATTAAAGCTTGATGTAATATACTCATCATCACCCACTTTTATTTTTATTCTTTCAAAGAATATCCAGTCTGAAGCTCTAAATCCTACTAATACACGAGCCTCACCACCATTAAAAAAAGGTATAAAATTTAAATTTCTTGATATGCCTTCTACACCCTTATAGAATATCGAATAACTATTTTCAAAATTATCATGTATTATTAAACAGTTTCTTAAAGCATTTTGAGCTGCTTGTGCATGATTGATAATTTCAAAGACATTATCAGATTCAACAGGTTTTTCTTCATCAATATATTTTTGAGCAATACTTTCAATTTCTGCAAACTTACTGTCCTTTAGTAACTCACGCAATTCGCTTCTTGTTTCATCACTTGTTAAAAAGTCTTTATCTCGCTCAACCCTTCTTGGTAGAGTTTGTAAATTTATTTCGTTATCTTCCGGCTTAAATGCAAAGTACGCTCCCTCATATGTTCCGTCTTTATTTTTATCACTTATTACCGTTACTTCATCTAACACTTCAGATGATTGTTTATTATAGAGAAATACATTATTATGGCCACTATTATCAAAAAAACTTCTTGTACCTCCGTTGATTCCGGTCATTTCCATGATTAGTCCAATTCGCTCTGTAAAATAGTTACTAATTCTTGAGTTTGGAAATCCTGTGTGTTCAATTGATATTGCAGAAACGAACTCATCACCTTGTTTAGTAAAGCACGCAAGGAAAAAAGGATATGTCCCTTCATGTATACCCCAATCAATTGTATATCCGGAATGTGTATTTGTAAAAGCAATCTCAATATCTTGATTTTTGAAAAAGTCACTACTAGAAAAAACAAATGTATTATCTTCTGTAATTTTGTTATTTAATGATATTTTCTCAGGCGTTGGTTCTGGGGTTGAAATTTGCTCAGGTGCAGGTTCAGGTGTTGTTGCTGGTGCAGGCATTGGAATTGGTCGAGGTTCTTCATTACTAGATTCATAACTACACGCAATTAGTGATATAACAAAGATACAAATTAATATAAAAATAATACTTTTCTTGACTGTCATAATTTATACTCCTGTTTTACATACTTTTTACAGATAAGACACAGGGAGCGGTTCTCTTATGTTCTACTACTATTTTGAACACAGGAGAACTGTCCCCTGTGTCTATTGTTTATGTAGAAAGCTTAGCAAGTTTTTCTTTAAGTTCAGCAATTTCTGCATCTTTTTCGGCAATTTCTGCGTCTTTTTCGGCGAGAGTTTCTTGGAATTCTTCTTCCATTACTTCCATATGAGTTTCGATGTTATATTCTGCCATTAACATGTTGCTGACCTCCGTTCCGTATTTTTCCAAAAATTCAGTAAAAACATCTTGTGTTTCTGCCCACTTAACTGTTATATCTACCGCTTCATCGGTGGTGTGTCCCTTTTGCTTTTCGTTTTTTACACTCTCACAAAATGCAGTGTAAATACTTAAGGTTTCGCTTTTTTTGAGAAGCTCATCATTAAAACTGTGATTTATGTTTATTACCTTAACCGTAAGCTCAAGATTTCCAAATATATCATGTGAATTTTTTGATATAAATGCGTCTGATAAATGCAATATCTTTTCACTTGGGAATGGAACTAATCCGTTATATAATACAATGAATTCAGGAGTTGGTAAGCTTATTAATTTTTGCTTAAACGCTGAACGTTTGGAAATCATTTTTTCGTATATTCTACCTATATACATCAAGCATCGAAGCGGCATATTATTATTTATTGTTGATTGATGTTCAAGAATAACTACAAACTTGTCGTCAATAGTAAATGATACGTCGTTTTTAATACCTTTGAAGAAAACCTTTTTAATCGTATTAATCTTAACCGGTGTGTCTTTACCGTAATTTGTGTTTGCTAGTGCGTTATATAGTTCTCGTAGATTGTCGGGTTCATTAAAGAGCCCCGTAAAAAGATTCGATTTAAACTCTCTGTTTGATTCCATTTGATTGTACCTCCATATTATATGATTTATTTTCGATATTTTCAAGAAAAAAGTGCCGTATAACGGCACCGTAGCATAAGATTCAAAAGGCTGTCAATATACGCGAAAGTGGTGAAAATGATTACAAATTCACCACTTTCTCAATTGATGTCTATTGATTATAATTATATTAATGTGAAAAATGTGACTTTTTCTACATAAAAATATTTTTCGTGTGACACATGTCTCTATGGCAGGGTAGGACTCTACAAACTCCCGAGATACCCTTCGAGTATCAAAGATGCGGCGACGGCGTCTATTGTGTTTTTGCGTTTTTTGCCGAATTTGCCGGAGTTAGTTAGTACCTGATGGGCGCTTTTGGTTGTTAAGCGTTCGTCCCATAGTTTAATTTCGATGTCACATAATGAGCGTAATAAAGCGGCGAGCTGTGTGCTTTTTTCGGCTCTTGCGCCGAGGGAGCCGTCCATGTTTTTTGGATGACCGACAATGATACAGGCAACATTTCTGCTTTGAGCTTCGGATATAATATTCTGAGCCACATCGTTCATTTTTCTGCTTTGAATGACCCATGCGTCTCCGGTAAGTGTGGCGGATTCATCTGAAACAGCGACGCCCGTGCGAGCGTCGCCGTAATCTATTGCCATAATTCTTGCCAGTCTATCCACACCCCTAACTGCCTGCCGCTGCGAAGATTATTCCACACCCCTGACTGCCGGCTTTCGGAAAAAATCCTCTTGCCGTCATAACGACTATTCCTCAGCTGCCTCTTCTTCGGAAGCCTCTGTTGCTTCTGTTTCATCCTCTTCTTCGATTGCATCAAGAAGCTGCCTGTACCAGTGTAAGGAATCTAAAAATGCAGTAGTTAATTCTTCTATATCAATTTTATGACGCACCATTATAAGTGAAGCGTTGTGCCAATCGGCGTGCTCATATGCGAAAATTAATTTTAGAACATCACTGAGCTGTCCTTTATGCTCAAGGAGCGCATCTCTTATTTCTCCCGATGCCGCTACCTCGTCAATTGCTTTGCCGAGAGGCATCTGCAATATAACATCAAGCAGAGAGAAAAGCCCCGAAATAAACAATGAACCTGATTTAATAGCCATTTCAAATGCGGGCGCAAGATTCTCAGCAAACTTCGCTCTTATTAATGAAAGGCGTGTTACTTCACTGGGCCTGTCTTCACCCATGTTAACGGAAATTGCTATTGATGCCCATTTTTTAACTTCGTTTTGCCCGAGAATTGCAACTGCGTTTCGTATCGAGTCGATTTTACGGCTTCTGTCGGGATTCATTGCGTTTATAAAACGAAGAAGCGAAATTGAAAGTGCGGGGTCACGCTCAATTATGCTTGCGGCTTCTCCGAGGTCAAAGGTTTCCATGTTGATTTGCCCGAGCAGTTGCAATGCGTTTATTTTAAGCGGTGAAACATCGACTGTGCCTTTTGTTATAGGCTGACTGTAGAAATTCCCCGAAAGTAAAACTCCGCGGGCACCCGAATACTTCTCAAAGCTATCCATATCGGGAACGTCGGTTATAACCAGATTTGTCTTAAAAATATAAGGCCGGATTTCCTTAAGCTCGACATTAAAATTTTCATCATTGCAGCTGAGCAGGACATACTCAAATACCTTAACGGCAGTATCCATACTGATAGCTCTCGGGAAACCGTCAACAGCAAGGCGGTAACCCTTTTTTTGTAAAATACCGAGCTTTGCATATGCGGCATTGTCGGTGAGTGTGTCCTTATCAATAACACAGACAAGGTTTTTTGGTGAAAGCTGCATACTCAGTGGCATTCCGATAAGAAGCTGGTATTTGCTTATTTCTACAAAAAAGTCGTTATCGCCTGCAAAAGGCTCTGTACCTATTTCGTGTACAAACTCCAAAGCAGGTGCTAAAAGCTCTCCGCCTAACATACGATGGTCCTCGGCAGAGCCAAGAAGCTTGTCTCCGTCCTGAGTCATCATTTTGTATGCGTGGACCTTCATTTGCGCATCAAAAAAAGGTACCGATCCGATAAAAGATCTCAAGGTTATTCCTCCTTATGGTCTGTATTGTCGCCTTGACAAGCCATTATTGCTAGTATACACTAAATCCGAGGAGAAATGCAATGGGAATTGTTCTTGGTATTGATGTCGGCGGTTCAACTACAAAAATAGTCGGACAAAAAAATGGAAACTGCTTTGGATTGCTGCAGGTAAAAGCGGCAGACCAGGTGACCTCAATGTATGGAGCAATTGGCAATCTGCTTTCAAAGCACGGATTTATCCCAAAAGATGTCGATGAAATATTTATTACCGGTGTTGGTGCGTCGTTTATAAATGAACAGATATACGGTATTAAAACACATAAAGTAAATGAGTTTAACGCAATCGGGCACGGTGCTTTGTGTCTGACAGGGCTTGATGAGGCACTCGTTGTCAGCATGGGAACGGGTACTGCTTTTGTAAGAGCGGCAAAAAATGAAATTTCCCATCTCGGCGGCTCGGGTGTCGGCGGCGGGACAATAATCGGTCTTGCCGGGCAAATGATAGGGAAAAGTGATGTAGACGCAGTTATAGCACTTGCAAATGAAGGGAATCTTAAAAATACGGACCTGTTTGTCAGTGATATATTATGTGATGAACTGCACTCACTGCCATCCGACTTAACCGCTGCAAACTTCGGAAAAATAAAAAGCACAGCATCGGACTCGGATATCGCACTGGGAATATTAAATATGGTTTTCGAAACAATTGGAATGCTTACGATGTTTGCGCTCAAAAACGATAATATAACCGATGTTGTTTTAACGGGAACGCTTGCAACATTTCCGCAGGCTGATGCAGTCTTTTCAAAATTCAGTAAGCTGATGGGTTTAAAATATACGATACCCGGTGATGCGATTTATGCGACAGCCCTTGGCGCAACCCGGCTGTAATCAAACTATAATCAAGCATCAAAATGGATTTGCATAAACTTGCATAAAAGTGCGTAAACTAACACTAACCTGCATTAAAATGCTCTATAGCGTCATCCCTGTAATACTCAACAAGTAAATCAACACAAGCCCCGTATGACTTGATGCCGAGCTCCTGGTTTTGCGATTTTAAGAAATTGTCGTAAACCGTGTTAACGGCATCATTTGTTGTTTCCGCTACATTTGTGAGGAATCTGTCTAAAAATGCAATTCCGGTTGTAACGGTAGTCCGGGAAAGCCAGAACTCCGATTCATCCTGTCTGTCGATGAGTACATTTCCCGATAAACTGCTCATTATATCAAACCACTCCTCGCGCGGGGCGGAGGATAACGGGTCGCTTAAAAGTAAAGCCCTGAGCAAATAATTAAGACCGGACATGTAACCTGCATATTGAAACCTGACATTATCTGAGGATATACAGGCGATTATTGAAACAAAATTCGCCTCGTCCTCCGCAAAAACACCAAGCTGATGTGCAAACTCATGTGCCACGGTTGCCGGCATATAAATTCCGGGCGGATGTGTGTTTATCATAGATTCACCTGTAAGTGCAAAGTACATACCCGCATAACCTGTAATACTCATAAACCATGAATAAATCATCGGATTCGGTGTATATAACCTGCCTTTTAAAGAAGGGAACTCCTGAGAAATGTTTCTGTAAATATAAAGAGACTCCGAAAACATTTCGCGGCGGTTTGCAACATAGCGGCCGTCATTATCCCGTTCAACAAGCTCGGAAAGTTCATTTGCCTTATCGGCGAACATTTGCGTAAGCAATATAAGGTCTTCTACTGCAACACCTTCGTTTGAAAATTCATATCGTTCCGCAAATCCCGTTGCATGATACCCGCTGTTCCAAAGCCAGCAGAATAAACCCCAGATGTAACATGCCACAACAAAAACAGGCAGTAAACGTTTTCCGAGAAGCTTCCACTTACCCCGCCTGCGTGAAGTATCCTTAATTGATTTAATTATATAATAAACAAAAAAAATAACAGCTGCCGTACAAAAAATTTCCATTAATGAAAACGGATATATGGAACTTAGTAATCCGAAAAAACTTCGGACAGGGGCGGAAATATAAGTAACTGCCCAATCCATTACGTCTCTCGAGGAACGCAATAAATAAAAAAGAGCCGTTAAAATAACGGGAAAAACACAAATCGCTACTTTCACACCTATAGGTATTCTGATGTGGTCGCGAAACCAGTTCTTTACTCTCTCTACCCTGCTAAAACTCATTCACTCATCTTCTGCCGCTGAAACGGCGCAATACTGCATCTCCTATTTTCGATAACGGCAATTGTTCACTTACACCGCCTCTCTTAAATGCTTCCATGGGCATTCCGTATACAACGCAGGATGCTTCGTCCTGTCCGATTGTATGTGCACCCGTTTGTTTCATGGTAACAAGACCTCTTGCGCCGTCGGCTCCCATGCCTGTAAGCAAAACTCCGACTGCGTTTCTGTTTGCAATCTTGGATACAGAATCAAAAAGTACATCCACGGACGGGCAATGTCCGCTGACCTTTGCGCCCGCAGTAAGATTCACATAATATCCGCTTGCGTCCTGACGAAGATACATTTGTTCGTCTCCGCCGGGAGCGATCAGAATTGTTCCCTGTGTAACCCTGTCGCCGTTTTTTGCTTCTTTAACGCTCATTGCGCAAATTCTGTCAACACGCTCGGCATACATCTTTGTAAAAACCGGCGGCATATGCTGAACGATAACAACACCCGGTGTATTTGCCGGGAAATGCTTGACGACTTCGATAATAGCCTCTGTTCCTCCGGTTGATGCACCGATGGCAATAATGCTTTTTGAAGATGCGCCGCTGACGGTGGGGCGGGCAGCAGGTGCAGCCGGAGCTGCGGGTCTTGCCGCAGGTCTTACCGGAGCCTGGTCTGCATATCTTTGAGTATGGGCTTTTGAAGCAATTTTTATTTTTTGAATAATTTCGGTAATAAACTTAGACTCGTCAAAACCAGGTGTTGAGCCCGGTTTGCCGACAAAGTCAATTGCACCGTTATGCATAGCATCAAAGACGTTTCCGGAAAGCGCACTGATAACTATAGTTTTTACTGTCGGATGCTTCGGCATTATTGTGCGTAAAAATTCATCGCCGCGCATTCTCGGCATTTCCATGTCGAGAGCTATAACATCGGGGCGAAGTGATTGAATATTCCTTGAAGCTTCAACCGGATCGCCAAAACTACCGACTATTTCAATGGAAGTATCCTTACCGACATTACGTGTAAGGAATGTTCTGAAAAATAATGAATCATCTATAACGACCAAGCGAATTTTTGACATATTCAAAATCTCCGATAATAAATTTCTCTTATTCTAACAAATTTCTTGCATTCGCACAATGCTTTTATTCATTTTCTTATAAATATTCATTTTCTTACCGGTTATTTTGTGAATTTTGCTTAGATAAAGAATAAAATTATACATCCACCGGATAAATGGTAATTTTCCCGTCTGTTGTGTCAATACGAACCTTGCCTTTATTTTTAATTGCCAATTTCTCAAGATAATCAGGAGGGATTTGCACTCGACCGTAGCGGTCAATAACTGCAAGCTCCAGATGCTCATCTTCAAATGCAGCAAAATTCTCCATGCTGCTTATATCTGTTACACGTAAAATCTCACTTGCGGTTTTTCCGTCACGGATTGAAACGATTCTATCAACATACTTTGATAATCCCTGATCATGGCTTACGATAATAATTGTTATATCAAGCTCATCACGAAGAGTTGAAAAAAGCTCCATTATAGCATCAGAGGTGCGGGTATCTACAGCTCCGGTCGGTTCATCGGCTAAAAGGAGTTTTGGTTTGTTAATCAGTGAAATAGCAACCGCAACACGCTGCTGTTCTCCGCCCGAAAGCTCGGTAAGTTTGTTTTTTCTTCGCCCCGTAAGACCAACAAGCTCTATAAGCCTGTTGCAGTATTCCTTGTCGATTTTACCCCCGATTCGTCCCACTGCTTCAATATTTTCTTTTGCAGTAAGATACGGGAGCAGGTTACGTGCGTTATTTTGCCATATAAATCCTACAGTTTTACGTTTATATGCAGCAAGGTCTGCTTTACTCATGGTTCTAAGGTCGCGGCCGTCTACAAAAGCACTGCCCATTGTTGGGGTATCAAGCCCGCCCAGAATATTAAGAAGTGTTGACTTACCGCTTCCCGACGCGCCGATGATTGCCATAAATTCATTTCGTTTTATTGTAAGATCAAGGCCTTGCAGTGCCATAACCTCGGTATCACGGGTCTTGTATATTTTAACGAGGTTGTCGCATTCAATTATATTGACGGTTTCGTCAATCATCTGTAATCACCCCGTCTTTCATTGTATATACCTTAAACCCGAGTTCAATAAACGCCGGATCATGTGTTGTCATTACAACCGTGATATTTTCTTTTTCAATTAAATCCAAAAAGACTTTTAATACCTGCAAGCCTGTTTGTGTATCCAGCTCTGCAGTAGGTTCATCGGCGAACAGAACCTTCGGGCGATGAGCAATGGCACGGGCGATTGCAACACGCTGCTGCTCGCCGCCCGAGAGCTCTGCGGGCATGTGCGCCATACGTTTTGAAAGCCCCACCATTGATAAACATTCCTGCGCCCGTGTCCGCCTTTCCTTATAACTCATTCCCGCAATGCGCATATTAAAATCGACATTTTCCAAAGCTGTCATATGCGGCATCAGAGCAATCGATTGAAAAATAATACCGCAATGCTTTCGTCTGCAGACATCTCTCCATCTGTTTCCTGCTCTGATTGCATCTGTTCCGTCGAATTCAAGCTCCCCGCTGTCGGGTATATCAAGCATGCATAACTGATTTATTAATGTTGTTTTACCCGACCCCGAACGCCCGCGCAGGATTGTCAACACGCCGGTATTAATTTCGGCAGTTGCATTATTCAATGCGAAAATATCTTCATTTCCAATATGATATTTTTTTACAAGGTTTGTGCATTTAATAAGTGTCTCCAAATGAAGAACCTCCGGTTTTATTGTTGATATTAATGTTCATACCAACCATATGCTTATATTGGATTAATCCTCGCCCAATTTTAATACCTGATCGGGTTTTAAACGTCTTATCATTATTATAAGAATAGCTAACCCTGCAATCAGCATTCCTGCAAAGGCGGAAATCATTACGATATAATCAGACTTGTTAACAACGGTCAAAAACGGCGGTATCTGCTCTGAGGATAAATATATAAGCTGCAAAGCGGGTGCAAAAAGCCTGCTTGTAAGTACTCCGATTCCGAATCCTGCAGCTATGGCACAACCCGAAACCAATAATTGTTCCCATATCAAAGTTAAAATAAGCCCTGTGCGTGAAAGCCCCATTGCTCTTAATATTCCAAACTGTAATAAACGTGAGCGGATTGACAAAATCCAATAAATCAGAAAACCAATAAATGTGATGCATAATGTCACGACGAATCCGAGTGTTAAGGTTCCGTTCAAGCTTTGTAAAAGAGGGTCGTTTCGAAGAGCAATTATACTCTGCCGTGTATCGGAAATTCTGCTGACCCTAATCCCGGCGTCATTTAATGATTCATAGAAATCCAGAGAGGTTGTGCCATCTTCAAGACTCAGCCATACAGAATATGGCTCAACCCGCATTTGACGATGGATAGTGTTTAGGTTTGCGATAACAAAATTCGGTTCGGAAACCGGGTTTTTTGAAGGCCAGAAGTCAACAAACCCATAAACCGTACAATCCAGATTACCGGATTGCTCCCTCCATCCGATTCTTACATGGTCTCCGACCTTAAAGCCGTGAGTGTCACGCATTTCCGATGAAAGTAAAACAGCTGACGGGTCTGCAGTCATAAGATTTAAGTAGTTATTTATATGAACCGGAAGTAAATCATTTCTAAACCAGGCAATTTCTGCAAATTCATGAGGAATAATACCCATAATACTTGAATTTACACTTCTGCTGCCGGTGGATACAGATATTAAATTGCGCTTGAATACCTTGGTGGCATTCTTAACACCATCAAGTTTCAGGAAATTATCAAATAACGGTTCTTTAACATTTGTTCTGCTTATTATTGTACTTCCGGACCCTGATGAATCCGATGACGGAGGCCCGGGTGGCCTAAAGTTGGGATTTCCCGTAGGTGTATATGTTATATCACCATCATCCGAGACAGTAACAAGATAAAAAACAAGATCAATAGGCCAGGTTTGAGCTAAAGTAATATCGGCACCATGTTCATAATTTATACGGTCTTCCAAAAAACGGTTTAATGTTCTTGCAGCGGTGGCGTTAAACAACCCGAGTCCGAGATTAAAGACAAGAAACAACGTTAAAAACTGGCTGCTTCCCTTAAAACGGGATATGGTTAAAAGGGAAGAATAAAGTGTTGGGGGCCAATAATTTTTACCGGCAAAAAAGATGAGTTTGATTACAAAAGGAAATATTCTAATGAAAAATAAACCGCAGCCGAGAACAAACATTGAACTTCCAAGCAAAACAAGCGGATCAACCGGTGCGCCTATTCCGCTGATATCAGCTAAATCACGTAGCTCGGCATTTGTTCTGTATATATTAAGTGCATAGAGGGATACTGCAATGAGCACTGCGTCGAGACATAATTTTTGCCACATAGGAGCGGATATGCGGCGGCTCTTTTTTTGTTTGGATTTTACAATTGAATCGCCGGCAGCAAGCAGCGCAGGTACAAGCATAATCAGAATAAACCATAAAGCGGCAAACGCTGCGTACATATAAGCGGCAGGGGTGAGTGTGAGTGGTAAACCGCGCCTTATAACAAGCTCCATAAAACCGTTTGTCAACCCCAGAAAACGGCCAATGAGCAATCCTATGGGCGGTCCTGCAAAGAATGATATTCCCGCTATGAAAATACTCATTAAGGCATATACGGAAAAAATATTGTAGTTTCTCGCTCCCCGGCTTTTAAGTACAGCAATTTCGTTGCTTTCATACTGTATCATTAACTTCGAAACCATATAAATATAGAAAATCAGCATAATAATGACCGGGATAATTAGAATCCAAAGCATAAATTCCAGGACATCACGTCTTTCATTATATGCATGCAGAGTACTCGCCATCTGAAAATCAAGACCGCCTATTCCATGCACCTCAGAGCGGACTCTTCTTGTTATATCCAAAACATCATTAACATTTTCGATTTTAAGCGCTGAATAATCGAAGCAGTAAAAAAACGAAACGGATGCAACAAAAATTGATTCCGGTTCAACAAAACGGTCAACAAGATAATCGTAATCAATAATAAATACAGGAGGTACAAAACCTGAAGTATCAAACCAAAAATACTCCTCAATTCTCGGTTCATATACCCCGACGCACACAGCAGTACCAAACTGCCTGTCCCCATCATCGGGGAGTGCATACGTGAATAAATCAAACTCCTGATCAAGACGGATATCGGAATTGTTAAAATTTGTTCTGGACATTACAAACTCAAGAACATCATTGCTTGTATCGTTTGACGGTTTTCTTCCTGAAATTATATCCGCATGCTCCCAAAAATTCTCAATCCCTAAAATTGAAACCTGTTTTACGATAAATGTATCCTGCGGGTTGAAAAAAAAGCGGTCGAGAGAATATTGCTTACGTGTTGCAAGCACAGGCATGTGCATACCGGGAACATAGTTTTCTTTTATCCTTCGCTCCATTGCTTCCGCACGCGCATATGCTCCGCTTACATCATCGGTATAATAATTTATGAAAAGTGTAAAAAACCAGTTTCCCGGAAAATCTTTGTTTTTGATCTGCTGTGCTTCCAAATCTCTAATCAGCATATATTGATATACACCGTTTGAATAGGTTGGAATCATTGATATAACTGAAATAAAAACAATAGCTCCTATGAGTAAACAAGAAACCATCCATTTATTGCGAAGCATTTTTTTAAGTGTGAATATTAACATGCATGATTCCCGCTTATATCAGCGTTCGACTCCTATTATTAATAAGTCGCCTTCTTCAAGGCCGTTTAGTATCTCTACATGTGTGTCCGTTGTTATTCCCGTATTCAAGTCGCGTTCGGTACGGATACCGTCTTCAAGAATTTGTGCGAAATGTTGCCCCATAAATGAAGACATACTTCCGACAGGGATAATTATTGCATCTTGTTTTTCCTGCATAAAGATACTGAAACGATGCCGGGAACCTCGCCTCAGATTATCGGGAAGGTCCTCTTCGTTATTGACAGAAATTACAACAGTATTTCTAAAGCGGTCCCTGTCTTCCTCGGGTACGCTCGATGGTGTCATTGTAACGGTTGCGGGGATTGTCTGTGCACCTATTGTTATATCAACATCCATTCCGAGCCTGATACGCGCGATATGAGAACCGGTATATTCAAAATGCAGCTTTGCCGGGTCGGCAATTGTCATTACAATACTCCGTCCGGGAACAAAACTGCCTATTTTGTAATCATTCAAGAA
The DNA here is from genome assembly GCA_009784725.1 of Oscillospiraceae bacterium. GTDB lineage: Bacteria > Bacillota > Clostridia > Oscillospirales > Oscillospiraceae > WRMH01. The sequence goes on from WQXS01000009.1 coordinate 57,658, forward strand.
AACGATTTCTCCGTCGATCGGTGATATTATTGTTGCTTTTTCAAGGTCACTTTCCATTTGCAAAAGTGCAAGCTCGGCAAGCTCCAAATCAAGCTCGGCATGTCTTCGTGCATATCTTGACCCGCCCGATCTTCTTGTTTCCTCGAGATTCAGTCTTTGTTTTTCAACAGCAATACGCTGGCGTGTTATATCAAGCTCCATTATTCCCGTGTCTAAACGTGCAAGAACATCACCCTCTTTGACTGCCGAACCGGAAACCACATTTAATTCTGCCAAATATCCCGACCGGTTATCAAATGTAAGCTCATAATAAACAGAAGAAGCTACAACAACATTATCCTCAAGAATATCCTGAATAGTGCCTCTTTCAACTTCGATTGTACGGAATCTGACCTCCTCGGGTTTTAATAAATCAGGCGGAAGCAGCTCCTCCTCAACGGGTAAAATACATCCTGTAAACATAGATATAAAGATAAGAAAAACAAGTAATGATACGGCTTTCATAATGCCTCGCTTTCACTTCCGATTATATTGAAAGTCAGTATATCACAGAAAAATGTGCAAAAAAAGCAAGAAAAAGTTAAATTTCAGTATTGACTAAACGAGTCAATGGTGTTATCATGCAATTGACTGATATAGTCAACGAGTACAGCGGAGGAGGTGAAAAAATGGGCGAAGGCTTGGAATCACACAAAATAATGTCGATGGAAGAAGACAAGCGTGAGAGAGTTATTAATGCCGCAATGAAGGAGTTTGCAAAGGGATATAAAGCTGCGTGCACAGATTCCATAGTCCGTGAGGCGGGAATTTCAAAAGGTTTGCTGTTTCATTACTTCGGAACTAAAGACGGATTATATAGTTTTATACTAAAAAACGCCTGTGAAATGGTTTATAACGAATATCTGTCACTAATTAATCTTGAACAATCAGACATCATTGAAAAAATATGGCAAATGACACTGCTAAAAGTCGATTTATCATATAAACACCCGGCACTGTTCGATTTTCTTGCAAAAGCATATATTGATTTACAGGAAAACCCAAATGAGGAGTTTGCTGCATATTTTGAAAAAACACGGTCTGTCGCAATTGAAAAAGCACTTGCCGATGTAGATACATCACTTTTTAAGGATGGTATCGATGCAAAAAAAGCGGCGAACATAGTAATCTGGACACTAAACGGATACTCGGCATCAAAAATCCGTTCAGATATGACTATGGAGGATTATCAAAATGAATATGAAAGATATCTTGAGGAAATTAAAGAATACATAAGCATTTTGAGGAAAACACTATATAAGTAGTAAAGAAACTGAATAGTAATTAATAAAATAAAAATTAAAATAGAGGAGGCACATAATGGCAGAACTAAGCTTGGAAATCACTAATTTAACGAAAAAATTCGGAAAACTGGCGGCACTTGACGATATCAGCGTAACCGTCGAAAAAGGTGAGGTGTTCGGTTACATCGGACCGAACGGAGCAGGTAAAACTACAACTATTCGTACAATGCTCGGAATTTTGAAGGCAACCTCGGGCGAGGTTAAAGTATTCGGGATGGACGCTTGGCGTGATGCGGTTGAGATTCATAAAAAAGTTGCTTACGTTCCCGGAGATGTCACATTATGGCCGAATCTCACAGGCGGTGAGGTTGTAGACCTGTTTGTCAACCTGCGGGGTAAACACGATAAATCACGTCGTGAAAAGCTTCTCGAAATGTTTGACCTTGACCCGACAAAAAAATGCCGTACATATTCAAAAGGCAACCGTCAAAAGGTTGCACTTGTCGCAGCATTTGCGTCTGATGCAGAGCTCTTTATTCTCGATGAACCGACAAGCGGTCTTGACCCTCTCATGGGGCATATTTTCCAGGAGTGTGTTCTTGAACAGAAAAATATGGGAAAAGGCGTTTTCCTGTCAAGCCATATAATGTCGGAGGTCGAGCAGCTCTGTGACAAGGTTGGAATAATTAAAAACGGCAAAATTGTTGATACCGGTACTCTGGGAGAACTGCGGCACCTCACACGTGTAAATATGAAAATTGCAACGGAAAAACCTGTCGAAGGTCTTGCGGAGCTTGCAGGCGTTCATGGAGTCAAAGAGGACAGAGAGGGTCTGGACTTCCAGGTCGATTATGAAAACGTAGGAGCAGTGGTAGAATTTATATCCAAATACGGAGTCAAAAAATTCGAAAGTGCACCGCCGACTCTTGAAGAGCTCTTTATGAGCCATTATGACAAAGTGGGGGTGCAGTAAATGTTCCATGGTGATTTTAACAATACCGGTACAATAGTGAAATTTATTTTCCGGCGTGAAAGATTTATATCCGCCATGTGGATTGCAATTCTTGTTCTATTTACCGTGGGAGTCGCACCTGCGATGGCAGAAATGTTTCCCGATACAACCTCACGCTCGCAATTTGCGTCTGCTTTTAATAATCCGATAATGGTTGCAATGATGGGACCGATTTACGGTGCCGACAATTACACATCGGGAGCTATGTACGGCGGGCTCATGCTGGTGTGGTATGCAATTGCTGTTGCTGTTATGAACATATTTTTTGTCGTTCGCCATACACGTGCCGATGAACAGGCAGGGCGGGTGGAAGTGGTTCGTTCTCTTCCGACAGGAAGGCTTGCAAACTTAAATGCAACAATGATTTCCGCATTGATATTAAACTTGATTCTTGGGTTGTTTACGGGTCTCGGACTTGCAGTTCTTGGCATTGAAACAATGGATTTTGCAGGAAGTATGGTTTATGGAGCCGCAACTGCTGCGATAGGAATGGTATTTGCATCCATAGCTGCCGTGTTTTCTCAACTCTCATCAAACGCCGGCGGAGCAACGGGTATGTCGTTTGCAAGTATTGGTGTGTTTTATATGATACGTGCAGCAGGTGATATGCAAGGTATCGAAATCGTATCATGCATCAGCCCGCTTGGACTGGTGCTGCGTTCGCAGGCATATGTTGAAAATAATATATGGCCGTCATTGGTGCTGTTTTTGATTGCATTGGCTTTATCATTGCTTGCATATAAACTAAACTCAATCCGCGACCTCGGTCAGGGTTTTATAGCAGCAAAACCGGGACGTGCGGCTGCATCACCTCTGTTGCATTCATCATTCGGTCTTGCATGGCGGCTTTTGCGCACACCACTCATTGTATGGTCAATTGTAATGCTGTCACTCGGAGCGTCATATGCTTCCGTTGTAGGTCAGATTGATGCATTTATCGGTGACAGCCCGGAATATATGACTATTCTCGGAGTCCCTGTTGATGTTCTGCCGACATTATCACAAGCCGACCAGTCAAAAATGATTGTAGAAAGCTTCGGGATTTTTGTCACACTGATGATGACACTGGTTGCGATTGTTCCTTTATTAAATGCAGTATTAAAGATACGCTCGGAGGAAAGAGAAGGAAGAACGGAAAATGTTGTCTCAAGAGCAGTTCCGCGCTGCAAGTACATGGCGGGATATGTGATACTTGCGTTTATTGCAAGCGTTGTTATACAGTTTCTTACAGCAATCGGACTCTATGGAACGGCAGCATACATGGTAGGTGATGCAAACCCGTTTAATTTCAATGAGCTAATGTTATCCTTCTTTACTTTCCTGCCCGCACTGTGGATAATGATAGGCTTTGCAGTCTTTATCGTGGGAGTATTTCCAAAAGCAACAGGTGTTATCTGGGGATATTTCGGGCTCGTAACATTCACATCCTTCATAGGCCGCCTCGTTTTCACAGGCAACCTTGAGTGGATAATGAACCTGACCCCGCTCCACTTCGTCTCCCAACCCGAACCCCTAAAAGACTACGTTGTAAACTACCCCCCCCTATTCATAATGACAGGCATCGCCGCAGTTCTAACCATCATCGGCTTCATAGCCTACAGAAAACGCGACATGGTCTGGTGATAAATGCTTGCATTTCGTCGCTCGGTATGCTACTATCTGAAACGTATCTCAAATAGTTTGTGAGGACGAGCGCCCGTAGCTCAGCTGGATAGAGCGTCTGGCTACGGACCAGAAGGTCAGGGATTCAAATTCTCTCGGGCGTGCCAAAGTTGAACAAATGACAACTCTTAATTCTAAGGAATTAGTAGGGTTGTCATTTGGCATTTTAGAACAAAAACGGCTGACATTGCGAAACCACATAAGTTATATGAACCCACGTTTTACAGAGTAATAAAAATCACTCCCGTTCCAAACTGTTAGAGCGAAAGCGAGAACAGCGCACTTATACGAGCTATCACTCGCCTGTGCTCTGTTTCTTAAAGAAAAAAACTTGCAGTTGGCGTTTTGCCCCTATCGGTCACAAAAGAAAATGTTGAAAAACCACATTAGGGAAAGGGGGGCTTTATGGCAAACTATCACATGAGCATTAAAATATTCAGCAGGGGTAAAGGCGCGTCAGCGGTTCAGAAAGCAGCATATCGCGCTGCTGTAATGATTAAAAGTGAATATGATGGAGAAGTACATGATTATACGAAAAAAACCGGAATAGTTTATAGAGCAATAATGCTGCCGGAAAATGCTCCGAAAGAATACCAAGACCGCTCTGTTTTATGGAATGCAGTTGAAAATTCGGAGCGATTTATCAATGCTCAACTAGCAAGAGAAATAGAAATATCTCTGCCAATAGAGTTGACAAAAGAACAAAATGTAATGCTTGCCCGGAAATTTGCGAAAGACATTTTTGTTAATGAAGGAATGTGTGCTGATATCTGTGTCCATGATAATGGTACCGGGAATCCTCACGCTCACATTATGCTGACGATGAGACCATTTGAAGCAGACGGCTCTTGGGGAGCGAAATCTTATTCGTTCAATGGAAGAAAAATGCCGACAGTCGATTGGAATGAAAGAGAAAAAGCGGAATACTGGCGCAAAGCTTGGGCAAAGTATCAAAATGCCGCTTTGGAAAAACATGGTTATCAAGCAAGAGTTGACCATCGTTCATATATCCGGCAAGGCATCGAGAAAATCCCGGCTATTCATATGGGCGCTGCTACTCATATTGAAAGCAGAGGTATAAGAACCGAACAAGGCGATAGAAACCGTGAAATTGCTACATGGAATAGAGAGTTACGGCAAACTCGCGCCAGATTGAAGAAACTCAAAACATGGCTTTATTTGCAACCCTTAGAAAATACTCCATCGATGGGTGATGTATTGAGGAATATATCTATAAATAATAAACTCAAATCAAGAGCACAAAAAATCAAAGACCTACAAACATATATCAATGTGACAGAGTTTTTGAGAGAAAACAATCTTGATTCCATTGAAGCTCTTGCGGATAAAGTTACCTCAATGCATCAAGAGCAATACGATATTGCCGGAGCGATTAAGAAACAAGACCGCAGACTCAATACCCTCGATGAGCATTTGCGCCAAGCAGCAATATATAATCAAACAAAAGCAGTATATAAAAGGTTTACTCAGCAAGACCCCAAAAAGCGTGAAGCCTTTAGACAACAGCACGCTATTGTAATTAGCAAATATGAATCTGCACACAAGTATTTGAAAGACCACCTAAACGGGCGCACAACAATCCCAGAAAAAGCTTGGAAAGCAGAGCGCGAAAAACTGCTCGAAGAGCGGGTTACACTCGCTGAGCAGTACTACGAATTGAAGTCTGATGTTAAGAATGTTGAAGTTTTACGCCGTAGTGCTGAAAGATAATCAGCGAAATCACACCGGAGTGCAAATCAAGACATTTATATTTGGAGTTATAGATAATATAATATAATATAATATAATATAGGACTATTAGAAATCCGTTTTATTGTACACTAAAATTGAGAAAATATAGTTAGAAAGACGTTATAAAAGCACATTTATCTTGTAGAAAAGATGAAATAAAAGGAACACATGATATAGTACTATTATGAATAAAAATAAAATAAAACCACAAATTATTGTGCAGTAGAGTGCGATAAATCTTGCATTGTGCGTTTGAACGTGCTAATATAATCTCAAAAATGTATGCATTGAGGTATAAAATGGATTTGGATTGGCAAACACCAGAAGAAGCTGGTAAAAAGTGGGGAATTAAAGTTAGGCGTGTGCAAACATTGTGCTCAAATGGACGAGTAGATGGCGCTATACGTTTAGGTAGAGTTTGGCTTATTCCCAAAGAAACATCAAAACCCATTGATGCACGAACAAGAGCTGCAAGAAAGCAATCTGCTCATTGATTATAAGGTTATTAAAAGTTTAATATTATTTAATAGAATGCGAGGTTAGCGATGGTCAAAATGGAAATTGAAAACAATAATAAGCCAAAATTAATTTCATTATTTTCCGGTTGTGGAGGTCTTGATTGTGGTTTCAAAGACGCTGGCTTTGTGACAGTGTATGCAAATGATTTTGATGCGGATGCACAGGCTGTCTATACATTAAATCTTGGAGAAATTGACGGAAGGGATATTTTAACGGTATCAGAAGAAGATATCCCCGATGGTGATATTCTAACGGCAGGATTTCCGTGTCAACCTTTCTCAAATGCAGGTGATAGAAAAGGCGTACATGATTCAAGAGGCATGCTTTATAAAGAGTGCATGAGGATAATAGAGAAAAAAATGCCAAAAGTTATTTTGTTTGAGAATGTAAAAGGCTTATTGTCTACAAAGTACATTGATGGACGAAAACTACCTGATGTTATTATTGAAGACTTATCAATAATTGGAGATGTTGGATATAATGTTGTTTATGATTTATTAAATGCTGCTGATTATGGAGTTCCTCAGAATAGACAAAGGGTTTTCTTCGTTGGTGTGCGTAAAGATTTAGGGGTAAACTTTTCGTTCCCAGACAAGAAACCAAAAGAAAACTTAGCACTAAAACATGTTCTTGATATACCAGAGGACATACCTAACCAAACACATTGGGAGTACTCTCCTCAGGCACTTGAAATGGTTGAGCAAATTAGTGAAGGTGGCTCATGGAAGGACGTTCCATATGAAAACTTGGCTCCACGTTTCCAACGGATAAGAGATAATATGCAAAAGTATAGATCACCAAACTTCTACCGCCGTTTTTCTCGCGAGGAGATTAACGGTACAATCACAGCAAGCGCACAGCCAGAGAATTGCGGTATAACACATCCAACGGAAAATCGTAGGTTTACAATAAGAGAGATAGCGAGAATACAATCTTTCCCTGATAATTTTGTTTTTATTGATGATACTACTAAAAATACTGTTGCTATGTATAAGGTAATTGGAAATGCAGTGCCTCCTGACTTAGCGAAGTGTATTGCAGAGTCAATAATGAATCAGGTGTTCTTAGGAGGTTCATTATGCCAATGAATACAGACAAAGCATATATTTTCGGCTTAATCGTTGGTGGAGGAATCTTTGGGAACGCAGAGGATACATTCAGGATACACTTACCATACAAGCAATGGGGTTCGTATGAGCAGAATCCGCAGCGTGCTTCTCAAATATCACGAGATATTATGCGGACAGTAAGCCCAATGTTTAGAAGTGTATATGGCATCATTGTGAGTTTTGAAACAACACCTCGCGGAAACTGGCATATTTTATGTGACGGTGATTTAACTGAACTTAAAAACGATTTACAATCATACGGTATCGAATGCGAAGGTGATATAAGAGCGAATGTCAGTATCAGCGGGATAATACCGGACTTAATGGATGATTTTATTAAGCGGAGATTTATTGCAGGTTTAGCTGATACGATAGGGAGCACAAATAAGAGTCATAGAAGATTTTCAGATGATGTACAGATTTTATCTTTTGAGCTTAAGGGTTTTAACTTTTCATTTATATGTGAGCTATGCAATCTTCTATATAGCGTGAACTGTCTGCCTGACCAGATATTATGGAATCATCCAAATTTCCACGCAGCAAGTAACAGCTATTATAAGCAGTGGACAAAAGGGCATAAACTTCGCATTCAGTTAGACCAATACACGAAATTTGGCGCATTTGCGTTCACCACAAAAGCTGAGTCTGTTTCTGAGAATCGTGAGTTACAATACCAATCACATATTGCATTACCGTGCCCCGAGCGTGATGTTAGAGCAACCGTTTCCTGTGTTCACCCTGCTGAGCATGATAATCGGCTTCCTGATTCTATTCGTGGAGGGCATTATTTACACAATCGTCATGTGTGTGCAGTTTTGGGATGTGAACATGCTCCATATGAAAAAATTAAGAGTTTATTTAAGAACACAGGTGATTTGATTAGTCCCTTTCCCATTCTTTGTAAGGACAAATCTTCTAAAATTGAAGAAATAATAAGATCAGACTCTTTATTTTCAGAACGATCATATTTGACATCAGAGGTGGATATAGGCGAGATATACTCAAAATTTATGGATAATCGTAGTGAGTTGCTTTATGGTAATAGAGGTGATAATGGTTACCCTATAACCGAAGTAATTCATGGTATTACATATATAATTGCAAATGATGATGAATTAAATGGAACAAGAGTAAGAGGTAATTACGCTGATTTGCTCAGGCAACATCTTTCTGTTAATCCGATGCTGACCGTTGAGCTACGCATACCTGATTTACTAACTCCTCTTGTAATACTTGGAAATGGGCGTGGTGTTCTTATTGGAGCACGGAATCCAAGCGTTTATAAAAAACTCGTTTCAGTTGCATCGGATAACGAATACAAGTTATGTGTTCGTCCGATAACCGAAGGAGATTTACGAAATGCGAAATGAAGTATCGTATTACCCGGAAATACAAGCATTTATAGAAGCACAGTTAAGGAGTGACTTTCTTGTAAGCAACCATCGGGAGTTGTTTGTCTACTGGGGTATTGGAGAGCTAAAAACGAATTTACAACGCATTATTAATGAAAATCAAGATAATTGTTCTTGTGCTACAAAGTTTGCTGAACGCGTTCCTGCACTAAGTCTTGATATATTTGCTTTAATTACTGATGGTGTCAAATTTGAATTATTAATATTAGAGATTAAACGTGTTAAGAGTGCCGGACTTAGTGAATGGTCGCAACTTGTTGGTTATTGCCTAGTTTCAGGTGCAAAGTATGGATTGCTTGTAAATGTTGACAACGGAGGTAGTCCCCGTCTAACCCAGATGTTGCAAATGGAGAACCACATTTCACATATAAAAACACAAGTGAAAGATGAATCTCGTGAGCATATGCTTGGTTTTATGCAGTGGAATAGCCTAACACATAACTTCGAATATAGCAATCTTGGGTCTATTAAGTCTTTGTCTGAATTAAGTAAAAAATTGGCTCTAGAGTTTTAGAGTGACATACATAGCAAAGTAAACTGGTTGTGCGAGCACTATATTTTACATTCTGGTTATAAACCTTATATATTGGTGGTAATTATGGCAAAAGGTAAAAGTTTTGATGAGTTTTACTATAGAAATGAAGATAGAAATGTAAGCGTCAAATTTATCAGTGATTATGCTGATAAACATAATGGAGACTATAACCTTTACAGGGGCAATATGTTTTGCCCTGAATGCAGAGCTGCAGAGCTTATTTTGCGACGCAAAAGCTCAACGCATCGAGCACACTTAAAGAAAATTCCATCGTCCTGTCACGCTAATGATTGCTCCTATAATTATGAATATATAACTTGTAAACGAGCAAAAGAATTTATTAACAGTTTATCAGATGAAAAAATACAAGATAAGCTTAATTCGATGATGCATATGTTTTTTGATAAAAAGCTTGAAATGCATATGCCAAAAGGTGAAGAAGCAGAACAAATAAAAAGTAATCCTATGATAATATCGCATGAACAACCGAAATTTATACGTGCTTTTAGACGCAAATCATTATCAGGTTGGTTTAGTGAAGATGAAGAGAATAAACTATGTGTTTTTTATGGAAAAGTAAAAATGGATGTTTCCGAAATGGTTAAAGATGAAAAGACATACTTTCGATTAACACTTCATGTTTTAAATGAAAATAATGAACCCAGAAAAAAAATAATAGTTTTTCGAAGTTGGAGAGACAACATAGATAAAGATAAGGATTACTATATTGTTCTAATAGGGAGCTGGAGTTCCGCTAATGGATGGAAAATAAAGTTAGCAAATCAAAAAGCAATTAAGTTTAGGGAGATTAGCTAAGCATAAGATGGGGAGTTGATAATTAGCTGATTTAAAAGTAGTGTATAAGTTGCGTATTGAAAGGTTCTGAGATTTCTTGCAATTACTGCTGTGCCTTTAAGAAAGCTATGTAAAGTTGTGTATAAGTCGCGTATGAATCTTTAATAAACATGTAATAATCAGTAAGGGTTAAGTCAGTGCGTAGTTAGCTTAGTAGAGTATTCGAGGAAATGATATATGCCATACGATGGAAAGATAAGGATTTCTGCACCAAATATCAAAAAAACAGATATTACAATAGACGGGAAATCGTATACTATCACTCCATATCTATCGATTTATGATTATGGAGCTATATGTGATAATTATATTAATACAAAAGATTTCAAGCAAACTGTTGCTACAGTTATATACGGTAAGATACTTGATGACGTTTCAAATAAAACTGTCCCGACAGTTGAGGTGATAAAGGATCAGGAAAGCATCTTTTTTTCGCACTTCATTGAAACTGTAATTAAAAGTGATGAAAAATTAAAAGAATACTACGATGAAGCAGATGAAAAAACCTCATACGAGCAACGGTTTATAATTGCATGTATGAAGTTTTATAAGACTATTGGTGATAATTTATCGAAATCACTTGCTGCACTTGCTAAGGTGATAATAAAGAATTTCGATTTTGAATCAATACATCGTTCACTACAACAATCAATGCTATCTTTTTCCTCAATTCTATCAACTATTGATTGGCAGAATTATTTTCAAGTACTAAATAGTAATCTCCTAGAAGCTTTAAGAAGTCTAGTGATTCCCGGAATATCAGAAGATGAAAAGAAGAGACTAGAAGCATCATATAAAAAATGGGGGAGTTTTGGATGGACTATAATACCAGAAGAAGATAGTGATTTATTTGATATCTCACCAACAGAGATAAAAGAAGCGAACAAGTTGGCATTACAATATTGTAATCGTAAAAATATGGAAATATTTTTCTCTTTAATCCGGCAAAAAAAGCTAAAGAGGATTGACTTTGAAGAAGCTGTTATTTGCTATAAACACAGGCATTATAAAGCGTGTGCTTTGATTTTATGCGGTATGATTGATTCTTTATTAATTAGACAACAACCAAAACCGATGGGAAAAAACGAGAAGCGCTCTACAGGATTTGGAGCAGTGAGATCTATTCTCAAGGGATTTGATAGTATAGAAGAAAAAACACTTTCTTATCTCTTGTTGGGTATAAATAGCGTATGGTTTCTTAAGATACTGTTTAGTGGTACAGATGATTTTACTAATAAGCCGGCAGTTATAAATCGTAACTTTATTGCACATGGCATGAACAAAACACCTGTACGAAAAACAGATTGTATAAAACTTTTTCTGTTGCTTTACAATTTATCTGAATTTCTAGATATAACAACAGGGCTTAATAGAGCGTTGTAACACGTATAAAGTCTTTCTCGGGAATATGTGCAGTAAGAAAGCCAGTAAAGAGGTTATATTGATAATTAGTAATGAAAAAAAAGTTATATTTAAGATTAGCGACAGAGAATATTGCATTTCTAGTCGTTTTCCTATGAATCTATCTGAACAATACATAACTTGCTTTGCAAAAACAAAAGATGCAAAAAAAGCAATATCTCTGGTAGTTCACGAAAAAATAAACAATATATATCAACAAGGACCGTCACTATCTGAAATTGAAGCGTTGGATGATATAGTTTTTAAACCATTTATAGAGGCAATTGTTGAAAATGACGAGGAGTTATATAAGTGTTTTAATGACAATGTTGAAATTGAATCAATTATCGAACGTTTCTCAGTTTCATTTATCACATACTGGGAATCCATGAGTAATCGGTTACTTGAAAGCGTTTTAGTGACTCTGTCTCCGTATGAAAAGTTATATGAGTTAGCAAATCCTCCATGGTTGAAGCAACTTAATGAAGCTGTAGACTTGCCATGGTTAAAGCAAGTTCAAGACAAAATCAACCAGCCACAGTTTCAGATGTTACAAGAAATGGCTAAATCTCTTCAGAGTGAGCATGATAAAGCATTACCTTCACTTGAACATTTTGAACTTATAAAAAATACTTTTAACGATTCAGAATTAGCACAAATGCAGAAGATAACAAAACTAACTCAAAGTGAGTGGTTTCCTGTCGCTCAACAGTTAGCCGAGGCAGCAAGTTCAGCAGTTTTTCCGTTTCAAAGGATTTTTAGTCAATACTCTACTCTTTTCAATCAAATAACTGCCGAGATAACAATACCAACACTAACAAAGGAACGTAAGAAGAAACTAATAACTTCTCATAAAAAATGGGGAGAATACGGTTGGACTATACTGCTTGATGCACCAATAAAATTCTTTAATACATGTCCGGACAGTATAAAAGAAGCAGATAAGCTGGCTTTGGCATATTGTAAAAAAGAAAATATGCAAGCGCTTTTTACTCGACTAAAAGAAAAAAGAATTAAAGCTACAGATTTAGATGAAGCAATTTATTGTTATAATAGCCGCAAATATAAAGCATGTGTACTAATCTTATTTAGTATAATGGATGCTAAAATGATACGCAAACAACCAAAGGCGATAGAAAGTGAGCAACGCTCTACCGGCGCGAGAGCTGTGAAAAAAATCAAAGATAAGATTGACTCTACAAGTGATATTGATAGTAAAATTTTTACATTCTTAAACTATAAAAGCACAATATCGTGTCTCTTTACCATCTTCGAAGACACAAAAGATTTTAAGAAAAAACTTCCTGTGATAAACCGCCACTATATCGCTCATGGAATGTGTATTCAGCCGGTCAAGAAAAAGGATTGTATAAAACTGTTTCATGCACTTTATCACTTAACCGATTTAATAGACTTGTTTTAGTTATACTGTTGACTGATGTGCTCAATATCCTAGTTTGCAGTCAGCAAGGGCAAATCCAGCGTATAGCAACGCTGTCTTTACCCACGGCAATATTATAACTGAATACCATTGTCAATGTCGGTAGTATTTTTTCTTTTAATTTAATTGTTTTAGGGGAGGAAAAAATCTCCACACTTCCATTGACAAAATGAGTTGATTCTAAGCTCAGGGTGTTAAATGCGCTCTGGGCATTTTGCGTTTAGAAAAAATATTTTCTATAAACATCGGAAATTTGGCTCAAAAAACCAGATTAGTAATAGAGGGACAAAATAATTGCCCGGATTTTGGAAAAAACACCCTTTTGGACTGCTTAGGTAATAAGAGGGAAAATATTTTTCTGAGAATTTGGAAAAACAGCGATTTTGGACTGTCTATGTATAGAGGGCAAAATCTCTCTCTTAATAAAATGAAAGGGAGAACTGACTATGACTAAAACAGAAAAAAGGAGCAGGTTACAGCATACTGTTAAAATTGGAATCATTAAGCAGTTATACAAAGACAGGAAAATAACCGATGTTCAGTATAGGAATCTTCTTCAAAGGTATGGCAAGAAAAGCCAAAATAGTTAGTGATTGCAGTTGATTGTTGCCCTTACACATGGTATAATATTTATATAACTTATGTGTAACGTCTTGCTTGCAAGACAATGCAATAGTCAGCCGTCTTATTGAAAGGAGAAGATGAGATGACTACA
>WQXS01000010.1 GCA_009784725.1 Oscillospiraceae bacterium
AATCCTCTTCCGCCATTCCGTCTTCGATTGAGATAATCGGGTATTTTCCGACAAAGTTGACCCACATATCAACCATGTCCTGTTGTGTCATAACGGTTTTTCTTTTCGGCAGATGATAGCATTTATCTTTTTCGTTAAACCAGTCGGTTACGGCAGGGTCCATTGCGATTCTGATATCGTCATATGGTTTATAACCTGCTTTTTCGATTGCTTTCATAAGTGCAATGAGTGCATCCTCGTCGGCTGCAAGGTTCGGTGCATAACCACCCTCGTCCCCTACACCCGATGACGGAACAACAGCTTTAAGTGCGTGGAATATTTCCGCACACATACGAAGAGCTTCGCGGAAGCTTGTTGCGGAGACGGGCATAATCATAAATTCCTGAATATCAACACTGTTGTCGGCATGAGCGCCGCCGTTTAATACATTCATCATCGGAACGGGAAGAGTATTTGCAGATGCTCCTCCGATATATCTGTAAAGCGGCATTTTCAGTGCTTTAGATGCGGCAATCGAACATGCCATGGATGCTCCGAGAATCGCATTTGCTCCGAGCTTTGATTTGTTTGGCGAACCGTCGAGCTCGATGAGTGCCTTGTCGATGGCAACCTGGTCGAGAACATTAAGGCCGATGAGCGCATCGGAAATATCATTGTTTACATTTGAAACTGCTTTTTCTACGCCTTTTCCGAGATAACGGTTCTTATCGCCGTCACGAAGCTCACATGCTTCAAACTTACCCGTTGATGCCCCCGACGGAACCATTGCACGACCGACTACAAATCCGTCGGAACCGTCAAGCACCCATACTTCGGCTTCTACTGTCGGATTTCCTCTGGAATCAAGTACCTCGCGTCCCGTTACATCAATAATTTCCAAATAGTCCTTCATTTCATCTTCTCCCTTTTATTTTGAATTTCATAATTTACTTTTCCAGCAAGGATATGCCTGTCATAATATCAGGTTTTTTTATTTCAAGCAAATCAAGCAGCGTTGGTGCGATATCCGCAAGCCTTCCCTGCTTGAGTTTTACATCCTTTTTGCAAACAATAAACGGCACCGGATTTGTACTGTGCGCCGTATGCGGGCTGATACCGTCTTCGGCAAGCATTATCTCCGCATTACCATGGTCTGCCGTAATTACAAGACAGCCGTCCATTTTGCTTACGGCATCTTTTATTTCACCGACACATTTATCAACAGTTTCCACGGCAGTGACTGCTGCGTCATATATTCCGGTATGACCTACCATGTCGCAGTTTGCAAAATTTATTATTACCACATCGTGTTTTCCGCTGAGTATTTCCTTGCATGCAGCCTCCGCAACTTTTACCGCTGACATTTCCGGAATCAAATCATAGGTCGGAAACTCCTTCGGAGAAGGAATAAGTATGCGTTCCTCTCCCTTAAAGGGCTGCTCAATACCGCCATTGAAGAAAAAGGTTACATGCGCATACTTTTCGGTTTCTGCTATTCTGATTTGCTTTAACCCTGCATCACTTATTATTTCACCGAAGGTTTGTTCGGGAAAATGCGGCGGGTATGCAACAGATACACCCTTTATTGACTCATCGTATTGTGTCATGCAGACATATGTGAGCGGAAAATAACCGGGTTTACGGTTAAAACCGATAAAATCGGTGTCGACAAACGCTCTTGTTATTTCTCTCGCTCTGTCGGGGCGAAAATTAAAGAATATTACCGAATCCCCGGATTTTATCAGACCGTCTTTATCACAGACAACGGGTTTTACAAACTCGTCAAACTCTTTTTTATTATATGAGTTTTGCATTGCTTTGACCGGGTCGGGCTGAAGCTCGCCTTCTCCGCAGGTCATTGCATTATATGCCTGTTCAACACGGTCCCAGCGGTTGTCTCTGTCCATTGCGTAAAAACGCCCCATGACTGTTGCAACTTTACCCGTGCCAAGCTCGTTGCATTTGTTGACCAAAGCTACTATTGATTCCTTCCCGGAATCGGGCGGGACGTCACGCCCGTCCATAAAGCAATGAATATATACTTTTGAAAGCGAGTTACGTTTTGCAAGCTCAAGCAGCCCGAACAGGTGGGTTATATGGCTGTGAACTCCGCCGGGTGAAACAAGTCCCATAAGATGAAGAGACTTATTTTTTTCCTTGCAGGAATTAACCGCTTTAAGCAAAGCTTCGTTTTCGAAAAATGTCCCGAGCTTGATTTCTCTGGTTATCATCGGCAGGTCCTGATATACAACCCTGCCTGCACCGATATTCGTATGCCCTACTTCACTGTTTCCCATCTGGCCGTCGGGAAGCCCGACATCTTCTCCTGATGCGGACAGCTCGGTATAAGGATTCGTTTTAAATATTTCATCAAGGTTCGGAGTTTTCGCATTTTCGACGGCATTGCCGGGTGACGGCGGCGCAAGGCCGTATCCGTCCATGATTACCATGGTTAAAAGCTTACTCATATAATGTTGTTCCTTTATTGATTTGCAGCATTGATTATAACGGCAAATTGGTCGGGTTTTAATGATGCTCCGCCGATAAGACCGCCGTCGATGTCGGGTTGTGCAAGAAGTTCTTTTGCGTTTTTGTCATTCATCGAACCGCCGTATTGAATGGTGATTGCATTTGCTGTTTTTTCGCAGTAAAGAGTTTTTAATACATCCCGTATCACTTTGCAGACTTCCTGAGCATCTTCGGGAGTTGCTGTTTTTCCTGTTCCTATTGCCCATACCGGTTCGTAGGCAATAATAATTTTACTTGCCTGCTCTGCAGATATCCCGGATAATGCCACTTCCACCTGCATTGTAACAAGTGAGTTTGTTATGCCTTTTTCTCTTTGTTCAAGAGTTTCGCCTACGCATACAATCGGTGTCATCGGTGTTTTTAATGCTGCGATAGTTTTGGCATTAACTGTTTCATCTGTTTCACCGTAATACTGGCGTCTTTCACTGTGTCCGATAATCACATACTGTGTGCCTATATCCGTAAGCTGTGCTGCCGAGACTTCACCTGTATATGCTCCGGACTCATGCTGACTCATATTTTGCGCACCAACCCCGACACCCGTGTCCTTAAAAGCACAAAGCGCAGCCGGCAGTATCACAAAGGGTGTGCATACAACAGCATCACACCAGCCTTTATACCCCGGTATAAGCGGCATCAGCTCATCTGAAAACGCTTTTATCTCCGAAGCAAGCTTATTCATCTTCCAGTTTCCTGCAATTACTGTTTTTCTAAGTTCTCTGTTCATAACTTCCTCCAAAATGTAATACTCTTCTTTACTCCTTGGAATCAGTACTTTTTTTATTGCCTACCGCCAAAGTAAACCTCCTGTTTACATTGACGGGCGTTCCACCGTCCTTGGTTACACTTTACGCCAATTAAAAAAGCACTGACTCCAAGTCGTTAATTAAATAGTTTTGTAAAAAATAGCACTGCCTTTATGCCGCTTTTGATAAACTAATTTCTAGGCATCCAGCAGACAGGCGATGCCGGGGAGGGTTTTACCTTCCATGAACTCGAGGGATGCGCCGCCGCCTGTTGAGATGTGGGTGATTTTGTCTTCTACGCCGAATTTGCGGACGGCTGCTGCCGAGTCGCCGCCGCCGATTATGGAGATTGCGTTAGAAGCTGCAACTGCGTTTGCGACGGCACGGGTTCCTTCGGCATAATTGGAAAATTCAAATACTCCCATCGGGCCGTTCCAGACGATTGTACCGGCGCCGGCGATTTCTTTTGTAAATTCGGAAATTGCTTCGGGGCCTATATCCATTGCCATCATACCGTCGGGTATTTCGTTGCTTTTAAATGTTTTCGGACCTGAATCATTTGAAAATTCCGTGCCTGCAACGGAATCGGCCGGGAGCAGAAGCTTCACTCCTCGTGTTTTTGCCTCTTCCTTGCATTTTAGAACGGAAGCAAACTCATCATCTTCACATAATGAGTTGCCGATTTTACCGCCTTCGGCTTTGAAAAATGTATATGCCATTCCACCGCCGATTATTATTGCATCGGATATTTTCAGAAGATTTGAAATAACTCCGAGCTTGTCTGATACTTTTGCTCCGCCGAGAATTGCTACGAGCGGTCTTTTCGGGTCGGAGATTGCTCCGCCGATATAATCAAGCTCTTTTTTAAGAAGGAATCCCGATACAGCGGGAAGATAATGAGAAACACCCTCTGTTGAAGCATGAGCACGGTGTACGCTTCCGAATGCATCGGAGACGTAAATATCCGCCATATCAGCAAGTTTTTTTGCAAATTCCGGGTCGTTTTTTTCTTCCTCCGAATGGAAGCGTGTATTTTCGAGCAGCATTATTTCACCGGGTTTTAACTCCGATGATTTTTTAACTGCATCCTCGCCGATTACATCCTTTGCCATAATAACGGGCTTGCCTAAGTGTTTCGAGAGGCTTTCGGCAACTATTGCAAGTGAGAACTCGGGTTTAAACTCACCCTTTGGTCTTCCGAAATGCGAGCATGCTATTACTGCCGCATTATTTTTGAGTAAATATTCAATCGTAGGTAGTGCGGCAACAATTCTGCCTTCATCTCTGATTTTGCCTGTTTCTTTGTCAATGGGAACATTAAAATCACATCTGAGCAGAACCCTTTTGCCTCCGACATCGATATCGGTAACGGATTTTTTGTTGTAGCCTGTTGCATTTGAACTCATAACACCCTCCAAAATATTAAAGTTTAATAAACAAGTATATTCGGTTAATTCTCGGGGTAGTCGATGACATCGGGAGTATCCGGTACAACCGGGTCATGAACCGTAACACCACCTCCACCGCCATCAGGGACGATTTCCGGGGGCGGCGGTTCGCGGGTTCCAATAAGTGTTCTATCCGGGCGCATATTATATACATCTCTGCTGATGCGTGTCTCTCTTAAGGGTTCATCGTTTTCAATATCTGCACCGGCAGCAAAAATTAATTTCCATACTTCTACTCTCGCGCCAGTCTCTCCCAGAAGAAAAGAAGTTTGATCAATGTAAAGATCGTCTGTTTCTTCGGTTACACTTGTCTTTGGTATATAAACAAGATTTCTTAAGTCAATTTTAATAATTGAATCATCTAAATTTGTTCCGATAAGTCTAACTCTAATACGTTGTGTACCTTCTGCTTCAACTTCAATTTTTACGGGAAAATCTGTGTTATTTTTAAATTTTAAATCCTTTGTTGGATTAGCCCAGTTAACGGTTGCATCATGCCCGGGAAGTAAATATGTAACCCGCATTCCATGATTATGTCTTTCAATTACTTCCAAATGTGTATGTAATAACGCATCATAAATAGTTGATGCGGTTTGGCATATTCCTCCACCTATAACATCTACGACTCTTCCGCCTATAAATGCTCCCGCAGGCAAAAATCCTTTTTCTCTTGTACGCTGCCCGACAACTTCATTAAATGAGAAGGTTTCTCCGGGGAGTATAATCGTTCCGTCAATACGTCTTCCTGCATTAAAAACATTACTTTTTCTGTTGCTTGACCCACCAACAGCAGTGCTTGTTTCATAAAGCACATCACGGAATATTAAATCCTTAACGTCATTTTCCGTATAATCCGGCTCAAGCACCGTAAAGTGTATGACAACAGGCTCGCCGTAACCGGCGTTTCGAATTCTTTCCTTTGCGTCTTCGAGGTCAAATGTTCTTCCCGCACTGCTGCCCGAAAGGATTGTTACATATCCCTCCGCATCGGCGTCAAACTCATATTCGGGTGTTACGGCATCCTCGTGTACTTCGTTGAAAAGTCTTTCAATCTCCCTGAGCTGGACATCAAGATTGTTTTCATCATCTCTGTCGGGAGCATACCTTGCTGTCATATGGTCATGCGATTCAACCGCACTTGTCAGAGTCCTCGAGGCAAGGCTGTATACTGCGTCTGCGTCGGCAAGCTGCAGTCCCGTGCCTTTAATTACAGTGATTGAAGAATCATCATTTTCAAGGCTTCCTTCTATCAGGGTTCTGTTAAACATTTCTGTATATTCGGCTGCAAACTCCCGAATGACCGAGTCGTCAAATACAGGAGTGCTTAAGTCTGTCAGGTCGGTTCTTTCAAAAATTGAATTTATGTATGTTTGCAGGTTCCCGATAAAGGTTCCTGTCCGTCCGAATTTAAATGCTTCCGCTGCCGCTTCCTGTGCGTTTAATGAAAGACCTACTTCGGCTCCTGTGAATGTAAAGCTTGATTCATCCGGGAAGGATATTGTAACGGATATACCGTCTGCGTTTGTTTCATATCCGTCGTTAAGAAGCTTTTGGGTTGCTTCAGGCAAGGTAAGTCCCGATACTTCAATACCCTCCGCCCAAACGTTCGGGAAAAAGGTATCGAGGGAATCAACATAAAAACCTAAAGAAATAAATAATGCGGCAACACCTATAACAATTATCATAAGGATAATCACTATAGTTTTTACCGGTGAGATTTTTTTCGGAGCGGGTTTTATCTTATGCTGCTTTACGTTGCCGTTTCTGTTACTGTTCTGATACGGCATACCTTGCTGATTAACGGGGTTGCCTCTGTTTTGCGGAGCATTTTGAATCCCGGGAACTGTGCTTCGGTTTTGCATCTGCGGGTTTTGCATCTGCGGGTTTTGAATTTGCCGGTTTTGCACCGGGGTAACAGAATAATTTTGCTGTGGTATATTTCCGGCGGCTTGTATATTGCCGCTTTGAGTACCTGCTCTGCCGTTGTTGGTTTTTTGAACTTTATTTTTGCCGCTGCTGACAAGTTTCACGCTTGATTTCTCCTATTCTGAAAAGAGTTTTATTCCCGAGCCGGGAATATATTCTCTTAAAATTACATTTTTATGAAAATTCATTTCTTCCGATAAGCCGGCGTCCGCCGAAGAGTCCTGCCGCAACGGGGCGTTTATCAAACAATGTAAGCTGTGTTTCTTCGCCTGCAGATTCGGTCTGCCAGGGCTTGCTTATTTGTGTCCTTTGTTTTGTCTGTGCTTCGAGCATTTCGCCGATTAGTACGTTGGAGAGTAAAAACCCCATCGGTGTGAATCTCCAGCGCCCGTCTTTATACATTGCCCATCCGTTTTCTTCGTATTTATGGAGAAGCTCAAGCACAAAGTCCATTTTAAGCCTGTATATGCTGTAATATTCCTCTTCCGAGATTCCGTGTGTTGTACGGAGCCTGAGCATCAGGTATTCACCGGCATTTTCAAAGTCCGACATCTGTTCATCATGCTCAAGAATTTTTTTACCCATTTCGACCTGCTCGGCATATTCGGAAACATCCTCTGTGAAGCTGTATCTGCATTGCCCTACATATGAATGCGCTCCGGGACCGAAGCCGATATATTCCTCACCAAGCCAGTATTTCATATTATGCTTTGATTCAAAGCCGCGCCTTGCAAAATTGGATATTTCATATTGCTTATATCCGAATCTGTCAAGCATTTCAACTGCGTAGAGATACATATCCGCCTGAACATCATCACTTGGCAGAAAGGGTGAATCCTTAAACATAAACAGCTCGGTGCCTTCTTCGATTTTCAGGCTGTAGCAGGAAATATGCTCTGCTTTAAGCCCCGCTACCTGTTGAACTGTCTGCGCCCATGTTTCTCTGTCCTGTGAGGGAAGTCCGAATATTATATCGACACTCAGGTTATCAAACCCGGCCTGCCTTGCGTCGTTGAATGTTTCTTCCGCATCCTCGAATGTGTGAATCCTGCCGATTGTGTCAAGTGTTGTATCATCAGAGCTTTGAACACCTATCGAGAGCCTGTTGAAGCCCGCTTTCCGAAGTCTTGCAAGGTCATCTTTTGATATGCTTCCGGGGTTCACTTCGGCGGTTATTTCCGATTCGAGAAGAATATGCCCGTTATTTTTTAAAGCATCGAGAATTCCAATCAGTCTTGATGCTCCGATATAGCTGGGTGTTCCGCCTCCGAAATAAACAGTGTCTATAAGATATCCGTCAAGCTGTGCGGCATACTCACCGATGTGTTTTATAACCGCTTTATAGTAGCTGTCAATCAGCTTGTATCCGCCTTTTGCTTCGGGAATCGAGTAAAAATTGCAGTACGCACATTTATTTTTGCAAAATGGTATATGCACGTATATTCCTACTTTTTTCTCCATCCGACAGTCCCCAAAGCTATATTACAGTGTTTAATTCCTCAACTACGCATTATACCAAATATCTCGTTTAATTTCAACATATTTTTAATTAACAACGTATTAACAACCTATCTTTGCAAAAGTAAAAAAATGTTTTGATTTTTTGACGATTAGCAAGTATAATTGTTCCCGCAAGACTATAAAAATGTATCGGAGGAATATTCATGAGTTTAAAAATAGGTATAACAGGTTTTGGAAGAATCGGAAGACTGGTATTTCGTGCGGCAATCGAAAGAGGTATAGAAGTTGCTGCCATTAACGACGGTATGGATCCTGAGTACATGGCATATATGCTTAAATACGACACATTGCACGGCAGATTCAACCGCGACGTATCATTCACCGAAAACAGCCTTATTGTTGACGGCAAATCAATCGTAACATATTCAAGCTTTGATGCCGAATCAATACCGTGGACATCCTGGGGTGTCGAATATCTGGTTGACGCAACAGGTGTGTTTACAAAAAAAGACAAAGCCGAGCTTCATCTTAAAGCAGGTGTTAAAAAAGTTATTATCACATCACCGACAACAGACATCCCCATGTTCGTTATGGGTGTCAACGAAGACAAGTATGACAGTTCAATGCAACTCATTTCAAATGCATCATGCACAACAAACTGTCTTGCACCGCTTGCAAAGGTACTTAACGACAAGTGGGGTATCGAGTCGGGGTTGATGACAACAGTTCATGCAACAACCGCAACACAAAAAACCGTCGACGGCATCTCAAGCAAGGACTGGCGCGGCGGCAGAGCTGCATCGGGCAATATTATCCCGTCATCGACAGGTGCGGCAAAAGCAGTTGGTGTTGTAATTCCCGAACTGAACGGAAAACTCACAGGTATGTCAATGCGTGTTCCAACACTTAACGTTTCTGTTGTTGACCTTACCGTTAACCTCAAAAAACCTGCAAAATATGATGAAATTTGTGCAGAAATGAAACGTGCTTCGGAAAATGAGTTAAAAGGAATCCTGGCATATACAGAGGAAGCAGTCGTTTCCTCCGATTTCAACGGCGACCCGCACACATCAATTTTTGATGCAACAGCCGGTATTCAACTCAATGACACATTTGTAAAAGTACTTTCTTGGTACGACAATGAATGGGCATATTCAAACAAAGTCCTCGATCTTACATTACACGCATATAATACAGATAAAAAATAGCAACTAAAACTGTCATTCTGAGTGCAGCGAAGAATCCGCCACAAGACCCTTCACCTGCGCTCAGAGTGACACTCATCGTTTAGTTTTCCGGCTGAAATAATCAACAAGATTGATTTCGTCTTTTATTTCCAGAGACCTATCACCTGCAAGAGATTCCAAATGATGCGTCAGCTCATGAACCAGCACATCCTTTAAATGCTTGTGCATTTTTTTATTTGATGTGTTCCCGTATACCTTTATCAGCGAACCGTAGTATATATTTATATACCTTCCCATTTGATCGCGTCTGTACTCACCGAGAGTATAAAGCCCTCCGTCCGGGTCTTTGCTGCTTCTTTTCGTTTCCATAAGCAGGCAGACACCGCCGTTTAAATCACGAAATACGCCTTCGGGCAGCTCCGCGGCTATTTCATCAAGCATGTCATTTATTTCTTCTATAGTAAACATGGCACTTTAATCTTTCATTTAATCGAAAATTATAAGGAGAATTTATATATGAGAAAAACTAAAATCGTTTCTACACTCGGTCCGGCGACAGACAACCCGGATGTTTTGCGTGCACTCATTGAAGCAGGTCTTGACGTAGCACGTTTCAATTTCTCACACGGTAATTATGAGGATCAAAAAGCAAGGGCGGAAATGCTCCGGAAAATCTGCAAGGAAACAAAATCAACAATTGCCCTGCTTGCCGACACAAAGGGACCCGAGATAAGGCTCGGTCTGTTTGAGAATGGTGGTGTTCCTTTAGCTGCCGATGATAAGTTTATTCTGACAACGCAGGAAGTCAAGGGCAATGCGGAGCGTGCAAGCATCACATATTCCAAGCTGCCGCAAAAAGTATCCGCCGGGACAAAAATCCTGCTTGCCGACGGCCTCATAGAGCTTGTTGTTGAAAAAATATCTGAAACGGAAATCGACACCCGTGTCATAAAAGGCGGCTATGTTTCCGACAGAAAAGGTGTCAACGTACCCGGAAAAAGCCTTGATATGCCTTATATCTGTGAAAAGGATTTAAACGACCTTAAGTTTATGGTGGAAAATAATTTTGATTTCATTGCCGCATCGTTTGTCCGAAGTGCCGACGATATTAATGAAATGCGTACCGAGCTTGACCGTCTTGACAGCAATAATAAGATTAAAATTATTGCAAAAATCGAAAATGCCGAAGGTGTGCGAAATATCGATTCAATTTTGGACGCCTGTGACGGGATAATGGTCGCAAGAGGCGACCTCGGGGTTGAAGTCGAATATGAGGAGCTTCCGATAATCCAAAAATACCTGATAAGACGAACATTGCTTCAAAGAAAACCCGTTATTACCGCAACCGAAATGCTCGAATCAATGATAAACAGTCCAAGACCTACCAGAGCGGAAACATCGGATGTTGCAAATGCAATTTACGACGGGACAAGTGCAATAATGCTCTCGGGTGAAACTGCCGTAGGTAAGTATCCCGTAGAAGCTCTGACGGCAATGGCAACTATTGCAGAGCGTATAGAAAAATCAATAGATTATCATAAACGTTTTAAACAGGGCGAGTATAAGGAGGACGGATATAAAACTGAGCCGTCGATAACAAATGCGATTTCTCACGCAACCGTTACCACCTCGCTTGATTTGTCGGCTGCAGCAATTCTGACTGTTTCATTATCGGGAAATACTGCACAAAGTGTTGCAAAGTACCGTCCGATTTGCCCGATTATCGCATGTACTCCCGATCCTGTTGTTCAAAGGCAGTTAAAGCTCAACTGGGGTATAATACCGCTTTTAACACATAAAGAAACCGATACAACGGAGTTATTTAATCATGCGGTTGAAGCTGCGCTCGAAGCCGGATATCTAATCAGAGGAGAGCTTGTAGTTTTAACAGCCGGTGTTCCCGTCGGTCATTCGGGAACAACAAATATGATCAAGGTACATATGGTCGGCGAAAAGATATTCGTATAACTTTTGTATACTGATGTATCTTAATTATTAATGTTTATATCCTTATCATAAAGGTCGAATATTACATAAAAGCTCATTCCCCCGCCTTTGCGGCTTTCGGCTTTTACGTTTCCGCCAAGCTCAAGAACCGTATCTTTAACAATTGCAAGTCCAAGACCGCTGCCTCCCGCTTCGCGAGAGCGTGCTTTATCCACCCTGTAAAACCTGTCGAATATATAAGGAACATCTTCTTCGGGTACACCGACTCCCCTGTCTTTTATCGTAAGAACAACAGTTTTATCAATTGTCTCAAGCCTGACGTATACACTTCCATCAGGCTGATTATATTTTATTGCGTTTTCGATAAGATTAAAAATAATATGGTGTACTGAATCCTCCGTCGCATAAATGTAACATCCCTCGGAAAGAGCCGACCTGAGAATCAGTCCTTTTGTTGATGCGAGGGGTCTTAACATTCTAAGTGTTGAATCCACTGCTGCCTTCATGTCAACGCTTGTTTTTTCATCATCGAGATGGCTGTCAAGTCTTGTAAGTGTCATTAATTTACCGGTTGTTCTCTCAAGCCTGTCTGCTTCAAGTGATATATCGCTTATAAACTCATAAATCGTTTCTCTTTCGATATCTTTGTTCTGTAAAATACTGTCGGCAAGCAGCCTGATTGATGCAAGAGGTGTTTTTAACTCGTGCGAAGCATCGGAAACGAATCTCCGCCTGACTTCGTCGGTTTCCCTCAGTCTTCCGGTCAGGCTGTCAAACTCATCTCCGAGCATTGCAAGCTCATCATTTCCCCGCATATTAATAAGGTAACTGTATTCACCCTCCCTGACCGATTCGATTGCACTTATGATACTGTTTACACGTCCCATGACCGACCATAATATAAGAGTTATTGCGGCAACAGAGAATATAATGACAATTACCGAAATGTTTCTGATTGTATCTTGCATAACCAAAAGCATTGACCCCTGATCTGTATCATGTTCATAAACATAAACAACCCCGATTATATTTCCCTGACCGGTTATCGGAGCAAGTGCTTCGCTTGAGAAAGCACCGTCCCTGAAACGTGTGAAGAAAATATCATGTCCGGTTGTTCCCGATAATGCGGTAATAATAAAATGCTCGGGAAAATCCTCATGCTCTGCTCTCCCCGAAGGGTCATAAAGCGGCTCTCCCTCTGTATCCGTTATGACAATCTGCATACTGCCCGCAACCTCAAGCTGTGATACGACCGTTGCAATAAGCTCATCATCTTCCGCTACAAGGGTTTCAAAGGTTTCTTCAAGTCTTGACGCAATAAGAGCAGCCTGACTTTGTACAAGCTGCTGCTTCAGTGAAAAAATTATGTTTCTTGATTCGGTCAAAAAGTATGTGTTTATAAGAACAAGTACAATAGCAACAACTGCGAAATACGTCAATGCGAATTTCGTACGTATGCTGCTGAAAAACCGCAGCTTTCTGACCGAGGGAATTTTCATCAAACTATCCCCTGATATAATAGCCGACCCCCCACTTAGTCATTATATGCTCGGGCTCTGCAGGATTTTCTTCAAGCTTTTCGCGCAAGCGGCGTATATGAACATCGACAGTACGAATATCACCTTGATATTCATAACCCCAGACGATATTAAGAAGAGTTTCCCTGCTGTATACACGTCCCGGATTTTTTGACAGGAGTTCGAAAACGTCAAATTCCTTGACTGTCAGCTCAACCTGTTCGTCATTTTTTGAAGCGATTCGTTTTTCGGTATCGATTGTTATATGGCCGACAGTGAGAACGGATTCTGTTATATTGCTGACAAGAGCACTGCGCCTTAGCAGGGCGCGTATTCTTGCTTTAAGCTCAAGAATGTTAAACGGTTTTGTTATATAATCATCGGCGCCGTATTCAAAGCCGATTATTTTATCCATATCCTCACTTTTTGCTGTAAGCATTATAATCGGAATCGTTGAAAACTCACGTATGCGCATGCATGCTTCAAGGCCGTCAAGCTCGGGCATCATCACATCGAGAATAATAAGGTCGTATTTTCCGCTGCGGGCAAGCTCGACAGCCTCAAGCCCGTCGTATCCGGCATCAACCGAGTAACCTTCATTTTCAAGGTTGAATTTTATCCCTTTTACAAGCAGCTTTTCATCGTCCACGACTAAGATTTTCATATATAAAACATTCCTTTCAGTTACGTGCAAAGTTATTATCCCGTTGTAATTTTACCGGCTATTGCTTCGTATCTTTTTTCTCCTATTCCCGATACGTTTCGGAGGTCCTCAATTCTTGAAAAATCCCCGTGCTGTCTTCGGTAATCTATTATCCTCGATGCAAGGACATTGCCTATTCCCGGTAAATCTGTAAGCTCCGACTGGGTTGCAAGGTTGATGTTTATTTTTCCGTCGCCGTTTTTCGGCTGCCCTGCCGCTTCGGCTGTATTCTCACCCGGAGCTGCTGCGGGGACAGGCTGTTGTGTTTCATTATAACTGTTTTCTGTACGTTGAGCTTCCTGCTGTGATACCGGAGCGCTGTTTACGTAAGGCTCTTGCAACAGTACCGAAACACCTGCCGAGTAAGAATCTCCGCTATGAGCTGCAGTGGAAACGATGCTTACGGCATTCCAGCTTCTTCCGGTAAAAAAGCCTCCCATAAAAAACGCAAATGCAAGTGTCACTCCGACAATAATAAATTCAATTCGCCTTAATTTCATAACTTTCCCTCCAATTAATATAAATAAATTTATTTATAATCGGGGGTTGGTTATGTTGTGTTTTACTTAAACTTTTAATTTGTCTACACTCTGAGCGCTAAAAGTTGTAAATTTTCTACATTTAACCTTTTTCCCTTACGATTGTATCATATATGCGGTAAAAATACTATAAAATTACCATAATAAAAAACACTATTTACAGCAATAAATTTTGTGTTATAATAATATTCGTGTCTATTGCATAATATCCATATTTTGGGGAGTAAATATGTTACGGAAAATAGCGGTATTTCTGATTGCTGCACTTGTAATACAAGTTTTTTCATATTATCCTGCAAAGTCGTCGGTTACATTTCGCGATCTTGCCGCCCGTTCGGCAATTATTGCGGAAAAAGATACCGGCTTGGTTTTGTATGAAAGTAATTCACACATACGCCATCCCGCAGATGCTTTAACCAAGATAATGACTTTGTACATTGCGGCACAAATGGTAGAAAACGATGATATAAGTGACCATGAGCTTATTACCATGACCGAAACTGCATGGTATGACATAAACGATAACAGCACAACGCAGGATATTCTCCCCGGTGAGGAAATGACATTTATAGATCTCATGTACAGCGCATATGTAGGTAACGCCAACGAAGCCTGTAATATGCTCGCTTTGCGTATTTCGGGAAGCATCGATGCTTTTGTCAGGCTGATGAATGAGCAGGCAAAGGAGATGGGTGCGGATAACACCCAGTTTATGAATGCTCACGGGCAATATAACGATTCACAGTATACAACGGCGCATGACCAGTTTCTTATTTTCAGCACTGCAATGAAGAGCGCTTTGTTTACCGAGGTTTCAAGCACTTTCAGGCATATAACCGAGGGTACGGATGAGGTGGAATCGCGTACAATTACAAATTCAAACTCACTTTTGAATCAAAGCAGCAGGTATTTTTACAGACATTGCATATCGGGCAGGGACAGTGCAACTTATGAAGGCGGTTATTCGCTTGTCGCTCTCGCCGAAGAGGACGGGCTTGCTCTTGTTTCCGTTGTACTCGGCTCCGATGTAATTATATTCGACGATGAGTCCACCGATATGCGAAACTTTTCCGAATCGCTCAGGCTCTTCCAATGGGCTTTTACACAATTTGCCTGGCGGGATATTCTAAAAACAACCGATTTGCTCGCAAGAGTACCGATTTTGCACGGTTCGGGTGCCGATTTTGTCAATGCCCGCCCCGAGTCTTCCCTGACTCTTCTGCTCGACAATTCAATCCCGCTTGATTCATTTATCCAGTCAAGCACCATTTTCTATGATGAAAACAATCCTTTGGTAGCTCCTGTCAGTGCAGGTGATGTTCTCGGTGAGGTGATTGTTACAAGAAACGGCGTTGAATACGCAAAAATAGCACTTGTAGCAAATACAAATGTCAGTCTCAGCGGTGTCGAATATATCAGAGGTCAAATTGTAGACCTCCTTTCAACCAACACCGCCCGTAATATTCTTTTCATTCTTGCCGCAATACTGATTCTCTATATTGCTCTGGTAATAAGATACAACATCGTAAGAGCAAACCGCATCCGCAAAATCAAGAACGCCAAAGACGATATTGTTAAAGAGCGGCATCAAAACTTCAGAGATAATTAGATTTACTTATCTGCAGGTACCGCCTGATTATTTATTATCTAAATTACTACCGGGGAGGTGCGCCATTCTTGGCCGCCTCTTTTTTCTGTATCATATTGGTATGCTAGGACGTAAAGGTCGGTTGCTTTAGCTTCAAGCTCGAAGTGGCGGATTGCGGTTTCGTTTAAGCTGTATACCGATGCGGGTTTTGTTATTATTGGGAGCCTTGCTTTTTTCCGGGCTTTTGAGAGCAGTTTTTTGCCTTTTTCGTTCATAGCAAGCACTCTGATATATTGCGGGAGGGCTTGTGTGTCTTCGGTTTTTATACCTATTGCGGCACACAGCAGTATCCGTCTGAGTCTTGACATTGTGTAACGTTTCGTTTTTATTTGTCTAAGTATTTCTTCTATTGTCGCTTCGGCTCCGGCATGTTTTTCGAAGCGTTTTTCAAGCCCTTCGGAAATGCCTGCAATCTTTGAATAATCATTTCGCATGCGAAGGCGCGACAGTATTGCCAACTCGGCATTTAATATAGAAACGGGTCCTCGTCCGCATAACATTTCATCGATGCATATTCCGGCGGCGAAGGGGTGCATTCTGTCTGCCGGTATGCTGCCGCCGAGAAAGACTTTGCGAAGTGAGGATGCGCTGTAACCTGTTTCGCTGTCGTGTTCTCCGCCTGTTCTTTTTATGGTAACGGGTTTTAGCTTTGATTTTATTTCATTAATCGCTTTTATGTATTCAATTCCAAGGACATTGTTTGGTGATAAAAATACATCCGCTTTGCTTCCCATGATAATATCTGCCGCTTTCTGCCTCGCTGCTGCATATGATATACCTTTTCCTAGCCATTCCTTGGTCAGGCGTGTTGCTTTGCCCGATGCTATTAATTTTGCTGCTTCATTTAATAATTCCGCATCCCCCGATTCACTGCCGAATGACAGATAGTCGCAGATTCCAAGCTTTTCAAGCAGATATACCCCTGCACGGGCAAAACCTTCTGCCGATTGCAAAACATATGTTACAGGCAGTTCAATTACCAAATCCGCTCCGCAGCTGACTGCGGATTTTGCTCTTGCATGTTTGCTAAACAGTGCAAAGTCTCCCCTTTGGACATAGTTGCCGCTCATTACGCATATAACGGCGGAGTCATCCGCAGGTTCTCCGGGGGCTGCTTGTCCGGTTTTTACGATATGAGCAATATGCCCAAGATGCAGCGGATTGTATTCGCATATTATTCCGGTTACTTTCATTTTCTTCCTCTTGTAATATGACAGATTATATATTATTATGATTTTAGTCCAAAATATTAATATATTCAAGAGGTATATGTATATGAACGTGTTAGTTATAAATGCCGGCAGCTCTTCCCTGAAATATCAGCTTTTTGACATGAAGACGGAAAATATTCTGGCAAAAGGAAATTGTGACCGTATAGGTCTTGACGGACATCTTAAGCATAATCCGGTTTCAAACGGGAAGCCTGTTTTTGACAGTGATATAGCTCTGCCTACTCATGCGGAGGCAATCTCTGCGGTTATCGAAAAGCTTACATCCGATGATTACGGTGTTATCGGAAGTCTTTCGGAAATTAATGCCGTCGGTCACAGAACCGTTCACGGCGGGCGCAAGTTCTTCGGAAGTGCACTTATTAATGATGAAGTCATTGAAGTTCTCGAGGACTGCATAAGACTCGCACCGCTTCATATCCCGGCAAATCTTATGGGTATCAACGCATGCAAGGAAGCAATGCCGAATGTACCTATGGTTGCCGTTTTCGACACTGCATTTCATCATACGATTCCCGAAAGTGCATATATATATCCGATTCCGTATAAGTATTACGAAGAAAACGATATACGCCGCTATGGTTTCCACGGCACCTCTCACCGTTATGTTTCGGATATCGCAATCAAACATATGGGCGGAAAAGCCGAAGGTACAAAAATAATCACCTGCCATCTCGGTAACGGTTCTTCGCTTGCTGCAATTAAGGACGGCAAATCGATTGATACCACAATGGGTGTTACTCCGCTTGAGGGTATTCCGATGGGAACAAGATGCGGCAGTGTTGACCCGTCACTTGTTGATGTAATTTCTTCAATTGAAAATACCTCAATTAAAGATACAATGGATATTCTCAATAAAAAATCGGGTGTTTTGGGTATTTACGGAAAATCCTCCGATTTCAGGGATATCGAAACCGCAGCCGGAGTTGACCTTGATAACGGTGATCTTACCGATACGGCAAATACCGATAAACGTGCTACGCTCGCTCTGGATGTATTTGCTTATCAGGTTGCCAAATTCATAGGCTCCTACATTGTTGCACTCGGCGGACTTGACGCACTCATTTTTACTGCGGGTATCGGAGAAAATTCACCCTTTATACGCAGAGCAATCTGTGAAAAGCTCGGCGGAGTCGGAATCCATATTGATGTTCGGAAAAATGCAGTCAGAGCAAGCGAATTTCTGGATGTAACGGGTGAGGGTTCAAAAGCAAAGGTTTATGCAATCCCGACAAACGAAGAGCTTGTTATTGCCCGCGATACCATGGAAATAATCAAATAAACTGAACGAAAATATTGAACGGATAACAGGAAAAACATGACCCTATTCGAAAAATCGCTAAGAACTCTTGAATTACCCGATATACTGGATAAACTCGCAGCCGAGGCTGTATGTGCATCTGCAAAGGACGCAGCATCAACGCTGCGTCCCTTCAGCGATTTTAACGAAATAAAATCAAACCTGGATGAAACAGGTGCGGCAAAGGAAATGATGATTCTCAGGCACAGCCCGCCTTTTTCCGGAGTCAAGGATGTTCGTGACTCAATTAAACGTGCAGGTAAAGGCGGAATGCTCAATATACGCGAGCTGCTTGACGTTGCAGGGCTTCTTCGCGCATCCTCTTCATCCAAAACCTACCGTACACAGGATAAGGATACATTAAAAACAGCAATAGATTATTTATTCAATTCATTATACTCAAATAAAGCACTCGAAAATAAAATCTCGTCGGCTATAATTTCGGAAGAGGAAATTTCCGATAACGCAAGCCGTGAGCTCGCCGATATCCGCAGGCATATTCGCATCCAAAACGAAAAAGTGCGTCAGACTCTAAATAAAATCATTACCTCCCCTGCTTATTCGAAGGCTCTCCAGGAACCTATTATTACAATGAGAAACGACAGATTTGTCATTCCTGTTAAAGCAGAACATAAATCGACTCTTCCGGGTCTTGTGCATGATGTTTCATCATCGGGAGCCACCCAGTTTATAGAGCCTATGACAGTCGTTAATATCAATAACGAGCTGCGTGAGCTTGCGGCAAGGGAAAAGCAGGAAATCGAACGTATTCTTATGGAGCTTTCGGCAGAGGTTTCGGATTATGGAAGTGAAATCGAAAGTGATTTTGAAATACTTGTAAAGCTTGATTTTATTTTTGCCAAAGCAAAATTATCATATAAAATGGAAGCTATTGAAGCCGGGTTGTCGGAGGACATGGTTATAATACTAAACAGCGCACGCCATCCGCTGCTCCCGCCCGATAAGGCAGTTGCTGTTGATATAAGGCTCGGCGGTGAGTTTGATACACTTATAATAACAGGTCCGAATACAGGCGGCAAAACAGTCGCACTTAAAACTCTGGGTCTTCTTTGTGCAATGACACAGTGCGGCTTGCATATTCCGGTAAAGGACGGAAGTTTTGTCCCTGTTTTTGATTCAATTCTTGCCGATATCGGTGATGAGCAGTCAATTGAACAGTCGCTTTCAACATTTTCCTCACACATGACAAATATTATAAGTATTTTAAATGATGCAATGCCAAACTCCCTTTTAATGTTTGATGAGCTCGGAGCCGGAACAGATCCGATAGAAGGCGCAGCACTTGCAATTTCTATAATCGAACACGCAAGAAGCAAAGGCCCGCTTATCGCTGCAACAACCCATTATGCCGAGCTTAAAAGCTTCGCTGTGACTACTCCCGGTGTTGTAAATGCATCCTGTGAATTTGATGTTGAAACACTTCGGCCGACCTATAAGCTGATTATCGGTATCCCCGGCAAATCAAATGCATTTGCAATATCAAAAAGACTCGGACTTGCTGATAATATTATTGAGGATGCAAAAAACCGTGTAAGCAAAGAAAACGCCGCATTTGAAGATGCATTATCCGACCTTGAGCAGGCAAGATTATCACTGGAAAATGAAAGAAATGAGACAAGGGTACTTCTGCGGGAAGCAGATATAAATAAACGCAAAACCGATGAAATGAAAAACAAGCTTGATACCGAGCGCAGTAAAGCAACCGTCATTGCAAAGCGCGAAGCTGCCGGTATTATCGAGGATGCCCGGAAAACAGCGGATGCAATTATAAGTGAGCTTCAGGAATTGCAGCAGAAGGTAACTGCGGACGCAGA
Source organism: Oscillospiraceae bacterium (assembly GCA_009784725.1). Taxonomy (GTDB): domain Bacteria; phylum Bacillota; class Clostridia; order Oscillospirales; family Oscillospiraceae; genus WRMH01. Next base: position 19,995 of record WQXS01000010.1, read on the forward strand.
GCTAAAAGGTCTTAATGATGCAAAGGCTGAAATATTCCGCAGGTTAAATGAAGCTGAAGGTTTATTGAATGAATCGGCTGCAGAACCGGCACAAAGCGCTCCCGTCAGACAAATTGTTCCCGGCGACAAGGTTAAGCTTCGAAGTCTCGGCACTTTTGCAGATGTGATTTCCGTAAGTCCCGATAATGTATTAACGCTTCAAGCCGGAATTATGAAAATCACTGCTCATACCGACGAGGTTATATTGGAAGAGAGTGAAATTCAACCGGATATTAAAAAGCAGATACGAAAATCCGAAGCAAAGCTCAGAGAGGTTATCGCAAAACCCGAAATTGACCTTCGCGGTATGAATACAGATGAAGCAATACCAATTCTTGAACAGTTTATAGATAATGCAAGAATGGCAAAGCTCGGAAGTGTTACGGTTATTCACGGTAAGGGTACAGGTGTTCTCAGAAAAGCCGTACACAGCAGCTTAAAGAGAGAGCAAAAAGGAATAAAATCATTCCGTCTCGGTGTATACGGTGAGGGTGAAGACGGTGTCACCATTGTTGAGTTTTAATATCATATATATGATACCGCTATGCCCCCTGTCTCGCCCATGTCTTAGAATTATATCTTTAATCGGAAAAACAATCTTGACGTTCTGCAAAGTATTTGATAGAGTATTGGAAACATCGTTTAGGAGGAGCCAAGTTTATGTACGAAAAGAAGGCTACAATAATGAAGCAGGTAGGTCTTCATGCACGGCCGGCAACATTTCTTATTCAAAAAGCCAATGAATACAGAAGCAGTATCTGGATAGAGAAGGATGAACGCAGAGTCAACGCAAAGAGTCTTTTAGGTGTTCTTTCACTAGGTGTTGCACAAGGCGCAACCATCAGTATAATCGCCGACGGTCCCGACGAAGAGGCTGCGGTCGACACTCTTTGTGAGTTGATTAACTCCGATTTTGAGGAGTAAGAGCAAGTTAGTTAAATTTAAAGGGACAGGTCTTGCGGCCTGTCCCTTGTTTGTTGTTTATTAATAGCGGGATTATTTATTGAGCTGTTTCTTCATATACGGAAACACATTTTCTGTCACGTCCGAACGGCTCATATCTGACTCTTCCGTCCTTAAGGGCAAAGAGTGTATCATCACTGCCTTTACTGACATTGGTACCGGGATGGATTTTTGTTCCGCGCTGTCTTACAAGAATATTGCCTGCAAGAACATACTGGCCGTCGGCACGTTTCGGGCCGAGACGTTTTGATTTACTGTCGCGTCCGTTTTTTGTTGAACCTACACCTTTTTTATGTGCCATTATTCCTCACTGCCTTTCTCTTCTTTGGGTTTACTTGCCCGAAGTGCTATCTTTTCAATTACCACTTTTGAATAAGGCTGTCTGTGTCCTTGTTTTCTGTGATAACCTTTTCTTCTCTTCATTTTGTATACGATTATTTTTTTTGTTTTTCCGCTTTTTAAGACCTTTGCTGTAACGGATGCGCCTTTTATCAGCGGAGAGCCGATTTTTTGATCCTTGTCGCTGAGTACTGCAAGAACCTTATCAAATTTGATTTTTGCGTTTTCTTCGGCGTCCAGTTTTTCGATATAGATTTCGTCGCCTTCTTTTACCCTGTACTGTTTTCCGCCTGTTTCAAAAATTGCGTGAGTCATGGGTTATCTCCTCATTTTATAAGACTCGCTGTATGGGGCGGCAGAGTTCTGCACTTATATAAAAACAACATGTGTGTTTTCCAACGTCCTGCATGCAGGACATTGAACCCTTTCCAAGCGGCCGAACTAATTTATCACTTAACGTTTGAAATGTCAAGCATTATTAGTATATTCCACTTTAATATATTGTTATTAATAAATATGTGTGATATAATTCGCATGTTATTCGCATCCTGCCGAAGTCGTAAATGTAAAACATAAAAGGGTACTATAATGAGAATCAGGGAAAAACGCACTATTTTAATAATTGACGATTCCCCGTCATGTGTTTCAACACTCACAAGGGTGCTAAGCGGCACCTATAATATAATCGTTGCGAAATGCGGTCATGAGGGTATTGAAACAGCAAAGAAAAAAAACCCGGACCTTATTATCCTTGATATTCAAATGCCGGATATGGACGGATATGAAACAATCACAATCCTTAAAAAGACTGTTTCAACACGAAACATCCCTGTCATTTTTATTACTGCACTGACTAAAATTGAAGATGAAGAAAAAGGTCTCAAGCTTGGCGGCTCTGACTTTATAACAAAACCCTTCAGCGCCGATATTGTTAAGCTTAGAGTAAATAATCAAATCCGCATGCTCGATTATGTCAGTACCATCGAGCAGCTAAGCAGGATAGACCAGCTGACCGGTCTTCCAAACAGACGGAGCTTTCATGAACGTCTGACCTCCGAATGGAAGCTTGCCGTCCGCGAAGGTACGACACTGAGTGTATTGGTTATGGATATTGATCACTTCAAAAACTGCAATGATACATTCGGCCATTTACTTGGAGATGCCGTACTGCAGAAAATATCAACCGTTATCAAAGACAACGCAAGGAAACCGACAGACTTTGCCGCCCGCTGGGGAGGCGAGGAATTTATTATCCTGCTGCCAAAAACAAATGCCGAGGGTGCTCATCTTGTAGCTGAGTCCATCCGCGATGATATTGAACATTTTACAATTATCTTCAAGGACAACCGCAAGACAAAAGTAACAATGAGCGTTGGAGTTAATACTCACAGCCCTACGAGGGAATGTTCGGTAAATGAATTTCTCCATCATGCCGATAACGCTCTTTATGCAGCAAAAAGAAACGGCAGAAACAATGTCACCGTCCATCAGCCGAAATAATTAACTTATAAAGGCAACATTTTAAACCTTATGATAATAATCCAGTGTCTTAAACGGTCTGTCGAGGTGCGCAAGCAAAAATTCCTCGGTTTTTTTCGTAAGCTCCCTCAGTGATTCATCCGAAAGTGAAAAGGAAAATATTTTTTTTGCTTCGCAGCCGAGAATATATTCCGCAGCATTATATGCACCTGCGCTCAGCTTCATTATCCCGTCTTCCATCGATTCACCGCTTCGTATACCCTGTGCTTTTAAGAGCGGTTCAAATCCCGAAATAGCAAGAAGCCTTAACTCAAATGCCGGTTTTACATATTCCGGTTTTTTTATTTTTTCACTTAGTGCATATAAAGCGTTAAGACAGAGCGGCAAAAGCTCGGGGTTCGGACTGTCTTCATCGGCAAGGGCTTCTGTCAGCTCGGCGATATATGCACCGAGCGCAAGAAGCTTCAGGTCATCTCTTAACCCTACAAATTGCTCAACACTGCGGGCTTCTGTTATTGTCCATCTCTCATTTTTCTTTTGAAGTGTCATCTCGGAAAAAACAAGAAGCCCCGTTACAGCGGCAAGCTTGCTGTTTTTACGAAAAGCTCCGTGAGCGGAAACCGTCAGTTTTCCTTCGTCACTTGTCAGAACCGTAAGAATCTTGCTTGAATCTTTATACAGAACCTCTCTGAGAACAATACCCGTTGTATTAATAAACATTGTAAGCTGTCCCCTGTTTCCGTTATTTTACATACCCGAAGTTTTTGATCATTGAACTGCTGTCGCGCCAGTTTTCCTTAACCTTAACCCAAGTTTGCAAAAAGACCTTTGCACCCATAAAACGTTCTATATCCTCACGTGCGAACTTACCTATTTTTTTTAGCATTACACCGTTTTTTCCAATAATCATACCTTTATGATTTTGCTTTTCACAGAATATTGTTGCATCAACATCAATAATTATATTATCCTCGTCACCGCGCTCCGAGAATTTTGTTATTTCCACTGCTGTTCCGTGCGGGATTTCCTTGTCAAGACAGATAAGCAGTTTTTCACGGATTATTTCAGCAACTATCTGCTTTTCGGGCTGGTCTGTCGTCATACCGTCGGGGAAAAGCTGCGGTCCGGGTTTGGAGTATTTTTGAATCTCTTTTAGCAGCTCATCTGTTCCGTCACCTTTTTTTGCAGAGATTGGTATAATTGCATCAAACTTGAATATATTCGAATAAGTATTTATTACCGGCAGTATCATATCCGGCCTGACCGTATCGATTTTATTAATAAGTAATACCGCAGGAGCGTTGCTGTTCTTAATAAGTTCAATGAGTTTTTCTTCTTCTTTGCCTATGCCTGCAACAGGTTCGATAAGCAAAAAAACCGCATCAACATCAAGAATGCTCTCTTTTGTGATGCCGACCATGTAATCGCCGAGTTTTGTCCTTGCTTTATGAAATCCGGGAGTATCAAGTAAAATAACCTGTGTATCCTCATATGAAAAAACACCAAAAATTCTGTTTCGGGTTGTCTGCGGTTTTGGTGAAACAATCGCTACCTTATCACCTGTTAATCTGTTGACAAGGGTTGACTTACCTGAGTTTGCCCTTCCGACGACCGAAATCATCGCTGTTTTTGTAACCATTACTTTAATTCCATTTCCCGGATTATATTTTTAGTTTTGGAGTGCATGATTTTTTCTCTTTCTTCATCATCATGTATATAACCCAGAAGATGAAGAGTTGAATGAATTATCAGATAAGCAAGCTCATACTCATATGAGTTTTCATATTCGGCTGCCTGCTTTTTTGCGGATTCTGCGGAAATCACAATATCCCCAAGCTGCTGTATATCGGAGTTTACGTCAAATCCGGATTTATCTATAAACGCCCACCCAACTCCGGTAAATTCCTGTAACGGAAACGACAGAACATCCGTTGCTTTGTCCATTCCCCTGAAATTGCGGTTATATTCGCGGATTTTTTTATCACCTGTTATCTGTACATTTATATTGCATGGAATATCAACCTTTTCGTATTGCAAGACCTCTGTGACTGCTTTGGTTATAAGAATTGCATCGCCGGACCCGAGCGGATTTTCCGTTTCATCAAACGTTTGAATTACATGTTTAGGAGCTTTTGTTCTTTGCATTGCTACTCTCTATTTTCCGGCACGGGATTTATTTTCCCGTTTATCGTATGCTTCAATTATTTTTGATACAAGCTCGTGCCGTACTACATCCTTTGATGATAACTTGCAAATTGCAATATCGGGTATTCCGGCGAGAATCCTCATTGCATCCCTGAGACCGCTTGTTTTATCGGGCGGAAGGTCTATTTGTGTGATATCACCGGTTATGACGATTTTAGACCCGAAGCCGAGCCTTGTAAGAAACATTTTCATTTGCTCCCTTGACGTATTTTGCGCTTCATCGAGAATTATGAAGGAATCATCAAGGGTCCTGCCGCGCATATATGCAAGAGGTGCAACTTCGATATTGCCGCGTTCAAGGTATTTATTATATGTATCGGCACCAAGCAATTCAAAGAGTGCATCATACAGCGGGCGAAGATACGGGTCAACCTTGCTTTGTAAATCACCGGGCAGAAAACCGAGGCGCTCGCCTGCTTCAACCGCCGGACGTGTCAGAATGATTCTGTTTACGGTTTTTGCACGAAATGCAGCAACGGCATGTGCAACGGCAAGATATGTTTTCCCTGTTCCGGCAGGTCCGATTGAAAGTGTAATTACATTCTTGTTAATTTCATCAACATATTTCATTTGCCCTAGGGTTTTGGCTTTTATGGGTTTCCCTTTTGCAGATATACATATGACATCACGCCCGATATCTTCGATTTTGCTGTCATGCCCGTCTTTTACAAGGCCGATAATATATTTGACGTTTTGCGAATCAATCGGCTCACCTTTTGCTGCTATTGTTAAAAGTCCGTTGATGGTTCGCTGTGTATAGTGAATGCTCTCCTCTTCACCGGAAATTGAAAGCTCGGAGTTTCTGTCGACAATGCTGACATTAAACTCTTCTTCTATAATTTTAAGGTTTTCATCGAGCGAACCAAAGACACTGATAATATTTTCAAGCCTGTCAATGCTCATTATTAACTCACTCATTGTTAAATCACTCCTAAACTCTGCCTTATATGTGACGGGATGGATTTTATCATATCAGGAATTTATTCGCAATTGATTTACCAGATTCTCGTCGGGTGTTGCCGTAACTGTTTTAAAGTCGGTATAAATAACCATTCCCGGTCTTCCTCCCGAAGGTTTTTTTACGTGCTTTATAAGTGTATAATCAACGGGTACTTTATTATCCTTGCGTGCGGCAGAATAGAATGCTGCTATTGCCGCTGCTTCGTTTATTGTTGCTTCATCGGGTTTCCCCTCTGCTGCGGACACAATAACATGTGTTCCATGGATTTTTTGTGCATGAAACCATATATCGTTTCTTGCTGCAGTTTTCAGGGTCAGCTTATCGTTTTGAATATTATTTTTTCCTGCGTATATTGAAATCCCGCTTGAAGAAACAAACTTATGCGGTAAGGATTCGTTTTGTTTTGTTTTATTATTTTTCTGCTGCTTATTAGCTTTTACATATCCCGTGATACGCAGTTCATTTCTGATTTCATCGAGGTCCTGCCCGCTGTCTGCATTTTTCAGCTGTTGAATTATACTTTTTACATATTCCAGTTCGTTTTCACTCTTAGCTATCTGCTCAGAAATAAATTGTTGAGCATTTTTGGCTTTTGAATATGCTTTATAATACTTTGCTGCATTTTGCTGCGGTGTTTTAAGCGGGTCGAGTTTTATTTCACATTTTGCTCCGTTTTCGGAATAGAAATCATCTGCAATCAGGGTATTTTGGCCTTTTTTCATGAGATGGAAATTTGATGAAATAATATCTGCGCACCTTCGGTAATAGTCGCGTTCCTTTGAATCTTCAAGCTCAGATTTTTGTGCAACGATTTTTCTTGTAAGCCTGTTTTCGGCGTTAGTCATTAATTTAAGTGTTGCAGCACTTCTTTGACCCATACGGTTTTCCAATGATTTGCGTGTATAGAAATTCTCAAGCAGCTCCGAAAAGCTGTTTTCATTTTCTGTTTTAAGACTACCTTCATACTGTCCGATTTGAGTAAATGAAAAATCCTCCGGTTTTCCTGCTTCATCTTTAATCAGCAGTGGTATATTTTCGTCCTCATTTAACACGGAAAAAAAGGACTTTATCAGTTTGTCCCCGTTATCTTTTACTTCATTTATCCTGTAATCAGTCCTGCCATAAGCCCGCCATGATATTTCCCTGCATATCAGCGGTGAAAATCCTGAAAATGCTTCTTGCAGCCATTTATCAATGACTTTATCGCCCGCTTTTGAAAATTGCTCATAAAATCTTTCTTTGGTTACAGTAAGCGGATCTGTTTTGCCTTCCTGTACCGGCGGGCTGCGGTAAACAAGTCCGGGCAGCACACTTCTTTTATCGTTTAACTCACCGCCTGTGCGTCGTAAGCAATCAATTATTATACCATCATTACCTGTCAGTATTATATTTGGTCGCTGCCCGATAAGCTCTATTATTAAACTCTTTATTGAATGAACACCCATAGCATCGGGTGCTTTTAGTTCAAAAATAAGAACACGCTCTGCTGAGGGTTGATTTATACAGGAGATTACAGCCCCCGATATATGCTTTCGAAGCAGCATGCAAAACATCGGAGGTGCTTTAGGGTTGTCAAATTTAAACCCGGAAAGATGTACCCGTTTATCGTTTGAGCCGGCAGAAATGAGCAGCTTCAAGCCTTTTGTGTCTTTTCCGCGAAGTGACAGAATTATAAGATCGCGCTCGGGCTGCTGTACTCTATCTATTTTTAGTCCTGTTATCTGCCCGGACAGCTCATTTTTAACTGCTCTCAGACAAAACGCATCAAGCGGCATCTCATTTCTCCTGTGTAATTATAGTGAACAACTCATTTAATCTGTCGGTTTCACCGGTCAGATAGAGGTACCCGAAAAGGGTTTCTATCCCTGTTGCGCTGTGGTATTCCTTGTGGGTTGAGTTCTTCGGCACAACTCCCTGATGAGCATTACGCCCTCTTTTAAAAATTGATTCTTCTTCTTCTGTTAATGTATCTTTAATCTTTTCAGCCGCTTCTGCCTGTGCTTTTGCGCATACGAATGAAACGGCCTTGTTGTGAAGGTTTTTAGCCGTTGATGTTCCCGTTATACAAAGCCATGTGCATACCATCAGTTCAAATACTGCATCTCCGATATATGCAAGCCCCTGGGCGGGTATTTCACCCGGTTGAAGCTTCATTTCCGGTTTCAGATAATTTATCAACTATATCAGCCTCTTTTATTTTGTTAATTGAAATATTTATAACGTTTGCCATAATCAGTATAAAAGAACAAACATATAACCAAACCATCAGGATAATAAATGATGCAAGCGAGCCGTATAACACTTCATATCTTATTGATGCGGATATCATTTGAGAAAAAAGAACGCTTGCTATAACCAAAACCACTGCAGCTGCCACTGCTCCGGGTATTCTTGACATTTTTGTCGCTCTTTTCGGTGCTGATATGAAATAGATACTGCAGATAACCGCAAAAAGTAATAAAAAGAGAATAATGAATCTCGTCCATCTCCATAGTGACGTTATTGTGCTTATATGAAAATGCTGTTCGAGAAGGTTCATCAGCCACTCTCCCGACACAACAACAAGTGCCGAGCCGTATATTGCCGCAAGAAACAACATGGAAAAAACGAAGCTTATAATCCAGCCCCATATTCCCGAAAAACGCATTTTACCTTGAATCTCGCCTGTAATACCCGTAAAGGTCCGAAATGCAGCAGATGATGATGTAAGCATTGCTGTCAGACCGATTATCAGCATCAACTCGGTTCTGCTGTTTGCTATGTAACTCAGGTAATCTGAAATTGTTGAAAATGCTGCATCGGGTACGACACCTTCCAAAAGTTCAAATGCATCGGATTCCTGGATATTTAATGAACCGAGTATAACACTTGTGCATATAAAAAACGGGAAAATAGTGAGGGTCAAATAGTATGAAAGTGCCGCTGCACTGCGTCCGACAGGGTGGCTGAAATAAACTACCGCAACATCTTTTACTATACGTAATACTTTTTTCATAAGCATCTCTCACACAATTTTATTCCTGATAACACACAGTCTTGTTACTGAATACGGCGAAGACCGCCTAAACGTTCCTCGCCGCCAAATTATATTGTCCGGTAATTTATTATTTTGAGTTAAATATCTTAAAGATTGTATCAAACGGATCTTCTTCTGCCGGAGGCGGGGGTGGAGGCGGAGGTGCCGGCGGCTCCGGTGCCGAAGGAGAAGGTGCTGCTGCCGGTTCTGTTGTTTTGAGTGCATCGTCGACTTTTTTGGAAATATATGCATCGGTATATACATTTGTGCTTGTTGTTGCGGGGCTGCTTGACATTGACATTGTCGGAAGGTCGTCAAAGCGGGTTGCTATAACAACAACTCTGATTTCATCTTCCATATCCTCGTCGAAGGAAGCACCGAAAATAATGTTTGCATCGGGATGTGCTGCTTCTGCTACAAGGCTTGCAGCAATTTCAACATCGTCTAAATCTATATCGATTGAGCCTGTAATATTTACGAGAACACCTCGTGCTCCGTCTATTGATGTTTCCATAAGCGGGCTTGTAACGGCTGCACGTGCTGCTTCTTCAGCTTTGCCTTTTCCTGCTGCATGGCCGACACCCATGTGTGCATAACCTGCATCTTTCATAATTGAAGTCACGTCGGCGAAGTCGAGATTGATAAAGCCTGTTTTTTTGATAAGCTCCGATATACTGACAACCGCCTGATGAAGAACGCCATCGGCGATTTCGAAAGCATTTGCAAAAGTGAGCTTCTGATCTGAAACGGCTTTGAGTCTGTCATTTGGAATAACAAGTAAAGAATCAACTTTTCCCAATAGGTTTTTGATACCTTCTTCGGCCTGTTCCATGCGGCGTCTTCCTTCAAAGCTGAAGGGTTTTGTAACAACGCCTACGGTTAATGCCTGTGCTTCTCTTGCTATGTCGGCAACAACAGGTGATGCTCCCGTACCTGTTCCGCCGCCCATTCCGCCGGCAATAAATACCATGTCGGCATCTTCAAGAGCCTTGGCAACATTGTTTCTGCTCTCCTCTGCCGCTTTTTTGCCGATCTCGGGACTTGAACCTGCACCTTGACCCATAGTGAGCTTTTCACCGATTTGAACCTTTGATGCTGCATTCGAAGCAGATAGTGCGGGTTTGTCTGTATTAATAGCGATGAATTCTACGCCCTGAGTTCCTGCTGATACCATTCTGTTGACAACATTGTTACCTGCTCCGCCAACTCCTGCTACCTTGATTACGACTACATTGTCAGGTGCGCTTTCTATTGAAACCGCCATGTAATCAACCTCCCGTACTAGATTTTTATCCATATTAATTAAATCCCTGTCCTGATTATCAAATGATTTCGGCTTTACATTCCGATATTATTTATGTGTTTAAATATGCACATCATCCGCTATTTTATATGTTTTTGCTTCCAAGGTCAATACTTTTCTTTCAAATAGTTTCAAATAATTTCATGGTTATGTATACCGGTTTATGTCGGGAAAAATCTTGGTGCAGCAGTATCATCGGAAAGGTTAATATCTCCCGAAGTATTCGGGTAGTGCTCATTGATCTGAGGTATACTTTCAACCAGACGCTCCAGATTATGCCTTATACTGCTCGGTCTTAAATTCACCGAACCTCCGAGTATAACTCTATATCTGCCGAGATATCCGAAAAACACATTTGTTATATTTGAAACATCAATATATGAAACATCATCGGAAATACCATGTCGCTCGACTGCAGCAAGAATATCCTGCGTATACTGGAGCTTTGTTTCTGCACCGAATACCGGCTTTAATACAATTCCTAAAGGTGTTTCTTCAATTTCTATTCCCCTTATTTCTATAAGGCTTTCAAAATCATCAACAATATCCGATACCGCTTCGTTTTCCGACAGCCCGTAGCTGCCTGCAAGCACTCTGCAGTTTGAATCAAGCACATAGTACCACCCTGCCGAGGTCACTCTCGCCACAGCTACGCTTTCTACGATTTCTATCGAAACAACGTTAGGTAAAACACGTGATACATGTACCTCTTCCGCAAAGGGGAGCTTTGTACGTATTTGCAATGCAAGATCGCGGGAATTAACAAGCATTAAATTATCACCGGCATTTAATCCGGAAGCAGCGATTATTTCCTCGGATGTATATTTCTGCTGCCCTTCGATCCTTATTTCGGCGATTCGCAGAAAAGCACTAAGACCAAGAGCCGTCATTACGGAAATCAGAACAACACCAAGTGCAATATAAGCAATTGATGCTTTGCTGAATTGTCTTTTTCGGATTCCTTGCATGACCTTCCCCTTTATATTCTTATGCTTTTATACTGTTAAATACCGTTTCTGCAATTACTGATGCTGCGTTTTTTACCGCAAGTGATTTTTGTGCCTGTATCATTCTTTCAAGTCCTGTTTTATCACCAAGAACCGATACGGTTTTTTCAAACAAGCTCTCACCCGTGCAGGTATTTTCTAAAATCATCACGGCTGCGCCTTTCTCTTGAAGTTTTTTTGCATTTGCTTCCTGATGATTTTCCGTGACGTTTGGTGACGGAATCAAAATTGCCGGTTTGCCCATTGCCGCAAGCTCGCCTATTGTAGATGCACCGGCTCTTGTAAGGATTAAATCCGCTTTTTTCATTACTTCGGGCATATCGTAAATGTAGTCTCTGATATCCGATACGGGTGCTTTTATTTCCGCATCAGATATTCCTGATTTTATAAGATGCTCTTTTATTTTATTTATATTTCCGTCGGCACCTGCAGCATGGATATGATTAAACTTTTTTTGTTTTATATTCAATAATATAAAATCAGCGATTTTTTTATTCATTCCCGTTGCACCCATCGACCCCCAATATGATATTACAAGCGGGGTCCGGTCTTTATCGGGTGCTTCCTGTGTATCCTTTTCTTTCTCAGCCGCAGTGAAAAAGTCACTTTTCAGCGGAGTCCCGGTATAAACGACTCTTTCCGGTTTTTTATAGCATGCCTCTGTTTCTTTATAAGAAACGAAAATTTTATCTGCTGTTTTACTGAGCATTCTGACAGCAAGCCCGGGCAAAACATTCGGTTCAAGTAAAAAGGAAGGTATCTTTCTTTTTGATGCCTGTTTTATTATCGGATAACATATCGAGCCGCCTGTTCCGATAACTGCATCCGGGTTATACTCCTTAAGCAGTTTTTTTGCTTTTGAAAATGCAACAAGCAGATTTTTTACTGTTTTCAGGTTAAACGAAATGTCTCGTGGTGATATACCCCGTCTAAGTCCTGTCATTTTTATATTTGTAAGCTCGAAGCCAGCATCGGGAATAAGCTGCTTTTCCAGTTTTTTATCCGACCCGGCAAAAAGAATTTTTGATTCGGGCTGCTCTGCTTTTATCTCTTCGGCTATGGCAATTGCAGGATTGATATGTCCCGCCGAGCCGCCGCAAACAATCAGATAAGTCATGCTTTTTTACCCGATTCTTTTGACACTGGTATTTCTCTTGAGACTGCAAGGATTATACCTATTTGAATCAGTTGAATCCAGAGTGCCGTCCCACCGTAGCTGAAAAACGGAAGCGAGATACCGGTGGCAGGCAGCATGTTTGTTACAACTGCTACGTTTAAAAATACCTGTATTGCAAGTAAGCTTGTTATACCTATAGTTATAAGTGAACTGAACTTATCGCTTGCATGGATAGCCAGCCAGTAACCCCTTATTATCAGCAGGGCAAAGAGCATAAGTATCAGCATCGCTCCTATAAATCCAAGTTCTTCACAGACAATCGCAAATATATAGTCATTGTGCTCCTCGGGTAAATACAGATGCTTTTGACGGCTTTGCCCGAGACCGAGACCTAACAATCCTCCCGAACCTACCGCATTTTATGATTGGCGGATTTGAAATCCATCCTTTAGCGGGTCGGCATCAGGATTAAGCCATGCGGTAATTCTTCTGCCCTCATAACCGAGACCTGTCAGGTCAAGATTTGATCTTACGGTTTCAATCGGTGCATCCCGCATTTCCGCTTCGGAAACTGTTCCTCTGAGCTGGAAGAAAATAAAACCGCATACCATAGCAGCAAGAACAGCTACTGCTATCATAAACCAACGAAGCCTTGTTCCGCCTGCAAACATCATGATTGCAGCAAGTGCTGTTACAATAATGATTGCGGACAAATGCGGCTCCATTCTGAGCAAAACTATCATTATTAAAGTAATTACCGCAAACGGGATAACACCGTATTTAAAGGTCTGCATTCTGTCTCTTCCGAGCTTGCATGTCATCTGAGCAAATGAGAGAATCAAAGCAAGCTTTGCAATCTCCGAGGGTTGAAAGGTTAAAGAGCTGTTTTCCCCGCCTATGCCTATCCATCTTCTTGCACCATTTACACGTATACCGATGATTAATACCAGAACAAGCAGCACCATTGATACAATAAGAAGCTGCATTGACCAGCGGCTGATTGTTCTTATGCTGAGGCGCGATGTAATAAACATAAGTGCAATTCCGCTGACCGCAAAAACAAATTGCCTTGAAAAGAGCCTCAGCGGATCGCTTTGAGTATAAAATCCGCGTGCAAAGCTGGCAGAAAGGACCATTATTACTCCGATCAGAAGAATTACGAGAGTGATAACAAGAAGCGGTTTGTCGATTCCCGGGCTTTTCTTTCCGAAATCGACAAGTTCTTCCGATAAGTCCCTTTCATCCCAGTCGAGCAGAATGTCGAGGTCCTCGCCGACAGGCTGACGCTCATAATCATTGATATTTTGAATTTTATCTTCTTTAGCCATACTCTTACCCAAATCTCTGACTTACGCCAAAATACGATAGAACCGCAAAAACTACGGAAACTGCCGTAAATACCGTAAACAGTTTATATTCACTCCAACCGCACATCTCAAAATGATGGTGAATCGGAGCCATTTTAAATACTCTTTTTCCTTTTGTAAGCTTAAAATAAGATACTTGAATTATTACCGACAATGTTTCGATAAAGTACACAATACCGAGTGTTATGAGAATCAGCGGCATGTCCATTGCAAACACCAATGCGCATATAAGTCCGCCTATAAACAAGGAACCAGTATCTCCCATAAAAACTTTTGCAGGATAAAAGTTAAAAATCAAAAACCCGATAAGTCCGCCAAGGGTTGCAACAGCGATTATTCCGTTAACATTGTCGCCCCATGTAAATGCTGTTGCCGCAAGAGCCGCTGCAACAGGAACCGAGACTCCGGTACAAAGACCGTCGATACCGTCTGTAATATTTACCGCATTTACTGTTCCGACAATTACGAAAGCAGCAAAAACGTAGTATAAAATAACCGGGATTGAAAATGTTATATTAATAAAAGGTACATAAACATCTGTTGTAAGATTACCTGTAAACTGCATAATCAGAACAAATGTGACGGCGGCAATTAATTGGAGTGCAAATTTCTGCTTTGCCCTGAGTCCGAGGTTTTGATGTTTTTTTACTTTTTCAAAGTCATCCAAAAACCCTATCAATGCATAAATCACTGCAAACCCCATAATAAAAATAACCGAAAAATTACCGTCTCTCATTTGCGGAATACCCATAATGATACTTGTTATCAATATAGCGGAAATAAATATTATTCCGCCCATTGTGGGCGTTCCTTCCTTACTGCTGTGCCATACCGGTCCGTCCTCCTGTATGGATTGTCCGGCCTTTAAGCGCCGCAGCATCGGTATGAATATCAGTGCTGCTGCAACTGTGAGCAGTAACGATATGAAAAATGTAATTATTATTGTCAGCATTTCTTAAACTCCGTTTGTTTTAATCTCAGTCTAAATCTTCAACAATTTTCTTCCTGGTTTCAATGCGCAGCTGTTTAATATGTTCAAGCACAACTTCCCTGTCGTCAAAATGTATTTTTTCGCTGCCATGTATCTGATATGTTTCGTGTCCTTTTCCTGCAATTATCAGTACATCATCCGGCTTTAGCATATCTATTGCGGTGCAGATTGCATCACGTCTGTTTTCAATTGCCGTAAACTGCTTTGTGTCGGGAAGCCCGCGAATAATGTCATCTATTATTGAACCGGGGTTTTCATTTCGCGGGTTATCCGATGTAACAATTGTATAATCCGATAATTCTGTCACAATTAGCCCCATCAGCGGACGCTTTGTTTTATCCCGGTCTCCGCCGCAGCCAAAGACTGTAAGTACTCTGCCTTTTGCAAAATTACGAACGGAGCTGATTATATTTCTCAGAGCATCGGGGGTATGTGCAAAGTCTATAAGAACTGTAAATTCATATCCTGTCGGAACTACCTCTGCTCTACCTTTTACACCGTGAAATGAATTTATGGATGGAGCTATATCTTCTATGTCGAATCCCAGAAGCACTGTTGCTCCTATTGCCGCAAGTGTATTGTAAACGGAAAACATTCCCGGTATCGGAAGCTCTGCTCTTGTTATACTTCCCGTTGCAAGTATGCAAAACTCAATTTTGTCCGCCTGCAGTTTTATATCTTTTCCGACTATGTCTGCCGAGCTTTTATTTACAGCATAAGTTATTACGGGACCTTTTGATTTTCCTGCCATTTGGTCTGCATAGTCATCATCAATGTTTATAACGGATTTATTGCAGCTCGGAAACAGCATCGATTTTGCAGAAGCGTACTCATCCATTGTACCGTGAAAATCAAGATGGTCGGGAGTAAGGTTGGTAAAGACACCAACGGTAAATTCTATCCCGTATACTCTGCTGAGATAAAGAGCATGTGATGATACCTCCATCACAACATATTTACAGCCTTCGAGCGTCATTTTTTCAAGAAGCTTTTGGATTTCATAAGATTCCGGCGTCGTATGCGATGCAGGAAGCTCCCTGTCGCCTATAAAGTTTCCGTTTGTGCCGATAAGGCCGACCTTGGTTTCGGATAACGATTCAATAATATGTTTAATTAGATTTGTTACACTTGTTTTTCCGTTTGTACCGGTCACACCTATGATGCTGAGTGCTTTCGCAGGATGACCGAACCACTCGGCGGAAATCAGGGCAAGTGCTTTTCGCGAATCTTTAACAAGGATGTACTCTACAGATATTTCGGGCACTTCTTCACAGACTATGCATACTGCGCCTTTTGAGACTGCGTCATTAATGTATTCGTGCCCGTCTGTTTGGTAGCCTTTTATTGCTACAAACAACTCCCCGCTGCGGATTGTTCTTGTGTCATAGCATATGCCTGTTATATCTTTATCAACATCTGCATGAATGGAGATTTTTTCAATATTTTCAATCAACTTTTCAAGCTTCATCGGCTTTCCCTTTATTCAACAACATTTGCGTTGATTAATGTTATTTCAACGATTGATCCGTACTGAACCTCTCGCCCCGGTTCAATTGACTGAACTGATACAAGCGCATTTTTGTCGGTTTTGGGTGCTCCGCCGGTTCTAATAAATAAACCGATGCTTTCAAGAGCCTGTCTTGCTTTTGAATAAGTCATGCCCGAGAGGTTCGGGACTGTTACGGGTGTAACCGGGACCTCAGCATCGGCATATATAACCACTTTTGTCCCCGAAGCAACAAATGCGTTTCGTGCAGGAAGCTGAGCAGTAACAATGTTTCCATCTCCGACAATCGTGTAACCGTAACCTTGCTCTTCCAGAATCGCAATCGCCTCCGGCACCGACCAGCCCGCAACTCTGGGAACATGCAGATTGATATCCGCAAGGTCCTCGTCTGTATATTGCGGCATTATTCCGAGGCTCATCGGAAGTATGTCTTCGAGCATTTTTCCGACAACCGGAGCTGCAATAGAGCCTCCGCTTATGTATATGCCCGTATCATGGCTTGGTGTATCCATAAGAAGTAAAACCATTATCTCCGGGTCGTCTGCAGGAGCAAAGCCAAGAAATGATACTACATAGTCCTTGTTTGATGTATCATCTTCATCTCTTTGTGCCAGCTGCTCGATGCTTTCCGATGTTCCCGTTTTACCGCCGATTCTGTATCCTCTAACTTGTGCATTGATTCCGGTTCCTTTATTGACAACGTCTTCAAGCATGACTCTCATAAGAGCCGAGGTTTCCGAGCTCACAACCTGTCTGAGAACTGTCGGTTCGGTCGCTTCCAGTATATTTCCGTTACTGTCGGTAATTTGCTTTACCATGTGCGGCTGCATAAGATATCCGCCGTTAACGGTTGCAGCAGCAGCAGTTATCATTTGAATCGGTGTTATTTTAAATGTCTGTCCGAATGATGCCGATGCAAGCTGGGTCTGATTGTTTCTGTCATAAAAAACATTGCTGTCCCACCAGAGGCTTCTTCCTTCGATGCTGTTATCAAGCCCTGTTTTGTCGAACATTCCAAAAGCATCAATATATTTATAGAATGTTCTTGACCCGACTTTTAAACCGAGCTCAACGCATGCAATATTGCATGAGTTAGACATTGCGGCATTAAGAGTCTGATAGCCGTGTCCCCATCTGCGCCAGCATTTTCTTTCCGAAACATCATCAAAAAGTTTTACATCAATAGAGCCGTCGCAATAAAACATACTCTCGGGGTTAGCAGCATTTTCTTCAAGTGCCATCGCAAATGTAATTATTTTAAATACCGACCCGGGTTCGTATGAGTCGGCAAGCGATTGATTTCGCCACTGACGGAACTGTGCAAGCCTGTGTGCTTCAGCCCGTTCTTCTTCATCTTCTATAGCATCGATTCTGTCACTATCCTTTTGACTGAGTTTTAAAAAATTATTCGGGTCAAATGTCGGATAGTTTGCCATTGCAAGAATTTCACCTGTATTAGGGTTCATTGCAATACACATTGCGCCGCCGAGAATGTTGTAATCAATGATTGCCTGCGAAAGATGTTTTTCAACATAGTATTGAACCGACATGTTAAGCGTCAGTTTTATATTGTTTCCGTCTTTAGCCTGTAATAAATCTCCGAAGCCGGCAAGCATCAAATCATTACCTTTTGCATTTGTCATTCTGATTATACGCCCGCTGACACCTGTCAGTGCGCTGTCAAATCTTTGTTCAATGCCGTCAAGCCCTATATTGTCTGTTCCGACAAAACCAAGAACCTGACTTGCCAGAGTATCATTCGGATAATAACGTTGCGAGGCAGGTTCGAAATGAATTCCTCTTAAACTGTGTTCTTTAATAAAGTCACGTACTTTTTCCGCTTCTTCACTTTCCACTTTTGATTTTATTACCTGATACTGAGAGTTTGTTCTGCCGGCCTTTTCTATAAAGTCTGCAAAATCGGTATTTAATATATATGACAGCCCTTCGGCAATAAATCTTACATCCTGATCATGCATTGACAGCTCAAGCGGGCTTATAAAAACATTTTCAACGGGACCGCTCATTGCAAGAATTTTATTGTTTGCATCGTATATTGTACCGCGCGACGCTCTTATTGTTGATTCGCGAAGCTGACCGTCAAGTGTCCGCGACTCATAATATGAGCTGTTTATGATTTGAACATCATAAAGTCGTACTGCAAGAATCACAAACGCAGCAACTCCGCACACCGTTAAGAGAAAAAGTGTACGGACAAGTAAAGCTTTGCTGATTCTTTGTTTTTCTTTTTTTTGCCCGGTTTTCATTCCGGTGACATAACCGGCAGAAATCGCGCGCCTTGTCTTATAATCGGCCGCGGTTTTAGACTTCCTTTTCTTACCCGGTCCGGTTTTTATACCACCTGACATAATTGAATTCCTTTCACTTTATTAATTACTTATCTAAAGTATTCTGTCAGTGATTTCAGAAAATTTCCAAACCCTTGAATCCCGCGATCGTCTCCGCTGTTTATAATAATCGCACTGTCACGGGGAGTAGAACTTATGATAATTAATTGTCCTGCATCCGGCCTTGACATTCCAAGCTCGTCTCTTGCAAAACGTTCAACTTCTTTAATTTCAACTGCACTTTCAAAGGAGAGCTCAAGTGCTCTGTATTTTTCGGTGAGATCATTTATATGAAGGCTCAATCTTACCGATTCTGCTGCGGTTTCGTTGTAATTGATCTGAGCAAGCACGACAAAAACCATTAAAACGGCAACAAATAATGTGCCGAGAATTGCAAAAATGGATATTCCCGGTGATTGCTTTTCTTCGGTTCTTACCTTTTTTTGCTTTGCAATCTGTTTTTTTGCACGGGAGGGTTTAGGCTCCGGCATGTGCAGCCTTCTTGTTTCCGCTTCGACCATAGCCTGAATTGTCGGTGCAGCGGGACCGTTATCATAATAACTGAGTGCTCTTGCATGACTATCCATATTTATAACCCTCATTAAATACGTTCGGCAATCCGGAGCTTCGCACTTCTCGCTCTCGGGTTATTACCGATTTCATCATTACCTGCAGTTATAGGTTTGCGTGTTATCAGTTTCAGAGATGGTTTTATACCGCATATGCAAACGGGAATATCCCGAGGACATGTACATCCTTTTGCTCCTGCGGCAAATGCTTTTTTGACAAGTCTGTCTTCAAGGGAATGAAAGCTTATAACCGATAATCTTCCGGTGGAATTCAGCAGCGAGGGTACGACGTTTAGCATGGTACTTATCGAACCTAGTTCATCATTCACAGCTATTCTCAACGCTTGAAAGCAACGCTTTGAAGGATGTTGAGCTTCGCGCCTCGCTGCTGACGGCAATGCAGAAATAATTGTATCGTTTAATTTAAATGTAGTATCTATCGTATCGCTTGTGCGTTTTTTAACTATTTCACGTGCTATTGATTTTGAGTAACGTTCCTCGCCGTACTCGAAGAATATTTTTCGAAGTTCACTCTCTTGCCATTTGTTTACTATTTCCGATGCTGTCAGAGATATGCTTTTGTCCATACGCATATCAAGCAGTGAATCCTTGTTATACGAAAACCCCCGTGCGGCGTTATCCAGTTGCGGGGACGATACCCCGAGGTCAAATATCATTCCGTCCACTGTATTTACACCTTCTTCCTTGAGAATTTCCCTTATGTCCTTAAAATTTCCGTGTATTAATGTGGTGCGGTTTTTATAGTTTCCTAAAATTCCTTTTGCTTCATCTATTGCTGTCTCGTCACAATCGATTGCAATCAGCCTGCCTGTAGTGAGTCTCTTTGCAATTTCGGCTGAGTGGCCGGCACGGCCGAGAGTACCGTCTACATATGTTCCTTCGGGCTTAATGTTTAAGCCTTCTATGCTTTCTTTAAGTAATACAGGTAAATGCTCCATCACTTTAGAAATCCAGTTCGTCCATAACGTCTGCAATATTTTCGGGTTTTGCTTCAAGCTCGGCAATCGGTTTGTATGTCTCAGGCTCCCAGAACTGTACAAATGTTCCCGCACCGACTACCGTAACGTCTTTTTGCAGACCTATTCTGTCGCGCAGTCTTTGCGGAAGCGGGAATCTGCCCTGGCTGTCAAGCTCGCATTTTGCCGCATTTGAGAAAAACATACGAAACCTGCGCTGCTCGCGGATCGGTCTGAGCTTGTTCTTCTCAAGGAAGTTTTCCCAGCTTTCGTTTGAAAACGCATTTAAACAATTTTCATCGGAGATTGTCACGTAGAATATTTCTCCAAGCTCTTCCCTTAAAGATGACGGAATAAATAAACGGCCTTTTGCATCTATTTTATGATCGAAGATACCGGTCATTATTTCCCCCTCCTTTAAGTCTTTTTGTGGGAATATTCAACACTTTACTCCATTATTCACCACTCGTATGCACCCGATTATACTCTAACACTCTGTAAATGTCAAGAAAAAAACAAGATTTTAAGTGAAATAATTTGAAAAAATATTCACTCAAAACCTTGCAATAACTGGATATACTATATCTTGTGCCTGTACCGTTTTTTGGACACAAGATGGGGTTATGTTCTATTCATCAGTATCCTCTTCGTCTTCATCACCATATTGTTCATCATCATAATCATCACTGCCGGTTTGGTCATTTACTTTGCTAAGTGCGTCAAAATGCTCCCATACAAGACGGGAAAGGTCTGTACAGATTGTAACAAGCCCGCTTGTTTCATGGTCGGGTACCGCACCTGTTACGGCTACAACAATACCTCTGCTCATACCCGCTGCTGCACTTTGCACATATTGCGAATATAAGCCATAGGCATTTCCGGTATGCCAGAAGAAACTTTCATTTCTAATAAAATCACCTGTTGAAAGACGGACTCCGAGACCTTGTTTATATCCGACACCTTCAATATCCGCTTCATGAATTTCCTGTACAGACTGCTCGGACAGAATCCTCACATCACGAAGTATGCCGCCGTTTCCAAGCATTACAAGGATTCTTGCATAATCAATCGTACTTATTGTAAGATTCCCCTGTGCAAGGTGCAGGTCATGTCCGAGAACATCCGATTCTTCTATTTCGAGCTGTGATTCCACAGAGCGTATAATTGCGTGAGAATCGTTATAAAGAACCGCAATGTTTTCGGTATCGTCCATTTTGGACGGTATATAAGAAGCATCTATACCCAAAGGTTTAAACAGCACGTCCCTCGCAAGTGTGTCCAGGGTTTTTCCCGAAACGTTTTCACATATCGCTCCAAGTACTGCATAACCGAAATTGGTATATTCAAAATGAGTACCGGGTTCGCTTCTTCTGAAAGACCCCCCTCTTTCTAATAAATATCTTATTGATTCCGAGGAGTTTCTTCTTCTCGATGCATCAAAAGCGCCCGAATCAAATATCGATGATGTATGCTGCATCAGCATTCTGGTGGAAATTGCCGTGCCGGGGAAGTTTGTATTTATAACCTCGTAGCCGAGGTAGACCGATATATCTGTGTCAAGGTCGATCAGACCCTGGTCCACCAAGGTCATTGCGCATATTACAGTTGTGATTTTAGCAAGCGATGCAACACGGAACTTTGTATCGTTATCTACATTTCGCCTTTCCTCAACATCCGCAAGACCGTAATTAAATGTTATAAACTCAGCTGTATCGGCATCAAACATCGTAAGGCTCACCGCAACGGCGCTGTGCTCCGATGCAATAGCGGCAAGCTCCCTGAATAACTCGGGGTCTTCCTCTCCGATATCAATTATCGTATCTGTTCGCGGAGGTTCGGGAGTCGGCGGCGGAGGCTCCGGAGTTGTTATTATTTCATCTTCATCTTCATCCTCACCGTTTTGAAGCTCCTGATCTCTTGGTCTTTCGGGGTGAGCCGATGGGGGTATAGCGACAAAATCCGGGTCAAGGTTTCTCGATATAATAAAATACCATGGTGCAGCTGCAATAATTATCAGCAGCACAAGCAATACGATTACTACACCGGCTTTTCCTTCATTGTTTTTCATAAAATCCCTCGCGTTTTGTTATGAGCTTATTTATCCTAATTCATCAAACCCCAGACTGAGCCAGGCAATTGATGAAAGATGTGAGCATATACCGATAATTCCGTTTGTTTCGCGCGATGACCATGCTCCGGTTGTTATCGCCACAGTCCCGCGGCTTGAAAATTGACTGCTTATCCCTTTATCGGTTCCTTCGGTTGCCATGTAAAGGTATTGTGCGAACACCCCGTAGCCTGTTCCCGTGTGCCAGTAAAAACCGTCACTTGGTACAAATATATCATTTTTTCTGTTATATTG
Organism: Oscillospiraceae bacterium; assembly: GCA_009784725.1. GTDB lineage: Bacteria > Bacillota > Clostridia > Oscillospirales > Oscillospiraceae > WRMH01. The sequence goes on from WQXS01000010.1 coordinate 42,545, forward strand.
CCATGTTACATAGTCTGTAAAGCCTTCACGCCTCCACAGCGGTAAATCATCCTCACCCGCCTGCAGGTTTGAGCTGCTGCCTCCGCCGGTAAAGCGGGTTGCCAAACCCTGTTTATGCTCGGGTGCCGAAACATCCGCATTATGTATCTGCGAAACCGAATCCTCCGATAAAATTCTGTCGCTAAGATACATTCCGCCGTTTCCGAGCATCGCAAGTATCTTTGCATAATCGAGAGCACTGATTACAAGACCGCCCTGGGCAAGATGCTGGTCTTCCCCTATTCCTCTTGAACTCACATTTGTCAGCTGCCGGTCAATCGAGCGTGTGACTGCGTGATTTGAATTATACATTGCGGCAACGTTGTTTTTATCATTAATCCTGCCCGATACAAAGGCCGCATCAATATCCAGCGGCGAAAACAGAAATTCATCTGCAACATCGTCAAGTTTTTTTCCTGTAATATGTTCTATTACCGCTCCAAGAATGGAATATCCGAAGTTTGTATAGTGATATGCCGTGCCCGGCTCTTTGCCCGAATATGTCCCTCTTTGAGCCAGAAGGTCTTTTGTTGATGTATGTCTGTTTACGGACCTCAGAATTGAGTTTTCAAACGATTGTGAGTCAAATACCGTTGAGGTGTGCTGCATTAACATGCGTGATGTTATCGGAACATCCCTGTGAGCCGGACTTCTTGCGGTATATCCGAGATATACTGATATATCCTCATCAAGGTCAAGCAGGTTCCGGTCAACAAGAGCCATTGCGCAGACCATGGTCACAAGCTTTGACAGTGATGCAACACGGTACTTGGTATTTGTGTTTGCCCGGCGGTTGTCTTCCTTGCTTGAAAATCCGTATTCATATGTATAAAACGTGCCGGAATATCCGTCATATATTACAAAGCCTACTGCCATTGAGCCGTGGCTTGCCGATTCGGTATTCAAATCTGCAAACAGTGACGGGTCATACTCTTCTATGCTGATTACCGATATGGCATCTCTTTGCGGGTCCGGTACGGGGCGTGACGGTTCCTGCGGATCCTGTACAGTTTCATAACCTGTTGATGACGGGTTGTTGATATCATCCGGTTGTCCCGGTGAAAGTCCTGTTGGTATTTTGGTTGATATACCTGTTGAAATCCCCTTTAATATCACACCGGAAATGTCTGCCCCGGAAATGTCTGCTCCGGCATCTGTACTGACCGGCTCCGGTTCGTCTTCACTTCCGCCGATACCGATAACAAAGACAGCACATACCGCAATCATAATTATTACTGCTGCCGAAATTATTAATAATTCTCCTATTGATGGCAAACCTTTGCGTTTTTTCATATAAATCCTTTAACCCGCTAAGATATCATTAGACACCGCTCTGCCTTGTAAGACATCGTCCTACCCCTGTAAGACATCGCCCTGCTCCTGTCTTATTTTATTCAAGTATTTTTGCAGGGGAAAAATTAATGTAATCTGCTGAAACCATTTTATATTCAATTCCGTCAACCGGGCCTTGAACGGCAAGACGGTGGCCGTCTGCGTGTAAGTGACCGTAATAACAATTTTTTACTCCAAAATTATTCATTACGGATATTATATCATATGAAACGGTATTTTTTGTACGCGGCGGATAGTGGAAAAAACATAATTTTATGTTTTTCTCCGCCTGCTTCAAGGATGTTTGCAGACGTTGCACTTCCCTGTTCGTAATTTTTTCATTTTGTGCTGTGTTAAATTCATCATCGGGCATCCAGCCGCGGGTTCCGCATATTGAAACATCATTATAGCTAAAGCAGTTATTTTGTAATATTTCTATAGTCTTAATCATATTCGAATCAAAAAATGATTTCATTTTTGCTGCGGTGCTCCACCAGTAATCATGGTTTCCTTTTAGAATTATCTTTTTTCCGGGAAGACGTTCGATAAACAAAAAGTCATCGAGACTCTCAACGAGATTCATACCCCAGGATATATCACCGCATAAAATACATACATCACCGGAGGTAAGATTTGCAAAGCCATTACTTATTTTTTCAATATAATTCACCCAGCCGCCGCCGAAAACATCCATCGGTTTATCAACGCCGTGCGATAAATGCAAATCACCAATCGCATAAAGAGCCACAATCATTGCCTCCTTATAAATTTCAGAACAGACTCCTTCATCCCGTCGACCTTAACTGTTTCATCAAAGCGCGGCTTTTCATTTTTTATATCTGCAAGCGGCTTTGGAGCCGTGCATCCGGTTAGTGTTGAAAGCTTATCAATCAAACCGGCATCATCTTTTAATTCAGCGCAAGGGTTCAGAGCATTTAATACTGCATGAGAGAACTTAAACGGGCTTGCCGTTGAAACGACAACGCTAATCGATTCATCTCCCGTTTCTTTTTTATAGTCTTCTAAAACCTTATACGCAACTGCAGTGTGGGTATCAAGCAAATAGTTGTTTTTATCGAATGTATCTTTAATTGTTTTCATCGTATCCTCCTCGGAACAAAATCCTGAAGAGAATATACGCCCGAGTTCACTTTCCACACCGCTGTCTATTTTATAGAATCCGTCTTTTGAAAGAGATTCCATGTAGGAGCTGACTGTATCACCGTTTTTACCGGATATTTCAAAAAGGAGCCGTTCGAGGTTGCTTGAAACAAGAATATCCATCGACGGTGAAACTGTTGTAAAAAATGGTCTGTTTTTATTGTATACACCGGTATTGATAAACTGTGTCAGGACATCATTTCTGTTTGAGGCACATATAAGCCTGTTAATGGGAAGACCCATTTTCTCTGCATAGTAAGCGGCGAGTATATTTCCGAAATTTCCTGTCGGAACGCAGAAATTTATTTTTTCCCCGTTATTTATTTTATTTTCGTTTAGTAAATCGCAGTATGCCGATATATAATATACGATTTGCGGCACAAGTCTCCCCCAGTTAATGGAGTTTGCCGACGACAGAAAAAATCTCTCTTTGTTTAACTCGCCTGCAAGACCTTCATCGGAAAATATGTTTTTTACCCCTGTTTGTGCATCGTCGAAATTGCCTTCTACAGCAACAACATTAACATTATCTCCTTTTTGGGATGTCATCTGCAGTTTTTGAACCTCGGAAACACCGTCTCGAGGATAAAAAACCATTATGCCTGTTCCTTCGATATCGCAAAATCCGTTAAGAGCCGCTTTTCCTGTGTCTCCCGATGTTGCGACCAGAATACATATTTTACGGTTCTCACCGGTTTTTTTAAGTGATGCAGTCAGAAGTCTCGGCATTATTTGAAGTGCCATGTCCTTAAATGCTCCCGTCGGACCATGCCACAATTCAAGAAAGTATACATTTTCATTAAGCTGATGTAACGGTGTAATTTCATTTGCCGAAAATCCGCTTTCCCGGTTTTCTGTATATCTCCGGGTTGAGTATGCCTGTGCTGAATATTCAAGCAGTTCATCTTCTGTGAAATCTGTTAAAAATAAACCGATTATATATGCCGCACGTTCATAATAGGGTTTAGTTGCAAGCTCGACTATTTTTTCAGCTGATATATGCGGAAATGAATCGGGTACGAAAAGCCCGCCGTCTTTTGACAGTCCTGTTACAATTGCCTGCGCTGCGGATATTTTATCATCGCTTCCTCTTGTACTGATATACTGCATTTCCTACTCCTGTTTATTTCTGTTAGCTAAAAAGCATTTTCTATATGTATTATTTCCGGATTCTCTGTATACTCACCTTTGCTTGCGTATATTTCTATTACGTCAAAGCGGGGCTGCAGCTTTGTCCTACTTTTCATAAGATAATAATTCGCTGTTGCTATTATCTTTCTTTGCTTTTCCTTGCCGACATATTCCTTTGCCATTGCAAAGCTTCTGTTCCTTCTTGTCTTCACTTCCGTGAACGTAAGGTATTCCTTACTTCTTGCTATTATATCAATTTCTCCGAAACGGGAGCGGAAGCCTTTCTTTATTATCTCATAACCGTTTTCACTTAAATAACCGGCTGCGACCGCTTCACCCCATGCACCTGTTTGTCTCGGATTTGTTTTCATTTATATTATAATCCTTTTTATAAAGCTTTTTCTGTGGATGGGTGTCGGTCCGAATTCCTTTAGTCTTTCCATATGGAGATTTGTGCCGTACCCTTTATGCTTTTCAAATGCATAACCCGGGAATTTTACAGCAATTTCAGCCATAAATCTGTCTCTGCTGACCTTTGCAAGGATTGATGCAGCTGCAATTGATGCCGATTTTCCGTCTCCGCCAATCACGGGTTCACTTATATATGTGATGCCGGAGCATCTGTTGCCGTCGATTAAGCTTATGTGAGGTTCAATTGAAAGTGCTGCAATTGCACGGTTCATAGCCAGATATGTGGCATTTAATATATTGACCTCGTCAATTTCAAAATTATCAGCCGATGCAACCGCATATGATACAGCTTTTGATGTTATTTCATCAAACAGAAACTCGCGTTTTTTCTCTGTAAGTTTTTTTGAGTCATTTAGGCCCGGAATATCGATACCAAAGGGTAATATAACGGCAGCGGCATAAACAGGACCGGCGAGAGGACCTCTGCCCGCTTCATCAACTCCGCAGATATATTCAAATCCTTCGAGCCTCTTTGCTCTTTCAATCTCCCACACTTTCCAGGGTTATCCTTCCCAATAAATCTCCCCGGAACTCATCGAGAAGAATTATTGCCATTCGCTCTGTGTCATATACTCCGCCTTTGAGCAGAAAGCCGCGTTTTCCTGCTGCAAGTGTCAAAAGCTCATAACCGCTTGCTTCGGTCGGTATATCAATTTTATATCTTTCTGCAATTCGCTTCGGATAAAATCTGCAGAGTCTTGCCATCAGGTTTGCTCCAAGTGTTTCAATGTCCATAACCGCATCACGTATTGCGCCCGTGAATGCGAGATTTTCCGCAACCGTCTGATCTTCAAACTTCGGCCACAAAACACCGGGAGTATCTAAAAGCTCAAATCCGTTTTCAAGACTGATCCACTGCTTTCCTTTTGTAACGCCCGGCCTGTCTGATGTTTGTGCAGCTCTGCGTTTTGCAAGTCTGTTGATAAAGGATGATTTCCCGACATTCGGAATCCCGACCACCATAATACGAAGCTGTCTCCCCGCCTGTCCTTTTTGCTTGTTTCTTTCAAGTTTTTCGGAAAGAAGTGACCTAACTGCTGAAGTAAAGCCGTTTATTCCTTTGCCTGATTTACAGTCTGTTTCCAGAACGGCTGCTCCACTTTTTTTTAAGTGAGCAGCCCATTTATCGGTGCTTTCCGGGTCGGCCTGATCTGTCCTGTTTAAAACTATAAGCCGCGGTTTTCCTGCTGTCATATCATCAAGATCGGGGTTGCGGCTTGATAAAGGAATTCTTGCGTCTATAATTTCACAGACAGCGTCAACCAGTTTAATATTAGCAGTTATCATTCTGCGGGCTTTTGTCATATGCCCGGGAAACCACTGTATGTTCATTTGCTCTGATATCATGCCACGGTACCGAATCTGTCCCAGTCACGCTGACCGCTGTCATCGGGTCCGGGTATTAATATAAAAAGCACCTTACCGAGAATATATCTCGTATCAACAAGCCCGACTACATTATCGCGGCTGTCGGTGGAGCTGTTTCTGTTATCGCCGAGAACGAAAACATAACCCCTTGGAATGGTCAGCGGCCCGTTAAAATCATGTCTTATATTGGTCAGATTATTTATATAAGGTTCAATTAATGTTACTCCGTCGACAAATATATCACCGCTTGTAAAATCAATATCAATCGTTTGGCCTTCCTTTGCAATCACACGCTTTACAAGAGGGTGTTCAAACTGCTCGGAAGGTGAGCGAAATACTATAATATCGCCGTTATCGGGTTTATAAAACAGATTCGAAATGATGACTCTGTCATTATGCCTGAGTGTCTGATTCATTGATCTGCCGTCAACCCCGATTGTCCTGCCGACAAAAACAAAAATCAATACCCCAAGGATAATTGCAGTAACGACACATTGAAGCCAGTCATACAGCTCCATGCGCATTCTTGTTTTTTTTATTTCTTCTTCATTTTCTCCGGTTGATTCCGTCAATGTTTCTTCCATTACTTAACCCCTTCGGTTACTGATATCCTATTATACAATAAATTACGCAAAAAGGAAAGGGTGTTGCTCCCTTCCCTTTGTTTAACCTTTCTGATGGAAAGGTATTATACTCTTTCTTTAACCTTTGCTTTTTTACCGATTTTATCTCTGAGGTAATAAAGCTTTGCTCTTCTGACTCTTCCGCGTCTTACGGTATCAATTGATATAATTGTCGGTGAGTGGACGGGAAAAACCTTTTCGCATCCTACATTATACGAAATACGCCTTACGGTGATGGTTTCATTTACCCCGCCGTGTTTTTTCGCAATAATTGTACCTTCAAAAGCCTGATTTCTTTCACGGTTGCCTTCTTTTACCCTGACCGTGACTCTGACTGTATCCCCTACATTCATCGGCGGCAGCTCAGGTTTCATATGCTGCTCACTGAGTGTTTTTACCAAGTCCATTTTTTCTCCTCCTAAATAACTGCAAGAAACCGTCAAAAAGTGTGAAATTTCAAGCCCGAGTATGTTACCATATCCAATATGTATTTGCAAGTGTTTTTTTTACTTTTGCATTTAAATTACCTGCATGATATAATTATTTGATTTTACAAAGGAGATTTTACTTTGAGATTTATCAGCCGATCAATCGATAGATTTTGTCAAAAACACCGCAGTTTCGGCATTTCGAGGCTCATGCTGTTTATTGTGCTGATATCTGCGGGAGTATATATCCTCAGTATCGGCAACTCAAGGATTTATGAATTTTTATTAATGCACCCGGCTATAGTTCTAAGAGGTGAAATATGGCGGCTTATTACATGGGTGTTCTTACCTGCCGGCGGAAATATTTTCTTTGTTGCCATATCATTATATTTTTATTATTTTATCGGAAGCACTCTCGAAAGAGAGTGGGGAGCGGGAAAATTTACCATATTTTATTTTTCCGGTGTTATTCTTAATGTAATTTATGCTTTTATTTTATGGTTTTCAACCGGAGCAACCGTTATTATCACTCCTGTATACTTAAACCTGTCCATGCTGTTTGCATTTGCAACCCTGTTTCCCGATTTTACAATCAGGCTGTTTCTTGTGATACCCATTAAAATAAAATGGCTTGCTATTGCAAATGGAGCGTTTTTCCTTTACGAGTTTATATTGCAACTTGTTGCAGGTAATATATTTCTTGCATTTTTACCTATTGTAGCAGTGCTTAATTTTATTTTAATATGCGGGGATGAGCTTTTATCGTACATCCAGCCTATAATAAGAAACCGTACTTCCCCTCAGGTTATTAATTTCAAGAAAACAGCAAAGCAGGTAAAACGCGAAATGGCAGATAAGCCGTACAGGCATAAGTGTGCGGTTTGCGGTAAAACAGACACGGATTATCCGGAGCTGGAGTTCCGTTACTGTTCAAGATGCAACGGATATCATTGCTTTTGTATTGAACATATAAACAATCACATTCACTTTACAGAATAGGCATGGTCACTGATATGAGCAAACGATTCAAAATGTTTATAGTTATTGTCATTACTTTCCTTACCATCCTGTCTGTAATGCCGCCTGCCCTTGTACTGCATTATAACGATGAAAGCAATGGCGGGGAAGATTATGATATTTCAAACTCTTCACTGACTCCGGTTGAAAGAGAGCCTGTTGCCGATCCAACCCCAACGCCTCCCCCGCCGACTCCGCAGCCAACCCCTTCACCGGAGCCAACACCGGAGCCTATCGTAACCATTACCCTGTCAGCGGGTGGTGATGTCACCGTTGGCGGCTGTCCGGTAAACAGCAGTTTTAACTCATACATGCGGCAGTTTGAACTGCAAGATAAAGATTTTTCTTTTTTCTTCAGGAATGTCAGAGATATATTCAATGAAGATGATTTGAGTATAGTCAACTTTGAAGGTACACTTACCGATGCAACAAATCGTGTTGATAAAAGGTTCACCTTCCGGGCACCGCCCGAGTTCATTCAAGTCCTCAGAGGGTCGGGTATTGATGCCGTTACTCTTGCAAATAATCACAGCCGGGATTTTGGTGAAGTCAGTTATCAGGATACCAAAAACAATCTGGAAGCTGAAGGAATTGCATTTTTCGGAAACGAGACAAATACGATTGTTAATATAAAAGGCATCAATATCGGATTATTTGGTTTTGAGACATGGAGTACTAATGACCCGACAGTGTTTTTTGATAAAATTACAGATGCTATAGAGGACTTAAAATCCAGAGGTGCAGCGCTTATAATCGCTTATTTTCATTGGGGTAAAGAAGGAAGCTATGAACCTAATGCCAATCAAATAAAACTCGGACATTTTTCAATTGATAACGGAGTTGATTTGGTACTTGGAGCTCATCCTCATGTAATTCAGGGCATCGAGGTATATAACGGGAAAAACATAGTATATTCACTCGCCAACTTCAGCTTTGGCGGAAACAGATGGCCGCCTGATTACGATTCATTTATTTTCCGCCAGACCTTTACATTTGATAATGGTGTTTTACAGGAATCAAACGAAACCGAAATAATTCCTATTCGTGTTTCATCTGTCAGCGGTGAAAACAATTATCAGCCAACACCTGCGACAGGAGCAACTGCCGAAAGAATTTCAGGCGAAATAAAAAGGCTTAGCGATAAGCTGAATAATTAGGTTTTATGATTTGCTTTTGAGGGTGGTTTAGGGTTAGTTAAATTAATTTCCTTTCGCTCAGATGAAACATCCTATTTCAACAGAGCGCCCCTCAGCGTCCATGCTTCGGTGTGCGAAAATCAATTTAACTAACCCTAAACCACCCTCAAAAGCAAATCACAACACTACTATACAAAAAATCTCCCACCATCACTTTGAATGTGGGAGTTTTTTGTTGTCTTCAGATTGTGTTTTGAAATCAGTTGAACCTTTTGTTCTTGTTTTTACGTGCTGCTTCTGATTTCTTGCGGCGTTTTACACTTGGGCTTTGATAATATTCCTTCTTTCTCAAATCCGAGAGGACACCGGATTTAGCACAATTGCGCTTAAATCTCTTTAAAGCACTGTCCAGAGATTCATTATCCTTGATATGCACTTCCGACATTATTTCTTCCCTCCTCCCGATGAGTACTAATTATGTACACTTAAAGCATTAAATTTAACCTTTGCACGGATATTATATTGTTATGAATTTTGGTTGTCAAGTTTTTTATCTGATAAATAAGTAAAAGTGCTTCGGAACAGGTGCAGTCTTACTGCATTCAATAATATTCTTACTTTCCTTACTTCTGTAAATGCTTATAGTTTTGGTGTTTTTCTTACATACCATGGTTTACTTGCGGATTTCTTATCATCCTCTTCTTGCGCTGAGGAATTTTTGGCACCCTCGTCGTGGTCTATTATAATTCTTTCAACACTGCTTATATCCCACTCCCGCAGTGCCTGGCTTACTGTTTTGCGTGTTTCCACTATATCATCGAGAACTTCACCCGGTTCTTCCTCGGGTGGTTCCTCCACCGGCGGAGCAAGCTCGATTTTCGGCAGCGGCGCAACGGGTTTCGGCTTTGGCTTCGGGTCATCGAGCTCAATCAGAATCTGACCCATCATTGCATCAACCCTGCGTTTGACATCTGTACATACACAGGCAAAAATCATTAATGTGAGTGCTTTTCTTATCCTTACACGTGAATCGGGATTCGGGTCGCTATAGTCCTTAATTACATTGTTTATAACACTTTCTACACCGCTTTTTGAATGATCGTCCGACTGACCGCTTTGCTTTAGTGCATCGCAAAGGTAGTTATATAAAGTACTTTCCTTTATAATTGCGTCACTGCCGTCACGAGCCCTACCATTGACATAATTCATAAGCAGTGCAATGTGTTCAAGCTTTATGCACTCTTTAAGAGCGTTAATGATTAGTATACGTGCAATATGCACTTCCTCGTACTTTTTGCCTACAGGATGCTCTACCCATCCTCTTTTTACCCAGTTTTGAATTGTTGAGCCTTCCAGCCCTGTTACCGCACATACCTGTGAGAGTGTAAGCCCTCCTGTTGCTTCAAGCAAAATTTCAATTTTTGCAAATCCTTTGTCATCGGGTCCTCCCGGTGAAATTTTTCCTATTGAATCCATCTTCATTGTCCCCCTGTAGATATAAATGTTGAACCAAAATGATGAGTTCTGCGGTGCTTGTTTTAAGGTAGGTCGCATTATATCACAGGTTCGCACGAACTGCAAGAGTTATTTTCATAACATATACTAAAAAGCGTGCCGTTGTTTATATTGCAGCAGCACGCTTTTCTTATGATTGTGAATTATACGGTTACTTAATTTCTACTTCTGCGCCGGCAGCTGTGAGTTTTTCTTTAAGTTCGTTTGCTTCGTCCTTGTTGACGCCTTCTTTGATTTTTGCAGGAACTGCTTCAACAAGAGCTTTAGCTTCGGCAAGACCTAATCCCGTGATTGTACGGACTTCCTTAATTACCTTGACCTTTTCTGCACCAAAGCTTGTCATTGTGACTGTAAACTCGGTTTGTTCCTCAGCCGAAGCTGCAGGACCTGCGCCTCCGCCTGCTGCGGGAGCAGCCATTGCTGCTGCAGAAACACCGAATACTTCTTCAAGCTCCTTAACCAAATCTGAAAGCTCAATAACTGTCAGAGCTTTGATTTCCTCAATTAAATCTTTAATTTTATCTTTAGCCATTATATTTATATCCTTCCATTTTATTATTCTTCAGCAGCTTCGTCTGTTTTTGCCGCTTCCTTTGTTTCTGCTTTTACAGCTTCCTCTGCGGGTTTATCCTCTGCTGCGGCTTCTGCTGCATCTGCTTTTTCGGCTTCTACCGGTTTTTCCTCGGCTGCTTCGGATTTTTCTTCTGCAGCGGGTTTTTCTTCGGATGCTTCAGCCTTTGCTTCAGCCTTTGCTTCCGGTGCTTTTTCAGCAGGTTTTTCGGGTTCTGCTTTTACTTCAACATCTGCGGGAGCTCCGTCTTTTTCTGCAATTGCTTTTAAGACGATTGCAAGACTTGTAATAGGTGCGAGCATTGTTCCGAGGAACTGTGCCTGCAGAACCGGCAGTGCGGGTATGCTTGCTATTGCTTTTACTTCATCGGCAGACAAAACCTTTCCGTCCATGAAGCCGGCTTTGATTTCAAAGTAATCGGGAAGCTTATCGGCATACTCTTTTACTATTCTTGCCGGGGCAATCGGGTCATCCTTACTGATAGCAAGAGATGTTGTGCCGGTTAAAATCGATTCAAGATCGTCAAAACCGACATTTTTAATTGCAAGCTTCATAAGTCTGTTTCTGATTACTTTATAATTTACATTGGCATCACGCATTTTTACGCGCATTTCAGTATCTTCAATAACAGTGATGCCTTTGTAATCGACAAAAACACCCGCTTGGCTTTTAAGACTTTCCGTCATATCTTCTACGATTTTTTTCTTTTCCGCCAGAATTTTCTCACTTGGCATATTTCTTTTCACCTCCCGTTTTTTATAATGTGCGTCCACATATAACAAAATCCCTGTCAAAGACAAGGATAAAAGCCAAAATGTTTAATAAGAAACACAACTGAAGTGCTTATTAATATGGCTGTCCTCGGCCGGATTTACCGGGCGCTTGTATCTTGCACCTTACCGACTGTCTTTGGAACGCTTGTGGATACTATCAAATAACAGAACACTTGTCAACAGTTTTTTACTGTTGTATATTTAATTGTACCAAAAATAAAAAAGACAGGTTCAAATTAAACAAATAACCTGTGCATTAAGGAATAATTAATATGAAAACATGGGATGAGCTTAAGGAAGCCTGCAGCAGCTGTACGAAATGTGAGCTTCACAAAACACGGACAAATGTTGTCTTTGGTGTCGGCAACAGTACGGCAGAGGTGCTTTTTATCGGAGAGGGACCCGGAGAAAGCGAAGATTTAAAGGGCGAACCTTTTGTCGGACGCGCAGGCAGGTTATTGGATGATATGCTTAAAATTATCGGTTTATCCAGAACGGAAAATATTTTTATAGCAAATATTGTAAAATGCCGTCCTCCGGGGAACCGCGACCCTTTAAATACCGAGCGCGAGTTATGTTATGAGTGGCTTAAAGCTCAAATCGATATACTAAAACCGAAAATTATTGTCTGTCTCGGAAGAATTGCCGCTGCTGTCCTGATAAACAGCGATTTTAAGATAACACAAGACCATGGCAAGTGGTTTGATATAGACGGAATAAATTATATGGCATTATATCATCCTGCAGCCCTGCTTCGCGACCCTAATAAAAAACCGGATACATTCGTTGATTTGAAGGAGCTTGAACGGAAAATAAGAGAAACCTGCAAGAGGACACTATGAACGAGATTATTGCCCGCAACCCCTGTTTAAATGAGCTGCCTTTATTATATAATATTTGGGATAGTATTTTTGGTAAAATTGGCAGAGAATCATTTTTCCGCCTGTTTTTTAAACCTGAACTATGTGCAGTCGCCGAAATTAACGGTTCTCCCGTTGCTTGCGGTTATCTTGTTCCATTCGGTGATATAAAGGATTCAAAGGGGTCGGCATCCTGTGCAATGATTTATTCTGTTGCCTCTTTACCCGAGCACAGAGGTTTAGGTCTTGGGTCGGCGGTTGTAAACAAGCTTAACAGCATCGCAGGAGAAGTTGGCTTTGCGGCAACGGTGCTTTGTCCTTCGGAAGACCGTTTATTTAACTACTACAACAAGCTCGGATTTTTCGACTGTTTTTATATAAATGAAGTATCATATAAAAACAACGCTTTAAATCATACACCGTTAAAAGCTTCAAAAATTCCTGCAGAGCAGTATATATCCCAAAGAGATACACAACTCAGTGGTTTGTCATATATTAAGTATGATGTAAAAATTTTTGAGTATCAAGAACTCTTGTGCGAAGAGACAGGCGGAGGTTTATACAGGATCGGCGATTTTTATGCGGTTGTTGAAAGCAGCCCTGATAATACCCTGTGGTTTAAGGAGTTTTTATATCCCGGGATAAAAGAAAGCTTGAGTCCTGATGATAATACAATTAATAATGTTATTTCAACAATATCTCAGCTCTTCCCTGCCGATGAGTTTATTTTAAGATTTCCTTCAAAGCCGGGTGAAGGGCGAAGATTCGGAATGCTTGCAGCACAAGATAATATTCGTTCACTAAACCGGACTGTAAATGATTTTTCTCCATGGTATGGAGTATCATTTGATTAGATTAAATTATAAAGGTATTTTATTCATGAAATACCTTTAATTACCGGTTTGAATTTTATTTATTTTAGTCTTTTTTATTATTATGGCTATTTATTCATAAAAAAGTGCATAAGTTAACATAATTGAAATATTTAAGTGTAGATTACTTAATATATGATTGTTAATATTAAGTCGCAGGGTCGCTAATGTATCTTTTTTCATTTTATTATCCTCATAATCTGTTTTTAGACAAACAAGAGCTAAACGCTCTTGTTTGTCTTTTATTTTATAAAGTGGTATTATATATTTGATGAGTATAAACAGACAAATATCCGAAAAAGATGAGTTTTCACACTTAAATATCAGTCAAAGAGAGGCTGTGCTGACTACAGACGGCCCTTTACTGTTGCTCGCAGGTGCAGGCAGCGGTAAAACAACCGTTTTAATGAACCGTATAGCAAATCTTCTGAAAAATGAAGGTGTAGACGGGCATGAAATAATCGCTATCACATTTACAAACAAAGCAGCGGGTGAGATGAAGGAGCGGCTCGAGCGCATGAACATTCCCGGTTCCGAGGGTGTGTGGGCGAGTACATTTCACTCAGCGTGTGCGAAAATCCTGAGGCATAATATCAGCCATATCGGATATGACTCTTCATTTAATATATATGATACTGCCGATACCGCTTCACTTATGAAAAGAATTCTTAAGGATCTGGAGATTGAAGAAAGAAACTTTCCTCATCGTACCGTACTGAATTATATAAGCCGTGCAAAGGATGATATGATTTTTGCAGATGAGTTTATGGCTAACGCAAATAAAACGGCAGACCCGAGGCGTAAAATTATCGGAGAAATTTATTTTGAATACGAAAAAAGATTAAAAGCATCAAACTCTCTCGATTTTGATGACCTTATTCTGCTTACAGTCCGCCTTTTCAAAGAAAATCCGGATGTTTTGAATTATTATCAAAGAAGATTCAGATATGTACTTGTTGACGAATATCAGGACACAAATAATCTGCAGTATCTCCTGACAGCAGCTTTTGCAGAATATCACGGCAATATTTGCGTTGTCGGTGATGATGACCAGAGTATATATAAGTTTCGCGGGGCAACAATTGAAAATATCTTAAGCTTCGAAAAGCAGTTTAAGAACGCACGTGTTATAAGACTTGAACAAAACTATCGTTCTACGGCGGCAATCTTAAATGCTGCAAATGATGTAATCGGCAATAATAAGGGCCGCAAAGGCAAAAATCTTTGGACGGATAATACCGAGGGTGATTTGCCTGTATTAAATGTAGTAAACGATGAACGTGAAGAAGCTGAGTTTGTTGCAGAAAAAATTCTAAAAAGTGTTGCAGGCGGGCGAAAATGGCAGGAGCATGTTATTCTCTACCGCATGAATGCACAGTCGAACCAGTTTGAAACAGCCTTTAAGCGTTTTGCCGTACCTTACAGAGTTTATGGCGGCACGGGATTTTATGAACGTGCCGAGGTTAAGGATATGCTTGCTTATTTATGCGTACTGCATAATCCGAATGATGATGTCCGTCTTTTGCGGATTATTAACAATCCAACCCGAGGTATCGGAGATACAACAATAGAACGGCTCCGGTATATTGCCGGTGAAATGGGTATTTCGGTATTTGCTGCGATAAATGAATGTCATAACTATGAAAATGTAAAAAGTGCTGCGGGCAAGCTGCATAAGTTCAAGGACATGATAGACGGTCTTAGGAAGCTAGCGGAAACAGTACCGCTTGATGTGCTTTATGATGAGCTGATATCTCAAACCGGTTACATCCGTGCAATGCAGGATAAGGATTCTGATGAGAATATTTCCCGTATCGAAAATGTCAGGGAGCTTAAAACAAATATAATTGCTTTTGTAAATGAAAACGGCGGTTCTCTTTTTGATTTTCTGAGCGAAACTGCTCTTTATACCGATCTTGACCGTGATGACCTCGGCTCTGACAGGGTTCTCATGATGACAATGCACAGTGCAAAGGGTCTGGAGTTTGACACTGTTTTTATAGTCGGTGCCGAGGAAGGCATTTTCCCGGGTATGAGAGCAATGGGTGAACCCGGTGAAATGGAAGAGGAACGGCGTTTATGTTATGTTGCCATGACACGGGCAAAACGAATACTGTATTTTACAAGTGCAAGACGCCGCATGCTTTTCGGCAGAACCTCCGCTGCACAGCCTTCTCGTTTTGTCAGGGAAATCAAAGATGGGAATATAGAGAAAAACGAACCTGCCGAAGGTTATGGGTTTAATAATCCGGATTATGAAACAGATTTTTACACAGGGTACAAACCGGATAACACCTTTAAATTTAAAACACAGGAAAAACCTCCCGTCATGTCATCACCAAAGCTGCAAAAATCTGTTTCCCCTGCCATTGATTTTAATAAAGGCGATAGCGTATTACATAAGGCTTTCGGAAAAGGCATTATTACATCAGTGTCTCCTGCAGGCGGGGATGCTTTACTTGAAATCGCTTTTGACGAAGCAGGAACAAAACGCCTAATGCTCAACTCGGCAAGTCGATATTTGACTAAGGCTTAAAATTTGCAACTTTTCCTTTTAGTCATATATCGCCCTAACGCCACTTGACTAAAGCATAGATATCAATTAAATTGGAAGCGATGAATATCTGAAAGGCATGGTCGGTTTATATGCCTAATAAAAAGCAGCGGCAAAACGAATTTGCCAAAGCAATGTCCCACTTTATTCAAATAAGTGTTTCTATAATTGCATGCCTTGCCGTCGGAATTTTCTTAGGCTGGCTGCTTGACAGATGGCTCGGAACGAGTCCGTGGTTTCTGATGATATTCTCTTTTCTCGGTGTTGCTGCGGCATTTAAATCGATATTTGATTTTGCAAAGAAAATTTAACAGGAAACAAAATATAAAATAATATTATAGGTATATCTAATGAACGATTTTTCCGAACCTGTCAGACCGACAAAAATAATGATTAAAATGGTTATTGTTGCTGCCGCTATAATTATTCTTATCGGCGCAGTATACTACAGGTCATTTGCAGTAATACCCTTTATTTTCGGTGTTGCCGCAACTTCGGGGCTTAATGTGTTCAAGCTTCGTATGCTGGAACGGACAGTTCAAAAGGTGGTTGTCATGGATGATCAGGCTGCCGGTAAAAATATTGTCCGTTTTCAATATCTGCTCCGTTACCTTCTGACGGGTGCTGTTCTTGTTATTATCGGATTGATTCATACATACACAACCGAACCGCCTTTTTACAGTGACCGCAACTGGATCAGCATTTGGGGCATACTTTTTCCCAACGCTCCCGCTTCACTTGTAAGTGCTCCGCTGATAAGCATATGGGGTGCACTTGCGGGACTGTTTACTCTTCAGATATCTGTAATTCTCGTAAGATCAATGAAGCTTGAAAAGGACGGCGACAATTTTATCAAATATGAAGATGATGAAGAAAACGACGATAGTGACAGTGATAATAATGATGAAACAGCTGATGTTATAATTGAAAATGACTCCAATACACAAGCTGTAGAAAATGATAACGAAAATAACGTAAACTCTTGACAACCTTATGCACCTAATGTATAATTTCCTACAGTTTATCTCGTAATATTATCAGTTATTTAATTATCTAAAGGGGGGAGCTTAATACGTGATTGATCTTGAAATTAAAAATCACGCTGTGCTCAATCTTTTCGGAATTGAAATCTGGATTACCGACACAATAATTTCGACTTGGATTATTATGGGAGTCCTCATAGCATTCGGAATTGTTGTCCGTATCAAGGTTCGGAATTTTAAAGAAGTACCGACAGGCTTTCAAAATGTTGTAGAGGCACTTGTTGAAACATTTGAAGGTTATTTGAGATCAACAATAGGTGATAAACTTATGTTCCTCGGGAGCTGGTTTTTCACTTTGTTTTTGTTTATTCTGTTATCAAATCTCAGCGGGCTTTTGCCCGGAATGCGCACACCGACCGCAGACTGGTCGATGACTGTCGGGCTAGCACTTGTTACATTCTTTTTGATTCAAGCCATGGGTGTTAAATACCGCGGTGCCGGTTATGTCAAGGACCTGTTTGCACCACTTCCCTGGTGGTGTCCGATTCCGCTGTTTCTGCCTATTAATGTAATCGGCGAGCTTGCAAGACCTATTTCACTCAGCTTCCGTCTTTTCGGCAACATGCTTGCAGGTCTCATAATGATGTCTCTTATATACGCACTATTTCCGGTATTTGCAATGTTTGTGATTCCGGCTGCACTTCACGCATATTTTGATTTGTTCAGCGGAGTTCTTCAAACATACATTTTTGTTACACTTAGTATGACATTTATTTCCGGTGCCGCAGAGGTTGCGGAAGCGTAAATCATTAAGCTGATAATAAATGATAAATGATGAATGATAATTACGATCTTTTCACATTAATCATATATTATAAATAATTTTCAAATAATCGGAGGAAAAATCATGGAACCAGTATCAAGTTTATCAGCTCTGGCAACTGTCATTGTTGCCGCTCAGTATGCAGCTGCACTCGCAGTCTTCGCAGGTGTTATCACTACACTCGGTCAAGCACAAATCGCAGCAAAAGCAATAGAATCAATCGCACGTCAACCCGAAGCAAGAGGAAGTATAAGCACATCAATGATCATCGGTCTTGCGATGGCTGAAACAAACGGTATTTACGGACTGGTTGTTTCAATGCTCTTATTATTCGTAAACCCGCTGCTCGATCGTTTTGTTTCAATCGCACAAACACTTGGGCTCAGCTAAGGACCGGTCCGGCGTTAATATTTCTTATTTGAAGAAGGTGATTTAGTTGGATTTCGGATTCCTTATATCCGCAGCAGAGATAATTACAACCGATCTGCCGCCCGGCCGTGTATTCGGTATTGATCAGGCAACTCTCATTAATATAATCGCCAATGTTGCAAACGTCGCCATCCTTGCAGGTTTTCTTGCCTATCTGCTTTACAAGCCTGTCCGCACAATCTTGAACAAACGTACAAACAAGATTCAAGGACAGCTCATTCAAGCGGAAGAGGAGCTTGAAAAAGCAACGGAGCTAAGGCGCAACTATGAGCAAAAAATGGAAGACGTCGAGCGTGAGCGTGAGGAAATCCTCAGTGAAGCACGTAAAACTGCTGCAGATTCGGGCAGACGTATTCTTGCAGAGGCGAAAAAAGAGGCCGA
Organism: Oscillospiraceae bacterium; assembly: GCA_009784725.1. GTDB lineage: Bacteria > Bacillota > Clostridia > Oscillospirales > Oscillospiraceae > WRMH01. Next base: position 61,012 of record WQXS01000010.1, read on the forward strand.
TACCATCAGAGAGCGTGCCGCCGCAAATGTCGAAATGGAGTGGGAACGCGCCGAAAACGATATGCGCACGGCAATAATCGATGTTTCAGCTGTTATGGCGGAGAAATTCGTTTCACTCGCAATCAACAAAGAAACACACGACAGACTCTTTGACGAAACACTATCCGATTTAGAGGGAATGACATGGAGAGACTAAGTGCACGCTTAGCTTTCTATGACATGGAGAGTTACATATGGAAAGACTAAGTGTTATTTATGCTTCGGCACTCTTTGATATTGCTGTAAAGTTAAATGCAGTTGACGACTTTTTGCGTCAGGCTATTTTCCTGCGTGATTCCATAAGTGACGATGAGTTCCAAAAGGTACTCGTTCATCCGCAAATCCCGGCATCGGAAAAGCGTGAAATATTCCGAAGTGCATTTGAAGGGAAAATACACGAAGACCTTCTTGGTTTCTTGTATCTGACTGCAGATAAAAACCGTGAGGCATATCTGCTCCCTGCCCTTAAGGGTTTGATCGGGTTTATTGAACGCCACAACAAAATAGTAACTGCAAAGGTCTTATCGGCAGCTCCGTATGATGAAAAGCAGGCCGAATCACTCAAAAAGACACTTTCGGAAAAATTAAGCAAGCATGTTGAGCTTGATTTAAAGGTTGATCCGTCACTTATCGGAGGTCCGTACATTTTTGTGGACGGCTATTACATCGACTGGACGGTAAAAAAGAAACTCCGCGACCTTGCGGTAAATTTAAACGAAATGAAATATGCGTAAATACATATGCGCAACCTTCATCTGACTAAACAATATTCCCGTGATGAAGATTCTACATTGAAAGAGGGGTGCAGCGCATGACTCTGAAGCCCGATGAAATCAGTTCGGTAATTAAACAGCAGATCCATGCTTATACTGCAAAGTTAGACGTATCTGAAGCAGGCAGTGTTATCCAGGTCGGCGATGGTATTGCCCGGGTTTACGGCCTTGAGAATGCAATGAGCGGAGAGCTTCTGGAATTTTCCAGCGGTGTTTTCGGTATTGCATTCAACCTTGACGAGGACAGCATCGGTGTCGTTCTGCTTGGTGCAGACACACTTGTTAAGGAAGGCGACGTCGTTAAAAGAACCAAACGTATTGCGGAGGTTCCCGTAGGTGACGGAATGCTCGGAAGAGTTGTATCCTCACTTGGAGAACCTGTCGACGGCAAAGGCCCGATTTCCTACACAAAAACACGCTATATTGAACGTGTTGCTCCCGGTGTTATTGAGCGCGGCGAGGTTAATACTCCGCTGCAGACGGGTATTAAGGCAATCGACTCTATGATTCCGATAGGTCGCGGACAGCGTGAGCTTATTATCGGTGACCGTCAAACGGGCAAAACAGCTATTTGCGTCGATACAATAATTAATCAGAAAGGTGCAGGAGTTTATTGTATATATGTTGCAATCGGTCAAAAAACATCAACCGTTGCACGTATTGTAAGAACACTTGAAGAAGCAGGTGCGATGGAGTATACAACCATCGTTACGGCATCTGCAAGTGACTCCTCCCCCATGCAGTATATTGCACCATACGCAGGCTGTGCAATCGGCGAGGAATGGATGGAAGAAGGAAAAGACGTTCTTGTTATATACGACGACCTTTCCAAACATGCTGTCGCTTATCGTGCACTCAGCCTCCTTCTTCGAAGGCCTCCGGGGCGTGAAGCATATCCCGGTGACGTATTTTATCTGCATTCAAGACTTCTTGAACGTGCCGCAAAGCTCAGTGAAGAAAGAGGCGGCGGTTCTCTCACCGCACTTCCGGTTATTGAAACACAGGCAGGCGATATTTCCGCTTATATTCCTACAAACGTTATTTCAATAACTGACGGACAGATTTATCTGGAAACAGAATTATTTAATAACGGTATCCGCCCTGCAATCAACCCGGGATTTTCTGTTTCCCGTGTCGGCGGTGCCGCACAGATTCCCGCAATGAAAAAGATTTCCGGACCGCTGCGTATCGAGCTTGCACAGTACAGAGAGCTTGCATCGTTTGCTCAGTTCGGTTCCGATCTCAGTAAAGACACACTTGACCGTCTGCGCCACGGCGAGCGTATTGTTGAAGTTTTAAAACAGCCGCAATACCAACCGCTTAGTGTCGAGCAGCAGGTCATGATACTGTATTTGCTTACAAATAAGTTTTTCGGCGGTATCAATGTCGAGCAGGTTCAAACGGCATCACGCGAGTTTTTGAGCTATATTGACGAAAAGTATCAGGATATACCTAAAGAAATCAGAGAATCAAAGGTTATTTCCGATGAAGTCAGTGAAAAACTAAGAGTCGCATCGGAAGAATTTTTCAAGAACTTTAAATAGTATAAAGAGGTTTGATTTATGTCTTCAATGAAGGTCATAAAAAAGAGAATAACCAGTGTCAACAACACAAAAAAAATCATGAAAGCCATGAATCTTGTTGCGGCGTCAAAGCTGCAAAAAGCAAAAGCAAGGCTTGATGATATCCGCCCGATGTACAGTGATATCAAAAAACTCATGGAAAACATCAAAGCGGGCGTCAGCGAAGAAATGAATGTTCCTTTTGCCGAGGAACGTGAGGTTAACAATATTCTTTATATTGTTTTAACCGGAGACCGCGGTTTGTGCGGCAGCTTCAATGCAACCGTTTCAAAAGAAGCCCTTGCATATGTCGAAGCTTTAAAGGATAAAAACGCAAAAATCCTTGCTGTCGGTTCTAAAGGATGGGATTATTTCCGCCGCAGAGGAAAAGAAATTATATATCGCTGTGAAGGCGCATCCGAAGCATCTTCTTTTGCAGATGCAGAGGTTCTCGGCAACAAGGTTGCGGAAATGTATTCCTCGGGTGAGATTGATGAAGTATATATCGTTTATACTCATTTTGAGTCTGTTCTGACTCATATCCCGTACATTGAAAAGCTTCTGCCGCTAAAAGCAGCATCCGGTGAGGATTATGACGCCGGTGCAAGCATTATGTCATACGACCCCGATATAAACACATTCATTAAACATGCAGTACCAATGTATCTTAATATCACAATATTCGGTGCAATGATGGAATCTGCTGTTTGTGAACAGGCATCACGTATGACAAGCATGGATTCGGCAACCCGTAACGCAACAGAAATTCTTGAAGACCTGACTCTTGAATACAACCGTAAACGTCAAGGTATGATTACTCAGGAGATAACAGAAATTGTCAGCGGCGCAAATGCGCAGCAATAAAAACCGGCTATAAAGATAACCCCGTTTGGGTCATAAAGGAGAGATTGGCTTGGCTGAAAAAAACATTGGTAAAATACTTCAAATTACAGGAGCGGTTGTTGACTTTAAGTTTGATACCGAACTTCCCGGACTTTATAATGCCATTGAGGTAGACTGTGAGGGACGGATAGTTGTTTTTGAAGTCGCACAGCATCTTGGCGACAGTGTTGTCCGCTGCATAGCAATGGATTCGACCGATGGTCTTATCAGAGGAATGGATGCTTTGGATACCGGCGCTCCAATCGCTGTTCCTGTCGGTGACGAAACACTCGGACGTATGTTAAATGTCCTGGGTAAAGCTATTGACAACAAACCAAATCCCGAAACAAAGGAACGTTGGCCTATCCACCGTGTTGCTCCCGGGTTTGCCGACCAAACGGCTACTACAGAGATGTTTGAAACAGGCATTAAAGCTGTTGATCTTCTTTGCCCCTATTCAAAGGGCGGAAAAATCGGTCTCTTCGGAGGAGCAGGTGTCGGAAAAACAGTTCTTATCATGGAGCTTATCCGAAACATTGCAACAGAGCACGGCGGTTATTCGGTTTTTGCCGGTGTCGGTGAGCGTACCCGTGAAGGAATCGACCTTTATAACGATATGACCCGTTCGGGTGTTATTGATAAAACTGCTCTTGTGTTCGGTCAGATGAATGAACCTCCCGGTGCACGTATGCGCGTCGGTTTTTCGGGACTTACAATTGCAGAATATTTCCGTGATGTATCACTCCAGGACGTTTTGCTGTTTATAGATAATATCTTCCGTTATGTACAGGCAGGCTCCGAGGTTTCGGCACTTCTCGGCCGTGTTCCGAGTGCTGTCGGATATCAGCCGACTCTTGCTACTGAGGTCGGAAGCCTTCAGGAACGCATAACATCAACAAAAACAGGTTCAATTACATCGGTTCAGGCTATTTACGTTCCCGCAGACGACTTTACAGACCCCGCTGCGGCAACTACATTTACTCACCTTGACGCAACAACGGTTCTCTCCCGTGCAATTGTTGAGCAAGGAATATATCCTGCAATCGACCCGCTTGACTCAACCTCAAGAATACTTGATGCAAGTATTATAGGCAAGGAGCATTATAATGTAGCAAGAAGTGTGCAAAGTATCCTTCAACGTTACAGAGACCTGCAGGACATCATTGCAATACTCGGTATGGACGAGCTTTCCGAAAATGACAGACTTATTGTTGACCGTGCCCGTAAGGTTCAAAGATTCCTGTCCCAGCCGTTCTTTGTTGCCGAGAAATTTACCGCAATCCCCGGAAAATATGTGCCGGTCAATGAAACAATCCGCGGTTTCGCAGGTATAATTGACGGTGAATATGATGATATCCCCGAAGGTTACTTCCTCAACAAAGGAACAATAGACGAAGTCGCCGAAAGCTACAGAATATAAATAAGAAATAAGAATGCAGAATGCAGAAATAAGTAATACAAGAATTAAGAAATAATCCGGTAGGAGATATATTAATGGCTGTTGCAGCAAGAAAGCTAAACTTACGCATTGCTACACCCGATAATATTAAATATGATGAAGAAGCCGAAATGGTTATCATGCGGTGCATAACCGGTGATATGGGTATACTTGCCGACCATGAGCCGACCTCAGCAATTCTGGACTACGGAATTCTCCGTATTTTCAATGATGATGAGGAACGCAGAATGGCAGTATTCGGCGGGATTGCCCAGATTGGCGACAATAAGGTAACAATACTTGCAAACGATGCTCAATGGCCCGAGGATATTGATGTTGCATTTGTTGAAGCCGAACGTGACCGTATGGAACGCCGCTCGCAGGAAACAAGAGACGACCTGCAGATTCAGAAGGATTCGGTACAGATGCGCCGTACTCTGGTTCAAATGGAGGTAAGTACCTTCCCGCTTATAAGCAGAACCGACAGGGATACCGGCAGCGGAAGCAAAGAAGAAGGAAAAGAAGAGTAATAACGACAGGGCTGCCAATGCCAAAGGCAGCCTAGTTTCTGAAAGAAGGTAGCTGACTCAATGAAGGGTATAACAACCATAATAGGAATGGTAGTATGCTTTGCTTGTATATTCGCCGGAGTTATTGTTCTGGGTGGAGAAGTTGGTGACTTTCTTGACATCCCCAGTGTTGTGTTGGTTATAGTGCCTACAGTTTTCGCAATCGTTGCATCTTTTCCAATGTCTGTGCTTTCCAAGGTACCCGGACATTTTAAAGCACTTCTCGGACAGGAAGCAAGTCCAAATGAATATATTGATAAAATAGTTCAGCTTGCCGAAAAAGCACGTAAGGAAGGATTGCTTGCTTTCGAAAAGGAACAGGTCGATGACGCACTTATGGCTTACGCTCTGCGTATGATGGTTGACGGACTTGATAAATTCTCTGTTAAATTCGCACTGGAAGACTGTATAAACGGAATTAAAGAGCGTCATATGGAGGCTATTGATATATATAACAAGGGTGCTGCATTTGCTCCTGCATTCGGCATGTGTGCAACTGTTGTTTCACTTGTTAATATGTTGATGGGACTTGACTTTACAGATCCCAACGCTATAAATAACCTCGGTGTTAACATGGCAACTGCTCTTATTACAACACTATACGGCTCAATGCTTGCAAATATTGTATTTTTACCTATTGCCGCTCGTCTTAAGCTGTTACATAAAAAAGAAATCTTTTGTAAGACGATGGTTTGTAACGGTCTTCTTTCAATCTTAAACGGTGACAACCCCCGTGTTATCAAGGACTATCTTGTTGAGCAGCTCAGCACAGGCGACGGGTTACAGTTTAAAGATGAACCGAAAAGAAGCGAGTAGCACACGGGCGGAGGTGAGCATCAATGGCAGCCAGCAGTGATGACCGCGGCAACGAAAGAGCAGGCGGCGGCGACGGTGAACAGGAAGAGAGAACGGACGGCTGGATGGCAACCTATGCCGACATGGTCACACTCCTTCTTACGTTCTTTGTTTTGATGTTCGCTCTATCCAACGTTGATAATGAAAAAGCTGAACTTTTCTTATTTGCAATGTCCCGTGACGGCCTTACCGCCGAGCAATTTTGGGAAATCCGCGACAGATATGACCCGAGTGATCTTGACGGAAGCGAATGGGATGAGTTTTTCCCCTATCCCCCGCCCGGTGCCGATGAAGACGACGAAGGCGGAGGCGAAGCGGAAAAAGCTCTTGAGGATTTATATAATGCTATAAACAACTGGATAGATGCTGAGGGTCTTAGAGGCGAACTAGCCGTTGCTTTTAATGGTGATTTTCTGATGCTGACGCTCTTAAATGACGTTTGGTTTGACCCGGGAAGTGCGCATATCCCCGCTGATATGGTGGAGCGTGCCAATGTCATTGGAGAGCTTCTTGCGGCAAACTTTCTTGTTGCCGAACCTTTTGAAATATTAGTTGCGGGGCATACCGACAATGTTCCTATGTCAAATATTGCATTATATCCGACAAACTGGCATTTAAGTGCCGCACGTGCAACAAACTTCATGGAGCTTTTGATTGCAGCAAGCCACCTTGAACCATGGCATTTCTACGCAAATTCTTGCGGTGAGTACAGACCCATTGCAACAAACGATACACCCGAAGGCCGCCAGGCAAACCGCCGCGTCGAAGTCATGATAACCCGCGCAAGAGCAAACCCGCTATGGGATGAAATGTTTAATTCAGACTAAAAAACACCCGAAAGGGTGTTTTTTTGATGTAAATAATTTCTGCCTTTTTAGTCTTCTTCTTTGGCCTTTTCTATCAATGTTTCTTCTACCTTGAAATATTCATTAAAGGGTTTCCATACCCAGGAAAGGCTCATTAGGATTGACAGTGATGCTGTTATCAGGAGTATGAGTGGAAGGAGCATTAGGGAAACGGGAAGGAATAGGATAAATAAAATCCAGAGAATGCTTCCCATAATTGATGCCATAAAACTTCGGGGAAGGTATCCGAATGCCATTAGGATACTGTTTTTGAGTATTCGAAATGTTCCGAGGTCGATATAAGCAAGATGCATAAAAACATACGGGGCTATCATACCGAAAAGTAACATAGATATTATTGCAACTATAAACCAAAGCAGGTCACCGCTTGTATCGGTAAATATTAATGATACCCATAATAAAACCTGAGCATAAATAAATGCTGCACATATCATTCCAATGGGTGCTGCCTGTTTATAGTTTTCCTTGAATTTTCTTTTAAACTCGAACCAAACATAACTCGGCTGATCACGCATCATCATTGTTATATAGTATACATATGAGACCAGAGCGCCGCCTACCGGGAATGCGAAGACGAGTGAAAGTGCAATCGCTATGCCGGTATAAAGTCCGGTCATTCCAAACAAAAAGACAAGTAATGTCGGGGCTGCGCAAATGCAAAACATTAAATTAAGTTTTATCAGGTCGCCGAAATCTCGGAGAAGCAGCTCAAAAAACCGCGCAGCGCCTGTTTTGCGCGGTTCGTCTTTTCTGACCCCGGGTCCCGGCTTATTAAAATTTCTGCTGAAGAGTCCCATAAATGCTCCGGTCTCCTAGATAGAACAAACCTTTACAACCTCGCACTGCGTGGCTGTAAAGGCTTGTCAAATATAGTTAGTTTAAGATAGCAAGTTCGGTTTCGATATCAAACAGATGGATGTTATTCATGTCGAGTGCAACTTTGATGCTGTCGCCTGTTCTTGACTTGGTTGTCGGAGCAACACGTGCAGTCATTGTTGTATCTGCATAGTTAATATAGAGATATACTTCGCTGCCCATCAGCTCGCTGACTTCAACATGTGTTGAAATTGTAGAGTCTGCATGTGAACCAAGAAATGCCTCGTCGTCATAAATGTCTTCGGGACGGACTCCGAGTTTAACAGCCTTATCGACATATTCCTTAACACTGTCTTTAACTTTTTCGTCGGGAAGATAGAGCTTGTCTCCGGTAACCTCGAGGTAGTATCTTCCGTCGTTTTTGAGAACTGCGTCGACGAAGTTCATTTGCGGGCTTCCGATGAATCCGGCAACAAACATGTTACATGGTGAGTCGTAAAGGTTTTGCGGGGTGTCGACCTGTTGGACAACAGCATGGTTCATAACGACTATACGGTCACCCATTGTCATTGCTTCTGTCTGGTCATGTGTAACGTATACGAATGTTGTTTCAAGCTTGTTGTGGAGTTTGATCAGCTCTGTACGCATTGATGTACGGAGCTTTGCGTCGAGGTTTGAAAGCGGCTCGTCGAGAAGGAAAACCGCAGGGTTACGGACCATTGCGCGTCCGAGAGCAACACGTTGACGCTGACCGCCCGAGAGTGCTTTTGGTTTTCTGCTGAGAAGATGCTCAATGTCAAGGATTTTTGCAGCTTCGCGGACACGGCGGTCGATTTCGGCCTTTGGTGTCTTTGCAAGCTTGAGTGCAAATGCCATGTTTTTATAAACTGACATATGCGGATAAAGAGCATAGTTTTGGAAAACCATAGCGATGTCGCGGTTTTTGGGAGGTACATCGTTAACAAGCTTATCTCCGATGTATAGCTCACCTTTTGAAATCTCTTCAAGTCCGGCAATCATTCTGAGCATTGTTGATTTACCGCAGCCTGAGGGTCCGACCAGAATAACAAACTCCTTGTCCGGAATATCCAGACTACAATCATCTACTGCCAGAACGTCTCCGGGATAGATTTTCGTGATGTTTTTTATCGATATACTTGCCATACCTTTGCTTCCTCCTATGT